>NZ_PVBR01000007.1 GCF_002980495.1 Phyllobacterium phragmitis
CGATGAACTTCAGCCGTTCATCCATAAGGCTACACTCCTTCCACGGCACTCCGCGATCCTCCGCAAAGCGCCAATTGTGTAACCTATGTGTCCGCAATGAACTGTGACCCATGTCTCGGGTAGGTCAATTACGACATATCGACTGGGATTCCGACAAAGCGCGTGGCCGTGTTCTATTCCCGCCGCGTCTTCGCGAAGCGGTCCATGGCGGCGAAGGAGAAGGCGCTGATCGGCAGGGGCGTTGCGCCCTCCAATACCAGATCGGCGAGGATTTCACCGACGACGCTGGTAAATTTGAAGCCGTGCCCCGAACAGGGCGACGCCACCACGATGCGCGGGTCGGACGGCAGGAGGTCGATGAGGAAATCCTCACTCGGCAGCATCGTATAGCGGCAGGTGATGGCATTGACGCGCAGGCCTGCTGCATCAGGAACACGGCGGGCGATGAAATCATCGAGCAGCGCCAGATCGGTGTCGTTCACCGGCGGATTGGGGCTATCAGGATCGATCTCCTCGCGGAAATGCGCGTGTTTTCCGATCTTGACGCCATCCGGCCCGATGACGGGAAAGCCGAAGAAGGAACCGGCATCGCCCTCATCGCGGATGAAGGCCGGCATGCGGCCAAGTGCCGTGGAAAAACCGTCGCGCGGCTGATACCACGCCACGACCTGGCGGATCGGCACGGCGAGCCCGCGCAATTGCGGCACCAGCTCGGCAATCCATGGCCCAGTGGCCACCACCACCTTGCCGGCGCGGTAGCGCGCCGTATCGGTGACGATCTCGACATCGCTATCGCCGGGTTCGATCGCCGTCACCTTCTCGCCGAAATGCAGAACGGCGCCGTCCGCCGCCGCAAGTCTCAGATAGCCGAAGACCGCAGCCTCCGGCTTCAGGAACCCGCCCTCGGGATCGAGAACCGCAATGTCATCGGCATCCAGCGCAAAGGCGGGAAAGCGCCTCAGCATCATTTCCCGGTCGAGCACCTCGGAGGCAAGCCCATGCAGTTTCGCTGAGGCGCGCGTTCCCTTGACGATCTTGTCGTCGGGGCGGCCGATCTGCAGCACGCCTGATATCGTCAGCACCTGCTCGCGCAGCCGTTGCTCCATCGAGCGCCAATTGGCGTAGGCGCTCTGCAGAAGCGGCACATAGGACGGATCCTCGAAATAGCCGAGCCGGATCAGCCTGGAATCACCATGCGAGGAGCCCAGCGCATGAGCGGGAAACGCCGCCTCGATGCCGATCACTTTGACGCCGCGGGCGGCGAGATGCGCGACCGCCGCGCTGCCCATGGCGCCAAGACCGATGACGGCGACATCATATTGCGTGGACATGTTCATCCCCCAGTTTCGTCGGCTAAGGCAGTCAATCAATGCGGGGCGCCGTAGTACTGGCCAGAAGGCCACGCGCCGCCGCCATATCCTTAGCCAGGGGCCGATCATCGGCATAGCGGGGCAGGATGTCGCGCAATGCCCGATACACCACATCGGTCCCTTCAGCGCGGGCGGCTTTCGCGGATTGAATATCCAGCGCCTGCGCCGCCGCCAGAAGCTCGATCGCGAAGATCTGCTCGGCATTGTCGAGCACGGCCAGAAGCTTCATCGCCGCGGCCGTCGGATGCGCCAGGAAATCCTCCTGCAAGGCGGAGGTGACGTCGCCATCGAGACTGGCGGGCGCGCCAAGGCGGCGGTTTTCGTTGCTGAGTGCGGCGGCCGTATATTGCGCGATCATGAAACCGGAGCCCGCGCCTGGATCATCGGCGAGGAAGGCCGGCAGGCCGCTCACCAGCGGATTGACCAGACGGTCGATGCGGCGCTCGCTCATGGCAGCGATCTGCGCGATAGCGACCGCCAGCATGTCGAGCCCCTGCGCGAGGGCGGGCCCAACGGCGTGAGCCTCAGACCAGACCAGCGGCTCCTCCGGCGAGCCTGAAACGGCTGGATTGTCGGTGACGGAGGCAAGCTCGCGATTGACGACATCGGCTACGAAATCGAAGCCGTCACGTGCGGCGCCGTGGGCATGCGGAATGGCGCGCAGGCTCAATGCATCCTGCGTCCGCGCCCCGGCATTGGCTGATATGAGCCGGCTTCCTTCGAGCCTTTCCCGCAATGCGCGGCCGACGGTTTCGATGCCCTTCGAGCGCCGGAGTGCAAGCACGCTCTCATCGAATGCCTGCATCTGCGCGCCGAGCGCTTCAAGCGTCAGCGCGGCGATGGCATCGGCCCATTCGAGCAGACGCTCAACACGGTGAAGCGCGACACAGCCAAGGCCTGTGGAACAGGACGTGCCGTTGACAAGGCTCAAGCCTTCCTTCGCCTCCAGCACGACCGGCGCAATGCCGATCTGCGCCAGGGCTTCGGCGCCGGTCACCTTGCGGCCCGCCAGATGCACCGTCCCCTCGCCGATCAGCACCAGCGCGATATGCGCCATATGCGTGAGATAGCCGGCGGAGCCTTTCGAGGGGACATCGGGAATGCAATCATGGTCGAGCAGCGCCAGCATCGCTTGTACGATTTCGGGCCGGACGCCGGAATGGCCATGGGCGAAATTGTTGATCTGGGCGGCGATGATGGCGCGCACCTCGCGCGGCGCAAGAAGGGGACCGACGCCGCAGGCATGGCTCATCAGGATATTGCGCGACAGGCGGCGCTGCGACGCGCGGTCGACGACCGTATCGGCAAGCGCGCCGACGCCTGTGGTTATTCCATAGGCGCGGACGCCGCTATTCACCAGCGCGGCGACGATGCGCGCGGCGTGACCTATCCTGTTCCAGGCATTGTCGCCAAGCTCCAGCCGGGCACCCTCGGCGATGCCGGCGGCTGAATGCCAATCGAGCGTCGTTTCAAGCATTATGGTGCGCACTGTCAGCTCCCGAACGTGCCGATGAATTGCCGGAAGGCGGGTGAACCGCCTTTACCGAAAAGCTCTTCCGGCGCGCCGTCGCTGTCGATCTCGCCGGAGCGCATGAAGATGACGCGGTTGGAGACATTGCGGGCAAAGCTCATCTCATGCGTAACCACCAGCATCGTCATGCCCTCTTCCGCCAGACTGCGCATGACGCGCAGAACCTCGCCGACGAGCTCGGGATCGAGCGCGGAGGTCGGCTCGTCGAACAGCATCACCTTCGGTTTCATCGCCAGGGCGCGGGCAATCGCGGCGCGCTGCTGCTGGCCGCCGGAGAGGTGGGCTGGATAGGCATGGCGCTTTTCGGCGATCCCGACCTTTTCAAGAAGCGCTTCTGCTTCGGCGATGCACTCGGCGCGCGGCCTTTTCAGCACATGCACCGGACCTTCGATGGCATTGTCGAGGATGGTCATGTGGGACCAGAGATTGAAGGACTGGAAGACCATGCCGAGCTCGGCCCGGATGCGATCGATCTGCTTTCGGCTGACCGGCATGTTGCGGCCGTTGCGCACCGTCATCTCGATGCGCTCGCCGTCGACGACGATCTCGCCCTGATCGGCGGTTTCGAGAAGATTGATGCAGCGCAGGAATGTCGATTTTCCCGAACCGCTGGCGCCGAGCAGCGAAATGACGTCGCCATCATGGGCATCGAGCGAAATGCCGCGCAGAACCTCATGCGCGCCGAAGCTCTTGTGGATGTTGCGGACGGATAGCCGGGTGGCCGCAGCCATGTTCCCCTCCATTGTGGTTTCTGGCGTCGTCATCGGGATACCGGAAGGCCGCCGGGGACCAGAGATACCGCAGCACGCCGGTGCGGTGAAAGGCGATGTTCGATAAGTGCCATCGCCTGCAGGATCAGGAAATTGAGCACGAGATAGATGATCGCCGCGCAGAGAAACACCTCCATCGTACGGTAGGTCTGCGCGATCAGCCGCTGCGCAACGCCGGTCACCTCCCAGACAGTGACGAGGCTCGCCAGCGCCGTGGATTTGACCATCATCACGATCTCCGTCGAATAAGCCGGCAGGGCATGGCGGAAGGCGATGGGGGCGATGATGCGGCGCACCAGGAGAAAGCCGGACATGCCGATGGCGCGCGCCGCCTCGATTTCGCGCGGCTGAACGGCGCGCAGGCCGAAGCGGAAGATCTCAGCCGTATATCCCGCCGTGCAGAGCGCCAGCGACAGGACGGCGCAGACGAAGGGCTCGCGCAACGCCGGCCAAACGAAAGAGTGGCGGATGAAGCCGAACTGGCCGAGGCCGTAGAAGACGAGAAACATCTGGATGAGCAGCGGCGAGCCGCGGAAGATGAAGATATAGCCCCGCGCAAACCGGCTGAGGACGGGATTGCCGCCGACCCGCATCCAGACGATCAACAGGGCGAGCAGACCGCCGAACAGCACCGAGAGGGAAAACAAGGCAAGCGTCATCGGCAAGGCGGCGAGCAGCGTCTTCATGGTCTGGAACAGGAAAGGGAAATCCATCGCCATTCCTCCTTATATCTGGCCGATGCCGGCCGGCATGCTGCGGCTGGCGCGCCTCTCGGCGCTGGCAAACAGGCGGTCGGACATGCTGGTCAGGACCAGATAGAGACAGCCGCCGACGATGAAGAACAGGAAATATTGCCGTGTCGAGCCGGCGGCGACCTGGCTGGTGCGCATCAGATCGGCGAGGCCTGTGACGGAGACGAGTGCGGAATCCTTGAGGCTCAGCTGCCAGACATTGCCGATGCCGGGAAGGGCGAAGCGCAGAACCTGCGGCGCGATGATGCGCCGGAACCGCAACAGACGGTTCATGCCGATCGCCTCGGCGGCTTCGAGCTCGCCCCTGGGAATCGCCAGGAAGGCACCGCGATAGACCTCGGCCTGATAGGCGCCGCAGATCAGACCTACGGCAAGGGCGCCGGCGATGAAGGTCGGAAGCCCGAGAAACCCGTCATAGCCGAAATAAGCGCCGATCATGGTGACGGCGCTGGAGCCGCCGAAATAGACGAGATAGATGATCAGAAGCTCAGGCACGCCGCGAAAGATGGTGGTGTAGACGCCGCCGGCGGTTCTGATCGCCCGGCTCTGCGAAAGCTTGGCCGCGGCGACGACAGCCCCGAGCACGGCGCCGATCAGGAGCGCCGTGAGGGTGACGCACAGCGTCATCAAGGCAGCCATGAGGAGCAGCCCGCCCCAGCCGGTCTGCCCGAAACCGAGTGTCTCCACTATCTGCATATCAATGTTCCCACACTATCGATTGGGGCCGGTCTCAGCAGACCGGAGCGGGACGCGAAAATTCCGCACGTCGAAAACGCGCCTTGGAGCGGCAAAACCGCTCCAAGGCAAATCCGGTCAAGGCGTAACGTCCGTCTTGAACCATTTCATCGACAGATCCTTGACGATTCCGTCGGCAAGTGCGGCCTTGATGGCATCGTCGAGCATCGCCTTGAGTTCGGGATCGGACTTGCGCACGCCCAGCCCCTCGCCGATGCCGAAAATGGTGCCGCCGATTTCGGGGCCGCTGAAGGCGAGTTCGCCATCGGCCTTTTCGAAGGCCGAATTCAGATAGACCGCGTCGTCGAAGGCGAGATCGATGCGTCCCGTTTCCAGATCGAGGTCGCGTTCGGCGCCGGTCTTGTATTCACGCACCGTGGCGATATCGCCGAAATTGTCATAGATGAACTTGGAATAGACAGTCGCCGCCTGGATGCCGATGGTGGCGCCCTTGAAGGCGGTGCGCATGGCTTCGACGGCATCCTTGCCGCCATTCAGATCCGGCTCCATCTTGACGACGCTGCCCGTGCCAGGCGCATTGGCGTAGGAGCTTTCCTTCGATGCGGCGAAGACCGCATGGGTATGGGCGTAAGGGACCGAGAAGTCGATGATCTGCTTGCGTTCCTCGGTGATCGACAGCGCGTCCATGATGACATCGAACTTGCCGGCGTTGAGGCTGGTGATCATGCCGTCCCAGTCGGAGGCGACCAGCTTGCATTCCACCTTCATGTGGTCGCAGAGATATTTCGCCAGTTCCGGCTCGAAACCGCCGAGCGAGCCGTCCGGATTGGTCATGTTCCACGGGGCATAGGCGCCTTCCAGCGTGATCGTCACGCTCTTCCATTCCTTGGCCTGAGCCGGAGACCATGCACCGGCAGCAAGCGCGACAGCGCCGGCCAGCAGAATCTTATAAGCTTTCATCGATATTCTCCTCTGGTGGTGTCGGAAACTGTTATTGACGTGCCGATCTGTGTCGGCTTGGCGAGAGCATGGCATGGCCATGATTAACGCGGATCGATATCGGGCTGGATCGTGAGCTATCGGCTAGACCAAGAAGCCAAATCCGGATCATTTCCCTATTGATGTTGTATATGGGACCATATGTCAATTACTATGGCATGCAAGCATAAAGTGTCGATTACGTGCAGTTCCTACCGCTGCTTAAAATTAAGGCGGAGAGGGCGGACGCACATTGTTCGGCTTCAAAGACTGCCGGGTAGCCAAGTGGTTTAGGCGATTTCAATGCGATCAGGAGGAGGATATCTTCAATGTCAAATGAACGGGCAAGCGAAAGCGCCCCGCTTTATGCCGGCGTGAAACAGATGATCCTCGACCGCATTCACAGCGGCGAATGGCCTCCGAAACATCGCGTCCCCTCGGAAAACGAGCTCGTCGCGGAGCTGGGCGTCAGCAAGATGACCGCCAACCGGGCGCTGCGCGAACTGGCGAGCGAGGGCGAACTCGTGCGCATCCAGGGCGTCGGTTCGTTCGTTGCCGAGCGCAAGGGCACTTCGGCGCTTTTCGAGGTCAGGAATATTGCAGACGAAATCGCGGAAAGAGGCCATATTCACCTGGCTTTGGTGGTTTTTCTCAGGGAAGAGGACGCCTCCCCTGCCATTGCGGACGCGCTGGATCTGCCGATCGGCGCAAGGGTCTTT
Source organism: Phyllobacterium phragmitis (assembly GCF_002980495.1). Taxonomy (GTDB): domain Bacteria; phylum Pseudomonadota; class Alphaproteobacteria; order Rhizobiales; family Rhizobiaceae; genus Paramesorhizobium; species Paramesorhizobium phragmitis. The sequence goes on from NZ_PVBR01000007.1 coordinate 6,817, forward strand.
CACTCGCTGATCGTCCATAGCGAGAACGGCGTTCCCGTGCAGATCGAGGATCGCCACGTCAATCCCGCGGCCGCGCCTGCCTATCTCGAACAGGATTTCACCACCATTACACCCAATGCCTATCTGACGCGCGAGGCACCCTTGAGCGGGTCGGAGCACATCGTCGAAGCCACCATGCCGGAACCCTGGGAATGCAAGCTGCTGGTCATCCTGCGCAACGAGCCATGCCTGACGATCCGCCGGCGCACATGGTCTTCGAAACAGGTGGTTTCGTTCGCCCGCCTCATCTATCCCGGCAATCGCTATCGGCTGGAAACACGCAGCGGCAAGGCCGTGGAAGAGTGAGCACGCGCTCCCAGGTTGTATATGTAACCCAGCATCGGGAACGACACCGCTGGGCATCCCTATTTTTTAGGAATCCTTTTTTAGGAAATGAAAAAAGCAATGCCCCGGCCATTTCTCCAGATGATTCGCCTCTATTTGCTTTCGAGAACGTCCGACGCCCTAGTTTAGGTTGATGCGACCACTATAGGAAATCTAGCTAACCAATTGAAAACTCGTGAGATTCTACGGAATACAAAAACACCGGTTGTCAAAAGTATTTTTTCAGTACAAAGATTCTGTATACGAACGATGACTTGAAGAATTGTTGATGCGAAACTTTCGAGGAGGCTGGATTTGCTGATATCTATTACTGCGCTTCTGTTTGCAGCCATTGCAATCGCCCTCGGTGTCGGCGGTGCATGGCTCGCTGCGCTTGGCGGAAGCTGGTATTATATCATCGCGGCTCTCGGCTTTCTTCTGACTGCGATATTCCTCTTCAAGCGGCGCCCCGCCGCACTATGGATCTATGCCCTCGTCATCCTCGGCTCGCTTGGCTGGGCGGTTTATGAAATCGGCTTCGACTGGTGGCAGTTGGGGACGCGTGGCGGCGTCATCGTGCTTCTCGGCCTGTGGCTTCTGGCCCCGTGGATATCGAGGAGGACGGGCGGCGCCTTGCCCCTTGCCGTCGCCGTGCTGGCCTCGCTGGCCGTTGCCGGATATTCCATGCTCCAGGACCCGCACGATATCGCCGGTTCACTCCCGACGGAACAGGTGACCGCAAACCCGGATCTGGGAGGCAATATGCCGCCCGGCGACTGGCGCCAATATGGCCGCACGCCATATGGCCAGCGCTATTCGCCGCTTGATCAGATCACGCCGGAGAATGTCGGCAGCCTGCGGGTGGCATGGACCTACCAGACCGGCGATATCAAGCAGCCGGAGGATATCGGCGAAACCACCTACCAGGTTACACCTCTCAAGGTGCACGACACGCTCTATCTCTGTACGCCGCACAATTGGGCGATCGCCGTCGATGCGACGACCGGCAAGGAGAAATGGAAATACGATCCGAATGTCGGCTTCAACCCGGACCGCCAGCACCAGACCTGCCGTGGCGTTTCCTATTACGCCGATCCGGCGGCGCCTCCCGGCCAGGCCTGCGCCGAGCGCGTCTATCTGCCGACTTCCGATGCGCGGCTGATCGCGCTCGATGCGGCGAACGGCCAGATCTGCTCATCCTTCGCCGACAATGGCACGCTGCATCTCGAACAGGGGATGCCGTACAATCCGGCGGGCTACTATTACTCGACCTCGCCGCCGGTGGTGGCAGAGGGCAAGATCATCGTTGGCGGAGCCGTCAACGACAATTATTCCATTCATCAGCAATCCGGGGTCATCCGCGCTTTCGACATCCATACAGGCGCGCTGATCTGGAACTGGGATTCGGGCAATCCGGACGAGACGACGCCGCTTCCGGATGGCCAGAAATACACCGTCAACTCGCCCAACAGCTGGTCGGTCTCGAGCGTGGATGAAAATCTCGGGCTGATCTATGTGCCGCTCGGCAACAGGGTGCCCGACCAGCTTGGCATGGGCCGTAGCGAGCATGTCGAGAAATATTCCTCCTCCATCGTGGCGCTAGATCTCAATACCGGACAGGTGCGCTGGGTTCACCAGACGGTGCATCATGACCTCTGGGACATGGATGTTCCAGCGCAGCCGGTTCTCGTTGACATCACCAAGGAGGACGGCGCCGTTGTTCCAGCGCTGGTCGGCCCGACCAAGCAGGGCGACATCTATGTGCTCGACCGGCGAACCGGCGAACCGATTATCCCGGTCGAGGAGGTGCCGGCTCCCAGCGGAGCGATACCGGAGGATTTCACCTCTCCGACGCAGCCCACCTCCGGCCTGACCTTCTCGCCGCCGCCACTGACCGAAAAGGACATGTGGGGCGTTACCATGTTCGACCAGCTGATATGCCGGATCGAATTCCACAAGCTGAAATATGAAGGCCGCTATACGCCGCCCTCGCTGCAGGGAACGATCGTCTATCCCGGCAATTTCGGCACCTTCAACTGGGGCAGCGTTGCGGTCGATCCGGTGCGGCAGGTGATGTTCGCCATGCCGACCTATCTTGCCTTTACCTCCAAGCTGGTGCCGCGCGCCGAGGTTCCGCCTCCCGGCGAAGGCACGAAAGGAAGCGAACAGGGGCTGAACCGCAATGAAGGCGCGCCCTATGCCGTGCTCCTCAATCCCTTCCTGTCGCCGCTCGGCATTCCCTGCCAGGCGCCGCCGTGGGGCTACGTCGCCGGGGCGAATCTGCGGACGGGCAAGATCGTCTACAAGCACAAGAACGGCACTATCCGGGATATATCCCCGATACCGTTGCCGTTCGAGGTCGGCGTGCCCGGCATCGGCGGTCCGATGATCACGGCAGGCGGCGTCGCCTTCCTGGGGGCTGCAGTGGACGATTACTTCCGCGCCTATGATCTGACGACCGGCAAACAGCTATGGGAAGCACGCCTGCCGGCAGGCGGACAGGCCACGCCAATGAGCTATACAACGGAAGACGGTCGCCAATTCGTCCTCATCGTGGCAGGCGGCCATGGCTCCGTCGGCACCAAGCCGGGTGACTATGTCATCGCGTATACGTTGCCGGACAGCTGACAAGCCATGCCCTCGGAGGAAATCTTCCGGGGGCATGTGATTTATGCTTATGAAGCCTCGACGGCCACTGTTCTCAAGTCCGGTTTATAGCAGCCCACGCCTAGCAAGATTGCGCATCAGGGCGGCAGCGCCGAAAGTCCAGGGCGGGCATTGCGTCGAAAGCCGGACCGTATTGGTCAGACTGCCGAGCTTAGGATTGGAGATGGTGACGACATCGCCCATCTTGTGCGTAAAGCCTTCTCCCGGGGTGTCGCGGTCCTCGACCGGCGCGAACAGCGTTCCCATGAAAAGCAGGAATCCATCGGGGTATTGATGATGGGCGCCGACGGTCTGGGAAACGAGATCGAGTGGATCGCGGCTGATCTCCTTCATGGTGCTGTGCCCCTTGAGCACGAAACCGTCCTCACCTTCGATCAGCAGATCGAGATCGGCGTTGCGCACATCATCGATGGAATAGGTCTCGTCGAACAGCCGGATGAAAGGACCGATGGCAGCGGAGGCGTTGTTGTCCTTCGCCTTGCCGAGGAGCAGGGCGGAACGGCCCTCGACATCGCGCAGATTGACGTCGTTGCCGAGCGTCGCGCCCTTCACATGGCCTGTGCTGTCGACCGCCAGCACGATTTCCGGTTCGGGGTTGTTCCAGCTTGAGATCGGGTGCAGGCCGACCGACGCACCCCAGCCGACGGAAGAGAGAATTTGCGCCTTGGAGAAAACCTCGGCATCCGGCCCGATACCGACTTCGAGATATTGCGACCAGACATTTTCCTCGATCAGCGCGGCCTTGACCCTGGCCGCTTCCGGAGACCCGGCTTTCAGATTGCGCAAGCTGTTGCCGATGATCGCCGTTACCCGCTCGCGGATCTTCAGCGCCAGCGCCGGATTTCCGGCGGCCTTTTCCTCGATCACACGCTCGATCATCGAACGGGCGAAGGTGACGCCGCAGGCCTTGACCGCCTGCAGGTCGCAGGGCGCCAGGAAATGGACCTGAGTCAGGTCGCCCGCAGCCTCGACCGATTGCTCGGCGAGCTCTTGAAGCGGCAGGAGACGTTCGCCTTTCCGCGCACGGGCGAATGCTGCCGGGTCATCCCGCTCAAGGAGATCGCGCATGGTCGGCGCCGCTTTTGAGGTGATGTCGAAAAGCACGCCGTCGCGCAGCATGACGAGGGCCGGCCCCTCGACGTCCGGCCGCCAGACGCGCCCGACAAAGGTTCCGCTCCTGAATGTTTCAAGCTCCTCGAATGCCATAGCCGATATCTCCTCCCGTAATCCTGGTGCTTAATTTCGGCCTGTCATCGCAGAGGATGCCGGTTCATTCAATACCCGGCTGGAAGAAGCACTTTTGCTTGAGATGAATGTATCGATTTCGCTCGCCGGCATCGGCCTGCCGGTGAGAAAGCCCTGCACCTCACCGAATTGCTCGTGCCTCAGCCGGGTCAGTTGTTGCGCCGTTTCCACGCCTTCGGCCGTCGTAATTATGTTGAAGCCCGCGCCAAGGACCGCCACCGCCTGGATGATGGCGAGGTTCCTGGTGTCGACCTCTATGCCGGAGACGAAGCTGCGATCGATCTTGATCTTGTCGAAGGGAAAGGAGCTGAGATAGCTGAGCGAGGAATAGCCGGTGCCGAAATCGTCCATCGCTATGCGGACGCCAAGGTCGCGCAAGCCATAAAGCAGCTGGATGTTCTGCCGGCTGTTGGACAGGAAGATCGATTCGGTGATCTCCAGCTCCAGACGATGCGGCTCCAGGTCGGCCTCCTCAAGAGCCATGACCACGGTATCGAGCAATCCGGCCTGATCGAACTGCGCCGCTGAAAGATTGACCGAGATCTTGATCGATTTCGGCCAGCGCGCCGCAGTCATGCAAGCCTTGCGAAGCACCCACTGGCCGATACCGGAAATCAGCCCCGTTTCCTCCGCCACAGGGATGAATTCGGCGGGCGATACCATGCCGCGCTGCGGATGATGCCAGCGGATAAGCGCCTCGAAGCCCGAAATGCTATCGTCGGCCAGCGTGAAGATCGGCTGGTAATAGAGTTCGAACTGGCCCTCGTTCAACGCCTGCCTCAGTTCGAGCGTCAGAAGATGGCGCTTTTCTGCTGCCAGCCGCATGGATTGCTCATAGAAGCGGAAGGTCGAGCGGCCATCGGCCTTTGCGGCGTGGAGCGCCAGATCGGCATTGCGCAAAAGCAGGTCGACCTCATCGCCATGTTTCGGCGCCAGCGCTATGCCGATGCTGCAGCAGACATATTCCTCATTGTGGTCCAGGCGGAAGGGCTCGGCGAAAGCGGCCATCAGCTTTTCGGCAAACAGGCTTATATCCCCGGTATCACCGCCCATGAATGCGAGGGCGAACTCATCGCCATCGATGCGTGCAATGAAATCATCAGGCGAGACAAGCTTGCGCAGCCGCGATGCAACCTCGCGCAACAGCATATCTCCAGCCGGGTGCCCCATGCTGTCATTGACCTGCTTGAAATGATCGACATCGAGGTAGAGCAGAGCGAATGGCTCCGCTTCATGCTCGTTTTTCAAAAGCTTTCCAACATGGTCGGTGAAATAGGCGCGGTTGGGCAGGCCGGTGAGCGCGTCATGCATGGCGACATGCTCGATCCGCGACAGGATTTCCCGCCTTTCCGTAACATCCTCCGCAAGCCCGATGAGATAGCGCGGGCGCGAACCGTCGCTGGCGGGAATCCGGCGCTTGATGGTGCGCACGATGCGCACCTGACCATCGGGCCGCACCATGTTCTGTTCCAGGGACAGAACCTCGCTGCGGCGCATCGCCACCTTATCCTGCCGGCTGAGACGAATGACATCGCGGCGGGGATACAGGGCGCTGTCGGTTTTGCCCAGGACCTCCGCCGGCGTGCGGCCGCTGATCGAACCGGCCGCCTCGTTGAACAGCACGTAGCGCCCGTCACTCTCCATATCCTTGACGAAAACCCCCAAGGGGAGATTGCTCACCAGATTGTCGAGGAGCGACCGGGTGTGGTGCACCTGCTTGTAGGCCTGGTTGACCTCGGTGCGGTCCTGCACGATGGCCAAAACGGCATCGAGCCCCCTGAAGCGCACCTGCCGACCATAGGTCAGAACCTCGATGATCTCGCCATCCGCCTTCAGATGCTGCCAGCGCTGGGGCCGGTCGAGATCGGTTCTCTCGCTTATCGCATCCAGCATGCGCTCGCGCTCAGCGGGAGGACGTATGTCGAGAACGGTCAGTTGCCGGAACTGTTCGCGATCATAGCCATAGAGTTCGACGGCGGCCTGATTGATGATGAGGAATTTCAGAGTTTGGGGATCATAGACCCACATGGGCGTCGGGTGGGTGGTAAAAAGGACGCGGAAATCCTCGTCGGTCTCCGCTGCTTCCGCCGGCCCGCCAACGATGCCTCGAGGCTCAGAATTCGCCATCAGATTGCGACCTCACATACATCCCCATTGTTGAAAACAACATCTACTGCCCCCTGCGATATGTGTCTGCGAAACCCCTGCCAAGCAAAGCATCAAATTCTAAATAAACAATGTTAAACTTTGATTTTGCTTATCTTTATGCATCGGTGGCATTTACTGGGCACGATGCAATCCTGAATTGCCGCAATGCCGGACCACACTCTTTTGGGCGGGTATCAGCGCATGGGTCGAGCGGCGGAAGCGCCTCCGGATAGCCTTGACGTTGGCCGATTTTGGGCCTATCTCGACAGCAGCAAAATTCGTTGGGGTGCCGAAAGGCTGAGAGGTGCTAACGCGCCAACCCATTGAACCTGATCCGGGATAATACCTGCGTAGGGAACGGAGTTTGGCACGTCGCGGACCGGGGGTGATTCCCCTTTTTGGAAGCATATTCCATCCTGGTCGAGACGTTTCCAGTTCCGTTCGGAATGGAAACGTCATGACGAGAACACAGACCGCACGCTCCTTTTCCATATCGGCGATACCGATCTGCGTCACCATCGCCGGATCGGACAGCGGCGGCGGCGCCGGCATCCAGGCCGACCTCAAGACCTTCTCCGCGCTCGGTGTCTATGGCGCGAGCATCATCACCGCGATCACCGCGCAGAACACGAAGGCGGTGACCGCCGTCCACGACATTCCGGCCGATATCGTCGCGGCGCAGATCGACGCCGTGTTCAACGATCTCGCCGTCGATGCCGTCAAGATCGGCATGCTCTCGATGCCGGAAACGATCGAGGCCGTGGCAGCCGGGCTTGCCGCCTTCGGCAAACCCATCGTGCTCGACCCTGTCATGGTGGCGAAATCCGGCGACAGGTTGCTCAGCCTGGATGCCGTATCCGCCTTGCGCGAAAAGCTTTTGCCCGGGGTGACGCTTCTGACGCCGAACCTGCCTGAAGCCGCCTCCCTGCTCGATAGCGATGTCGCGCGGACTGAAGCGCAAGCGGTGGAACAGGGCAAGGCGCTCCTGGCGCTGGGCGCCGGCGCGGTGCTGATGAAGGGCGGGCATGCAGATGGCGGGGAATGCGTCGATCTCCTGATCCGCGACGGCATGCCGCCGTTCAAGCTGACGGCGCCGCGCATCGCCACCCGCAACACGCATGGCACCGGCTGTACGCTTTCATCGGCCATTGCCGCCGGGCTGGCGAAAGGGCTGTCACTGGAGGAAGCCTTCGCCGCAGCCCATGCCTATCTACAGAGTGCGATCCTCGCCGCCGACCGTCTCAGCGTCGGATCGGGCAATGGTCCCGTGCATCACTTTCACGCGATGTGGAGCTAGAGCCGATGCGCATCACCATCATCGGCGCGGGCGTCGCGGGGCTGACATGCGCTATCGCATTTTCCGAACGAGGCTTCGACGTCACCGTCGTCGCGCGGAGCGAGCGCATCGGCGCCGACAGCTGCTCCTGGTATGCGGGCGGCATGCTGGCGCCGTGGTGCGAGGGCGAGAGCGCCGAGGAGCCGGTGGTTAGGCTCGGGCAACAGGCCCTCGACTGGTGGGAGAGCCATGTCGATTGCGTCGAGCGGGAGGGCACGCTCGTCCTCTCGCACACGCGCGACGCATCCGAGCTCATGCGCTTTTCCCGCCGCAGCAGCGCCTATGAAACCGTCGATGCCGGCCGGATCGAAGCGCTCGAACCCGATTTGGCCGGCCGCTTCCGGCAAGGTCTTTTCTTTCCCGGCGAAGGCCATCTCGATCCGCGCAAGGCGCTTGAGCAGCTTGCCGAAACGCTTCGCCGCCGCGGCGTACGCCTGCAACTCGGCACGGACATGGACAAGGCAGCTATCCAGAGCGACTTCACCGTCGATTGCCGTGGCCGTGCAGCAAAGGATGCGCTCACCGATTTGCGCGGCGTCAAGGGCGAGATGATTATCATTCGCTCGAACGAGGTGAACCTTAGTCGCCCGGTCCGCCTCCTGCATCCGCGCATCCCGCTCTATGTCGTGCCGCGCGGCGATGGCGTCTACATGGTCGGCGCGACGATGATCGAGAGCGATGCCGGCCGCCGCATCTCCGTGCGCTCGGTGCTGGAACTGCTGGGCGCGGCCTTTGCGCTCGATCCGGCCTTCGGCGAGGCGGAAATCCTGGAAACGGGCGTCGATGCCCGCCCGGCCTTTCCCGACAATCTGCCGCGCATCCGCAGGCGCGGCCAAACCCTCTATGTCAACGGGCTCTACCGTCACGGCTTCCTGCTTGCGCCAGCGCTCGCCCGCATGGCGATCGAAGCCGTGATCGATCCCACCAAAACACCGGAGTTGATGGATGAAAATTATCCTGAACGGCAATCCGCATGAAACCCATGCCGCCACGCTCGCCGCAATTCTCGCCGAACTCGATTTCGCCGACGCCGTGATCGCCACCGCCGTCAACGGCACATTCGTGAGCGCACCTGAGCGCGCCGAAACCCCGCTTCGGGACGGCGATCAGGTGGAAATTCTCGCGCCCATGCAGGGAGGCTGACATGCTGGAATTCTACAGCACGCCGATATCGAGCAGATTGCTGCTCGGTACCGCGCAATACCCCTCGCCCGCCATTCTTGCCGATGCGGTGCGCGCCTCCGGGACGGCGATCGTCACGGTATCGCTGCGGCGCGAATCCGGGCGGGATCGGGCGGGCCAGGATTTCTGGGCGCTGATCAAGGCGCTTGGGCTTCGCGTCCTGCCCAATACCGCCGGCTGCCATTCGGTGCGCGAGGCCGTCACCACGGCGCATATGGCGCGCGAAGTGTTCGGCACGCCGTGGATCAAGCTGGAGGTGATCGGCGAGCAGGACACACTACAGCCCGACATGTTCGGGCTGGTGGAGGCCGCGCGCATCCTCTCGAATGATGGTTTTGAGGTGTTTCCCTATATGACGGAGGATTTGGTCGTCGCCGAGCGGCTGGTCGAGGCAGGATGCAAGGTGCTGATGCCGTGGGGTGCGCCGATCGGCTCGGGCCGTGGGCTCAACAATGCCTATGGGCTGAAGACGCTTCGGGCGCATTTTCCCGACATTCCGCTGGTGATCGATGCGGGTATCGGCCTGCCATCCCATGCGGCGGAGGCGATGGAACTCGGCTATGACGCGGTGCTGCTCAACACGGGCGTCGCCAAGGCGGGTGATCCGGTAATGATGGCGCAGGCCTTTGCCAAGGCGGTGGAGGCCGGGCGCCTCGCATACGAGGCCGATCCGATCGAGGCGCGCGACATGGCCGCGCCATCGACGCCCCTCATGGGAAAGGCGTTTGTCTGATGGCGCTCGATCCGTTCTACCCGATCTTCGATTCCGCCGACTGGCTGGAACGGCTTCTGCCGCTTGGCATCAAGCTGGTGCAGCTGCGCATCAAGGACAGTGACGAGCAGGCGTTGCGCGCGGAAATCCGCCGCGCCCGCGATCTCTGCGCGCGGTATCGATGCCAGCTGATCGTCAACGACTATTGGCGGCTCGCCATCGAGGAAGGCTGCGACTTCATCCATCTCGGCCAGGAGGATCTGGACGTGGCCGATCTCAAAGCCATCGCCGAGGCGGGGTTGAAGCTCGGCATCAGCAGCCATGACGAAGCGGAACTCGACCGCGCCTTGGCCGCCAACCCTGATTATATCGCGCTCGGGCCGATCTATCCGACCATCCTCAAGAAGATGAAATGGGAGCAGCAGGGGCTGGAGCGGCTCACCGCATGGAAGGCGCGGATCGGCGACATCCCGCTCGTCGCGATCGGCGGAATGAGCGTCGAGCGTGCGCCCGGCGCGTTTGCTGCCGGCGCCGATATCGTTTCCGTGGTGACCGACATCACGCTCAACGCCGATCCGGAAGCCCGGGTGACGGAATGGATCGCGGCGACGCGAGGTCATATGCGATGAACCGTTATGCGCGTCAGGAAATCCTTCCCGAAGTCGGCGGGCAGGGTCAGGAAAAGCTGCGGCGGGCGCATGTGCTCATCGTCGGCGCTGGCGGTCTCGGCTGTCCGGCGCTGCAATATCTGGTCGGCGCCGGCATCGGCAGGATCACGCTCATCGATCCTGACAGCGTCGATCGCAGCAATCTGCATCGCCAGCCGCTCTATGGCGAAAGGAGCCTCGGCCAGCCGAAGGTGTTGGCCGCGCGCGATGCCTTGCGCGATCTCAATCCGGAAACGGAGATCATACCCGTCGTCGCCGCGCTCGATCCGGCCAATGCGACAACGCCGGTCGGGCAAGCCGATATTGCGATGGACTGCGCCGACAGCTTCGCCGCGAGCTATATCCTGTCCGATATCTGCCATGGGCTCGGCAAGCCTTTGATCTCGGCCTCGGCCCTCGGTCTTTCCGGCTATGTCGGCGGCTTTTGCGGCGGTGCGCCGTCGCTGCGGGCGGTCTTCCCGGATTTGCCGAAGACGCTTGCCACCTGCGCGACCGCCGGGGTGCTCGGCCCTGTCGTTGGGACACTTGGCGTGTTGCAGGCGCAGATGGTGCTCGGTGTCCTACTCGGCTTCGAGCCGTCGCCGCTCGGCAATATGGTGTCCGTCGATCTCAAGCGCTTTTCGTTCCGCAGCTTCCGCTTCGATCATGCGCCGGAGCCTGAGCGCATCCCCTTCCCGTTCATCGCGCCCGCCGGGCTTAGAGAGGATGATCTTCTGGTCGAGCTGCGCGGGGCCGACGAAGCGCCGCAAGCGCTTCGCACCGACGCGATGCGCGCCATAGTCGATGAATTTCAGGCCGCAAGCATCGTCCCGCCCGAGGGCCGCCGCGTGGTGATGTGCTGCCGCAGCGGACTTCGCGCATGGCGGGCCGCCTCCGCCCTGCAACGCTACTGGCCGGGCGACATCGCCCTGATCGCCGCCGGCGATTCCAATTGACCATTTTCCTTTTTCCAACCGGAGGAGATACCCCGTGAAATTCCGACGTTTCCTGCTCGCGCTCCTGGCGACCTTGCCATTGGCGGCAACACCGGCACTGGCCGCCGACAAGCTTTCGCTCATTCTCGACTGGTATGTGAACCCGGACCACGGGCCGATCGTCATCGCCAAAGAGAAGGGCTTTTTCCGTGACGAAGGCCTTGACGTGGACATCATCGCGCCGGCCGATCCTTCCGCGCCGCCGAAGCTTGTGGCGGCAGGACAGGCGGATATCGCCGTCTCCTATCAGCAGCAGATCCATCTTCAGGCGCATGAGGGCCTGCCCTTGCTGCGGGTCGGCACGCTGATCAGCTCGCCGCTCAACTGCCTGCTGACGCTTGCCGACGGGCCGGTGAAATCGATCGCCGACCTCAAGGGCAAGAAGGTCGGCTTTTCGGTCGCAGGCGTCGAGGAATCGATCCTCCAGACCATTCTCACCAAGAACGGCCTGAAGATGAGCGACGTGGAACTCATCAACGTCAACTGGTCGCTCGCGCCTTCGCTGATGTCGAAGCAGGTCGATGCCGTCATCGGCGCCTACCGCAATGTCGAACTGAACCAGATGGCGGTCGAGGGCGTGAAGGGCCGCTGCTTCTTCGTCGAGGAGGAAGGCGTGCCGCCCTATGACGAATTGATCTATGTCGCCAATGCCAAGACCATGGACAAGGGCAAGATCTCGCGCTTCCTCGCCGCCACGGAGAAGGCGACGCAGTTCATCCTGAACCATCCGCAGGAGAGCTACGAGATCTATGCCTCTACGGCCAAGGAGCTGCAGGACGAGGCCAACAAGCGCGCCTGGTTCGACACGCTGCCGCGCTTCGCGCTCAGGCCCGCCGCCCTCGATATCGGGCGCTACCGGCGCTACGAAGCCTTCCTTAGGGAACACGGTCTCGTGCCGGCCCTCCTGCCCGTCAACAAGATCGCCATCGACGTGAATGCAGAGGAGCCGGCACAATGAACATGATATCCACCAGAACCGATTTCTCATCACCTGTTTTTGCCGCCTGGCGCGATGCAGCGGGCGATGACTGGACGGCCTATATCGGCCACGAGTTCGTGAGAGGCATCGGCGACGGCTCGCTACCGCGCGCCTCATTCGTCCATTATCTCGTGCAGGATTATGTGTTCCTGCGCCATTTCGCCCGCGCCTGGGCTCTTGCCGTAGTCAAGGCCAACAGCCGCGAGGAAATGCGCATCGCGGCCTTAACCGTCGATGCGCTGGTCAATCATGAACTGCCGTTGCATGTCGGCATATGCGCCGAAGAGGGCATATCGGAGGATGCGCTTTTTGCAGCCGAGGAAGCGCCGGAAAATCTCGCCTATACGCGCTTCGTGCTCGATGCCGGCCATTCCGGCGATTTCCTCGACCTGATGGCCGTGCTGTCGCCTTGCGTGATGGGCTATGGCGAAATCGGCACGCGGCTTGCCGCCACGGCGGCGGCCGATACGCCCTATCGCCCATGGATCGATACCTATGCCGGACAGCGCTATCAGGATGTCTGCCACAGGGTGGGCAGGCTGATCGAACGAGCGGCGCGGGACCGGCTCGGCTCCGTGCCGCGAGAGACCGCACGCTGGCAGCATCTCGGCCGACAGTTCCGCACCGCCACCAGGCTTGAAGCCGCGTTCTGGCAGATGGGGCTGCGCGGACATGCATGAAGCACCGCCCGGACTTCTGTTGCAGGGCGATTTCCACCATGCCGGCCAACCGCTTTTTGACGGTATCCGGCTCGGCATCGAGGCCGGTAAATGGACCTGCCTCGTCGGCCCGTCGGGCGTCGGCAAATCGACGCTTTTACGGCTGATCGCCGATCTCGATACCGGCGGGGAATTTTCGGGCACGATAGTCGCAGGCGACGAAAGGCCGGTTACGGCGCGCGTCGCCTATATGGCGCAGACGGATCTCCTGGCGCCATGGCTCGATGTCTATGAGAATGTCGTCCTCGGCGCGAGGCTGCGCGGCGAGACGCCGGACCGGGCGCGTGCCGAGCGGCTCATTGCCCGTGTCGGCCTCGAGCCGCACCGGCACAAGCGCCCGGCGAGCCTTTCCGGCGGTATGCGGCAGCGCGCAGCACTCGCCCGCATGCTGATGGAGGACCGCCCGTTAGCGCTGCTCGACGAGCCTTTCGCGGCGCTCGACGCCCGCACCCGCAGCGAAATGCAGGAACTCGCCCATGAAATGCTTGGAGGGCGCACCGTCGTGCTGGTGACGCACGATCCGGCGGAAGCGGTGCGGCTTGCCGATGAGATCATCATCGTCAGCGCCGCCGGGCTCAGCCGCTATGAAAATCTGGAGGGCCAGCCGATCCGCGCTGCCGAGGCGGCTGAAACGCTTGCCATGCAATCCGATCTCTTACGCCGGCTGCGGGAGTTACCTCAGTGAAAAGCCGCTTCATCGATGGGCTTCTTTCCGCATGCGCGGCGCTGGCGCTATGGCAGGCCATCGTCTGGCTGACCGGCGTTCCGCCCTTCATCCTGCCCGGTCCGGGTGGCGTGCTGCGCGCGCTCATCGATAATCGCGCGCTGATCGCGGAGAACGCCGGGACGACCATCATCGAGGTGCTGATCGGCCTCGTTCTCGGCGCGGCCATAGGCGGCGCGACGGCGCTGCATCTGATGATTTCGCCAATGGCGCGGCGGCTGCTTTTACCGCTGATGGTATTCAGCCAGGCGATCCCGATCTTCGCGCTTGCGCCAATCCTGACGCTGTGGCTCGGCTACGGCATAATATCGAAGATCGCGGTGACTGTTCTGATGATCTTCTTTCCCGTGGTTTCCACCTTCTATGACGGCCTGCGGCGCACCGATCCGGGGCTGCTCGATCTGGCCAGGACCATGGGGGCAACGCCGATGAGCACGCTTCTGCGGCTGCGCCTTCCGGCAGCCCTCCCCGCCTTCGGCTCCGGCCTCAGGCTTGCCGCCGTCTATGCACCGATCGGCGCCGTTATCGGCGAATGGGTCGGCGCATCGAAAGGGCTCGGCTATCTCATGCTTCTCGCCAACGGCCGGTCGAAGGTCGATCTGATGTTCGCCGCGCTCTTCGTGCTGGCGGCCTTCACCGTCATCCTGCACGCCGTCATCTCAATCGCCGCACGGCGCATGGCGGACTGGTCGAAAGAGACGGATGGGAGCGGCGTTTAGGCAGATCTGACGGGTTGGCGTTCCGTCACACCCCCCTCTGGCCTGCCGGCCATCTCCCCCACAAGGAGGGAGATTAGCTGACATAGGCGGCAGTATTTATTCTTCACCGTAAATGGTTAGTGGCCAACTTCAATGACAGCCAATCTCCACCCTTGTGGGGGAGATGGCCGGCAGGCCAGAGGGGGGGTGTTCCAGCGGATCGCTCCACCTGAACTGAACTGCACTCCATTTTCAATCCGCATCATTCTATTTCCCCCCTGACAAGCTGACGCGCCCTCAAATCCACCCCGCGGTCTTGACAAGCCATGGTCTCAGGCATTCTATAGGTAATCCGGTATTAAAGACCGATGTCCTGTATATTGGATTACAAAAAGGGAACATTCGCTAAGCGAAAGGGATGATGTCATGACCAGCAAACTATTCATTGCGGCGATGATCGCCGTGCTGCCGATGACGGCCGAGGCTCAGGAAACCAGAAGCAAGATCGACGAGGTACTCGCACGCGGACATCTCATCATGGGGACCGGCAGCACCAATGCGCCGTGGCATTTCAAGAGCGTGGACGACAAGCTGCAGGGCTTCGACGTCGATATGGGCCGCATCGTCGCCAAGGCGCTTTTCAGCGACCCTGACAAGATCGAATTCGTCAACCAGTCCTCGGACGCCCGCATTCCAAACATCACCACCAACAAGGTGGACATCACCTGCCAGTTCATGACGGTGACCGGCGAGCGCGCGCAGCAGATCGCCTTCACCATCCCCTATTACCGCGAAGGCGTCGGGCTGATGCTGAAGGCGGACAGCCAATATGCCGATTATGCCGCGCTGAAGGACGCCGGTTCGTCCGTGACCATCTCGGTCCTGCAGAACGTCTATGCCGAGGATATGGTGCATGCCGCCCTGCCCGACGCCAAGGTCGACCAGTATGACTCGGTCGACCTGATCTATCAGGCGCTGGAGTCGGGCCGCTCCGATGCGGCGGCGACCGACCAGTCGTCGCTCGCCTGGTACATGACGCAGAACCCAGATCGCTACAAGGATGCAGGCTATGGCTGGAACCCGCAGACCTATGCCTGCGGCGTCAAGCGCGGCGACCAGGATTGGCTGAACTTCGTCAACACCGCCCTGCATGAGGCGATGACCGGCGTGGAGTTCGATTTCTACGCCAAATCGTTCAAGACCTGGTTCGGCAAGGATCTGACGCCGCCGCAGATCGGCTTCCCGGTGGAATACAAGTAAGCCGGCTCACGCGGTTCCGGGGATGCCCGGAGCCGCCTTCTCCCTATCCTGCGCGTGGCGGTGAACCATGAGCTATCGACCATGAACTATACGCTGAATTTCTCGGCGGTCTGGCGCAGCTTCGATCTGCTGCTGGAGGGGCTGGCGCTCAGTCTTGCGCTTGCCTTCGGCGCGATCCTGATCGGCTGCGTGATCGGCCTTTGCACGGCCTTCGGACTGATCTCCAAAAGCGGCTTCCTCAGGCGCCCCGCCGGCATCTACGTCACGATCATCCGCAACACGCCGATCCTCGTCCTCATCCTCTTCACCTATTTCGCGCTCCCGCAGCTGGGCGTGCGGCTCGGCAAGATCGAAAGCTTCGTCTTCACGCTTGCCATCTATTCCGGCGCCTATCTCGCCGAGGTCTTCCGCGGCGGATTGCTCGCCATTCCGCCGGGGCTGCGCGAGGCCGGTCTCGCCATCGGCCTGACGAACATGCAGATCCGCACGTCGATCATCACGCCGCTGATGCTGCGCAACGTCCTGCCGTCGCTCGGCAGCACCATCATCTCGCTCTTCAAGGACACATCGCTCGCCGCGGCGATCGCCGTGCCCGAACTCACCTTCGAAGCGCGCAAGATCAATGTCGAGACGTTCCGCGTCATCGAGACATGGATGGTCGCCAGCTGTCTTTATGTCGCCACCTGCTCGATCCTCGCCGCCCTGATGCGCGCGGTCGAGCGCCGTCTGGCCATAGCGAGGTAGTCCCATGGATATCATGCATTTCCTCGATGTGGTGTGGCTGGCGCGGATGCCGATCCTCAAGGGCCTCGGCGTCACCATTTCGATTTCGTTTCTGGCGATCTGCGCCGGTACGGTCCTCGGCGTGTTCGTCGGGCTGGCGCTCACCTATGGTGTGCGGCCGCTGCGCTGGATCGTGCGCGGCTATACGGATTTCATCCGCGGCACGCCGGTCCTCGTGCTGGTGCTGGCGAGCTATTACGTGCTGAGCACGGTGGGGCTCGATCTCGGGCCGTTCCAGGCCGGCGTCCTGGCGCTTGCCGTCTTCTGCTCGTCGCATGTCGGCGAGATCGTGCGCGGCGCGCTGCAATCGATCCCCAGGGGGCAAACGGAAGCCGCCAAGGCGATCGGCCTCACCTTCCCGCAGACATTCGCCTATGTGCTGGGGCCGCAGGCGCTGCGCCAGGTGCTGCCGGCCTGGGTCAACACGGCGGCGGAAATGGTCAAGGCGTCGACGCTGCTTTCGATCATCGGCGTCGCGGAACTGCTGCTGCGCACGCAGGAACTCATCTCGCGCAGCTTCATGAGCCTCGAATTCTATTTCTTCGCGGGCTTCCTCTATTTCACCATCAATTACGCCATCGAGCGTTTCGGCCGCTATGTCGAACGCAAGACCGCCGTTCCAACATAAAAGGCTCTGGGGATGACGAACAATCTTCTCGAAATCCGCGACCTGCACAAAAGCTATGGCGCGGTCGAGGTGCTCAAGGGCGTCGACTGCACCATGCGGCAGGGCGATGTCGTCAGTATCATCGGCTCCAG
Source organism: Phyllobacterium phragmitis (assembly GCF_002980495.1). GTDB lineage: Bacteria > Pseudomonadota > Alphaproteobacteria > Rhizobiales > Rhizobiaceae > Paramesorhizobium > Paramesorhizobium phragmitis. The sequence continues at coordinate 24,034 of NZ_PVBR01000007.1, forward strand.
CGGCTCCGGCAAGACGACGATGCTGCGCTGCATCAACATGCTGGAGGAATTCGAAGGCGGCACGATCAGCATCGACGGCCAGGCGATCGGCTATGAGATCGTCAACGGCCAGCGCCGCCGCAAGAGCGAAAGGGAAATTGCCCGGCAGCGGGCGCTGACCGGCATGGCGTTCCAGCAATTCAATCTGTTTCCGCATATGTCGGCGGTCGGCAATGTCATGCTGGGGCTCGTCAAGGTGAAGAAGATCGGCCGCGACGAGGCACGCGCAGTCGCCGAGACATGGCTCGACCGTGTCGGCTTGCGCGAGCGGGCCGAACATTATCCGGGCCAGCTTTCCGGCGGGCAGCAGCAGCGCGTCGCCATCGCCAGGGCCATCGCCATGAACCCGAAGCTGATGCTGTTCGACGAGGTGACGTCGGCGCTCGATCCCGAACTCGTCAACGAGGTGCTGCAGGTCATCAAGAACCTGGCGCAGGACGGCATGAGCATGCTGCTCGTCACGCATGAGATGCGGTTCGCCTATGAGGTTTCGAACCGTGTGATCTTCATGAACCAGGGACGCATCGGCGAGGAAGGCAATCCACGCGAAATGTTCCACAAACCCGGGACGGAACGCCTCGCGGAATTCCTCAAATCATCCACTTTCAACTGAAAAATCGGAGAATGATATCGTGACCATCAAGCGTTATGGCGCCGGCGAGACCGGAGCAGGTAAGCAGGCTCTCCCCTTTGCCCGCGCGGTCGAGGCCAATGGCTGGCTCTATGTTTCGGGCCAGGTCGCCATGGAGAACGGCGAAATCGTCGGCGGCGGCATCATCGCCGAGACCCGCAAGGCCATCGAAAACATGATCGCCATTCTTCATGAGGCCGGATATGGAGTCGAAGATGTGGTAAGGATCGGCGTCTGGCTCGATGATCCGCGCGACTTCTGGACATTCAACGGCGTCTATGCGGAATATTTCGGCGAGAACCCGCCGGCGCGCGCTTGTGTCCAGTCGCGGATGATGGTCGATTGCAAGGTGGAAGTGGATTGCGTGGCCTATAAGGCCGGATAAAGGCCCAGGTAATGGACGAATGGAGGCGGGACGAAACCCGCCTCGCATCGGGAAAGACTGATATGGACGATATGACGGTGGACACGATCAATCGCAGGGCAAGAGGGCTCGACCGTGCGTTCGAGATCCTCGATTTCCTGCGGCATCGCCGTCAGCCGATGCGACCCAACGAGATCGCGCAGCATATCGGCGCGCCGCGCTCGTCGGTCTATGAGCTGGTCAATCTCCTGATGCGGCAGGGCGTGCTCGAATATCAAGGTGAGGACGGCCGGGTGTTTCTCGGCCGCAAGCTCTATTTCCTCGGGACCGCCTATGCGGAACAGTTCGACCTGATGCGCGAATGCGACCGGCTCCTCACCAAGATCACCGAGGAGACCCGCGAAACCGCGCAGATGTGTATGCTCGAAGGCAACAAATATACCGTGGCGCTGATGCGCGAGGGTATAAGGCCGTTCCGCATCTCATCGAGCATCGGCGAGCCGGTGCCGATACCGTGGACGGCGTCGGGGCGTCTCCTGGTTTCGCATATGAGCGACGCGGAAATCCTGGACTTCATCCCGCAGGAGGATTTCCGCCTGCCTGATGGCGCCCGGCTCGATCCCGCCCAATTCATCGCACAGGTGAGAGAGGCGGCGCGGGTCGGCTATTTCACCTTCAACAGCACAATCGAGACCTTCACCCATTGCTTTGCCGTGCCGGTCTACCAGAGCGGCAAGATCTGCGTCGCCACGCTCTGCCTGGTGGCGCCGAAGGAAGACGGGCTGAAGAACCATGCGGATTACCTGAAGAGCCTCACGGCGGCGGCCGAGGATCTGTCCGCCACGCTCGGCTTTGCCGGCACCGAGGGTATGGAACGCGCCCGCAAGCGGCTTTAGAGCGTTTCACTTTCAGATGGAAGCGCGCTGCGATCTCACCCCCCTCTGGCAAGCCAGAGGGGGGTGAGATCGCAAACGATTCCGTCAAAACAAGAACCGCTTTAGCGCAGTCTACGAAAAAAGGGTCCGGAAAACCGGACCCCTTCGGAAATTACCGCAATCGCTGGAGATCAAGCCAGCGTATAGGCCGTTTTGACGGTGGTGTAGAACTCGGCGGCATATGTGCCCTGTTCCTTGGGGCCGTATGAAGAGCCCTTGCAGCCGCCGAACGGGACGTGGAAATCGACGCCGGCGGTCGGCAGATTGACCATCACCATGCCGGCTTCGGCGTTACGCTTGAAATGCGTGGCGTGCTTCAGGCTCGTCGTGGCGATGCCCGACGACAGGCCGAACGGCGTATCGTTGGCGACATCAAGCGCTTCCTCGTAATCCTTGACGCGGATGACCGACGCCACCGGGCCGAAGATCTCCTCGCGGCTGATGCGCATGTCGTTGGTCGCCTCGGTGAAGAGCGCCGGCTGCAGGTAGAAGCCCGGCGTCTCGCGGTTGAGCCGTTCGCCGCCGAAGGCGAGCTTGGCGCCCTCGCTCCTGCCGATCTCGATATAGTCGATATCCTGCTTCAACTGCGTCTCGTCGACCACCGGGCCGATATGGGTGCCGGGGTTGAGCGCATTGTCGACGACGAGACTCTTCAGCCGCTCCGTCGTGGCGGCGACGAATTTGTCGTGGATGCCCTCGGTGACGATGATGCGCGAGGAGGCCGTGCAGCGCTGGCCGGTCGAGAAGAAGGCCGAATTGACGGCGGCTTCGACGGCGACCGAGAGATCGGCGTCATCGAGCACGACGAAGGGGTTCTTGCCGCCCATCTCGAGCTGGAACTTGCGGCCATGCTCGACCGAAGCCGTCGCGACCCGCTTGCCCGTCGCCACCGACCCGGTAAAGGTGATGGCATCGATATCGGGACTGTCGAGCATCGCCTGGCCGACCACCGAGCCCTTGCCCATGACGAGGTTGAGCACGCCCTTCGGCAGGCCGGCGCGATAGAGAATATCGACGATCGCCCATGAGCAGCCCGGCACCAGTTCGGCCGGCTTGAACACAATGGTGTTGCCGTAGCAGAGCGCCGGCGCGATCTTCCAGGCGGGGATGGCGATGGGGAAATTCCACGGCGTGATGATGCCGACGACGCCGACCGGCTCGCGGGTGATCTCGACACCGATGCCCGGACGCACCGAAGGGATGACCTCGCCTGCAAGGCGCAGCGCCTCGCCGGCGAAGAAATCGAAGATCTGGCCGGCGCGGATGGTCTCGCCGATGCCCTCGGCAAGCGTCTTGCCTTCCTCACGCGACAGGAGCCTGCCCAGTTCCTCCTTGCGCGCCATGATCTCGTCCGCCGTCTTGCGCAGGATGGTGTGGCGCTCCAGGATGCCCGAACGCGACCACGCGGGAGCCGCAGCCTTGGCGGCCGCGATGGCGGACTTGGCCTCTTCTAGGCCGGCACGCGCATATTCGCCGACGACATCGTTGGTATCGGACGGATTGATGTTGGGCACGCCGCTCTCACCGATCCATTCTCCGCCAATCAGGTTCTTGTGAAGTGTCATATCCCTATCCTTCCGTTCACGGCCGATTCCCGTAATGGGCGGCCCATGCAAATTGCTGCTGTTTCCTACGCGCAGGCAGGCGTCCTTTCAAGACCATAGGGCAGAATAGAAGAAAGCATGCGGCAGCGCTCCATCGGCGTTCAGAGCGCACTTCACGTTTTGATGATATAAGAGAGCTGCTTCTATTCTGTCTGCATCGACACGGCAGGGGCGCCGTCCGGCGCCTGCCCCGCCAGCCACCGGCTGACGATGCGCACGTCCTCGTCGCCGAGAAGATGCCCGGTCTCGACGGTGCGAGCGTCGACGCGCGCGCCATTTGAACGCAGTATCGCCGAAAGCGCCGGCGCATAGGGCGCGTAGAGTTCATCCTGTGCACCGGCGACCGTCAGCACATTGGCCTTCAAATTGGCGGCCGGCGTTTCGTCGAGCACGGGCATTGGGCGCATCAGCACCGCGCGCTTGACCAGATCCGGGTGCAACAGCATGGTCGCGGCGAGAAGGTTGGCGCCGTTGGAATAACCGACGAAGGTGGCGCGGCTCAGGTCGAGATCATGGCTATTCGCCAGTCTCGTCAGGAAGCCGACGAAGGCATTGGCCTCGGCGCGCACATCCTTCTGATCGAATTTGACGGGCGTGATGCTGCGGTACCAACGCGTGCGGCCCTCCTGAAGCACCCGCCCACGCACGCCGAGCAGCACGGCATTCGGCCATATCTTCGAGGCAAGCGGCACGAGGCTCGCTTCATCGCCGCCCGAGCCGTGCAGGAGAACCACCGTCTTGCCGCTCGGGTTTTCGGTGCGATAGAAGCGATAGAGGAATTGCGGATTTCGAATGACCTTGTGGCCGGCATCCGGCTCAGCCGCTTCGTTCTTCTTTCTCATCGTCACACCTTTGCCGAGCCTGACGCCGGCAAGACTCTTCTTCATGTCGGAATTAATACCGGAAATTTCATTAGCGGCCACCTCTATCGGCGCAGGCTTCGTGGACTCGAACGCGACAGCAGGCAGCGCGGCGGCCAGAAAAACAAGGGCAGACAATACGCCGGTAAGATAGTTCTTCACCATGAGCATATCCTGACAGTGAGAGGTTAACTAAGCTTTAGGACCTTGTGCCCAGCCACTTTCCAAATCCGTATTCCCAAGCCCCACCCCCCCGGGGCCCATGCCAAGCCTTTGTTCGTTGGCCCGTCTGCGAAATTCTCATCACGGAATATAATCTAGTGTAACACATCGTGTATCTCCAGCGCGCATGCTTCAGCGATGCCTTTTGAAAGAGAACTGATGCATCTCGGCCACAACGGGACTATGCTCCACCGGATATTCGCAGCGCCGCGCGTCCGTCAGGACGCGTTTTCACAGGCTTCACAGTTTCGTGAAATTGAAACTCTTTGGCGCGGTCGTTTCGTTCCTATGCAGGATACCGGTTTCCATGCAGAAACGGCGAATTGGAGAAAAACGTCATGACCAGCTACCGCACCCCATTCGTTCCGGCTTCGGAGATCACGCCAAAGGGCGTCTATCTGCGCCGCCGGGAGTTTCTTACCGGCGCGGTCGCGGCGGGCCTGATCGGCGTTTCAGAAACCGCGGCACAAGCGGAGCCTCTCAAGGCAAAGCCGGGCCCATACGCCACGGACGAGGAACTGACGCCGCTCAAGGATGTGACGACCTACAATAATTTTTATGAATTCGGCACCGACAAGGCCGATCCGGCCGCCAATTCCGGCAATTTCAAGCCCAAGCCCTGGGTTGTGAAAGTGGACGGCCTCGTTTCGAAACCGGCCGAGTTCGATATCGACGATCTGATCGCAACGATGCCGCTGGAAGAACGGATCTACCGGATGCGCTGCGTCGAGGCCTGGTCGATGGTCATCCCGTGGACCGGCTTCCAGCTTTCCGAGCTTCTGAAAAAGGTCGAACCGCTTTCATCGGCAAAATATGTCGCCTTCGAAACCGTCACGCGGCCGGACGAAATGCCGGGGCAGCAGGGCTTGTTCCAGCCGCTGGACTGGCCCTATGTCGAGGGGCTGCGCCTCGACGAGGCGATGCATCCGCTGACCATCCTGGCGGTCGGGCTTTACGGCGAGACGCTGCCAAACCAGAACGGCGCGCCGATCCGGCTGGTCGTGCCGTGGAAATACGGCTTCAAGGGGATCAAGTCGATCGTGCGCATCAGCCTTGTCGACAAGCAGCCGCCGACTTCGTGGAACCTGCAGAACGCGCGGGAATATGGCTTCTACGCCAACGTCAATCCGGAGGTCGATCATCCACGCTGGAGCCAGGCGACGGAACGCCGGATCGGCGAAGACGGCTTTTTCGGCTCCGGGCGGCGCAAGACCCTGCCCTTCAACGGCTATGGCGAACAGGTGGCATCGCTCTATAAAGATATGGATCTGAAGGTCTATTACTGACATGGCCGTCATCGATATTGCGCGGCGCGTCAAACGGCGCAGCGATGCACTGATATGGGCGCTTTATGGTGTGGGGCTTCTGCCGGCGCTATGGAGCTTCTATCTCGGCAGCACCGGCGGGCTCGGCGCCGACCCGGTCAAGGAATTCGAGCATCGTCTCGGGCTATGGACGCTGCGTTTCCTGATCCTGACACTTATGGTTTCGCCGCTGCGCGAGATCTTCTCGATCAATCTGCTGCGCTACCGCAGAGCGCTCGGCTTGCTCGCCTTCTACTATGGCCTGATGCATTTCAGCGTCTATATGATCCTCGACCAGGCGCTCGATCTCAACACCGTCATCGCCGATATCATCAAACGGCCATTCATCACCATCGGGATGGCGAGCCTCCTCATTCTGGTTCCGCTCGCCGTCACCTCCAATTCCTGGTCGATCCGGCGCTTAGGCGCCAACTGGACCAAGCTGCATCGCCTGATCTATGTGGCGGCCGCCGGCGGCGCGATCCATTTCATCTTGTCGGTGAAAAGCTGGCCAGCCGAACCGATCATCTATGCCTCGATCGTGGCCGTCCTCCTTGCATGGAGGGTCGTGCGCCCGTTCTTCCTCAGATGGCGCCGGTCGACACGAACGAACGCCCCCCGCCCAGCCGGCAGCGCTTCGTCAAGTCGATCTTTGTTTTGACGCAAGTCCGATGAAAAAAGCAGTTCCTGCTTTTTCCCGGGAAAACCGGCTCCCACTTTTCCTGGACTTGCTCTAGCTGTCGAAGTGAATGCTGAAGCCCTGTTCGACCGCTTCGCGGCCGATCACTTCGGCCAGTCCTGAATCCGACAGGCCGCAATGCGGGAATTTCTTTCGCAAGCGCGACCGAACCGCCGATGTGGAAACGACATCCTGCTCGGGACTTATCGCCTTGAGGTAGTCCTTGACCTCGTTGACTATCGCTTTCGAGGCATGCGTATGAACCATAGCGGTCATCGGCGTCATCCTCCTTTGAAATGAAATCTTCGCACCTTTTGAGGTAGGAGTCCAATAATGCATTTGCAACCGAAACGGGGCCATCGGCTCGTCAAGAGGGGATAATACCGGAGAACCATGACGACCATATTCGCCTCGGCGCTGCGCCTTGCCGGCCGCGCCCTCCTCTTTCTGCTGATCGCCTGCTGCTTTCTCTGGGGTGGCTTCGCCCTGTGGTATCAATTGCCGTTCGGCGAAAGCGGGCGCATCGCCGCGCTTATCGTCTGGGGTGGATTGTCGCTGGTCATCCTGGCGGCGCAATTCACGTCGAGGCGGCGGCTGTCGCTGTTTGCGGTCGGCCTGGCGATGCTAACCCTGTTCGGCTGGTGGTCGACAATCAAGCCATCGCTGACGCGCGACTGGGCGCCGGATGTGGAACACACGGTGACGGGCACAGTCGACGGCAATCGCGCCACACTCCATAATGTACGGCATTTCGACTGGCGCACAGCCAGCGATTTCACGCCGCGTTGGGAAACCGATACCTACGATCTCGATACAATCGAAACGGTCGATCTTTTCCTGTCCTATTGGGCGGGCCCGGCCATCGCCCATACGCTCGTCAGCTTCGGCTTTGCCGATGGGCGGCACCTCGTCTTCTCGGCTGAAATCCGCAAGACGCGCAATGAGGCATTTTCGGAGATCGGCGGCTTTTTCAAGGAATTCGAACTGGCGATGATCGCCGCCGATGAAAGCGACATCATCCGTGTGCGCAGCAATATCCGCGGGGAGCACGTCTACCGCTATCCGATCAAGATCGATGCCGCCCCGCGCAGGCAACTTTTCCTGCTTTATCTCGACACCGCCAACAGACTGGCGAAAAAACCCGCCTTCTACAACACCATCACCGCCAATTGCACCACGGTCGTGTTCGACATGGCGCGCACGATCAATCCAGGCTTTCCCCTGGATTACCGTGTCCTGCTATCGGGTTATCTGCCGGGATATCTCTATGATGAAGGGCTGATCGCCAATGGCTCGCCGCTTGCCGAGGTGGAAAGGCAAGCGGCCATCGGCGCCCGGGCGCTTGGCGGCGCGGACGGTTATTCCGCACGCATCCGCGGCCGGTGAGGCATTCGATCAATCAAGAGCGGCGGTGACGATGATCTCCACCTTGTATTCCGGGCCGGCGAGCTTGGCTTCACCGGCGGCGCGCGCAGGCGTGTTCGCCGGATCGACCCATGCGTCCCAGACGGAATTCATCTCGGCGAAATCAGCCATGTCGTCGAGCCAGATGATCACCTGGAGCAGCTTCGACTTGCTGCTGCCGACATCCTGCAAGAGCTTGTCGACGGAAGCCAGAATGGCTTTCGTCTGAGCGGCGACGCTTTCGCCCGGCGCACCGACCTGTCCGGCGAGATAAACGGTATTGCCGTGAATGACGGCCTGGCTCATGCGCGGGCCCGGTTCGATGCGGCGGATGGTCATTGGCGAATTCCTCTTCCTGGTTTGGCCCGATCGGATCGACCGGCGGCTCCTTAATAGCCCGACGCCGGACGATGACAATGGCCGTGCCAAAATTTGAGAGGATATATCCACGGGAAGTGCGCGCGAGCCGTATGAACGAGATGCCCATTTCCGCATCCGCGCATCGTGCCGTGTGTCAGAACCACCAGACCAACGCGAGAACGACAAGCCCCAGTTCGACCAGCACGAGAGCCGGAAGCTCTCTCCCGCGCGAAGATTTTTTCGTGCAGACGCCAGCAACGGCGTTGGATGCAATTCCATGATTGTCGTTGCCCGGCTGCCGGGTCCACGTGATGGACTGAAAAGGCATTCCGTCCTTCATCCGATTTCTCCCAAAGCTCGTTGGATAGAAACTGACCTGAGACGCTTGACTGAATGACAAAACAACAAAGATCCCAAGGATCATTTATGCCCCCACGGCCTGGCTCCGCAGAGCCAGGCCGTGGCAAGCGTTGCAGAAAACACCATGCCGCATGGAGGGATGGGTTAACCACACGGGGACGAGTGCCCTGCAAGCTCTATCTGTCTGTTCGGACCACTCCTCCGGCATGGGAGGTCCTTCGGAATTGGCCAAACATTCAAAGGCGGTTCCTCAGTGACTGGCAGACGAATCAACCTTTGATTGGTCAATTAACTCATTCTTAAACATGGTTGTAAAGTCTAAATACACAACTATAGAGAGAGGAATACAATCATATCGTGTTAAACCGATCATTCGTATTTTTTCGAAATCGCCATTCTGCGCGGTTTTCGGGTGCATCGGAATTGACTTATTCGAGGGTTGCATCTATAAGCCGCCCCACGTTCGGACCCTATTGGTCAGACGGCAGTTTGCGTTGCCTGAAAGCCAGCCGAACCAGCTCCTGTCAAAAGCAGAATTAAGAAGGGCCGCACGCCGCGGTATTTAAAAAAATGAAGCGCACCTATCAGCCGTCCAAGCTTGTCCGCAAGCGCCGCCACGGTTTCCGCTCCCGCATGGCGACGCCAGGCGGACGCAAAGTCATCGCAGCACGCCGCGCACGCGGCCGCAAGCGGCTTTCCGCTTAAGCTGGCTCCGCGCGATCGGCGCGGTGACAAAGATACGATGAATGATCAAAAGCCACTCCGCCTTCGCAAGAGAGCGGAGTTTTTGACTGTGCGGACAGGAGAAAAGCGGCGCGGGCCGTTCTTCCTGCTTGAAGTCAAGACGCGCAGTGAGGCGGGATTCGCCGCGGCCAAGGCCGGCAACAGGCCGCGCGTCGGCATCACCGTCACCAAGAAGAACGGCAATGCCGTCATCCGCAACCGCATCCGCAGACGCCTGCGCGAAGCGGTGCGCACCCACGCCGCAGGTGACATGGCGGACGGGACCGACTATGTGATCGTTGCACGACGTGACGCGCTGGACGCGCCGTTTACCGAACTTGGTAGAGAACTCGCGAAGCGGGTTGCCAAAAAAGCTGAACTGAAACGTTGATCCGGTCTGACCGGACCTGGGACCGTCAATGGAAAACAACCGTAATTTCTTCATCACCATTGCCCTGTCCATTCTGATCCTGACGCTCTGGCAGGTGTTCTACATGAACCCCAAGGTCGAAGCGCAAAAGGAACAGGCTCGGATCGAGGCGCAACGCCAGGGGCAAAGCCAGCAACAGACGCAGGCTCCAGCCGGACAAGGCCAAGCTACGGGCCAGGCTACGGGTCAGTCCCAGACCGCGCCGAGCGGCGAAGGCCATGCGGACAATATCCCCTCGCCCGGCACCACCGGACAGGACGGCATCCCCGGCCAGACGGCGGCCAGCCCGGCAAACGGCACGCTGACACGGGAGGCAGCACTTGCGCAGTCCGGCCGTATCAAGATCGACACGCCGAGTCTCAGGGGCTCGATCAACCTGACCGGCGCGCGGCTCGACGATCTCTATCTCAAGGATTATCACGAGACGGTCGACGACAGCTCGCCCAGCATCGAGCTTCTGGCGCCGTCCCAGCTCAAGCAGGGCTATTTCGTCGAGCTCGGCTTCACCGGCAACGCCCAGACGGGCGCGGTGCCCGGTCCCTCGACGGTGTGGACGGTCGAGGGCAATGACACATTGACGCCCTCGACACCGGTGACGCTGACCTACACCAACGAGAAGGGCCTCACCTTCAAGCGCGTCATTTCCGTCGACAACGACTATATGTTCAAGGTCGACGACACGGTGACCAACACCACCGGAGCGCCGATCTCGCTTGCCTCCTATGGCCGCGTGACACGCTTTTCGCCGCCGGAACATCCGAGTGCGACCTATGTCCTGCATGAAGGCCTGATCGGCGTCATCGGCGACGATGGCCTGCAGGAGATCAAATATTCCACGATTGAGGATGACAAGGAAATCGCGCCGCCGAAATCGACGGGCGGCTGGCTCGGCATCACCGACAAATATTGGGCGGCGACGCTGATCCCTCCGCAGAACGAGACCTATCAGGCGCGCTTCTCCTATTTCACCGACAACCGTACCCGCTTCCAGTCCGATTTCCTCGCTGATCCGGTGACCATTGCGCCTGGCCAGTCGACCACGATCGAGAACCATATCTTCGCCGGCGCCAAGGAAGTGGCCAAGATCAACGCCTATGAAAAGGATCTCGGCATCCGCCAGTTCGAGCTTCTGATCGACTGGGGCTGGTTCTATTTCATCACCAAGCCGATGTTCTACGTCATCGACTGGCTCTACAAATTCTCCGGCAATTTCGGCGTGGCGATCCTGCTCGTCACCGTCCTCCTGAAGGGGCTGTTCTTCCCGCTCGCCAACAAGTCCTACGCCTCCATGGCGCGGATGAAGATGGTGCAGCCGAAGATGCTGGAAATCCGCGAGAAATTTGCGGATGACAAGGTCAAGCAGCAACAGGCGATGATGGAGTTGTACAAGACCGAGAAGATCAACCCGCTCGCGGGCTGCTGGCCGGTGCTGGTGCAGATTCCGGTGTTCTTCGCGCTCTACAAGGTACTCTACGTCACCATTGAAATGCGCCATGCGCCATTCTTCGGCTGGATTCACGATCTTGCCGCGCCGGATCCGACATCGCTGTTCAACCTGTTCGGGCTCCTGCCCTATGCGGTGCCGCCATTCCTGATGATCGGTGTATGGCCGATCATCATGGGCATCACCATGTTCCTGCAGATGCGCATGAACCCGACGCCGCCCGATCCGACGCAGGCCATGATCTTCACCTGGATGCCCATCATCTTCACCTTCATGCTGGCGACATTCCCGGCCGGTCTCGTCATCTACTGGGCCTGGAACAACACGCTTTCGATCATCCAGCAGGGCGTCATCATGAAGCGGCAGGGCGCCAAGGTCGAGCTTTGGGACAATCTGAGGGGGCTCTTCAAGTCGAAACCCAAACCGGCGAAATAGGCCTGCCTGTCTGATCTGAAAGCCCCCGTCAGTTCACACACTGGCGGGGGCTTTTTTTATGCGCGCAAGCACGCTAAAAGGCCTCTTTGAAACGGGAGAACTCCAATGCGCAAGTAAGCCGGTCCGCAACGTCATGTCCCGATGACGAACAGACCGCTTTCCGCTTCATCCGAAAGCCGCTTCAAACTTGCCGGAGCCCCTCATGCACGCCCCAGATCCCGATGCCATCCATCCGATGCCCGGCCATACGCGCTGCGCCTTCATCAAGAACATCGTGACGCGGCCGACGATCATCGTCGGCGATTACAGCTATTATGACGACCCGGAAGGCCCGGAGCGTTTCGAGGAGCATTGCGTCCCTTATCACTATGACTTCATCGGCGGAGCCGACATAACAAGACTGGAACAGGCGACGTGAGCAAAGCGGACGAGAAGCAGGCGGAACTGATCGAGGCGGGGCGGATGCTGTTCGCCAAGGGCTGGATATTCATTCGCGGCGTGCCGGCGATGAAATTCCTGCCGCCGGAGGGCCCGCCGGAAATCGCTTTCGCGGGGCGTTCCAATGTCGGCAAGTCATCGCTGATCAATGCGATCGTCGGGCAGAAGGCCTTAGCGCGCACCTCGAACACGCCGGGCCGCACGCAGGAGCTGAATTATTTCGTGCCCGAGGGCTATTCCGGCGAAAAGGGCGACCTGCCGCCGCTGGCGCTGGTGGATATGCCGGGCTACGGCTTCGCGGAAGCGCCGAAAGCCCAGGTCGACGCGTGGACCAGGCTCGTCTTCGATTATCTGCGCGGCCGCTCGACGCTGAAACGCGTCTACGTGCTGATCGATGCGCGCCACGGCATCAAGAAGAACGACGCCGAGGTTCTGGACCTTCTCGACAAGGCCGCCGTCTCCTACCAGATCGTGCTGACCAAGATCGACAAGATCAAGGCCGCCGGCGTGCCGCGCCTGATGGAGGAGACCGCCAAGGCGATCGCCAAGCGGGCCGCCGCCTTCCCTGTGATTATGGCGACCTCGTCGGAAAAAGGCGTCGGGCTTGACGAGTTGCGTGCGGCGATCGTGCTTCTGACGCGGGAGTGAGGGTGGGAGGGCGGTGCCAGAGCAGTTCCATTTCAGGTGAAGAAGCGCCAATCCGTCAAATGGAAACCGCGCTAAATCGCCCGCACGACGCCTGAGGCGATGACCGGGCCGGTCGCCTTGCCGGTCGGCGAGCCGCCCATCGGCTCGGCGGTGATGGCGAGGCGGATGCCGTCGCGTATCCTGGTGGCCATGGCGGGCTTCACCGGCATCTCGGTCGGACCATCCCGCTTCATCAGCCCGAGCGAAACCGGTTCGCCATTGTCGGCGATCAGCCAGATCTCCATCGAATGATCAGTGGGCATGTCACCCTCCATCATCTTCAGCCGCAACATGTCGGTGCTGGGATCGAAAACGGCCATGGTCTTGTACGGACTGCCCGCGGCTTCCATCGACGCCACCATCTGGCCGGATGATGATTGCGGCGAAAGGGGAATGAATTCGCGCCCAATTGCGATCGCCGCTAGAAGAACCGAGGCTGCGGCCAATCCACGCCAGAAGCCGAGGCTCGACCACAGCGATAGCATGGATACCGCCCGAGCTTCGCCGAACAAGCGCCGGTCGATAGCCGATTTCAGCGCTACCGGCGGTTCGACGGCCTGATAATCGTCGGACAGGCAATCGAAATGCTCCTGCCATCGGGCCACCTGAACGGCGAAAGCCTTCTCGGTCTCGATCCGGTTGCCGGCCAGCAGACGTTCGCGATGCGCCAGAACGCCGAGCACATATTCGGCGGCGACGAGATCGTCGCCTTCCGGCATGCCTTCCTGTCCTTCTGGTTTCGTCGTCATCTCTGCAGGCATTCTCTCAGTTTGATGAGGCTGCGGCGCAGCCAGGTGCGCATGGTATTGAGCGGCACGCCATGCCGTTTCGCCAGTTCCTCGTAAGTTTCTCCATTCATATAGGCACCGCGCACCGCATCCGCCCGTGGCGGATCGAGTTCTCCCAGGCAGCGATCGATCTGGCGGGCTTCGCTCGCCGCCACCGCATTGCGTTCCGGCCCAGGCGACGGCTCGGCTATCTCACCGGCCGTCTCGAGATCACCCACCGGGCGCCGGGCGCGCAACAGGTCGATCGCATGGTTCCTGGCGATCGCCACCAGCCATGAAATCGGGCTCGAATCCGTGATCGCGAAACGGTCGGCCCTGTTCCAGATCTTCACATAGATATCCTGAAGCGCATCTTCCGCCTCACCGCGATCCTTCAAGACACGCAGGCAGACGCCAAAAAGTTTCGCGCTCGTGGCACGATAAAGTGCATCGAAAGCCGCCCGGTCGCGCATGGCCACACGGGAAATCAGCTTGGACAGGTCTTCTGGCGTCCTCTCCAGGATTTTGCCTCCCTAGATTCGTGCATCACGATATCGCGCATCGAGCGGAGTACAACTCCCCTCCGGAATTTAAAATATTTGCAATTGCCTACCGGGGGTTCAATCAGATGTTTCCCCCGGCGGCAACATGCGCTATGAGACCGCGCAACTCCATACTCGCCCCTCTCTTCCTGCGGAGCCCGCGATCACCATGGCCAACGCTTCCGAAACTGCGGAAATCCAGGCGCAACTGCTTTCCGCCGCTCTGCCTTTCATGCAGCGCTACGAGAACAAGACGGTCGTGGTGAAATATGGCGGCCACGCGATGGGCAATCCGGAACTCGGGAAAGCCTTTGCCAGGGATATCGCGCTCCTGAAGCAATCCGGCATCAACCCGATCGTCGTGCATGGCGGCGGACCGCAGATCGCGGCCATGCTCGCCAAGCTCGGTATCGAATCCCGTTTCGAGGGCGGCTTGCGCGTCACCGATGAAAAGACGGTGGAAGTGGTCGAGATGGTGCTGGCCGGTTCGATCAACAAGGAGATCGTAGCCCTCATCAATGCCGAGGGCGAATGGGCCATCGGCCTTTGCGGCAAGGACGGCAACATGGTGTTTGCCGAAAAGGCCAAAAAGACGATCATCGATCCCGATTCCAATATCGAGAAAGTGCTTGATCTGGGCTTCGTCGGCGAGCCGGTCGAGGTGGACCGCACGCTGCTCGACCTTCTGGCGCGTTCCGAGATGATCCCGGTCATCGCACCCGTGGCGCCGGGCCGCGACGGGCATACCTACAACATCAACGCCGATACCTTCGCCGGCGCGATCGCCGGCGCACTCGCCGCCTCGCGCCTGCTCTTCCTGACCGATGTGCCCGGCGTGCTCGACAAGAACAAGCAACTGATCAAGAAATTGTCGGTTACCGATGCGCAGGCGCTGATCCGCGACGGCACGATTTCAGGCGGCATGATCCCCAAGGTCGAAACCTGCATCGACGCCATCAAACGCGGCGTCGAGGGCGTGGTCATCCTCAACGGCAAGACCCCGCACGCGGTGCTGCTCGAACTCTTCACCGAGCATGGCGCGGGTACGCTGATCGTGCCTTAACTTCCCCGGTCGTCATTCTCGGGCTTGTCCCGAGAATCTGCCATAAGAAGAAGATTAGGTGATTACCGTTCTGACAGACCATGCGTCGTAGATTCTCGGGACAAGCCCGAGAATGACGGCCAGGGGACGTTGTTTCAAGTTAGTTCTGACACTGCTAATACCACATCAATAGCAGCAGGATGCCTGTGACGATCAGCAGGCAACCGGCCATCTCCATGCGGTTGATGCGCTCGTGGAAGAAGAACACCGACGCCATGAAGGTGAAAACCAGCTCGATCTGGCCAAGCCCGCGCACATAGGCGACCGGCTGGAGCGTCATGGCGGTGAACCAGCAGGCGGAACCGAGCACGCCGGCAAGCCCGACCAGCGACGACGAGCGCCATGAACGGATGACGCGGCCGATTTCCGCCGGATCCTTGACGGCCATCCAGATCAGCATGAACACCGTCTGGAACACCGTGACGAAGGCAAGCGTCGCCGCCGCCTGCATGACCGGATGCGGGCTGTCGAGAGCAAGGGATGCGGTGCGGTAGGCGACGGCGGAAATGCCGAAGATCGCGCCTGACGCGATGCCGATCAGCGCTGTCCGGCTGACCAACGCCGCACCGAGATTATGCCAGGAGAGCGGCACGCGCGCCACGGATATCATCATTACACCCGTAATGCCGACGATGATGGCCGCGACGGCGCCTGCCGTGATCCGCTCACCGAGAATGATCAGCCCGAACACCGCCGCCTGTACCGGTTCGGTCTTGGAATAGGCCGTGCCGACCGCGAAATTGCGCAGCGAGAAGAGGTGGACGAGCAGGATCGTCGCGAAGATCTGCGCCAGCCCGCCGATCACCGACCAGATGAGGAATGTCCGGTTGAACGAGGGAAAGGCGTAGCCTGCGAAATGATTGAGCGCGAAGACATAGGCGAGCGCCACAGGAAAGCCGTAACCGAAGCGCACGAAACTCGCGCCTGTGAGCCCAAGCGAGGTGCGCAGGTGCTTTTGCAGGGCGGAGCGCAGATTTTGCAGAAAAGCCGCCGCGATGGTGACGGGAATCCAGAGTTCCATGGGATTTACAGTCGAAAGAATGGAGGGAAAAGCCGCCACCTTGTGCACCCCCACGCCGGCGAAGGCAAGAGTGGGACGGCTGGCATTTCCAGCGATTCATGGCATAAGGATATCATGATCAACACACCCGATGCCCACACATTCGCCCACATCACAGACTGGGTTTTCGATCTCGACAATACGCTTTATCCGCACGCCTCGAACCTGTTCTCGCAGATCGACGTGAAGATGACGAGCTATGTCGCGCAGCTTCTGCAATTGCCGCGCGAGGAAGCGCGCATGGTGCAGAAGCAGTTCTATCATGAGTATGGCACGACACTGAAAGGCCTGATGGAGCGCTACGAAATCGATACGGACGATTTCCTGGAGAAGGTGCACGATATCGATTATTCCTGGCTTGCGCCCGACCCGGCGCTGGGTGCTGCGATCCGGCAACTCCCCGGCCGCAAATTCATCTTCACCAACGGCAATCGCGGGCACGCCGAACGCTCGGCGCGGCAATTGGGCATCCTCGACGATTTCGACGATATTTTCGATATCGTCGCGGCGGACCTGACGCCGAAGCCGGCACGCGAGACCTATGACAAGTTCCTCGGCCTGCACCGTGTCGACAGCCGCCACGCGGTGATGTTCGAAGACCTCGCGCGCAACCTCGTCGTGCCGAAGGCGCTCGGTATGAAGACCGTGCTGATCGTGCCGAAGAATTTCGAGCCGACCTTCTCGGAAATATGGGAAAGCGACCCTGAATATACCGACCAGGTGGACTACGTCACAGACAGTCTGGCGGAATTCCTGGAAAACATCCTGTCGGAAAAGGCGGCGTAATTGCAGGCCGCAAAACGGTTTACATCGGTCGAAGCGCGCATCGATGCGGCGGCGCACCTATTGCTCGACCGGATGCCGCGCCACGGGATTTCCGGGGCGCTGGTCGAGTTTCTGGTGTTCGGGCTCAAGCAGGCATGGGCATGCCTCTTCGGCGGCGCGATGCTGGGCCTCATCATCGCGACGAAATTCATCTGGAGCGATGCCGACAATATGCTTCTGTCGCGCTACGACTTCCTGTTCATCGCGGCACTGGTCATCCAGCTCGGCATGCTGATCTTCAAGCTCGAAACGATCGGGGAAGCCAAGGTCATCCTGATCTTCCATGTCGTCGGCACCATCATGGAAATCTTCAAGACCCATGCCGGATCATGGGTCTATCCCGAGCACAATCTGTTGCGCATAGGCGGGGTGCCGCTGTTTTCAGGCTTCATGTATGCGGCGATCGGCTCCTATATGGCGCGGATCAACCGCATCTTCGACATCCGCCTCAACCGCTATCCGCCCTTCGCGGCGACCGCGCTCCTCGCCGTAGCGATCTACGTCAATTTCTTTGCGCATCACTATCTGCCGGATGTGCGGCTGGCGCTGTTCGCCTTCACCGCGCTGCTCTATTGGCCGACGGTGATGCACTACCGCGTCTTCCGCTTCCGCCACCGCATGCCGCTGCTGCTGGCGTTCCTGCTGGTGGCGCTGTTCATCTGGTTTGCCGAGAATATCGGCACCTGGTCCCAGGCCTGGCTCTATCCCGGACAGAAGGCGCAATGGGTGCCGGTCTCGCTGTCGAAACTCGGCTCCTGGTATCTCCTGATGATCATCTCCGTCGTGCTGGTGACATGGGTGCACCCGCCGCGTCCGCTCGAAGACGAGGCCGGCGCGGATATCCGGCCCAGGGCGGGAAAGGTCAAAGTTCGTAAAACGTCTTGATCTTGCCCCATGCCTCTTCGGCGGTATCGACAAAGGTGAGCAGCTCGACATCGGCGGGCGAGATCGTGCCCTGCTCGGCCAGATATTCGATATTGATCGCCTTCGACCAGAATTCCTTGCCGAAAAGCAGGAGCGGCACGCGCTCCATGCGGCCGGTCTGGATCAGCGTCATCGTTTCGAAGAGTTCGTCCATGGTGCCGAAGCCGCCGGGGAAAACCGCGAAAGCCTTGGCACGCATCAGGAAATGCATCTTGCGGATGGCGAAATAGTGGAAGTTGAAACAGAGATCCGGCGTCACATATTGGTTGGGCGCCTGCTCATGCGGCAGGACGATGTTGAGGCCGATGGTCGGCGCGCCGACATCCGTCGCGCCACGGTTTCCCGCCTCCATGACGCCCGGACCACCGCCAGTGACGATGACGAATTCGCGATAATAGGTCGAGGCTGAATATTGCGAGCACAGGCGCGCGAAGCTGCGCGCTTCCTCGTAATAGCGTGAATTGGCCTCGAGATTCTTCTTCTGCGTCTCGTTCTTGGCGGCCCATGCCTCGCCGCCCGGCTCCGGGATGCGGGCGCCGCCGAAGAGCACGACGGTCGATTTGATGCCGCGCTCCTCGAAGATCATCTCCGGCTTCAGAAGCTCGAGCTGCAGCCGCACCGGGCGCAGTTCGCGGCGGGTGAGAAAATCCTGGTCGGCATAGGCAAGCTTGTAGGCGGGCGCACGGGTCTGCGGCGTATCGGGCACCGTCTCGGCATGTCGGACGTCATCGCCTGAATGCGTGAATGGCGTCCAGCCGTTCTTTTCCATCGGATTCATGCTTTTTCTTTCTCCATTGCAATCGCTCCGGCGATTGACCCCCATGCCGCCTTCGCTTATCAGCCTTAAGCTATTTTCTGCGAAAGCCCGGCTGCCGGCCCAAGATACGGAGCCTAGCCCGCGGATCGTCAACAGTCCGTTTAGGAGCGACTTCCCAATGTCCAAGCCAGACCTTGCCAGCCTTGAAAAGATCATCGACAAGGCCTTCGAAGAACGCGACGGTATCAACACCCATACCCGCGGCGAAGTCCGCGATGCCGTCGAACATGCGTTGACCGCACTCGACCGCGGCGAAGCCCGTGTTGCAGAAAAAGGCGCGGACGGTAACTGGCACGTCCAGCAATGGCTGAAGAAGGCCGTGCTCCTCTCCTTCCGCCTCAATCCGATGGAGATCATCGGAGGTGGTCCGGGTCAATCCGTATGGTGGGACAAGGTTCCCTCGAAATTCGACGGCTGGAGCGCGCATGAATTCGAAAAGGCCGGCTTCCGCGCCGTGCCCAGTTGCGTGGTGCGCCGCTCGGCCTATATCGCCCCCTCCGCCATCCTGATGCCCTCTTTCGTCAATCTCGGCGCCTATGTCGGAGAAGGCACCATGGTCGACACCTGGGCAACCGTCGGCTCCTGCGCCCAGATCGGCAAGCATGTGCATCTCTCCGGCGGCGTCGGCATCGGCGGTGTGCTGGAGCCGATGCAGGCCGGACCGACGATCATCGAGGACAATTGCTTCATCGGCGCGCGTTCGGAAGTGGTCGAGGGCTGCATCGTGCGCGAAGGCGCCGTCCTCGGCATGGGCGTGTTCATCGGCAAATCGACCAAGATCGTCGACCGCGCCACGGGTGAAATCTTCTATGGCGAGGTGCCGCCCTATTCCGTCGTCGTCGCAGGCACGATGCCCGGCAAGAACCTGCCGAATGGCGAGCCGGGCCCGAGCCTCTATTGCGCCGTCATCGTCAAGCGCGTCGATCAAAAGACCCGCTCCAAGACTTCGATCAACGAATTGCTGCGGGACTGATTTAGAGCAGTTCCTGTTTTGATGGAATCGGGTCGCTTTAGATAGCAATGGCATTAGTGTCTGACCGCTGGCGGGATGGCGATGTTCCGGAATGGGTCCTCGGGTCAAGCCCGAGGATGACGAACCGGAGAGGTTTCCGCCTGTCTCCAACGTTGGCGATTGGCGGAAAACATCCCTGCAATCGTCATCCTCGGGCTTGACCCGAGGACCATTCCGGAACGATCCAAACTCTAGGCTCCCGACAAAAACAAAGCGGCGAAGCCAGGCTTCGCCGCTTTTCAATACCAGCCCCAAGACGGTTATCAGGCAGCCGGACTGGAGGACGACATGCCTACCGTCTCAGTTCCTTATTCACCGACTGCGGGAGACGCGTCGCTGAAACGGTTGGCTGCGGGATTGGTCGCGTTGACCGTGGTCTCCGGAGCCTTCCTGTGGATGCTCGCGGTCGGCGTGTAGTCGACGCGGCTATGCGCTGACGGCGTATGGTCATTGGCATAGAGGTCGGCAGGGATGCCGAAATTCGGGTTTTCTGCAAAAGCTGCACCGGCGCTCAGAGCGAGGGCGGCAGCGGCAAGAACGATCTTCTTCATTTTAGTCTTCCTTTCGACGTATCGCCCCATTGGATGGCGGGCCGCATCCAGGCAAACCTGACGCGCCGGAGGCGTTACCCGCCATCCGCCGGGGAGATCGGTTATCGGTGTGGATTACTGCTGGTTGGCAGGGGACGCATCGCCGAAACGATTTGCGGCCGGATTGGTCTGATCGACGACGGACTTGCCGATCGAAGCCGGAGCGGCATAATCGACCTTCTGCGTAACGGCAGGCGTGCTGTCATTGGCATAGAGATCGGCAGGCGTGCTGACGGCAGGATTTTCGGCAAAGGCGGCGCCGGCGCTCAGAACGAGGGCAGCAGCAGCAAAAGCAATCTTCTTCATATTCTATCTCCATTGAACTTTTCTCGAAAACGGCTGCGTTGGGGAGGACGCCGTTCCGATAAAGCGCAGATGGGAGACAATGGTTGGGAATTCCAATAACGAAAATGTTCAATCGCTCACGCTTTTGTGCGCTTGAAATTCCGCTACCGGCTTACTAATCATAAATTTTCATGTATGAAATCAATTAGTTACTGAATAGTTCAGCTCTCACAGGATCGTTACTCGGCTATCATTGTTCAGATGTTCTGAACAGTGTGTTCTAATGGAGCGTTCAATAATCGAGAACGATCGCCTTGCGCTGGGCGAATCCAGTTGGAAACGATGCGCCGACATGCCCCATTTCCATGACAGCAGCATGACAATTGTAGTGGCAGCGGCAGCGCTGAGGCATGGATCCTGTGACAAGCAACGGAAAACCGCTTTGCACTTTTCCTGGACTTGACCTTTTTGCCGACGCAAGGTCCGGACGGAAAACCGCTTTGCACTTTTCCTGGACTTGACCTTTTTGCCGACGCAAGGTCCGGACGGAAAACCGCTTTGCACTTTTCCTGGACTTGCTTTAGTTCGACGCGATCTTGGCGGCGCGGCCTGATATGGCGACCCACCGGCCGGAATTGTTCTCCGCCTGCATCTTCACATAGTGATAGCCGGTCTTCTCGACCGGGAGGATTTCATTGCGCAAATTGTCGAGGATGAAATCGCCATTGGCCGTCCTGACGGTGAGGACGATATGGGCCTCGCCACCGTTTCGGACCATGGTGATCAGCAATTGCGATGCGCTAAAGCCGGAGGCCAGCAGCTTCGCCCGCTTCAGCAACACATAATCCTCGCAATCACCCATTCCTTTGGTCGGCAGCGTCCAGTAATCGCGTTTTCCGTAGATGTCGAAATCCGATTTCGGCTTGATTGCGGCATTGACCGACCGGTTGACCCGCTGAAGCTTCTTCCAGCGCGCGCTCGTCATCGCGACGGGGTGCAGAACGCGGTGCGCTCCGCACTGGCCGGGGTTGCGCTGACAGAACTCCATATGACCGTAGGGGATGCTGGTCGCGCCGCCGGCGGAAAGCCGCTGTGCCGCTTCGACAATTCCCACTGAACCGGCAAGCATTGCTGCCGTACACACCACGACCGCATATTTGCGCATCGATCGTTCCCCTTTTATCGTCGTTACAACGTGGCCCGTTTGCCGGGCTTCTTTGGTAAAGTTCCGTTAACTAACGATGGCTGTCACAGTGAGGTCAAGTTAAATTTATATGTCAGTTCATATCATAATGGCCCATACAACCCGGCAAACGGCCTATCGAGCGGCAATGGCGCGGCCCGATGAAAATAGCTGGTGCAGCCTTGCCACGACTCCTGTAATGACAATCGGACCATGACATTGCCTGTTGATCCCGTCGAAAACCTCGCGGTCCTCATCCGCTGTCCCTCGGTAACGCCAGCCGAAGGCGGCGCGCTGACTGCGCTCGCCAACATGCTGAAACCGCTCGGCTTTTCCATAGACCAACCGGTGTTCTCGGAAAGCGGCACGCCTGATATCGACAATCTCTATGCCCGGCTTTCCGGCGATGGGGCCGGTGACGGGCCCGGCAATGGGCCGCATCTAATGTTTGCCGGCCATACGGATGTCGTGCCTCCGGGCGACGAGAGCGCCTGGAAGCATCCGCCTTTCTCGGCGGCGATCGACAATGGCGAAATCTACGGGCGCGGCGCCGTCGACATGAAGGGCGGCATCGCCTGCTTTGCCGCGGCCGTCGCCCGCCATGTGGAGGAAAACGGCCCGTTGAAGGGCAGCATCTCCTTCCTCATCACCGGCGACGAGGAAGGCCCGGCGATCAACGGGACGGCGAAACTGCTCGATTGGGCCAAGGCCAGGGGCGAGCGCTGGGATGCCGCTGTTGTCGGCGAGCCGACCAATCCGGACCGACTGGGCGACATGATCAAGATCGGCCGGCGCGGCTCGGTCTCCGGCACCATCGTCGTCCGAGGGGTGCAGGGGCACGCCGCCTATCCGCATCTCGCCGAAAATCCGGTGCGCGGCCTCGTCACTTTGGTCGAAGCATTGCTCGATCCGGTTCTGGACGAAGGCACCCGGGATTTCCAGCCGAGCAATCTCGAGGTCACGACCATCGATGTCGGCAATCCGGCGACCAATGTCATTCCAGGGAAGGCGACGGCGTCGTTCAACATCCGCTTCAACGACAGTTGGACGGGGGAGACGATCATGGCCGAGATCCATAACCGTCTCGATCACGCGGCGGCGAGCAACAGGCTGCGGCCCGGACGCGAAACGCCGATCGCCTACGAGCTTTTATGGCGCGACCGGCCGAGCCCGGTGTTTCTGACACGCGACGACAGGCTGATCGGCACCCTCAGCGCGTCGATCGAGGCCGTTACCGGGCGCAAGCCGCAGCTTTCCACCTCCGGCGGTACATCCGACGCCCGCTTCATCAAGAATTACTGTCCGGTCGTGGAATTCGGCCTGGTCGGACAGACCATGCACATGATCGACGAACGTGCTGCATTGTCCGATCTGGAAATGCTGACCAGAATCTATCAACGTTTCCTAGCGGATTTCTTTGCGTGAGCCATTCCATGCCGACGCTCGACGATATCCATCGCTATCTCTACGGAAGCTGGCGCATGATGCGCGGCCGGCCGGATGGTCTTGTCCATCTCGACATATCGGCGGAGGGATTCTGGCAGTCCTTTTATGCGATGCTGGTCGCGGTACCGCCGCTTTTCGCCGGATGGGTCGCCTATGCCGCCGATCTCGCCAGGGGCGATGACGAGGCCGCCCTGCGGCTCAGCATCGTGCTGCGCACCGCGACCGTCGATATGATCTCCTGGGTGCTGCCGATCGTGGCGATCGGCCTTCTCGCCAAGCGCATCGGCATCTCGCGGCGCTTCGCGCCCTACGTCATCGCGTCCAACTGGGGAACGGCACTGATCGCCTGGCTGTTCGTTCCCGTGACGCTGCTGCGGCTGTTCTTCCCGATGTCGAACGAAATCATGGCGCTGATCTCGATCATGCTGTTCGGCGTGTCGATCGTTTTTTCCTACCGCCTGACGCAGGTGGCACTGCAAAGGCCGCATGCCTTCGCGCTGCCCTTCTATGCCGTGCTTTTCATCGGATCGATCTTCATCACCATCATGCTCCAGCACCTGCTCGGCATCGATTATCCCGCCGCCGCCGACAGTACATTGTTGCATTAGTCTGTCAGGGCTAGCTTGAAAATAGCCTCCCCCTCGCCGTCATTCTCGGGCTTGTCCCGAGAATCTACGACCTATGGCCTGTCAGGACGGTAATCACTTTTCTTCTTCTTCTTATGGCAGATTCTCGGGACAAGCCCGAGAATGACGGCAGAACAAGGGGCCCTATCCTGCCAGTGTTTCAATTTAAACCATGACACCCTCTATCAGACCCGTTCGTAATCGACCTTGATAAGATAGAGCCCATAAGGCGGCGCGACCTGTCCGCAGGCGCTGCGGTCGCGCGCTTCGAGCGCTGCGACCAGATCATCGTCCGTCCAGCGGCCGACGCCGACCTCCATCAGGCTGCCGGCGAGCGAGCGCACCTGATTGTGCAAGAAGGAACGGGCCGAAGCGCGAATTTCGATAAGTTCGCCCCTGCGCACGACATCCAGCCGGTCGAGCGTCTTGACCGGGCTCTTCGCCTGGCATTGCGCGGCGCGGAAGGTGGTGAAATCATGATTGCCGAGAAGACGCTGGGCGGCCCTATGCATCGCATCGGCATCGAGCGGCTTCGACACCCACCAGGCGCGATTGACCTCGACGGCAATGGGCGGGCGGCGATTGACGATGCGGTAGAGGTAATGACGGGCAGTGGCCGAGAACCGCGCGTCGAAACTCTCCGGCACACGCTCGACATTCAAGATGACGACGCGCTCGTCGGCTGCTACCAGATGCGCATTCAGCGCATCGCGCACCTTCGCCGCGCCCCAATCCTTGCTCAGGTCGGCATGCGCCACCTGCGCTAAGGCATGCACGCCGGCGTCCGTCCGCCCGGCGGCGCCGAGCGTCACGGCCTCGCCGCAGAATTTGGCCGTAGCCTGTTCGATCGCGGCCTGAACCGCGTGGCCGTTCTCCTGCCGCTGCCAGCCGGCATAGGGCGTTCCGTCATATTCGATGGTGAGCTTGTAGCGCGGCATGTTAAAGCCGTCCCGGTTTTAACGGGAACGCCGCGCTCACACCCCCCTCTGGCCTGCCGGCCATCTCCCCCACAAGGGGGGAGATTGGCTGACATGGTGCACGGCGCTCGTTCTGCAACGTCGGCGATTGGTGCCGAACGCCCATGAAGGTGTAATCTCCCCCCTTGTGGGGGAGATGCCCGGCAGGGCAGAGGGGGGTGACACGTCGGAAAGCCGCGAGCATCAGAAAACCCGCGTGATCGGCGCTCCGCGCAGGAACTCCGCGGCGCCAAGCGGCTTGCCGCCAGCCTTTTGCAAGAGCGTGAGCCGCACCGCGCCTTCGCCGCAGGCGATCGTCAGCCCGTCGCTGGGGAGGATCGTGCCCGGTGCACTATTTCCTTCCGCCAGCATCGATTTCAGCAGCTTGACCCGCTCCGGTTTGTCTGCCCCGCCCTTAAGCTCTCTTCGGTCGCTGGCGGGGACCCCACCGATCTCCATTTCGCACCATGCGCCCGGGAAAGGCGAAAGGCCGCGAATGCGATTGTGAATGTCGCGCGCATCATGCGACCAGTCGATGCGGGTTTCCGCCTTGTCGATCTTGGCGGCATAGGTGACGCCCTCTTCCGCCTGGGGCTTCAGCGTCAGGCTGTCACGCTCAAGTGCGGCCACAGCCCGGACCATCAGGTCGGCGCCGATCATGCTCAGGCGGTCATGCAATTCGCCCGACGTCATGTCAGGCGTGATCGCCACTTTCTCGACCATGGCGACCGGCCCGGTATCGAGCCCCTCGTCCATCTTCATGATCATCATGCCGGTTTCGCGGTCGCCGGCCATGATCGCGCGCTGGATCGGGGCGGCGCCGCGCCAGCGCGGCAGAAGCGATGCGTGGCCATTATAACAGCCGAGCCTGGTGCCTTCGAGGATCGGTCGCGGCAACAGCAGGCCATAGGCAACCACCACCGCCACATCGGCTTCAAGCGCGCGGAACCTCTCCTGCTCCTCAGCACTTTTCAGGCTTTTCGGCGTGCGCACCTCGAAGCCGAACTGCTCGGCCTTCTCATGTACCGGCGATTTCGTCAGTTCCAGCCCGCGACGTCCGGCGGGGCGCGGCGGCTGGCTATAGACCGCGGCGATCTCGTGGCCCTGGCCGATCAATGCAGTCAGCACCGGAACGGAGAATTCCGGGGTGCCCATGAAAATGATGCGAAGCGACATGGCTCAGACCGCAAGCCGGCTTGGCGGACGGTCCCTGGCGAGCTTCTTGAACCGCTTCACCACCATGTCGCGCTTGAGCTTGGAGATGTGGTCGATGAAGAGCACACCGTTCAGATGATCGATCTCGTGCTGCAGGCAGGTCGCCATCAATCCCTCCGCGGCGATTTCCTGGTGCTTGCCTTCGCGGTCGAGATAAGTCACGCGCGCGCTCGCCGGCCGTTCGACCTCGGCATAATAATCGGGGATCGACAGGCAGCCTTCCTCATAGACGCTACGCTCGTCGGCGGACGAGACGATCTCGGGATTGATGAAGACATGCGGCGCCTTTTCCTCATCTTCCTTCGACAGGTCGATGACGAGCATGCGCAAGGGCTCGCCCACCTGGATGGCGGCAAGGCCGATGCCCGGCGCGTCATACATCGTTTCCAGCATGTCGTCGGCAAGTGAGCGCAACTGGTCGTCGATGCGCTCCACAGGCTTCGACACCTGGCGCAGGATGGGATCGGGAAGGATGACAAGCGGCTTTATAGACATGGTTTTCACCTAATCGCTCGGATGGCGGGCGTCAATGGAAGAGAGGGGAGTAAGGGATAGGGGAGTAGGGCAGAAGAAAAATACAGTCCATCCAGTCTGGCCGGTTTCCATCCCTATTCCCCTATTCCCCTACTGCCCTATTCCCATATTCCCGTTCTCCTTTTGATCTCACATCTCCCACGCGAATCGGCTAGGCTCCGGCCATGGACACCGCCAATCTTCTTGCAGCGCCGCTGTTCCAGCTCGGCGTACATGTGATTTCCGTCGGCGAAGCGCTGCTTTCCGGCTTGGGCGTCGTCGTGTTCTTCGCGCTGTTCTTTCTCATCGCGGCATGGCGCTCGGCGCGTTCGCGCGCCATTGCCGAGGCGCAGGCGGCGGAGCGCGCCCGCGACGCGGAGATGCGGATGGCGGAAATTCTCAAGAGCCAGGCCGAGATGCAGGGCCGGATGCAGACCATGGCCGAGGTTTTCGGCGCCAGGCAGGCCGAACTCAACCAGTCGATCCGCGAGCGCCTCGACGGCATGACCAGCCGCATCGGCCAGACGATGACCGAGCAGAGCAAATCCACCCACGAGAACCTCGCCAGGCTGCAGGAGCGGCTGGCGGTGATCGATACGGCGCAGAACAACATCCAGGCGCTGGCCGGCCAGGTGGTGCAGTTGCAGGCGATCCTTGCCAACAAGCAGACGCGCGGCGCCTTCGGCCAGTCGCGCATGGAAGCGATCATTGCCGACGGCCTGCCGCAGGGCGCTTATGAATTCCAGGCGACGCTTTCCAACGGCAACCGGCCCGACTGCGTGGTGCGGATGCCCAACGGCATGCCGTCGCTGGTCGTCGACGCCAAGTTTCCGCTCGAAGCCTGGAGCGCGATCCGCGACGCGGAAACGCCGGAGGCGAAAAAGCTCGCCATCGCCCAGTTCCGCCGGGATATCGAGGTGCATATCCGCGACATATCGGAGAAATATCTGATCCAGGGCGAAACGCAGGAGACCGCCTTCCTGTTCGTGCCGTCGGAATCGATCTTCGCCGAGATCCACGAGAATTTCGAGGGGCTGGTGCAAAAGGCGCACCGCGCGCGCATCGTCATCGTCTCGCCGTCGCTCCTGATGCTGTCGATCCAGGTGATCCAGGCGGTGCTGAAGGATGCGCGGATGCGCGAGCAGGCGCATCTGATCCAGGGCGAGGTGATCCGGCTGATGGAGGACGTCTCGCGCCTCGACGAGCGGGTGCGCAAACTGCAGGGCCATTTCCTGCAGGCCAACAAGGATATCGACGACATTCTCGTCTCGTCGAACAAGGTGACCAAGCGCGGCGAGAAGATCGAGGCGCTGGAATTCGGCGAAAAGCCGGAAGAGGATGCACCGCACGCACCGGCCAAACCCGCCGATGGCACGCCGGCCAGCAGCGCAACCGGACAATTGCGGCTGCGCGTCGTCGAGGACGAGTAGACAGGTGAATGGAAACAGAGGCACGGTCCTTCCCCCTCGTGGTTCGAGGCTCGCTCCGCTCGCACCTCACCATGAGGGTGAAGGGTCGGTAATGCTGCAATAGCCCTCATCCTGAGGTGCGGAGTAGAGCGAAGCGGAACGAAGCCTCGAAGGACGAGGGCGCTTGGCGAATCCCATCCAGCAAAGAACGGTTTTAGTCGTCCTTCTTCCGGTCGGAATGGCCGAGATCGCGCTCCGGCCAGACGATATTGCGCACCAGCTGCTTCAAGACCTTCGCCTCGGGAAAGCCGCCGTCGCGCTTGCGTTCCCAGATCAGCTCTTCGCCGACGCGTATCTCGAATATCCCGCCGGTACCGGGGATGAGCGCCACTTCGCCGATATCCTGGCCGAAGGTCGAGAGCAGCTCCTGCGCCATCCATGCGGCACGCAGAAGCCAGCTGCATTGGGTGCAATAGGTGATGGTGATGCGGGGTTTGTCGGTCATATCGATCATGCGCCACCTGATATCACATCCTTATCGCAATGGAAGGTGGTTGCCACGCCCGCTTGTCGCGTCTGGCCATTGAGAAAGAACGCCCCGATCCGGGAGTGGGAAGACGGGCGGTCTTGCGAACGCTCGTATGAAATAATTTGACTGCGATCACAAGACCGCCCGTCCGGCGATTTCTGTCTCCGTCCGTTGCCTTAAGTGCTCTTTCGGCACATACCGAGCGTAGTCTCGGCAGGGTGAACCAGGACGCGAGCCTCCCCGGGCCCGCCGCTACGTCAGCGGCGAGGCGGAGGCGCCGGTTCCTCCCGCGAGACCCGCCGTCGCGAGCCGCGTTCCCGCCAGGAAGAACTGTCGATCAGAGTAATGGCAGAGTGGAGATGGGGGATAAGTTTCTGGAGTGAGCCGTAGAGACTGCCTCCGCTGCCTGCTGCCTATTGCGCGATCTGCTCTTCCTGCTCCTGCGTCAAAGGTTTGATCTCAGGCGGCAATGGTTCTGCGACTGGATATGGGGCGGTAGGCTTCACCGGCCGAGATAACGCACAGGCGGAGAGAAGGGAGACAAGAATCAGCGTGGAGAGGAGTTTCATCACCGGGGCGACAGGAAGACGATGTGGCACAATCGCGGCAATAGAAAAGAGTATGCCGGCCACGCGGGCATCCAGGCCATATCGGGGTCGGCTATAATCTGCCTCCCGCCTTTTCATAAGCGTTTCGAAGCTGGACAGCCAGCATACCGGAAAGCAACTCTTCCATTACTGACAAATCAATCTTTCCGTTGGCGAATGCGGCATCGGCTGCATCCAATGCGGCAAAATAAGGATTTCTATTTTCAACGATTTGTTCCGGAATTGCGGGCGTTCCCGGTAGAATACTCCCTGTCTTTATGCACAAAACCACATAAGACAAGATTCGGGAGGTTCGACCATTCCCATCCGAGAAGGGGTGAATCCAATTCAGTCGCCACATTATGTATGATGCTAAATGAATTGCTGTGGCATCACTCCAGTTGTCGTTGACGTAATCACACATCTCCTCAACGCGTTCAGCGACAAGATGTGCCTCAACCGGCTTATGTTTGCTTCCTAATATTTCAACACCAGCGGGCCTGAAATTTCCCGCATATGCGCTTATGCCTGCCAAGGCTTCCCGCTGTAACGCCAAGACGACCGAGACTCGTAGCTTGAATGTGCCACGATCCAAAGCCTGCTGAACGACCTGCATCCCATAGTCATACTGCTTGAGACCATTTCTCGCCTCAGCCTCTGCTTTTTTCAGCGGATCTTTAATGATCTCGGCTTCAAATGCTACGCTATGGCGCTGTGCTTCGTCCGTCATAGCACTTTCTCTAACGAATTTACTTCAGATTCACTGACCGCAGCTTCTCCGCCTGATCATCAATCATTGCGCGAGTGATCATTTCATTTTCGAATTTGGTATTCCCATACGCAAAGCTACGGCGCTGCTGCTCCAAATCCTGCTTCGTCTGCTCAATCGTTTTGGCAGCCTCTATCAGCTGTTTCAAAGCGTCGGTCATAATCACCTCCTGCATGTCTTTGCGACAGCATCTGCATCCCGCCCCCAAATCACACCCTATATATAGATGGGCGAAAAAGGCGTTAAATTCCACTCATAAGTTCGAGGACCGCGCTCGCTGATTGCGCGCCCTCAATTATCCCCCATCTTCAGCGCCTGGATAAACGCCTCCTGCGGGATTTCCACCTTGCCGAACTGGCGCATCTTCTTCTTGCCTTCCTTCTGCTTTTCCAGAAGCTTGCGCTTGCGGGAGACGTCGCCGCCGTAGCATTTGGCGGTCACGTCCTTGCGCAGCGCCGAGATCGTCTCGCGGGCGACGATGCGGCCGCCTATTGCCGCCTGGATGGGGATCTTGAACATGTGCTGCGGGATCAGTTCCTTCAGCTTCTCGCAGAGCACGCGGCCGCGCTTTTCCGCCACCGTGCGGTGGACCAGCATCGACAGGGCATCGACCGGCTCGTCATTGACGAGGATCGACAGCTTGACCAGATCGCCCTCGCGATAATCCGACAGGTTGTAGTCGAAGGAGGCGTAGCCCTTGGAGATCGATTTCAGCCGGTCGTAGAAATCGAACACCACCTCGTTGAGCGGCAGATCATAGGTGACCATGGCGCGCGGGCCGACATAGGAGAGGTCGACCTGAATGCCGCGGCGCTCCTGGCAGAGCTTGAGGATCGAGCCGAGGTAGTCGTCCGGCGTCAGAATCGTGGCGCGGATCCACGGCTCCTCGATTGCCGCGATCTTGACCACATCGGGCATGTCGGCGGGATTGTGCAGTTCCTTCACCGAACCGTCGTTCATCTTCATGCGGTAGACGACGGAAGGTGCGGTGGCGATGAGGTCGAGGTTGAACTCGCGCTCCAGCCTCTCCTGGATGATTTCCAGATGCAGCAGGCCGAGGAAGCCGCAGCGGAAGCCGAAGCCCAGCGCCGCGGAGGTTTCCATCTCAAACGAAAACGAGGCGTCGTTGAGGCGCAGCCGGCCCATGGCGGCGCGCAGATCCTCGAAATCCGCGGCATCGACGGGAAAGAGGCCGCAGAACACCACGGGCTGCGCCGGCTTGAAGCCCGGCAGCATGTTTTCGGTCGGGCGGCGGTCTTCGGTGATGGTATCGCCGACGCGGGTGTCGGCCACTTCCTTGATCGAGGCGGTGATGAAACCGAGCTCGCCGGGGCCAAGCTCGTCCATCTGCACCATCTTCGGCGTGAACACGCCGGTGCGCTCGACCGGATATTTGGCGCCGGTGCCCATCATGCGGATGGTCTGGCCCTTCTTGAGCACCCCGTCGATGATGCGCACCAAGACGATGACGCCGAGATAGGTATCGTACCAGCTATCGACCAGCATGGCCTTCAAGGGTGCGTTGCGGTCGCCTTCACGCGGTGGCGGCAGCTTGTTGACGATGGCCTCCAGCACATCGGAGATGCCGAGGCCGGTCTTGGCGGAAATCAGCACCGCATCCGATGCGTCGATGCCGATCACATCCTCGATCTGCTCCTGGACGCGCTCCGGCTCGGCGGCGGGCAGATCGACCTTATTCAGAACCACGATGATTTCGTGATTGTTGTCGATCGCCTGGTAGACATTGGCCAGCGTCTGCGCCTCGACGCCCTGGGAGGCATCAACCACCAGCAGCGAGCCTTCGCAGGCGGCGAGCGAGCGGGAAACCTCATAGGCGAAGTCGACATGGCCGGGCGTGTCGATCAGGTTGAGCACATAGTCCTCGCCGTTCTTCGCGTGATAATGCAGGCGGACGGTCTGGGCCTTGATGGTGATGCCGCGCTCGCGCTCGATATCCATCGAGTCGAGCACCTGTTCCTTCATGTCGCGCAGATCGAGCCCGCCGGTCAGGTGGATCAGGCGGTCGGCAAGCGTGGATTTCCCGTGGTCGATATGGGCGACGATGGAAAAATTGCGGATATGGTCCAATGGTGTGCTCATGCGCGCGATTTAGCAGGCGGACGCGAAAACGCAAAGAGGTAATACGCCAGAAGATTGGGGAACGCGGCGGCAAAAGCGCCTGTTTTGCGCCTGCATCATCATGCCCCCTTTGCGCCCGCGAAAAAACCCATTACACCACCGCTGAAAAGGGCGGTGTCGAAGTGCTGGCGCCGCCGGACTTTATTTTAGCCGCATTATGCGATGCCAAGTGATTGCGCTTGGCGGCAGATGCTCTTGCAGGAGATTGCCATGGCCGTCGAGAAAACGGGTATTCTCAACAAACCGAAGCTCGTCACCGTCTTCGGCGGTTCGGGTTTCGTCGGCCGCCATGTGGTGGCGGCGCTGGCGCAGCGCGGATACCGGGTGCGCGTCGCGGTGCGCCGTCCGACACTCGCGCCCTATCTGCAGCCACTCGGCAATATGGGCCAGATCCAGGCCGTCCAGGCCAATCTGCGCTATCGCTGGTCGATCGACCGGGCGGTCAGGGGCGCCGATCATGTGATCAATCTGGTCGGCATCCTCGCCGAGGGCGGGAGCCAGCGTTTCAACGCCATCCAGGCCTCAGGCGCACGCGCGCTCGCGGAAGCCGCACGGGCGGAGGGCATTCCGCTTACCCATATCTCGGCCATCGGCGCCGACCCGCAATCGGCTTCCGCCTATGGCCGCACCAAGGCCGAGGGCGAGAAGGCCGTGCGCGAGACGCTGCCCGACGCCATCATCCTGCGCCCTTCGATCATCTTCGGGCCGGAGGACAGCTTCTTCAACAAATTCGCCAATATGGCGCGCTTCTCGCCGTTCCTGCCGCTGATCGGCGGCGGCAAGACCAAGTTCCAGCCGGTCTATGTCGGCGACGTGGCGGAAGTCGTGGCGCGCACCGTGGACGGCACGCTCGAACGGGGCAAGATTTATGAGCTCGGCGGCCCTGAAGTGATGAGCTTCCGGCGCTGCATGGAGGAAATGCTTGAGGTGATCGACCGCAAGCGCGTTCTCCTGCCCATTCCGTGGTCCGCGGCGAAAATCATCGGCTCGGTGGCGGGGCTGCTGCCCAAGCCGCCGCTGACCCGCGACCAGGTATTGCTGCTGCAGCACGACAATGTGGTTTCATCAGAAGCTGCAAGCGAAGGCCGCACATTCGAGGGCATCGGCATCCGCCCGACGGGGACCGATGTGGTGCTGCCGACCTATCTCTGGCGCTTCCGCGAACAGGGGCAGTTCACCAAGAAGGGCATGGCGTGAGGCCTCGCCCTTCCTTCTCCCCTTGTGGGAGAAGGTGCCTGAGCGAAGCGAAGGCGGATGAGGGGTGGCGAGAGCAAGCCGCCTCGATGGCGGGCGTAGCGCGCATATATATAAGGCGGTGAATACCCCTCATCCGACCCTTCGGGCCACCTTCTCCCACAAGGGGAGAAGGAAGGGAAAAAGATCAGCCCCAGATGAGCAGTGCCGCGAGCCCGACCGCCCCGACGATCAGCCGCCACCAGGCGAAAAGCGCGAAACCGTGGCGCGAGACGTAATCGAGGAGATGGCGCACGACGAAGACGCCTGAGATGAAGGCCATGACGAAGCCGACGCCGATGATCGCCGCATCGTCCATGCTCAGGATATTGCGGTTCTTGAAGAGATCGTAGACGAAGGCGCCGGCCATGGTGGGCATGGCGAGGAAGAAGGAGAATTCGGCCGCCGAACGCTTGTCGGTGCCCATCATCAGCGCGCCAACGATGGTGGCGCCCGAACGCGACGTGCCGGGGATCATCGCAAGGCACTGGAAAAAGCCGATCTTCAGGCAGAGCGACAGCGGATAGTCCATCACGTCGTGATAGCGCGGCTTGAGATCGAGGCGGTCGACATAGAGAAGGACGAAACCGCCCAGGATCAGCATGATGCAGACGAGCATCGGCGTTTCGAAGAGTACCGTCTTGATGAAATCATGCGCGAATGCACCGATGACGGCAGCGGGCAGGAAGGCGATGAGGATGCCGAGGACGAAACGCCTGGTACGCGGATCGTGCGGCAGGCTGACCAGCATCTTCCATAATCTGCCGAAATAGACGCTGAGGATGGCGAGGATGGCACCCAGCTGGATCAGCACCTCGAAGGTCTTTCCCGTCGATTGAAATCCGAGGAAATGGCCCGCCAGCAACAGATGCCCCGTCGAGGAAACGGGGATGAACTCGGTCAAGCCTTCGAGCAGGCCCAGAAACAGGGCATCAAAGAGGGTCTTTATATCCATGCGGGGGAACCTTCGCTTGAAACTGGGTGGTGATGGGAATGTGCCAGATTGACAGCGGCAGAATTAGGACAGCCAGGGATCGCTTGTTTCCCGCATCCGTTACCCCTATAGGTTTGGCCGATAAGGACTGGCCGGGAATCAGACAGCGGAAGAAATACGCCGCTGACCGATGAAATGCCAGCCCGGCAGGGCATAGATCGCGAGAAGCAGCGATTCCGCCCGATTTTGGTAATACTTCACCTTGGAAGATATTTCACGCGCAACCATGCTGACGCTTTTTCATCATCCCATGTCCACCGGCTCGCGCTATGCGCGGCTGATCCTCAACGAATACGGCGTCGAGGCCGAACTGATCGAGGAAAAGCCATGGGCGCGGCGCAAGGAATTCCTGGCGCTCAATCCGGCGGGCACGCTGCCGGTGCTGCTGGCGGAAAACGACGTGCCGATCGTCGGGCCGACGGTGATCGCCGAATATCTCGACGAGACCCGGGGGGCGCTGAAACGCAGCCGCCGGCTCCTGCCCGAAAGCCCGATCGAACGCGCCGAAGTGCGCCGCTTGGTCGACTGGTTCCTCGGCAAGCTCGACAATGAGGTGACGCGTCATATCGCGCGCGAACGCATCTTCAAATTGCAGATGTCGGCGGAATCGGGCGGCAGCTCACCGGATTCGGCGGCGATCCGCGCCGCGCGGAGCAATATCCGCCAGCACATGAAATATGTCGATTATCTGGCGGCGACGCGCGACTGGCTGGGCGGCACGCTGCCGAGCTATGCCGATATGGCCGCGGCGTCCGCCATTTCCATTCTCGATTATCTGGGCGAAATCGAATGGCCGGACCACCCGGCAGCGCGCGACTGGTATACGCGCATGAAATCACGCCCGTCCTTCCGCCCGCTGCTCACGGACCGGGTGCGCGGGCTTTCTCCGGTCGCACATTATGGCGATCTCGATTTCTGATACGGGCGCGGCGAAGCTGAAGCGCTTCCTCGCCGAGGAGGCGAAAGCCGAGGGCTTCGACATCATGGCCGTCACGACGCCTGACGCCATTCCGCAAGCCGGCGCACGGCTGCGGCAATATCTGGCCCAAGGGCATCACGGGACCATGGTATGGCTGGAGGAAACCGCCGAACGGCGCGCAGACCCGCGCGCGCTGTGGCCGGAGGTACGCTCCGTCATCATGCTGGCGATGAATTACGGCCCACAGAGCGATCCGCTGCCGGTGCTTTCCGCCAAGGATCGCGCCGCCATTTCCGTCTATGCGCAGAACCGCGATTATCACGATGTCATCAAGGGCAAGCTCAAGCAGATCGCCGGTCGCTTGGCCGCGCGCGCCGGCAGTGACGTCAAGGTTTTCGTCGATACCGCGCCTGTCATGGAAAAGCCGCTCGCCGAAGCGGCCGGGATAGGCTGGCAGGGCAAGCACACCAATCTGGTGAGCCGCAGCCATGGCTCATGGCTGTTCCTCGGCTCGATCTTCACCACCGCCGAAATCATGCCTGATATGCCGGAGACGGACCATTGCGGCTCCTGCCGGGCCTGCCTCGACATCTGCCCGACCGACGCCTTTCCCGCGCCCTACCGGCTCGATGCACGGCGCTGCATCTCCTACCTCACCATCGAGCACAAGGGGCCGATCGCGCCCGAATTCCGCAAGGCGATGGGCAACCGCATCTATGGCTGCGACGATTGCCTCGCCGTCTGCCCCTGGAACAAATTCGCCGAAGAGGCGCATGAGACGAAGCTTAAGGCGCGCGACGATCTGAAGGCACCACCGCTCGAAACGCTTCTGGCGCTGGACGACGCTGCGTTCCGCGCGTTCTTCTCCGGCTCGCCGGTCAAGCGCATCGGGCGCGACCGGTTCCTGCGCAATGTGCTGATCGCCGCCGGCAACTCGGACGATGCGGGTTTGCTCGCCCGGGTGGAGCAGCTTCTCTGCGACCCCTCGCCTTTGGTACGCGGCGCCGCGACCTGGGCGCTCAGCCAACTGTCAGAGCCTAAATATTTCAGAAAATTGCGCAAAAAACTGACGGCTTCGGAAAGGGATGATACGGTTCTTGCCGAATGGTGGCTGGCTTATCAGCAAGAGACAGGAGAAGAGCGGTAGAATGCATATATTCATTTTCGGCGCGGGCTATTGCGGACAAGCCTTTGCGCGCGAAATCGGCGAAACCGCCGAACGAATCGCCGGCACGACGCGGGCGGCAGATAATTTTACCGCCCTCGAACAGGCGGGTATCGTTCCCTTTCTCTTCGACGGCACATCGGCTCCCGCCGAGATCGTCGAGGAGCTCGCCGGCACGACGCATCTCGTCGTTTCCATCTCGCCCGCCAGGACGGGCGATCCGGTTCTCTCGCTGTTCGGCGAGATGTTGCGGGACGCCTCGCCCGCGCTCGAATGGATCGGCTATCTCTCGACAGTCGGCGTCTATGGCGATCATGACGGCGCGTGGGTGAGCGAGGAAACGCCGCCCAAGCCAATCTCGGCGCGTTCCGTCGAGCGTCTCACGGCGGAACGGAGATGGCAGGAATTGGCCGATACGCATGGCGTGCCGCTGGCCGTGCTGCGGCTTTCCGGCATTTACGGGCCGGGACGCAACCCTTTCGTCAATATCGAGAACGGTACGGCGCGGCGGCTGGTCAAGCCGGGGCAGGTGTTCAACCGCGTCCATGTCGACGATATCGCCGGAAGCCTGGCGCTTCTCGCCTCACGCAGCGCGGAAGGCATCTACAACATCACCGATGGTGAACCCGCGCCGCCGCAGGACGTGGTAGCCAGCGCGGCGGAGATGATGGGCGTCGAACCGCCGCCGGAGATCGTTTTCGAGACGGCGGATCTTTCGCCGATGACGCGCTCCTTCTACGGCGAGAACAAGCGGGTCTCCAACGCCAGGATCAAGAAGCTCGGCTACCGCTTCCGCCATCCGGACTACCGGCAGGGCCTGACCGCGCTGTGGCGGGAAGGCAACTGGAAAGGCTGAATACCACGCCTTTCCGTTTTTCCGCATTTCCAAAGCATTGCCGCAGGAGTCCGCTGCCATCATAATGCCACTGACATGAGGGCAAGCTTGCCGAATCACTTCATTCTCGACGAGGTCCAATTGGGGGACTCCCGATGTCTGCGACTTTCCTCACCCGCATCGGGCTAACCGCCCTTCTCTGCGCGGCAACGGCGCTGGAGATGATCGGTGCGACAAATGCGTTTGCCGATCAGCCGGCGAAGCAGGCATTCGGCGGCCAGAAACTGCCTGCCGTGGCCAAGCCGGAATCGGTCGGCTTCTATTCCAAGGGCTGTCTTGCCGGCGGCATCGCCATTCCCGTGGACGGGCCGAACTGGCAGGTGATGCGCCTGTCACGCAACCGGCGCTGGGGTCATCCGCGCATGATCGCGCTGCTCGAAAGGCTTTCGCGCGAGGCGGCGCAGGACGGCTGGCCGGGCCTGCTCGTCGGCGATATCTCGCAGCCGCGCGGCGGGCCGATGCTGAGCGGGCACGCCTCGCACCAGATCGGTCTCGACGCCGATGTCTGGCTGACGCCGATGCCGAAACGCCGCCTCAGCGACGCGGAACGCGAGAATGTCAGCGCCATCTCGGTACTGAAGGGGGATACGCTCTATGTCGACCCCAAAATCTGGTCCCCGGCCCATGCCGCGCTCCTGAAGCGGGCGGCGAGCTATCCGGAAGTGGAACGCATCTTCGTCCATCCCGGCATCAAGAAGAAGCTCTGCGACACCGTGACCGGCGACCGCAGCTGGATGGCCAAGATCCGCCCCTATTGGGGCCACCACTATCATTTCCACATACGCATGTCGTGCCAGCCCGGCTCGCCCGGCTGCAAACCGCAAGCGCCGACAGGCAGGGATGACGGCTGCGGCAAATCACTCGCCTGGTGGTTCACGGACGAGCCGTGGAAGCCGGCCAAGCCTTCCACGCCGAAAAAACCTAAAAAGCCGGCGATGCTATCGGACCTGCCATCTGCCTGTGCACGCATATTGAACGAGCCCGCGCCCGCTTCCATCGCGGATGTGACGTTTGGTCTCGGCAGCGGTGGCGGCGCCGCCACGGATGCCACTCCCGGTTCTCCACCAGTCCCGGCAGCGGCTTTTGCCGCGCCGCCGGCCGCGACAAGCATCCCGCTGCCGATCCCACGGCCGGGGAACTGACAGATTCATGGACGCACCCACCAGGCAAAGAGCAATCGGCCCTTTTCAGGCGGGGATGGTTTCGTTATAGATTTCAACCGATTTAGCACTGTTCCCAATATGGATTTCTCGTGTCGAAGCCATTACGTCTAGCGCTGATCGCGCATGACCAGAAGAAGGACGACATGGTCGCCTTTGTCCGCGCCCATGAAAGCCGGCTTTCGCGGTTCGAGATCGTCTCGACCGGCACCACCGGCGGGTTGGTGCAGGAGGCGTGTCCTTCGCTTGTCGTGCACCGGGTCAAGAGCGGACCGCTCGGAGGCGATCAGCAGATCGGCGCAATGATCGCCGAGGGCGTGGTCCAGGCGATGATCTTCTTCATCGATCCGCTATCGCCGATGCCGCACGATGTCGACGTCAAGGCGCTGACGCGGCTCGGCAGCGTCTACGACATACCGATGGCATTGAACCGTGCCACGGCGGAAATGCTGGTGGAAAAGCTGGCGCATGCGAAATAGAGCAGTTCCGTCAAAGACGGAGGCTGGCTCCGAAGCAGAACGGGAAGATAAAATGATCTCCAACATCGACACCGACAGCATACTGCATTTCCCGGTTCTTGTCGGCGATATCGGCGGCACCAACGCGCGGTTTGCCATCCTCGTCGATTCCTATGCCGAGCCGAAGCAGTTCCCGACCCTGCAGACGGCGGATTACGAAACGATCGACGATGCGATCCAGAGCGCCGTCCTCGACCACACATCGATCCAGCCACGCTCGGCGGTGCTGGCCATTGCCGGACCGGTCGAGGGCGACGAGATCGATCTGACCAACTGCCCCTGGGTGGTGAAGCCCAAGCAGATGATGGAGACGCTCGGGCTGGAGGACATCATCGTCGTCAATGATTTCGAGGCGCAGGCGCTGGCCGTCGCCTCGCTGGAGAGCGAGTATCTGGAAAAGATCGGCGGCGGCGAGGGTGAGCCGAACGGCAGCCGTGTCGTGCTCGGCCCCGGCACGGGCCTTGGCGTGGCGGGACTGATCCGCACCCGGCAGACATGGGTGCCGGTTCCCGGCGAAGGCGGCCATGTCGATTTCGGACCGCGCAGCGAACGCGATTTCGAGATATTCCCGCATCTCGAGCGCATCGAGGGGCGCATCTCGGCCGAACAGCTTTTGTGCGGACGCGGGCTGCAGAACATCTACCACGCCGTCTGCAAGGCGAATGGCGTCGCGCCGGCACTCGCAACGCCGGCCGAGATCACCGGTGCCGCGCTGGACGACTCGTCCAAGGAAGCCAGGGAGACGCTGCAGCTCTTCGTCGTCTATCTCGGACGGCTTTCGGGCGATTTCGCGCTCACCTTCATGGCGCTGGGCGGGATCTATCTGGCGGGCGGCATCGTGCAGCGTATCATCCCGGCGCTGAAAGACCCTTCGTTCCGCGAAGCCTTCGAGGACAAGGCGCCGCACGAGGATATCCTCAAAACCGTGCCTGTTTATGTCATCACCCATCCGCTGGCGGCGCTGAGCGGACTTTCGGCCTATGCCCGCACCCCATCGCGCTTCGGCGTGCCGACCGAAGGACGGCGCTGGCGCAAGGACGCCTGAGCCCGATTTCCCGGCAGGCATAGGCAAGGCGGCGCAATAGGGCTATAGGGGCGGGCGAGAACGCAAGCGTTCGCGTCGAGCGCAGATATTCGGGACTATCCTGACCGTGAGCAATACCAAGAAGAAGATCGATCCCGCCGAGGCGACGCGCGTCATCCGCCGCATGATGTCGGAGAATTTGCGCGAATATAAGAAGAATTATATTATCGCCATCACGGCATCGCTGGTCGTCGGTGCTTCAAACGGCGCTCTCGCCTATCTGATGAAGCCGATGATCGACAAGATCTTCTACGAGCAGAAACTTGGCCTCGTACCGATCATCTGCGGTGCGCTCTTCGGTATCTTTGTTTTTCGTGGCCTGTCCGGTTATGTGCAGGCGGTGGAACTCGCCAAGATCGGCAACAATCTGGTGGCGCGCTACCAGAAGCGCATCTTCGATCATCTGATGAGGCTCGGCCTCAACTTCTACAACGACACGCGCTCCGGCCATCTCGCCGCACAGATCAACCAGAACGTTTCGGGCATACGCGATCTTCTCAACATGACGATCTCGTCGATCGCCCGCGACATGGTCTCGCTGATCGGCCTTGTCGCCACCATGTTCTATATGGACCCGGTTCTGTCGGCGATCGTTTTCCTGATCGGGCCGCCGCTGGTGCTGGCGGTGGCCTATATCTCGCGCCGTATCCGTTCGGTAACG
This sequence comes from Phyllobacterium phragmitis, assembly GCF_002980495.1. GTDB lineage: Bacteria > Pseudomonadota > Alphaproteobacteria > Rhizobiales > Rhizobiaceae > Paramesorhizobium > Paramesorhizobium phragmitis. The sequence continues at coordinate 64,878 of NZ_PVBR01000007.1, forward strand.
CGCGATCTCGTGCATCTCAATTCGCATCTTCTGGGCGCAATGCAGGAATCCGTGCAGGGCATCGCCATCGTCAAGGCCTTCACCATGGAGGACCAGTTGCGCGCCAAGATCGGCAAGCTGATCGACCAGGCCGAAGGGCGCAGCAACAAGATTGCCAAGGTGTCCGAACGCACGACGCCGATCGCCGAAATCCTCGCCGGCTTCGCCGTCGCCGGCGTTCTCGCCTATGGCAGCTACCGCGCCATCCTCAACCAGCAGCCGCCCGGCGCGATGTTCGCCTTCATCACGGCGCTGCTTCTCGCCTATGATCCGGCGCGCCGCCTCGCCCGCCTTCAGGTCGGGCTGGAGCGCTCGCTGGTCAATGCGCGCATGATCTATGAAATTCTCGACATCAACCCGAGGCAGAGCAATGTGCCCGGCGCCGTGCCGCTTCATGTCGAAAAGGGCGAAATCCGCTTCGAGGACGTATATTTTTCCTATTCCGAGGCAGCACCCGTGCTCCACGGCGTCAGTTTCGTTGCGGCACCGGGGAAGACGACGGCCATCATCGGCGCATCGGGCGCCGGCAAATCGACACTGATCGGGCTGGTGCAGCGTTTCTACGATATAGAGAAGGGGCGCATTCTCATTGACGGCCAGGACATCGCTGATGTGACCAACCAGTCGCTGCGCCATTCCATCGCCTATGTCTCGCAGCAGCCCTATCTCTTCGAGGGCAGCATCGCGGACAATATCCGCTACGGGCGGCCGGATGCGACGATGGACGAGATCATCGCCGCCGCCAGGCTGGCGCATGCCGATGAATTCATCCTGCAGCAACCGCAGGGCTATGACACGCCGGTCGGCGAGAATGGCGTGACGCTTTCCGGCGGGCAGCGCCAGCGCCTGTCGATCGCCCGCGCCATCGTGCGCAATGCGCCGATCCTGCTGCTCGACGAGGCAACCTCGGCGCTCGACAATGAATCGGAAAAGCGCGTGCAGCAGGCGCTCGACGGCATCATGCAGGGCCGCACCACCATCGTCATCGCGCACCGCCTGTCGACCATCGTCAATGCCGAACATATCGTCGTCATGGAGGCCGGCCGTGTCGTCGAGGAAGGCCGTCACGAAACGCTGATCGCCAATCCGCACAGCATCTATGCCCGCTTCCACAAGCTGCAGGGCGGCGCCGACTGGCAGGTGCTGGACGATCTCATAGTGGACGAGATGGGCGAAACAGGCGAAAAAGCCCCTGAGCCCCGGAGGAAAGCTGTTGTTCGGGCGCGCGGAAAGGCGGGAAGCAAGGCATGAGCAAAACAGAACCATTGATATCGGATATGGAAGCATCGGGGGATGAAGTCTCTTCACCCGGGGATATGAACCTGGTGGTCGTCGGTGCCGGCGGACGCATGGGCCAGACGCTGATCCGGACCATCCATGCCATCGACGGCGCACGGCTTGCCGGCGCGATCGAGCGTCCCGGCTCGCCGCATATCGGGCATGACGCGGGCGAAGTGGCGGGCGTCGGCCTCCTCGGCGTCACCATATCGGACGATCCGCTGCCGGCCTTCGCGGCGGCCGAAGGCGTGCTCGACTTCACCTCGCCTGCCGCGACCGTTGAATTCGCCATGCTGTCGGCGCAGGCGCGTATCGTCCATGTCATCGGCACCACGGGCTGCTCGGCCGCCGACGAGGAAAAGATCCACGCCGCGGCGCGCCACGCCATTATCGTCAAATCCGGCAATATGAGCCTCGGCGTCAATCTTCTCGCCGTTCTGGTGGAGAAGGCGGCGAAGGCGCTCGGCCCCGACGATTTCGACATCGAGATCCTGGAAATGCACCACAAGCACAAGGTCGACGCGCCTTCGGGCACAGCACTCCTCCTCGGCGAGGCGGCGGCCGAGGGGCGCGGCATCGATCTGGCCGCACAGAGCGTGCGCGTGCGCGACGGCCATACGGGCGGGCGCGAAAACGGCACGATCGGCTTTGCCAGCTTACGCGGCGGCTCGGTCGTCGGCGACCATTCGGTCATCCTGGCCGGCACGGGCGAACGCATCACGCTTTCGCACCATGCCGATGACCGCACGATCTTCGCGCGCGGCGCGGTCAAGGCGGCGCTGTGGGCGCGCGGGCGCAAGCCCGGCCTCTATTCGATGCTCGACGTTCTTAATCTCAACGACTAGAGTGTGGCAGAACTGGCTTAAAATGGCTCCCCCCTGGCCGTCATTCTCGGGCTTGTCCCGAGAATCTACGACAGTATGACTGTCAGAACGGCAATTGCTTTTCTTTTTCCTTATGGCAGATTCTCGGGACAAGCCCGAGAATGACGGCCAGTGGGGGTGCTGTTTCAGGTCGTTCTGCCAGACTCTAATCCCATACCAATCATCAACACGGAGCATATGCGATGTCCGGCACACTTGTCCTCGTCCGCCACGGCCAGAGCGAATGGAATCTGCAGAACCTTTTCACCGGATGGCGTGATCCGGGTCTCACCGAACTCGGCCACGCCGAGGCCAAGGACGCCGGCCAGCGCCTGAAGGCCGCCGGCATGCATTTCGACATCGCGTTCACCTCGCTGCTTTCGCGGGCCCAGACCACCTGCCAGCACATTCTCGACGAGGTCGGCCAGCCGGATCTCAAGACCATCCGCGACCAGGCGCTGAACGAGCGCGACTATGGCGAGCTCGCCGGTCTCAACAAGGACGATGCGCGGGCGAAATGGGGCAAGGAGCAGGTCCATATCTGGCGCCGCTCCTATGATGTGCCGCCGCCCGGCGGCGAGAGCCTGCGCGATACCGGCGCCCGCGTCTGGCCCTATTACATGCACGACGTGCAGCCGCATGTGCTGCGCGGCGAGACGGTTCTCATCGCCGCCCACGGCAATTCGCTGCGCGCGCTGATCATGGCGCTCGAAGGGCTTTCGGGCGAGGAGATCCTGGAGCGCGAAGTGGGCACCGGCGTGCCGATCATCTACAAGTTCAACGCCGATTCCACCATCGCCTCGAAAGAGGTGCTGCAGGGATAAGGGCTTGTTGGGGCGACTGTCGAACGGGCTCTTTTTTTGGCCGCATGATCTTATCTGAAAAGCGTGCCAACTTTTCGGGATCATGCTCTGGATAAAAGCCGGATAATATTATCCGAACCCGATTGACAGAGCGCCGCCCGCCCCTTACATGGGACCCCGTTGCCCAGATGGCGGAATTGGTAGACGCGCCAGCTTCAGGTGCTGGTACTCGAAAGGGTGTGGAGGTTCGAGTCCTCTTCTGGGCACCAGCCTTTCTTCCTAATTGTTTGTACTGTATTTTTTTGAATTTGGTTGTTCCTCATCTTGCTCGCTGGTTTTGGCAACAGATCGGGAATTGAGAAGCCCGCATTGTGATGCCAACTACTGCCTCACCAGAGACTAGGGCAAGAAATGACCGACATTGGTAGTGTTACCTTTTCCTTCGACATTGATACGGATCGACTGAAGGCAGCGCTATTGAGCGAAGATGACATTGGCGTGATGATTCGCTGTCATTTTGAGGCCGAGCGCGCAGCAATCCATGTTCTTGATGCTGTGACAGCAGGCAGATTTGGTCAGAAGGGTAGCCGCAGGCACCAATATCTGTCCGACAAACTTGACCTATTGGAGATCATTGGGCTCGAGGCTCTTCACCTTGAACCCTTGCGATATATCAATAGGCATCGCAACAAGTTTGCTCACGACGGCCAAGATCGCATAAGTCAGACACAGGTTGGCGAACTTTGGGGAGCTGTGACCAGAGCCGCTTCGCAACTCAACGAAGATACGCGATTCACATTTGCGGGCGACGATCGGTACCGCGATGTGCGGGTCGGCGACTTAGAGCTGAGAGAGCGATATGTAATCGGAGCGAGTTCAGCAATTGGCGTGTTCGCCGCTCTGCCGGAGATTTTGACTTCTTTGTCTAGTCGATCACAAACGCCGTCCGAGTAATATTTCGGGCAACAGACTTCTTCGAATCTAATTGTTTTTAAAGGCATTTTATTGCTGCGCCTATGAGCAGTACGACTCTTTTGAGCGCCTGTTCTTTTTCGCCTAGGTCCATGATCATCAAAAAGCCCGCATCCGTGGGCTTTTTTCCTTTCAATTAATGCGCAACTCTAAACCGCTCCTTGCCTCCAGCTTCATCATGAAGGAACCTTTTCCCAACGCCGAGAGTTTTGCGAAACCGGTTTCAGCGGCAGGGGGGATTCATGTCATTTGATTTTTTATCATCCGATTTTCTCATCTTCGTCCTCATCGGGTTTTGCGCGCAGATGGTCGATGGGGCGCTTGGCATGGCGTTTGGGGTGCTGTCGACGACCAGCCTTCTCGCCATCGGGGTTCCGCCGGCGGCGGCGAGTGCCATGACGCATGTGGCGGAGGTTTTCACGACTGCCGCGTCCGGCCTTTCCCACGCCTATCATCGCAATGTGAACTGGCATTTCGTGGCGCGGCTGGCGCCGGCCGGGATTGCGGGCGGCATCATCGGCGCCTACCTCCTGACGCAGATCGACGGCAAGGCGATCGAGCCGCTGGTCTCGGCCTATCTGATGGCCATCGGCCTCTACATCCTGTTCAAGGCGTTCCAGCCATTATGGCCGCGCGACGTGCGCGACTGGATCATTCCCTATGTGGGCTTCGGCGGCGGCGTTCTCGATGCAGCGGGCGGCGGCGGTTGGGGACCGATCGTGACGACCTCGCTCGTCGGACGCGGCCACGATCTGAAAAAGGTGATCGGCTCCACCAACCTGACCGAATTCCTGGTGACGCTGTCGATCTCCATCACCTTCGTCCTGACGCTGGGGTGGTCGGAATTGAACGCGGCCATCGGGCTGATCGTCGGCGGTGTCATCGCGGCGCCCTTCGGCGCCTATGTGGTCAACCGCGTTCCGACCCGCCCGCTGATGATCGCAGTGGCCATCGTCATCATCGCCACATCGGCGATCCGGGTGTTCTAAGGCAGGTAAACGTTGGCGCCGTCGTAACCCCCTCTAGCCTGCCGGCCAGGGGTGTTCAGACGTATCAACATATCCGTCTGGCCGAATTAATCCGCTGTCTTGCCATCAAACTTGCGCCACGCGACCGGAAACGATTATCCTGAACAGCGGCGTCATGGTTCGTGCCGGGGTTTCCGGCGGCATATTGACAGGTCCTGCGGATGGCAAAAAAGGAAGCGTTGGTGGGAAGAAAGCTGAAAGAGAAGAAGCTCTCCGCAAGCATTCTCACGGCCATCCGGAACAGACCCGGCCACAGGCCGCTTGCCGCCAATACGCGCGCCGGCGATACGATCATCGCTTCCTACAATGTGCATAAATGCGTTGGCATCGACAAGCAGTTCGACCCGGAGCGCATCGCGCGCGTCATCACCGAGATCGATGCGGATGTGATCGCCATCCAGGAGGCGGACAAGCGTTTCGGCCAGCGTTCCGGGCTGCTCGATCTCGATTGGCTGGAACGCGAAAGTGGTCTCGTGCCGGTGCCGATCAACGCCATGTCGCCCACCGGCCATGGCTGGCACGGCAATCTCCTTTTGTCGCGCAAGGGAACGGTGCGCCATGTCCACCAGCTCAAGCTGCCCGGTGTCGAGCCGCGCGGAGCACTCGTCGTCGACATCGATTTCGCGGCTGGGCAATTGCGCATCATCGCGGCGCATCTGGGCCTCCTCAGGCGCTCGCGCGAGCAGCAGGCGGAGGCGATCATGGCTGCGTTCGAGACAGAGGAAGTGCTACCGACGCTGCTCATCGGCGATCTCAATGAATGGCGCGTCGGCAAGCGTTCGTCGCTCGCCTCGCTATTGCCGATCTTCGACCCGTCCTCCGGCGCGGTGCCGAGCTTTCCCTCGCGCTTCCCCGTGCTGGCGCTCGACCGGGTGCTCGGCCACCCGCATAATCTCGTCACGGCGGTCGAGGTGCACGATACGCCGCTCGCCCGCATCGCCTCGGATCATCTGCCGATCAAGGCGCATATCGATCTGGCATCGCTTCTTTCGACAGGAGAACCACTCAGAGATAGGGTGAACCAAGCCATATGATACGCTCCAGGAGGCGCCTGGGGAATGGGCGGGCGCGCAAATCCTTGAGGATGACGGGCTTGGCGCCCTGCATCGCGGCGCGGATACGTGCATCGACCTTTGCGGCGAAACCCTTGTCGAACACTTCGACATCCACCTCGAAATTCAGCCGCAGCGACCGTGGGTCGAGGTTGGACGAGCCGATATAGGCCCAGGAGCCGTCGATCACCATCAGCTTGGAATGATTGAAATGGCCCGTCGCCCGCCAGATGCGGCAGCCATCTCGGAGGAGCTGGTCGAATTGCGCCGTCATGGCATGGTCGACCAGCGTCAGATTGTTGACGCCGGGCACGAGGATATCGACGGCGACGCCACGCCGCGACGCCGTGACCAGGGCGCTGATCAACTCGCGATCGGGGAGGAAATAGGGCGACATGATGCGGATATAATCCTTGGCGACGGAAAAGGCCCCCATCATCATGCGGTGATTGGCTTCAAGGCTTCTGTCCGGCCCGGAAGGCACGACGCGCGCCAGCACGCCGGTGCCCGGTTCGCCATCGGGCGCGACGACGGCCCAGGACTCACCTTGGAGCAACTCGCCGGTGGCGAAGCGCCAGTCCTCCAGCGCGGTATGGAACAGATCGGCGACGGCGGGACCGGAGATCCGGAAATGGGTATCGCCGGCGACGCCATCGCCGACGGTCTCGGCGGCAAAGCCCGCCCTGATGTTCATGCCGCCGGTGAAGGCCACCCCTCCATCGATGATGAGGATCTTGCGGTGGGTGCGCAGATTGGCGTAGGGCAATCTCAAGCCCATGATGATATTGCCGTTGAAGACATCGACCGGCACGCCGCCCTTCTGGAGATAGCCGACGATGCTGGGGATCGAATAGCGTGCGCCGACGGCATCGATCAGCACGCGGACCTGGACGCCGCGCTTGACCGCATCCACCAGCGCATCGGCAAAGCGGATGCCGATGACGTCCTTGTCGAAAATATAGGTTTCGAGAAGGATGCTGCGCCTGGCATCCTTGATGGCGGCGAGCATGGCGGCATAGGCCTCGTCGCCGGTTTCCAGCATATCGATGCTGTTGCCGGAGGTCAGCTTGCAGCGGCTGACGCGATCGCCCAATATCTTCATGGCTGCGAAGGCGCCGCCGAAATCGCGCTCCACGACATCGCCGGTCACGTCATATTCGGCGAGATGATGCCGCTCGACCTCCGTCATGCCGGCGCGCTGCATGCTCAGCGTCGAACGGCGGATGAGATTGATGCCCGCGATCGCATAGATCAGCGTGCCGATGATCGGCGACAGCACGATGACGCCGACCCAGCCGATCGCCGAGCGGACCTCCTCCTTGGTCATCGTCGCGTGGATGGCGGCGACGGTGCCCATGATGATCGAGAGGACCGCGAGGACCTGAGCCCAATGGGTGGAAATGGTTTCAAGCATGACAACCCGACTTTATCCGCGAAATCAATGGCTTTGGAAAGAGCATGAGGGGACCCACAATGGCGGAGCGGCGAAAGGACGGTTTGCCCCATCTCTGGTATCCACCGGAAAACACATGTATACTGCGAATACTTTAAGATTTTTCAGGAGAAACAAGATGGCGACAGCACCGCAGCAGATTTCGCAGGTAAAAATTCCAGCAGAACTGAGAAGCAAATGGGGCTGGTTCGTCGGGATCGGGGTCTTGCTGCTCATCCTCGGCGGGATCGCGCTCGGCAATCTCTTCATCGCCACCGTCGCTTCGGTTTATTTCATCGGCATGCTGATGCTGATCGGCGGCATCATCGAGATCATCCATGCCTTCGGCGTCAAGGACTGGAAGAGCTTCCTGTTCTGGGCGCTGAGCGGGCTGCTCTATGCCGCCGCCGGCGTCGTCGCCTTCATCAATCCGATTCTCGCCTCTGCGGTCCTGACCTTCCTGCTCGCCGCGGCCCTGATCGCCACCGGTCTCCTGCGCGCCTGGAGCGGTGTCCAGAGCAAGCCCGCAAAGGGCTGGGGCTGGCTCGTCGCGGCGGGCGTGCTGACGGCGCTGGCAGGCATCGTCATCGCGCTCGGCTGGCCGGTCAACAGCCTGTGGATCCTTGGTGCGTTCCTCGCCATCGATCTGATCTTCCAGGGCTGGGCGTTCATCGCCTTCGGCCTCGGCATCAAAACAGCGGGCGGAACGGTTCCCTCAAAACCCGCAAAGACGGGTCCAGCAAAGGCGAGCTGAGCGACAGGCGAGAGCAGGTCGGGGCTGTGGCATGCAATTGATAGTCGACGGAAGGGTCGCGGGCTGGTAGAAGCCCGCAATCCTGATATTTTTCGACCCGACACCCGAAACGAGCCCTTCCATGCCCGCAGCCGACCATCCCGTTTCCAGACGCCGCACCTTCGCGATCATCGCGCACCCGGACGCCGGCAAGACGACGCTGACGGAGAAGCTGCTTTTGTTCGGCGGCGCGATCCAGCTTGCCGGCGAGGTGAAGGCCAAGAAGGACCGCATCCAGACGCGTTCGGACTGGATGAAGATCGAGCGCGAGCGCGGCATCTCGGTCGTCACCTCGGTGATGACGTTCGAATACAAGGACCATATCTTCAACCTGCTCGATACGCCCGGCCACGAGGATTTCGCCGACGATACCTATCGCACGCTGACGGCCGTCGACAGCGCGGTCATGGTCATCGATGCGGCCAAGGGCATCGAGCCGCGCACGCTGAAGCTCTTCGAAGTCTGCCGGATGCGCGACATTCCGATCGTCACCTTCATCAACAAGATGGACCGCGAAGCCCGCGACCCGCTCGAAATCCTCGACGAGATCGAGGAGAAGCTGGCGCTCGATACGGCACCCATCACCTGGCCGATCGGCTCCGGCAAAAGCTTTGCCGGGACTTACGACCTCCACAACAATACCCTGCGCCAGAAGGATTCCGAGGAGCAGCCGACCAAGGTCGGCGGCCCTGAGGAAGCGGCGAAACTACTGCCTGAAAACGAGCGCCAGGCGTGGATCGACAGCGCTGAACTGGCGCAAGGCGTCTGCCGTCCCTTCGACCTGGAGTCCTTCCGCGAGGGGCACATGACGCCGGTCTATTTCGGCTCGGCGCTGAAAAATTACGGCGTGCGCGACCTGATCGAAGCCTTCTGCGATTTCGGGCCGAGCCCGCGCGCGCAGGATGCCGATACGCGCAGGGTGGAGGCGACGGAGGAGCGGATGACCGGCTTCGTCTTCAAGATCCAGGCCAATATGGACCCCAACCATCGCGACCGCATCGCCTTCCTGCGCGTCTGCTCGGGCAAGCTTTCGCGCGGCATGAAGGCGAAGCTGGTGCGTACCGGCAAGCCGATGAGCCTTTCGGCGCCGCAATTCTTCTTCGCCCGCAGCCGCCAGATCGCCGACGAGGCATTCGCCGGCGACGTGGTGGGCATACCCAACCACGGCACGCTGCGGATCGGCGACACGCTGACCGAGGGTGAGGATATTCTCTTCCGCGGCGTGCCGAATTTTGCCCCCGAAATCCTGCGCCGCGTGCGCCTCGATGATGCGATGAAGGCGAAGAAACTGAAGGAAGCCCTGCAGCAGATGGCCGAGGAAGGCGTGGTGCAGCTGTTCCTGCCCGATGACGGTTCGCCAGCCATCGTCGGCGTCGTCGGCGCGCTGCAGATCGACGTTTTGACCGAGCGGCTGAGGGTCGAATATACGCTGCCGGTCGGCTTCGAACAGGCGCGCTTTTCAATCTGCCGCTGGATATCGGCGGACGACCCGGCAGAACTCGCCCGCTTCATCGCGTCGCATCGCGCCGACATCGCCCACGATCTCGACGGCGATCCGGTGTTCCTGGCGCAGAACGGTTTCTCGCTCAATTACGAGGCCGAGCGCTGGAAGGCAATCCGTTTCGCCACCATCAAGGATTACCAGGTGCGCGACAAGGCGGCGTGATTTGCTTCTGGGCCAGGTCATTTCTGCATTGCGGTGCAATGGAGATGGCGAGGCCCAGAAGAAAGCTTCCGCGATCTTCAGGCAGTGGATAGCGCGAGCGGCTCTCATGCACATGATCGCGCGCGGCTGGCGAGCTGGCGGCAGGAGGCCGGGTCGCGATCCGGAATGCGCGCCACCTCCTCGAAATTCACATCGAACACATCATGCAGAAGAAAGGCCGTGCGCTCCAATGGCGAAAGGCGCTCCAGCACCATCATCAGCGTCAAGGTGAGATCGTCGTCCTCGTCCTCCACCGGCTCGGGCAGCCATGTGCCGGGATAGATTTCCCGGTGCACGCGCGCTGACTTGATATGATCGAGGCAAAGCCGCGTGACGATGCGGGCGAGCAATCTCCCGCTTCGATCCGATGGCGCTTTGTTCTATGATCGGATAAAATTCCAGCGAACAGGAGAGTTGCCATGGGCCTTCGTATCAATGACACAGCACCGGATTTCACCGCCGAGACGACACAGGGCGAAATCCGCTTCCACGACTGGATCGGCAACGGCTATGCCGTGCTCTTCAGCCATCCCAAGAACTTTACCCCGGTCTGCACCACCGAACTCGGCTATATGGCCGGCCTTGCTCCGGAATTCACCAAGCGTAATGCGAAGATCATCGGCATTTCGATAGATCCGGTGGAAAGCCACGCCAAATGGAAAGCCGACATCAAGACTGCGACCGGCCATGACGTCGATTATCCGCTGATCGGCGACAGGGAGCTGAAGATCGCCAAGCTCTATGACATGCTGCCGGCAGAGGCGGGCGATACCTCTGAAGGCCGCACGCCCGCCGACAATGCCACGGTGCGGACGGTCTTCATCATCGGCCCGGACAAGAAGGTGAAGCTGACCATCAGCTACCCGATGACGACGGGCCGAAATTTCGACGAGATCCTGCGCGCCATCGACTCGATCCAGTTGACGGCGAAGCATCAGGTGGCGACCCCAGCGCAATGGAAGCAAGGCGAGGACGTCATCGTCACCGCCGCCGTTTCCGACGAGGACGCGGAAAAGCGCTTCGGCGGCTTCGAGCGGGTGCTGCCCTACCTGCGCAAGACCAGACAGCCCGCCGGGTAGACGGATTGCCCGCCCGGTCGTGTCAGGCGGCAGAGTGGGGACGACCGAGTGGGCAACGGGGCTGCCTGATGCCGGCTAGACAAGCAGATGCCGCCACCTCTGGAGCGGTTCCTGTTTTGATGGAATCGCTTGGCTTTGAGCGATCATTGCCGAAGAACCGGGTTATTCCGGCAGACGGCGAGGTTGAGCTTCGTCACACCCCCCTCTGGCCTGCCGGCCATCTCCCCCACAAGGGTGGAGATTGGGCTTTGATTTCCGCTTTCGCTAATCGTCAACGCAGCAGGTGATATGCCGTCATCAATGATAGCCAATCTCCACCCTTGTGGGGGAGATGGCCGGCAGGCCAGAGGGGGGTGAAAACGTGGCATATGCAGGGCCACCTGTTCGTCTTTCATCGGCTCATGTCGCGATGGTCTCAAGCGCCTCGGCGATCTTTTGCGCGAGACGCGCCGCTACCTCTTCCTTGGTCAAGTCGGGCCATTCCTCGACATTCAGCTTCGAGACGATGCGCACCGTGTTGCGGTCGCCGCCCATGACGCCGCTTGTCTGCGACACGTCATTGGCGACGATCCAGTCCGCGCCCTTCTTCTCGAGCTTCAGTTGAGCATTGGCGAGAAGGTCCTGGGTTTCCGCGGCAAAGCCGACGACAAGGCGCGGGCGCTCGGCATGATGGCCAATGCCGGCGAGAATGTCGGGGTTTTCCACCATCTGCAGCGCCGGGGGCGCGCCGCCCGGCCGTTTCTTGATCTTCTGCCCCGCTTCACTCTCGGCGCGCCAATCGGCGACGGCGGCGACCATGACCGCCGCATCGGCCGGCAGCAATTGCTCGACCGCATCCTTCATCTCGCGCGCCGTTTCCACGTGGATGACCGATACGCCTTGCGGATCGGGTATCGATACCGGGCCGGAAACGAGGCGCACGGTGGCGCCGAGCCGCGCAAGGGCTGCCGCGATGGCATGGCCCTGCTTGCCCGACGAGCGGTTGGCGATATAGCGTACGGGGTCGATCGGCTCGACGGTCGGACCTGAAGTCACGATAATTGCTTTGCCGGCTAACGGAAGATAAGCCGGCTTAAAGAAAGCTTCGATGGCGGCGGCGATTTCGAGCGGTTCCGCCATGCGGCCAGTGCCCGCCTCGCCGCTTTCCGCCATCTCGCCGCGACTGGGACCGATGAAACGAATGCCATCCTGCAACAGCGTGGCGTGATTGCGCCGCGTCGCCGGGTGGTTCCACATCAGCGGGTTCATGGCAGGGGCGACAAGCACCGGCGCTGTGGTGGCGAGAAGCACAGCGGAGGCCAGATCATCGGCAAGGCCATTGGCCATTTTCGCCATCAGATCGGCGGTGGCAGGCGCGACTACGATCAAATCCACCTCGCGCGACAGCCTGATATGACCGACATCCTGCTCGTCCTCGCGGGAGAAGAGATCGGTAAAGACATGATCGGCGGCAAGCGCGCCGACGGCAAGCGGCGTGACGAATTGCTGCGCCGCTTTGGTCATGACAGGGCGCACGCAAGCGCCACGCTCGCGCAGGCGGCGGATGAGATCGAGAGACTTATAGGCAGCGATGCCGCCGCCGATGATGAGCAACAGGCGCTTTCCCGCCAGCGTTCCGCCGGAGAGATGCCCCTCACCCTTACCCTCTCCCCGCAAGCGGGGCGAGGGGGGCATAGAAATTGTCGCCTCTTCCTTCTCCCCGCTTGGGCGCTCGGTGTGGCTCAACAGAACCCGAGCCTCCTCCTCCATCGAGCGGCCATTGCGGGCGGCACGCAGGCGCAGCCGCTCCTTTACCTCATCATCGAGATTGCGGATGGTGATGCTGGCCATTTGATTGCAATCCTCCTGAAAGAACGCTGCATAAGCGCAATCATTGCAATCATATTAGGCCAGTTTCCCTATAAATGAAAGCCAAAAGCCACCCCAACGACGGCGAGTGCAATCAGTGCGAGAGCGATCCGGCCCCAGCGCGAGCCGCGCGCTGCCGCCCTGCCGATGGCCTCCGACGTTTCGAGCTCGAAGCGCAGGCCGCTTTCAGCCATCCGGTCGAGCTCGTAGGAAATCCGCTCGAAACGCTTGGCAAGGTCAGGTGTCTGGCGCAGCAGATGTACGAGCGCAAAGCCGCTGTCGCGCGCATCGGCCACGATCCCGGACGGTCCGAGGTTGTCCCTGATCCAGTCGCCCACCACCGGCTCGGCCGCCTTCCACATGTTGAAATGCGGATCGAGCGTGCGAGACACGCCCTCGACCACCACCATGGTCTTTTGCAGGAGCAGCAGTTCCGGCCGCGTCTGCATATCGAAGAGCTCGGTCACCTCGAAAAGCAGGGTCAGGAGCTTGGCCATGGAAATGGTTTCGGCCGACTGGCCGTGAATCGGCTCGCCGATGGCCCGGATCGCCTGGGCGAAACTCGCGACATCGTGACGGTGCGGTACATAGCCGGCTTCGAAATGCACTTCGGCGACGCGGCGATAGTCGCGCGTGATGAAGCCATAGAGGATTTCGGCGAGGAAGCGGCGCTCCTTCTTGCCGAGGCGGCCGGTAATGCCGAAATCGACGGCAACGATGATGCCCTGCGGATCGACGAAAAGATTGCCCGGATGCATGTCGGCATGGAAGAAGCCGTCGCGCAACGTCTGGCGCAGAAAGGACTGGATGAGCGTTTCGGCGAGCTTCACCAGATCGTAGCCGGCGGCACGCAGGCCTTCCACATCCGACATCTTGACGCCGTCGATCCATTCGAGGGTCAGCACGTCGCGGCCGGTGCGCTCCCAATCCACCGTCGGGACGCGGAAGCCGGCATCATCCTTGATATTCTCGGCGATTTCCGAAAGGGCGGCCGCTTCGAGCCGCAGATCCATCTCGATGCGCGTCGTCTGGGCGAGCGTTTCGGCGACCTGCACCGGGCGCAGACGTCGTGCCGCCGGCATATAGCGCTCCTGCAGCCGCGCCAGCATGAAAAAGCTTTCCAGATCGCGGGCGAAGCGCGGGCGAACCCCCGGTCGAATCACCTTGACCGCGACCTTGTGCGGCACACCGTCGCGCATGACTTCCGCCGGATGGACCTGGGCGATGGAGGCAGCCGCGATCGGCATGCCGAAGCTGACATAGAGATCGCCGATCGGGCGGCCGAGCGATCCTTCCACCGCCTTGATCGCGGCACCTTGAGGAAAATGGTCGAGCTTGTCCTGCAACAGCGCCAGATCGAGCGCCACGTCACGCCCGACAATATCGGGGCGCGTGGCCAGGAACTGGCCGAGCTTGACATAGGACGGGCCGAGCCGGTTCATCGCGCGCGACATGCGCTCGGAGCGTTTGGTCGAGCGGACGCGGCGGCGCGCCAAAAGGCCGGCGATGCGGTGGCCGAAGGCGGGCAGCCCCGTCAACCCCTCGGCGGGCAGTGCGGTGATGACGCCCTCGCGCGTCATGATCCACCCGGCATGGATCAGCCGGAAGGCGGCGGCGAGACTGCTCATGCAATGATACTCATGCTTGGTAGGCTGGCGGGCGGCAATACCCCCCTCTGCCCTGCCGGGCATCTCCCCCACAAGGGGGGAGATTGGCTATGAGTTCCGCTTTCGCCAATCGCCATCGTTGCAAAGGATGCACCGTCATCAATGAAGGCGTAATCTCCCCCCTTGTGGGGGAGATGGCCGGCAGGCCAGAGGGGGGTGTTTCGTTGAGCGCGACGAACCATTTCCATCGAAACTAAAGCTTCCAGCCGGAATGGAGCGCGGCGATGCCGCCGGAATAATTGCGCCATGTCACGCGCTCGAAGCCGGCGGCGCGGATCATCGCGGCGAAATCGGGCTGCTTGGGGAATTTTCGGATGGATTCGACCAGATAACGGTAGGAATCGCCGTCGCCGGCGACCATCTGGCCGATGCGGGGAATGGCGTTGAACGACCAGCCATCATAGATGCGGTCGAGCAGCGGCATGTCGACCTCGGAAAATTCGAGACAAAGCAGGCGCCCGCCCGGCTTCAGCACGCGATAGGCTTCCGACAGCGCCCGGTCGATATGCGGCACGTTGCGGATGCCGAAGGCGATGGTATAGGCATCGAAACGGTCGGCATCGAAAGGCAGTTCCTCGGCATTGGCCTCGACGAACTCGACATTATCGGCAAGCCCCTTCTTGACCGCCCGGTCATGGCCGACGGCAAGCATCGATCCGTTGATGTCGAGAACGGTGGCGTGGGCCTTGCGTCCCGAGGCTTCCAGGATGCGGAAGGCGATATCGCCGGTGCCGCCAGCGACATCGAGCACCTGCCAGTCCTCGCGCTTGGGCGGCGAAAGCCAGGTGACCATCGCGTCTTTCCAGACGCGGTGCAGCCCGGCCGACATCAGATCATTCATGACGTCATAGCGAGAGGCGACGCGGTGGAACACCTCGTTGACCAGCCCCTGCTTTTCGCTCTCGCCGACATCGCGGAAGCCAAAGGATTTCTCCATGCCGCCCCTGGCGCCGACGCGGTCCGAACTGCCCTGTTCCTGGCTCATATCGTCACCTGCTTGTTCGTCCTCGTCTCAACGCATGATCTTTTCCCGATGGCCTGTCAACTTCGGGACCATGTGCGTGACATCGATATAAAGCTTGCACCGGGCGATACAAGCGGGCGCGGCCATGTTTCCGAAGGCATAAAACTGTGCGTGTGATGCACGCAGGCGTTTCCACGCCTGCCGCCTGCCGCTAATATCCCGGAAAAATGCGTAGAGAGAGTAGCAGTCATGGGCGTCACAGTCGTCGGTCATCCGCTTGTCCAGCACAAGCTCACCATCATGCGCAAGAAGGAAACCTCGACTGCGAGCTTCCGGCGGCTGCTCAGGGAGATCTCGCTGTTGCTGTGTTACGAAGTGACGCGCGACCTGGAATTGACGACGACGCGGATCGAAACGCCGATGACGACGATGGACGCGCCGACGCTGGAAGGCAAGAAGCTGGTCTTCGCCTCGATCCTGCGCGCCGGCAACGGTCTCTTGGAAGGCATGCTCGATCTGGTGCCGGCGGCGCGCGTCGCCCATATCGGGCTCTACCGCGACCACGACACGCTGCAGCCGATCGAATATTATTTCAAGGCGCCGGACGATATCGTCAACCGCCTGATCATCGTGGTCGATCCGATGCTCGCCACCGCCAATTCGGCAATCGCGGCGATCGACAAGCTGAAGGAGCGCGGCGCGACCAATATCCGCTTCCTCTGCCTTCTCGCAGCGCCCGAAGGCATCGAACGCTTCACCAAGGCGCATCCCGATGTGCCGGTCTTCACGGCGGCAATCGACAGCCATTTGAACGAGAAGGGCTATATTATTCCAGGTCTGGGTGACGCGGGTGATCGGATGTATGGGACGAAATGAACATTTCAGGCATACCCCTCATCCGACCGCTTCGCGGCCACCTTCTCCCACAAGGGGAGAAGGGAGGCGCTGCATAAAGGTGTCCGCCAACCGCTGACGTTTGTGATTGGCAGTAAGGCCGATGCCACGTTCTTTCCTTCTCCCCTTGTGGGAGAAGGTGGCCGCGAAGCGGTCGGATGAGGGGTGTGCGGGCGATTCCGTTAAAACAGGAACTGTTGTTCTACACCCCAATGCGGCGCTTGACCGGCCGGATGGCACGCGGACGGAGCGGCACAAAGCCGTAGGCGGTCTGAACCGCGCGGATTGCCGCCTCTGCTGCCGCCTCATCGCGAGCATGAACCAGCGCCAGCGGGTCGCCCCGTTCCATTTCCGCGCCAATCGGTTGAAGCGCGGTGAGGCCGACCGCGTGGT
Organism: Phyllobacterium phragmitis; assembly: GCF_002980495.1. Lineage (GTDB taxonomy): Bacteria > Pseudomonadota > Alphaproteobacteria > Rhizobiales > Rhizobiaceae > Paramesorhizobium > Paramesorhizobium phragmitis. The sequence continues at coordinate 81,688 of NZ_PVBR01000007.1, forward strand.
CGATTGTATCTTCTGGCCGCGTGCGGCCACCGCCGAGCGCGACGACGGCCAAGCCCAGCGTGCGGGTCTCAATGGAACCGACAAAGCCCTTTTGCGGCGATGGCACGTCCCGCACGATCGGCGCAGCGGGCAGGTAATGCGCGGCCCGCGAGATGAAATCATTCGGCCCGCCGAGAAGCGCCACCATGCGCCCGAATATTTCCGCCGCCCGGCCGCTCTCAAGCGTGGCTCGCGCCTTTTCCATGGCTTCGCGCGGCGTTTGCGCCAGTCCAGCGGTCACCAGCATTTCGGCGGCGAGCGCCAGCGTCACCTCTTCGAGCCGCGCATCGCGCCGGTCGCCGGTGAGGAAATCGACGGCGTTCCCGACCTCGACGGCATTGCCGGCGGCCAGCGCCAGAGGCTGGTTCATATCGGTGAGGAGCGCCGTGGTGGGAAGGCCGGCGCCATTGGCGACCGCGACGAGGCTTTCGGCCAGCGCCGTCGCATCGCGCGTCCTGGCCATGAAGGCACCGTTGCCCACCTTGACGTCGAGCACCAGCCCCTGCAAGCCGGCGGCGAGCTTCTTCGACAGGATGGACGCTGTGATGAGCGGGATGGATTCGACCGTCGCCGTAACATCGCGGATCGAATAGAAGCGCTTGTCGGCGGGCGCCAGATCGGCGGTCTGGCTGATGATGGCGCAGCCGGCCTCGCGCACCGCCCTGACAAAGCGCGTCTTGTCGGGTTGGCTGATATAGCCAGGGATCGAATCCATCTTGTCGAGCGTGCCGCCGGTATGGCCGAGGCCGCGACCGGAGATCATCGGCACATAAGCGCCGCAGGCGGCCACAATCGGCGCCAGCATCAGCGAAACATTGTCGCCGACGCCGCCGGTTGAATGCTTGTCGATCACCGGGCCAGGAAGCGCCGACCAATCGAGCACATCGCCGGAATCGCGCATGGCGAGCGTCAGCCCCACCGCTTCGTCGCGGCTCATGCCGTTGAAGAACACGGCCATGGCGAAGGCGGCTATCTGGCCTTCGCTGACCGCGCCCGAGGCGATCCCCTCGGCGAAAAAGGCGATCTCGTCGGAGCCAAGCACTCTGCCGTCGCGCTTGGCGCGAATGATCTCCTGCGGCAGCATGTCAATGACCCACTGACGGCGCGGCGCTTCGGCCGTTGCCGCCCAATGCCGCGAGCACGTCATCGAGAAGGCCCGAAGCGCCGAAGCGGAAGGTTTCCGGCGTGATCCATCCTTCACCCATGATCTCGTCGGCAAGATCGAGATAATATCTTGCATCTTCCAGGGTATGGATGCCACCGGCGGGCTTTATCCCGGCACCGCGGCGAAACTCCCTGATGGTTTCGAGAATGATGCGCGCGGCCTGCGGCGTGGCGTTGATTCCGGCCTTGCCGCTCGAGGTCTTGATGAAATGCGCGCCCTCTTCGAGGGCCACTTCGGATGCGGCCTCGATCAAGGCATCATTGCCCAATTCGCCAGCTTCGATGATGACCTTGAGCCTGTTATTGCGGCCGCAGAGCTTTCGCACCGACTTGATCATCTGTCTGGAGATGATCACGCCGTTCTCGACGAAATCGCGACAGGGCAGCACCAGGTCGATCTCATCGGCGCCATCGGCGATCGCCTTCTCCGTGTCGGCCAGAACCCCGTCGATATCGGTGCCGCCATCGGGAAAATTGACGGCAGCGGCAATCCGCACGCCGGTCCCATGCAAAAGCGATTTGGCCGTCTCGACGAAATGCGGCCAGATGCAGATCGCCGCCGTGGGGCCATACGGGGTAATCGCTTTGGCGCTCAGCGCGGCGACGGCCAGCGGCGACGAATTCTTGTCGAGATCGGTCAGGTCGATCAGCGGCAGCACGCGAAGCGCCGCCAATCTGCGGTCGGCTTGTTTCATGCGATCTCTCCCCACTCTCAAATCTGTCAGAGCCACGTTGAAACATCGTCATTCTCGGGCTTGTCCCGAGAATCTGCAACGCATGTTCTGTCAGAACCGTAATTGCTTCTCTTTTCCTCGTCGCAGATACTCGGGACAAGCCCGAGAATGACGGCTCAGTAGGCAGCTAAGAAATGCTCCAATATTTTTTGCAAGCGTTTCCCCCCAACGGGGGCCATATCCTTGGTTTCCTGATGCGACAGCTCGTTTCCGGTTAGCCCCGCGCCGAAATTGGTGATGACGGAGCAGGCGGCGATGCGCAGGCCGAGAAAACGGCCGAGGATGACTTCCGGCACGGTCGACATGCCCACCGCATCGGCGCCGAGCACCCGCGCCATGCGGATTTCGGCCGGCGTTTCGAAGGACGGGCCTGAAAACCACATATAGACGCCGCGCGGCAGCGCCTCGCCGGCTTTGCGTGCAGCCGCCTCGAAAGCATCCTTGAGGCCGGCATCATAGGCGGCGGTCATGCCGACGAAGCGCGCATCCGACGGCTCGCCGATCAGCGGATTGAGGCCGGAATAATTGATATGGTCGTCGATCAGCATGACGCTGCCCGGCGCCAGATCCTCGCGCACCGAGCCCGCGGCATTGGTCAGGATCAATGTTTCAATGCCGAGGCTTTTAAGCGTCTCCAGAACCGGGCGCATGGCGGAAGCGTTGCCATGCTCGTAATAATGCGCCCTGCCCGACAGGATGAGCACGGGCTTGCCCGAAAGCCGCCCCGCCACCAGTTCGCCCGCATGGCCGGTGACGCCGCTTGCCGGAAAACCCGGCAGCTCGGCATAGGAAATACGCACCGCATCCTCCACCGCGTCAACAAGGGAGCCCAGGCCGGAACCGAGCACGAAAGCCAGTTTCGGCATCGACCCATCGAGCCTTGCCTTTATGCGGTTGGCGGCTTCGTTCATCTAACCTCCGATCACATCCGTCTTGAAACCGTGGGGAAGCAGGTCCTTCAGCAGCACGGTCTCGACCACTCCCTTGTCGTCGCACAGATGCAGCGGCGTTTCCGGTCCGGCGAATTCGGCCAGACGCTGGCGGCAGCCACCGCAGGGCGGGCATTTTTCGAGCTTCTCGGCGACGACGAGGATCTCGGATATCTCGCCGCCACCTCCCATGACGAAATGCGAGAGCGCGGTGGTTTCCGCACACCAGCCCTCAGGGAAAGAAATCACCTCGATATTGCAGCCAGAATAGATGCGTCCGTCCCTGGTGCGCAATGCGGCGCCTACCGGAAATTTCGAATAGGGCGCATGGCATTTCTGCATTGCGGCATGGGCTGCGTCAAACAGGTCCTTGGACATGGTGGTCCTTCCTGATGTGGTTAAGATTTCTTATGAAAACGACACCAAGCGCCCTCGTCCTTCGAGGCTTCGTTCCCCCTTCGACAAGCTCAGGGTCCACTACGCACCTCAGGATGAGGGCTACTGGAGCGACGCGCCTTTCACCCTCATCCTGAGGTGCGAGCGCAGCGAGCCTCGAAGGACGAGGGTGAAAGGCATTCCAGAAGGACCGATGCACCACCATTCCTTCAGCGTTCCTTCACATAAGGCACGCCGCCCGCTCTGGGAGGGATGGCCTTGCCGATGAAGCCTGCGAGCAGGATGACGGTGAGCACATAGGGCAGCGCCTGCATGAACTGCACCGGAACCTCGCCGATCAGCGGCAGCGGATGGCCCTGCATGCGGATCGCCAGCGCATCGAGAAAGCCGAAAAGCAGACAGGCGAGCATTGCGGGGACCGGACGCCATTTGGCGAAGATCAGCGCGGCGAGCGCGATATAGCCCTTGCCGGCCGTCATGTCCTTGACGAAGCCCGCGCCTTGCGCCTGCGCCAGATAGGCGCCGGCAAGGCCGCAGAGGATGCCGCAGCAGATCACCGCGCGATAGCGCAGCCAGGTCACGGAGATGCCGGCGGTATCCACCGCCGCCGGATTTTCACCGACCGCCCTCAACCGCAGGCCGAAACGGGTGCGCTGGAGCACCCACCAGGTGAACGGCACCATGAGGAAGGCGAGGTAGACCAGTATGGAATGACCGGAGATCAACTCAGAATAGAGATAGCCCGCGACGGGCACATCCCGCAACGCTTCCGCTCCCGGCAAGTGCAGAGCGCCGAAACGCGCGCCTGCCGGCAGCGACGGCGTGCGCCCGCCCTGCCGAAACCAGGCCTGGCCGAGAATGACCGTGGTGCCGGCTGCGATGAAATTGATGGCGACGCCGGAGACGATCTGGTTGCCGCGATGCGTGATCGAGGCAAAGCCATGCACCAGCCCGAGCAGCACCGAAACCAGAACGGCGGCGAGAAGCCCGACCATGGCCGAGCCCGTGAGATAGGCGGCGGTGCCGGCGGCGAAGGCGCCGGCCAGCATCTTGCCTTCGAGGCCGATATCGAAAATGCCGGCGCGCTCCGAATAGAGCCCGGCAAGGCAGGCGAAGAGCAACGGCACGGAAAGGCGGATGGTGGAATCCAGGAGCTGGACGAGCGTGACGTAATAATCCATCAGTGGCTCTCCCCGGTGGCGATGGGCGTCGCGCGCAGATCGGAGCCACTGAGGCGCCCGAACAATCTCTGGATCGCCGGGCGGAACATATGTTCGAGCGCGCCGGCGAACAGGATCACCAGCCCCTGGATGATGACGATCATGTCGCGCGAGATGTTGGGCATGTCGAAGGCGATTTCCGCGCCGCCCTGATAGAGCATGCCGAACAGGATGGCGGCCAGCACGATGCCGACCGGATGCGAGCGGCCCATCAGCGCGACCGCGATGCCGACGAAGCCCGCGCCGGAGACGAAATCGAGCTGCATGCGGTGCTGCGCGCCCATCACCGGATTGAGCGCCATCATCCCGGCCAACGCGCCGGAGATCATCATGGTGATGACGATGATCCTGGTCTGGCTGATGCCGGCATAATCGGCGGCGCGCGGGCTGAAGCCCATGGTGCGGATCTCATAGCCGATGCGCGTGCGCCAGATCAGCACCCATACGACGAAGGCCGACGCGAGCGCCAGCAGAAAAGACACATTGAGCGGCGCGGAACGCACCTGAAGGCCGAACATCTGCAGGAGCCAGCCGAGCTGCGGCAATTGCCCGCCTTCACCGAAGACGCGGGTTTCCGGCGCTTGTGAAGCGAGCGGCTTCAGGACGCCGACCAGCAGATAGACCATGAGGCTGGCGGCAATGAAATTGAACATGATGGTGGTGATGACGATATGCGAGCCGCGCCGCGCCTGAAGCCAGGCGGGAATGAGCGCCCACAGCGCGCCGGCAAGGGCTGCGCCTAAAATGGCGAGCGGAAAGGTCAGCCACCACGGCAGGAAATCGCCGAAGGCGAGGCAGGCCAGCGAGACGCCGAGGCCGCCGAGATAGGCCTGCCCCTCGCCGCCGATATTGAACAGGCCGCAATGGAACGCCACCGCCACGCACAGGCCGGTGAAGATGAAATTCGTCGCGTAATAGAGCGTGTAGCCGATGCCCTCGCCGGAACCGAAGGCGCCCTTGACCATCAGTCCCGCCGCCTGGATCGGATTTTCGCCGACAAGCAGCACCACCAGCCCCGCGACGAGAAAGGCGACGACGAGATTGACGAGCGGGATGAGGCCATAATCCGCCCATGCGGGCAATTTGGCGAAAGGCTGGCTCATGGCAGGGCCTCGATTGGAATTGTTTTATTGTCGGGTACAAGAGGAACATTCTTCTTCCAATTCCTGCCCGCACCCTCGCCCTTCGAGGCTCGCTTCGCTCGCACCTCAGGATGAGGGTGCTGCGGCGGCGCCTCATGTTCTTCATCCTGAGAAGGCAGCGGAGGCACCTCATGTTCCTCACCCTGAGGTGTGAGCGAAGCGAGCCTCGAAGGGCGAGGAACATGAGGGTCCAGATACCGCATCGGAGCCGTCATCCTGTCACCCGCCCTGTCGTGTATCGCGCCAGCCGTTCGGCAAGCGTTCCAGTATGCAATTCGAACATATGGTTATCTTCGTCATAGAAGTAGATCGACCGTCCCTCGCCTTCGACGCGAGAACGCGGCGCGCGCATCTCAAGACCGAGTGCCTCCACCTTTTCCACATAGCTGTCGAAATCGTCGTCGGAGATCTTGAAGGCGATATGATTGTAGCTGCGGGACGGAAGCGGCTCGCCTTGCATGATCGCTATCCAGATATCCCCGACGAGAAAGAATTTTTCTCGCGAAAGAGAAAACTGCTCCCCGTCGCTCGAATAAATTTCCCTTGCTCCCAGCACATTTTCGAGGATTTCGGACATCCGGTCGAGATCGCGCACGATGAAGGTCATATGTGATAGGCCTTCGATCATTCCGCAGCCGCTTTCTGCTCGACACCCGCCATCAGCAGGCCGATTTCGCCTTCGCTTGCCTCGGGTCCGCATTCGCCGACGATGCGGCCGGCGAACATCACCAGGATACGGTCGGAGAGTGAGCGGATCTCGTCGAGCTCGACGGAAACGAGCAGCACGGCCTTGCCGGCATCGCGCATCTCGATGATGCGACGGTGGATGAACTCGATGGCGCCGACATCGACGCCGCGCGTCGGCTGGGCGACGATCAGCACCGAGGGATCGCGTTCCAGTTCCCGCGCCAGCACGATCTTCTGCTGGTTGCCACCGGAAAAATTGGCGGTCTTCAGGCGGGCATCGGCCGGGCGGATATCGTATTGGGCGATCTTCGCTTCCGCATCGGCGCGGATCGCGTCGACGTCGAGGAACGGTCCTTTTAGAAAATGCTTGTCATCCTGATAGCCGAGGATGGCGTTTTCGCTTTCGTCGAATGCGAGCACCAGCCCCATATGGTGGCGGTCCTCCGGCACATGGGCGAGCCCACGCTGACGCAACTCGGCCGGATTGGCTTTGCCGGTGACGTCTACGGCCAAGCCGTCGAGCGTCACCTTTCCCGAAACCGCACGGCGGATGCCGGCGATCGTCTCGATCAGTTCCGACTGGCCATTGCCGGCCACCCCTGCAATGCCAACGATCTCGCCGGCGCGTACCTCGAAGGAGACATGATCGACGGCAGGGCACCCCCTGGAGTCGCGCACGTTGAGATTTTCGACCGTCAGCTTGACCGCGCCGGGCTTCGCCTCGCCCTTTTCGACGCGCAGCAGCACGCGCCTTCCGACCATGAGTTCGGCCAGTTCCTCGACACTTGCATCCGCCGTCTTCAGGGTGGCGACGATCTCGCCCTGGCGCATGACCGAGACATTGTCGGTCACGGCCTTGATCTCGCGCAGCTTATGGGTGATGAGGACAATGGTCTTTCCCTGCTCCTTGAGTTGCCGCAAGATGCGAAAGAGATGATCGGCCTCGGCGGGCGTCAGCACGCCCGTCGGTTCGTCCAGGATCAGGATATCGGCGCCGCGATAAAGGGCTTTGAGGATTTCCACGCGCTGCTGCAGGCCGAGCGGCAGATCCTCGATCAGCGCGTCGGGATCGACCTCGAGCTCGTAGTCCTCCTCGAGCCGCTTCAGTTCAGCGCGGACTTTGGCAATGCCTTTGGAGAGCAGCGGTGCGCCCTCGACGCCGAGCATGACATTTTCCAGAACGGTGAAATTCTCCACCAGCATGAAATGCTGATGCACCATGCCGATGCCGGCTGCGATGGCGGCATTGGGATCGGCGATGACCACCTTTTTGCCATCGACGCGGATCTCGCCGCGATCAGCCTGATAGAAGCCATAGAGGATCGACATCAGCGTCGATTTTCCCGCACCGTTCTCGCCGATGATGCCGTGAATGGTGCCCCGCTCGATGCGCAGATGGATATCGCGGTTGGCGTGGACCATCCCGAAACGCTTGTCGATGCCGACCAGTTCGATTGCAGCTTCCGCCATGTCCCCATCCGTTGATGATTTTCTTTTCCGGATGGTCAAACCTAGCACGTGTACCCGCGGTTTCCAGCCTATAAACGCATCATCCAGGGACGCTGCCCGTGTCAACATCAAAGACCTGAATTGACTGGAATGAGCGGTGGATTCACGGGTCCGTCTCTGGCAATGTCCGGCGATGACAACGGCCCATGCTATTCCTTCCTTTTCGTTCCACACCACGCCGCGCATCGTTTTCTCGGAGGGAGCGGCGCGTGAACTGGCGCATCATCTCGGCACGACGGCACAGGACCGGTTGCTGATCGTCACCGACCCCGGGATTCTCGGGCTCGGCCTGGCGGAGCCGGCGGTCCGCTCGCTGAAAAATGCCGGCGCCGATGTCCTGATCTTCGGCGAGGTCGAGGCCGATCCGTCGCTTGTGACATTGAGACGGTCCATTGCGACGGCGCTTGATTTCGGCGCGACCGGCGTGATCGGTTTCGGCGGCGGTTCGTCGCTGGACGTCGCCAAGCTCACGGCGCTTTTCGCCGGTTCGGGACAGGCGATCGACACGGCCTGGGGCGTCAACAACGCCAAGGGGCCGCGCCTGCCCCTGGCGCTGATTCCGACGACGGCGGGAACCGGCTCGGAGGTGACGCCCGTCGCCATCATCACGGTGGGAGAGGATGAAAAGCGCGGCGTCTCCTCGCCTCTCAATCTCCCTGACGTGGCCGTTCTCGATCCGGCGCTGACGACGGGCCTGCCGCCGCACATCACCGCCGCGACGGGCATCGACGCCATGGTCCATGCCATCGAATCCTACGCCTCGAAAAACGCCAACAACAATCCGATGTCGCGCAATCTCGCGGTGGAGGCGCTGCGGCTTCTCGGTCGCAACATCGAAGATGCCGTCTTCAACGGCGAGAACCGCGCCGCCCGCTCAGCCATGCTGATCGGCTCGATGCTGGCGGGACAGGCCTTCGCCAATTCGCCGGTCGCCGCCGTGCACGCGCTTGCCTATCCCATCGGCGGACGTTTCCACGTGCCGCACGGGCTTTCCAATGCGCTGGTGCTGCCGCATGTGCTGCGCTTCAACGCCGCCGATGCGGCGAACGGCTCTTTCGCCCATTATGCGGCGCTTGCCCCGCATGTCTTTCCTGATCTCGACGCCGATGGCGAAAGCGGCATGCAGGCTGTCTGCGCCCGCTTCATCGACCGACTTGCCGAACTCTCGGCCAGGCTCGGTCTGAAGAGCCGGCTGCGCGATGTCGGCATCGCGGAAACGGATCTGCCTGATATGGCGGCGGACGCCATGAAACAGACGCGGCTTCTCGTCAATAATCCGCGTGATGTCAGCGAGGCTGACGCCTACGCCATCTACAAAGCTGCCTGGTGAGGAGAAACCGATGAGCGGGACCGATGCGGAACGAATCGTCGAACTGGAAATCCGTGTTGCGGAGCAGGAAAAGACCATCGAGGAGCTTTCCGGCCAGATCACCGAACAGTGGAAGACCATCGAAGCGATGCGCAAGAAGCTCGATGCGCTGACGGACCGCTTCCTCGTTCTGGAGGAGCAGGCGGCGCCGGATATTCCGATAACGAAACCGCCGCATTGGTAGGATGAAGATGATCAAGATCGAGGCCTTGGGCCTGCATCCGGAATTGATTTCCCTATGCGCCCGCTGGAATCATGAAGAGTGGGGAAAGCATGACGGACGGAGCCTGGAGGAGTCGATCGCTGGCCTCCAGCAGATCATCATGGACGACAAGCAGGAAGCCCTGGTGGCCCTGGTGGATACGGTGCCATGCGGGATGGCTCTGCTGATCGATTGCGATCTGCCGAGCCATAGCCATCTCAAGCCATGGGTCGCGAGCGTTCTGGTGCAGCCGGATTTCCGCGGCCGCGGCGTCGGCCGCGAACTGGTCGCCGCCATAGAACGCGCTGCACATGGCTTCGGCTTCGGCGAAGCCCATCTCTACACCGCCAAGCCGGGCTACTACCAACGTTTCGGCTGGCAAAACCATGAGAGTTGGATCGACGGGAAAGACGAACTCTTCATCATGAGCAAGTCTTTGCGTTAGAGCATTTCACATTGAAGTGGAAACGCTGGCGGGACAGCGCCCCCCTCTGCCCTGCCGGGCATCTCCCCCGCAAAGGGGGGAGATTACGCCTTCATGGATGTTCGGCGCCAATTGCAGATGTTCCAGAATGGGCAAGAGGGTCGCGTCAGCCAATCTCCCCCCCTTGCGGGGGAGATGTTCGGCAGGGCAGAGGGGGGTGCCTCGCGATTCCATTAAAACAGGAACCGCCCTAGATCATTTCCTTGCAGCCAAAACAAAACCGCCGGAAAATCGCCCGGCGGTTTCACATTCAGTATCTGGCAGAATCAGGACGCAAGCCGGCCGATCAATAGGGGCACTTATTGTCCGTCATGTAATCGTGAACGGTGATCTTGCCGGCGATGAGATCGGCCTTGGCGGCTTCCACCGCCTGCTTCATTTCCGGGCTGATCAGCTTTTCGTTGTTCTCGTCCACGGCGTAGTCGACGCCGTTCTCCTTGAGGCCGAGCACCTGGACGCCGGCGGTGAACGTATCGTCGGCCACGTCCTTGAAAGCGTTATAGACAGCCGTATCGACGCGCTTGACCATCGATGTCAGCACCGAGCCGGGATGCAGGCCGTTCTGGTTGGAATCGACGCCGATGCCGAGCTTGCCGGCGTCGGCAACCGCCTGCAGCATGCCGATGCCGGTGCCGCCGGCGGCGTGATAGATGACATCTGCACCCTGATCCATCTGCGACTTGGCAATCTCGCCACCCTTGGCCGGATCGTTCCATGCCGAAGGCGTGTCGCCGGTCATGTTCTGGATGATCTTGGCGTCTTCCTTGCCGGCCTTGACGCCAGCGACATAGCCGCAGGCGAATTTGCGGATCAGCGGCACATCCATGCCGCCGACGAAGCCGACAGTGCCGGTCTTGGACGCCATGATCCCGAGCAAGCCGACCAGATAGGAGCCCTCTTCTTCCCTAAAGACGACGGAGCGGACATTCGGCTTGTCGACGACGGCATCGATGATGACGAATTTGGTATCCGGGAACTCGTCGGCGACCTTTTCGATGGCGGCGGTCGCCGAGAAACCGGCGATGACGACAGGCGAATTGCCGTCCTGCGCGAATTTGCGCAACGCCTGCTCGCGCTGGGCCTCGTTCTGGATCTCGAATTCACGATAGGCGATGCCGGTGTCGGCCTTGTATTTCTCGGCGCCGTCATAGGCCGCTTCGTTGAACGATTTGTCGAATTTGCCGCCGAGATCATAGACGACGGCCGGCTTCTCATCGGCCGCCACAGCGGCGGACGACATGCCGGCCACGGACAGGGCGGTTGCGGCCATCAGGCCTAGGACAAGATGTTTCATTTTTTTAAGAACCCTCTGGATTACTGAATGCACAGCGCGCAGAACCCGCCCGCACACTTCTTTTCAATTTGGCATGCCGGCGAACAAATTTCACGCGGAATCTTGACTGGTTGGAAAAATCTTGCGGGGTTCACCCCCCTCTGGCCTGCCGGCCATCTCCCCCACAAGGGTGGAGATTGCATCTTCATCGACGTTGAAGACCAATCGCAGACGTTGAAGGATGAGTGATAAAAGTTGATGTCAGCCGATCTCCCTCCTTGTGGGGGAGATGGCCGGCAGGCCAGAGGGGGGTGAAGCAGCCGCCAGCGACTCCACCCGAATGCGCCGACTCCAGATCAGGCTGTTGTCGACTGGGGCACGGCGCAGGCGACGCCGGTGCCGCGCAGGCCGCAATAGCCGTTCGGGTTCTTGGCCAGATATTGTTGGTGATAATCCTCGGCATAATAGAATTCCGGCGCATCGAGGATTTCCGTCGTGATCCGGCCCAGCCCTTTGGCATCGAGCGCCTTTTGATAGGCGTCGCGGCTTTCTTCGGCGACCTGCCGGTCCTCGGGCGAAAAGGTGTAGATGCCGGAACGATAGGTCGTGCCGATATCATTGCCCTGGCGCATGCCTTGCGTCGGATCGTGCTCCTCCCAGAATATCTTGAGGAGTTCGCCGAGGCTGACGATATCAGGATCATAGACCACCAGCACCACCTCATTGTGCCCGGTCCGGCCCGTGCAGGTCTCCTCATAGGTCGGGTTGGGCGTGATGCCGCCGGCATAGCCGGCCGCTGTCGCATGGACGCCCGGCACCTGCCAGAACAGGCGCTCCACACCCCAGAAGCAGCCCATGCCGAACATGATCTTCCGCATATTGTCAGGCCAAGGGCCCTTGAGCGGTCTTCCCGTGACAAAATTCGTCGCAGCTGTCGGGATCGGCTCGGGGCGGCCGGGCAACGCCTCGTCAGGCGCCGGCATCTTCAATTTCTTGCTGAGTTTTTCGATCAGGGACATCAATCTTCTCCTGAGAAGGCCTTCAATCGGACCTTCAATTGGCGGCGAAACGACCAAAACCTCGTTCGCGGCGGTGACCCACGGCATAGAACAGCAGCGCCAGAACCGCCAGGATCAGCCAGGCTGGCTGACCGAGCACCCAGATCAGCACCGGATCCCATGCCACGGCACTGATATAGTGCGTCGTCAGCGCTTTCGCATCGGCCAGCGTCTGCGGCGAGGCGGAAGCCCATATGCCGAGGAGCGGCGTCGCGATGAATTTCGATGCGCCGATGGAACGCGCCGCATCCAGCACCGCTGAGATGACCGCGAGAGCCAGGGCCGCCACGGCCAGCGCGCGAAACATGAAACGGAACATGGCGTATGCCTCTACACTCTCACTATTTCCGGCACTTACTTCCGGTACGTTGCGCTTCTGCAAACGCTTTTCTCCTACCGTCCGGTTTGGAGCACCCTGCATTCCATGGAACGCAATAAGCGTTTCAATCGTTCAATTCTCGCATGGTCCTATCCGAAAAACGCTGCATTCTTTCGGTAAAGTTCTTCCCTAGAATTAGGGATTGGCGGCGCGGGAAGCAATCGCCATCGCATGGATTATACTGTTTTCAGTTTCATGCGAAATAGCGGTTGAACCCACGGCTTTTCTGATTATAGTGCGCGCCGCACCGGATGATAGGCGACTAACCAGCGCCTTCGATTCTCCGGTGCATTTATTTATCCGTATCCTCGGCCTCACGGCTTGTGGAAACAGATGAATGGAGAGGTGGCCGAGTGGTTGAAGGCGCACGCCTGGAAAGTGTGTATACGGGAAACCGTATCGCGGGTTCGAATCCCGCTCTCTCCGCCATCCTGCTTCGCTCTTCGAGTTTCGCAGGACTGGCACAGCCTTTCGCACGAAGCAGGGCGCATCCTGCTTTCAGTCAGCGAAAACTGTGCTTATGCAACCTTTTTCTTTCTCCATGCTCCCTTACGTTGTACGCTGCCGGTTTTCAGCAGGCATATAATTTCAATGAAACATTTTTTTCGTCTTCTTGCTTCCTCTCCCGCATTGGCCGGCATCCTGCTGCACGGATATACCGCCTTCGTGATGCATGAAGGATATTCTTACCTCTCTTGGAAGATATTCCTCTATTCCTGTTTTTCCTACGTTATTTGCTGGACCATCGCTGCTCTGATCAATCCTCTGGCGGGATTCTTCGGCGCGCTCGCCGCATTGATCGATGACATGATCGTATTTCACGATGTATTCATAGCCCCCACCCATTCGACCGCACCGATCAGCCTGCTCTTTGCTCCCATGGCTAACCTGATCCTGTTCGTACCGGTCGGGCTGTTCATCGGGTGGTGCGTGGATCGTGGGGGTCGCGCCTACCGCTCGCGCCGACCGACCTAGCGAACTCTCCACCATCATGCTCGGCTGATAACGGTCAGGCTTTGGAAGGTTGCATCCTAACCCTACCGCGGATGAAGCAGCGACATCGGACGGAAGGCCTCGCGGATCATTTCAGCCATCCCCTCAACCGCCGGGCTCGAATGATAGGGGTTGCGGCGCAGCACGACGCGCGAGGAATCGACCATCGGGAAGCCGTCGGCCGCGGAGAGTTCCCGGCAATCCGCGGAGATGTTGCTGCGCGACAGCGCCGCGATGGCAAGACCCGATGAGATGGCGATCTTCAACCCGCCGCTGGTGTCGCAGGTGAAGGCGATGCGGTATTCAAGCCCGTGCTGCTGCAGCGAGCGGATGGCGAATTCGGTGCACCAGTCGGAGTTTCCGTAGACGGCGATCGGCAGGGGCGTGCGCTCATGCAGCCGGTGGACGAGTGAGGTCACCCAGACCGTCGGATCGATGAGAAGGATCTCACCGGCGGCCCGCTCGTGCCAGTCGAACACCACGGCGAGGTCCAGATCGTCGTTCTCCAGCGCCGTCATCTGGCGGAACGTATAATCGCATCTGACCGTGACCTCCACCGCCGGGTGGCGCTCGGCGAAGGCCGCGAGCGCCCGTGGCAGCACGGTCTGGCTGTATTCCTCGGGAATGCCGATACGCACAGGCCCATCGAGCGGCTTGACACGCATGGCGGCCGCCGTCTCCTCGAGAAGCCCGACGACGCGGCGTGCATAGGGCACGAGCTGGTCGCCGCGCCTGGTCAGGACGACGCCGCGCGGCCCGCGCTCGAACAAGGCCTCGCCCAGGCTCTCCTCGAGCCGCTTGACCTGCATGCTGACGGCCGACTGGGTGCGCCCGACGTCTTCCGCGGCTTTGGTGAAATTGCCGGTTTCGGCGACGACCAGAAACGTCCTGAGAAGATCGCTGTCGAGGGGAGCGTACATGGTAAGAGCCATTCGATTTTTATATGGCTGACATTGTCACTATTCGTTTGTGTGATGTCAAATTTTCCCGATCATGGCCCGATGAGAGGGCCCCGGAAGAGCGACATGGATAAGCGAAAAAGGCGCGGCAATGCTCCCCTGCCCGAGCGGATGAAGGCTTTGTGGGTATTTCTTCGTGAGGAAGCGGAAAGGCGTCGCGCGCTTGGCGATATTCTCGCCAAGCATGGCGACCATTGGCTGGACGATGTGGGGATCAGCCGTGACGAAGCGCTCCGCGTGTTGAAAAGATCGCTTCTGCGCCGGATCATCGAATGGGCGAGAACGGACGGACGTTGATCCCGACGAAGCCTGGTGTCTCGCATGGGAACGATATGGCGGGGCCGACGTTCCCCATCGACCTTCATAGCGATGGCAAGCGTTTCGGCATCGAGCGGCAGTTGGAAGGCCAGGGGATCGCCCCGTGAGGGAGAAGACCCACCATCATTGATAGCCGAACAGGCGGGGCAGGAAGAGCACCGTTTCCGGGAACAGGATCATGATGAGGAGGGCTGTGAGGAGGATGACCAGGAACGCCCAGATCTCCCGGATGATCTCGCCCAACGGTATCCCCGTCACCGCATTGATGACGAACAGCAACACGCCATAGGGCGGCGTCACCAACCCGATCATGATGTTGACGACCAGAACCACGCCGAGATGAACGGGATCGATGCCCAGTTCGCGCGCCGCCGGCAGGAACAGCGGCACCACCACGAGCAGCAGCGTCGCGGCATCGAAGAGGCAGCCGAGCAGCAGGAAGATGATGTTGACGCCGATCAGGAACAGGATCGGCGACATCTCCAGACCGCTCAGCTTTGCGGCGACGAGGCTCGGGATGTTTTCGCTGGCGACGACGTAATTCAGCACCAGCGCCGAGGCGATGATCATGCCGACGACGGAGGTGGACTTCGCGGAATCGAGCACCATGCGGTAGAATTCGCGCGGGCTCAGCGAGCGATAGAAGATCGCCGCCAGAATGAGCGCGTAGGCCGCCGCGATCGCCGCCGCCTCCGTCGGCGTGGTGGCGCCGCCATAGATGCCGGCCAGCAGGATTACCGGCATCAACAGTGCCGGGAAGGCGCGAGCCGTGGTCTTGGGCATCGCCTTGAGCGGCACGATTTCATCGGCGGGAAAGCCGCGCTTGACCGCCATATACCAGTTGAGCGCCATCAGGCACAGCGCGATGATGAGGCCGGGGATGATGCCGCCGAGGAAGAGATAGCCCACCGACGAGCCCGAGATCAGGGCATAGAGGACCATCGGGATCGACGGCGGAACGATGGGACCGATGACGGCGGACGCCGCCGTGAGGGCCGCCGCATAGCCTGCGGGGTAGCGGTCGTTCTTGCGCATCATGTCGATGATGACACGCCCGATGCCGGCGGCGTCCGCAATCGCGGAGCCGGACATGCCGGAGAAGATGAGGCTGGCGACGATATTGACCTGGCCGAGGCCGCCGCGAAAGCGACCGACCAGCGCCACGCAAAAGGCAAGCAGCCTGTCGCTGATGCTGCCGGCATTCATGAAATTCGCGGCGAGAATGAACAGCGGCACGGACAGGAGCACGAAGGAATCGAAGAGCCCGTTAAGGCTCTGCTCGGCAACCAGCGCCACGTCCTGGCCGGTGGCGAAGAGATAGGCGATGGCAGCCGCGAACATGGCGAAGGCGATCGGCACATTGGCGCCGGCGAGGATGAAGAAGCCCGCGAGCGCGACAAGAAAGGCAGTGCTCATAGAGCCTCCGGGGTATGCGCCGTGTGGACATCATCCCGGCCACGGAAGGCACGATAAAGCGCCAGCACCGAGCGGATGACGACCGCCACCACGAAAACCGGGAAGATGGAATAGACGAGATCGAAACGGATGCGCGTCACCGGTGTCGAATCGATCTTCATGAAGCTGATATAGTCGATGATGGAGGGAAGCGCGCTGGCGAAGACCAGCCCCAATATGACATGGCCGATGATGGTGAGCACCCGGCGCGTCCGCGCGTTGACTGCATCGCTCAGCATTGAGAAGCTGACATGGTCGCTTTCATCCAGCAGGAAGGCGGAGGTCCAGAAGACGGTCCAGATATAGAGGATGACGCACGCCTCAGACGTCCAGCCGAGCGGATGGTTGAGGATGTAGCGCATGAATATCTGGAGGAGGAAAGCCGCGAACATGGCCGTGAGCAATGCCACGGCCACGATTTCGGCGAGCTTGCGCGCTCTGGACAGCATTATCCCGCCTTTACTTGACGGCGTTGATCTTGTCGACGATGCCCTCGGGCCAGCTCTTGGCGAATTCCGAGGTCTGATAGGCCTTCTGCACCCGCTCGCGGAAGGCATCGCGGTTCGGCTCGTAGACGGACAGCCCCTGTTCCTTGAAGAACGCGACCAGTTCCGCCTCGTCCCGGATGCGGTTCTCGTCATTATAGGCGATAGCCTTCTCAGCCGCTTCCGCGACCTTCGCCTTCTGATCGTCGGAAAGCTTGTCCCATGTTTTCGACGACATGGACAGGAAGACGGCGTCGACGAGATGATTGGTCAGCACGATCTGCTTGGTCACTTCGTAGAATTTCGCGGCCTTGTCCGTCGGCAGCGGATTGTCCTGGCCGTCGGCGACGCCGGTCTGCAGTGCGGTGTAGATTTCACCGAAGGCGATCGACACGGGGTTCGCGCCCAGGGCGGAACCGAGGAACTGCCAGGCATCCGAGCCCGGCATACGCAGCTTGACGCCGCTCAGATCGTCAGGCGTTTCGATCTTCTTGTCGCCGCGCAAATTGAGCTGGCGTGTGCCGAGATAGCCGACATCGAGGATCTTGATGCCCATCTGATCCTCGACCAGACGATAGAACTGCTTGCCGATCTCGCCGCGGAACACCTTCTTCTGGTGCTCGGGATCGCGGATCAGATAGCCCGCCGTGAAGACGGACCATTCGGGGATCTGCTTGGCAATGTCCTGCGCGGAAATCATCGCCATATCGAGATTGCCGCGCTGCATGGCAGCCGGCTCGGTGCCCTGCTTGAACAGCGTCGCATTGAGATGGATTTCGACGTCGAACTGACCCGGCGCCAGCTTTTCCAGCTCGTCCTTGAATACCGGCAGCATCTTGGCATGCCAGTCGGACTCGACGGCCGGTGTGGAGATGCGCAGCTTGATCGCATCGGCGGCAAGAGCCGGCATGGCGCCTGCCATCAATGCGCCTGCGGCGGCGATCATCGCAATGCGTCTGGTTATGTTCATCGTTTCCTCCCTGAATGCTTCAAAACCATTATTCCAACAACCGGCAAAGGGTCTCCCACCCGAGATGCCGATCACTCGATAATTTATGTTACACGGCATTCGCCCTCTTGCAACATAAAAAACACACAGTAACATGTCAGTCACAACTCAACAGGAAACGCACCGTGACTGCACGCAAGAGATTCGGCCTTTCCGTCGCCCTGGCGACCCCCTTCAACCGCGATGGAAGCATCGATTTCATCAGGCTCGGCGAGCATGCGACCGCCAGCATCGAAGGCGGCTGCGACAGCATTACCGTGTTCGGCACGACAGGTGAAGGCGCGTCGATCGGTGCTGGCGAGCGCGGTCAGATCCTCGACCATATCGGCCGCACCGCCATCAGGCCCGGACAGGTCGTCGCCTGCATCGCGGCAACGGCGATCGACGATGCGGCGTGGCAGTGCCGCGAGGCGCTCGACTTCGGCTGCAAGGCGCTGCTCCTGCCGCCACCCTTCTATTTCAAAGGCGTGAGCGACGACGGCGTGTTCGGCTGGTATGCCGGCCTTCTGGAAAAGATCGGCCCGGATGCGCGCGACGCCATCCTCTATAACATTCCTTCCGTCACGTCGGTGACCGTTTCGCAGGATGTGCTGGCGCGGCTGCGCGCGGCGTTCGGCGGCGTCATCTCCGGCGTCAAGGATTCCGGCGGCGACTGGAAATACACCGAAGGGCTGCTCGACGCCCATGGCGACATCGCCATTCTGGTCGGCGACGAGCGCCATCTTGCAGCCGCCGTCAGGCGCGGCGGCCAGGGCGCGATCTCGGGTATCGCCAATCTTTTCCCGGCGGAAATGCGCGGCCTTGCCATCGACGGTCGCGATGACCCGCGCATCCGCGCGCTTGTCGAACTGGTCTTGCACTATCCCGTGGTTCCGGCCATCAAGGTGCTGATGGCGCATATGTCGGGTCATGCGGGATGGTCGAGGGTGCGGGCGCCGCTGGTCGATGCCGATGCGAGCGCCGACACGCTGGTCAAGAGCTTGCAGGCCATCATGGCCCAGAACGCGGCCTGATCAAAACCAACAGGGAACCGGCATGCGCAACAATGACGGCGAGTCCACCAAACAGCGCGATCAGGCGTACCGTTCGTTCACGCGCCATCTCCTGGCGAGCGACATCCGCCCGGGCCAGTTCATTTCCCAGCGCGAGCTCGTCGCGTTGACGCAGATGCCGCTCGGCGCGATCCGCGAGCTGGTGCCGCGGCTCGAGGCGGAAGGGTTGATCACCACCATTCCGCAGCGCGGCATGCAGGTCGCGCCGATCGATTACAGCCTCGTCCGCGACGCCTATCAGTTCCGGCTGATCCTGGAGAAGGAAGCCATCCGGCATTTCACCACGACGACAGGCGACGAGGCCATCGCCGCGATCAGGGCCAGCCATGAGAACATCCTCCAGCGGGTCGAGACAGAGGGCGCGACGGCCGACATCGTCAATGAAGCACAGGCGGTCGACTGGGGCTTCCACGACATATTGATCGAATCGCTCGGCAACGACATCGTCACCAGCACCTACCGGGTGAATTCGCTGAAGATCCGCCTCATCCGCCAGGAACTGATCCGGATCGACGGTCATGTCGTGCCGGTGATGCATGAACATCTGGGGATCATCGCGGAGATTGAAAAACGCGATCCGGCGGCAGCAGCGGCGGCGCTCGAACGCCACATCCTCGGCGCACGGCAGCGCGCCCTCGGCATGCCGTAGCACAAGGCCCCACAGAGAAGCAGTCCCATTTTCCTGGACCAGTTCTCCGCCTGTTGCGGATATGCAACTCCAGGGCGAGATAAAGCGGTTTCAGCAGTCGAAAACTTTATGAGCACTGTCCAAATTCTGGAAATGCCATCGTTTCCAGAAAGACGGCACTGAATTTTTTCCTTCTTAATCAACATGTTCTGCGTTTCAGCCGAATCAGCGCCCTCAATATGCGGCGCGATCTGTGTGGCTATTTCCAGTTGTTCTCCGCGTTTTTTTAACCTGAATCCAGCACCGTCGGAGGCTGCCTTGATTTCCCATTATCTGTTTACCAAAAAGAAATTACTGTCATCCGTTTCAGCCGTCATCGGTGCCGCGGTTTTCCTGCCAATGCCGGCCGAGGCGGCCTGCATCACGTCGGGACTGACGACGAACTGCGACACTGCCGCTCCCAATCCTTGGACCGAAACAATAGGTATAGGCGGCATCGACGCCCCGGACGACGAAGACAACAGAATCGTTATCGTTGAAACCGGCTCGCAGATAAATGTCAGTGAAAAAGTCGGGATATCGCTCGGTGACAACGCCAACATCACCATCAAAAGCGGCGCGAAGGTCAGCGGTACGACAAATACAGATGGAAGGGTCGGCCCTAATTGGCTGGGCTCCAACACCATCGATTTCCTCACCGCAGGGACAATGACGATAGAGGAAGGCGCCGAGGTCCTGGCGCTGGGGACCGCAGGAAATGCAGAAGCGATCAACTACACAGGGGCAGGAACCACGATCGTCAATAGCGGCCGGATCCATTCGGAGTACACCGCAGCCATCTGGTTCGAGAATGATACTGCAGGGCGCAATACCATCATCAACAATGAGACCGGCGTGATCAGCACGGCCGTGGCAGGCGGCAATGTGATTGGTTCCAGCCAGGACGGCAGCACGGAATTCACCAACAAGGGCCGGATCGAAGGCAGTCTGCTCTTCGCGGGCGGCGATGACATCATGCATCTGTTTGCCGGCTCGGTGATTACCGGCAACATGAATGGCGGCGACGGGACCGACCAGATATTCCTGGAAGGAGACGGGGATGATGCCCTTGACGGCAATCTCGACGGTTTCGAGGAATTCACCAAGCGAGGCTCCGGCACATGGACACTGGGCGGCACGATCGCGGGCCTCACCAAGGTCGAGATCAAGGAAGGCACGCTGGTGCTGACCGGCAACAATTCCGATGCAGCCGGCGTCATCACCATCGACGACGGGGCTTTCCTGGCCGCGCGAGCCCAGAGCCTGCCGTCGACGGTGCACAACAACAACGGCACGGTGCGTTTCCTGCAGACCGATGATGGAACCTATGGGGGCTCCATTTTGGGTACGGGGCATATGATCAAGGAAGATGCGGGCCGGCTGACGCTGACGGGGGTCAATCCCTATACAGGCGGGACGCTGGTGAAAGCCGGGCTTGTGAACGTGTCCTCGGACGACAATCTCGGCGCTTTGTCAGGCGGCGTGACGCTCGATGGCGGCGGGCTGCAATTCGGCGCGGCCTTCTCCATGAAGCACGATGTGACGCTTGCAGCCGGCAATGGCACGATCGACACGATGGACAATGACAGCGCGATCGAAGGCACCATCGACGGTGCCGGCGGCCTGGCGAAGATCGGCAATGGCACGCTGACGCTGACCGGGAAAAACAGCTACAAGGGTGAAACCCTCGTCAACGCCGGCGGTCTGGTCATCGACGGCAACCATTCGGCGGCGACGGGGCTTGTGAGCGTCACCAACGGCGCGACGCTTTCCGGCAAGGGGGTCGTCGGCGGCGATGTCGCGATCGGCGATGGCGGCACCTTGAGCGTCTCCAGCGATGCGGGCGGGGCACGGGTGCTGACCATCAAGGGCGGCCTTTCCCTGCAGCAGACCTCGACGATCGATTATGGCTACGGCCAGACGGCCGGCGGCGTACCGGCCAATGTGCTGGCGGTCAATGTCGGCGGCGATCTGACCCTTGACGGCACGATCAACATCAACAACAGCTCGGGTGCCGCCTTCCCGATGCCCGGTCTCTACCGGCTGATCAACTATGCCGGCACATTGACCGATAATGGCGTGGTGCTCGGTGCCCGCCCGACGACAAACGACTATTTCGTGCAGACCTCGGTGGATCATCAGGTCAATCTGGTCTCTTATGTCGGCATCGACGCCAATTTCTGGGACGGGGCGGGCGGCGCACGCAACAATAGGCGGATCGAAGGCGGCGACGGCATCTGGCAGGCTGCCGGGGGCAACGACAACTGGACCGACAAGGACGGCACGATCAACGTGCCGTTCACCGACAGCAACTTTGCCATCTTCACCGGCAAGGCCGGCACGGTGACGGTCGACACCAGCAAGGGCGATGTGCGCGCCGAGGGCATGCAGTTCGCCGTCGACGGCTATGTCATCACTGGCGGCGATATCGCCCTCGGCGGCGAACCGGCGACGATCCGCGTCGGCGACGGCACCGCGAAAGGTGCCGGCTACGATGCCACCATCGCTTCCCGGCTCACCGGCGCTGCGCAGCTGGTCAAACAGGATCTCGGCACGCTGATCCTGACCGGCGAAAACAGCTATAGCGGCGGAACGTCGGTTGCGGCAGGTGTGCTGCAACTCGGCGATGGCGGCACATCGGGCAGCATCTCGGGCGCCGTGGCACTTGCCGACGGTACCAAACTGGTCGCCAATCGCTCGGACGCGATGACGCTCAGTGGCATCATCTCGGGCGACGGCAAGCTCGTCCAGGCGGGGACGGGCACGACGAAGCTTGCCGGCGCTAACAGCTACAAGGGCGGCATCGATATCCTTGCCGGCATTCTCAACGTCTCATCCAGCGGCAATCTCGGCGATATCGCGAGCCGTGTGACGATCAATGGCGGCACGCTGCAATCCGGTGCTTCCTTCGAGACGGGCCACGCCGTGACGCTCGCCGCAGCCGACAGCACCATCGACACGCAAGCCAACAACAACACGCTGACAGGCAGCATCGACGGACCGGGCTCGCTGACCAAGACCGGCACGGGACGGCTCAGCCTGGCGGGAACCGGCACTTATGCCGGCAGGAGCATCGTCAAACAAGGTACGCTGGCGCTGGTCGGCGATGGCGACATCAGTGCGACAGGCGGGGTGACGGCGGACGCTACATTCGACATCTCGGGCATCGCTGCCGATATGACCAGCATCAAGGGCCTGTCGGGCGGGTCGGACGGCAGCGTCCATCTCGGCGGCAAGGAGCTCACCATTACCGCCGCCGATAACGATATCTTCCGGGGCGTCATCGATGGCGATGGCGGCCTTGACGTCACCGGCGGCGGGCAAATCCTGTCGGGTGATAACATTTATACCGGTGGCACCCATATCGCCCAGAATGCTGCGCTGCAGATCGGCAATGGCGGCACCAGCGGCAGCGTCAAGAGCGGCATTGCCATAGACGGCCTGCTCGCCTTCAACCGCTCCGATATGTTCACCGCCGATAATGCACTTTTCGGCAGCGGTACGCTGGAGCAGATCGGCAGCGGCACCACTATGCTCACCTCCGACAATTCCGGCTTCACCGGCACCACCAATATCCGCGCCGGGGCGCTGCAGGTCGATCAAATGCTCGGCGGGACGATGAATGTGCTTGCCGGCGGTCATCTGCAGGGTGAAGGCACGGTGGGTTCGACTGTCAATGCCGGCACCATCGCGCCCGGCAATGGCGGCAAGGACTTGGGCACGCTGACCATCAATGGCAATTATGCCGGTGATGGCGGTCTCATCCGGCTCAACACGGTGCTCGGCGGCGACGATTCGCCGACCGACATGCTGGCAATTGCCGGCAACACATCGGGCGAAACCAATGTCCGGGTGATCAACCGCGGCGGGCTCGGCGCCCAGACCGACAAGGGCATCAAGGTGATCGATGTCGGCGGCCAGTCCGATGGCGGCTTCACGCTTATCGGCGACTATACCACCAAGGACGGCAAGAGCGCGGTCATCGGCGGCGCCTATGCCTACACGCTGCACAAGAACGGCCTCGCCACCCAGAAGGGTGACGGCGACTGGTACCTGCGCAGCGAATATATCTTCCAGCCCGGTGCGCCGCTTTACGAAGTCTATGGCCAGACGCTCAATCATCTCAACAGGCTGCCGACGCTGCGCGAGCGCACCGGCAACCGCTACTGGGCCGGTGCCGGCTATGTCCCGATCGCACAGGGCGACGGGCCGGGAACCATCGATCCCATCCCCTACCCGCCCGAGGATCCGGCCGATACCCGCACCGAAGCCTTCATCGAAACCGGCTTCATCATCTGGAACCGCATCGAGGCCGCGCATGCGCACCATCGGCCCGACACGTCGACCACCGGCGCCGAATACGACATCGATATGTGGAAGATGCAGACGGGCATCGACGGTCAGTTCTACGAGGACGAGCGCGGCCGGCTGATCGGCAGCGTCTGGGTCAGTTACGGCAATGCTTCCGCCGATATCAATGCCTTCTACGGCGACGGCAAGATCGAGACCGACGGCTACGGCCTTGGCAGCGCGCTCACATGGTATGACGATGCCGGCTACTATCTCGACGCGCAGGGCCAGGTCACCTGGTTCGACAGCGATCTGAACTCGTCGACCCTGGACCGCACCCTCCTCGATGGCGACAAGGCGCTCGGTTATGCCCTGAGCAGTGAAACCGGCATCCGCTACAGCATGGACGACAGCTGGACGCTGACGCCGCAGGCCCAACTCACCTATGCCCAGATCCTGCTCGACGATTTCACCGATCCCTATGGCGCAAGGGTGAGCTATGAGCGCAACGCCAAGCTGACGGGGCGCATCGGCATTGCCGCCAACTATCAGACCGCCTGGCAGGACCAGTACGGCTATGCGCGCCGCGCCGACCTCTACGGCGTCATCAATCTCCAACAGGAATTCCTCGACGAGATCAAGATGAAGATCGAGGGCCATCGGCTCGCCAACAATGAAGAGAGGACGTGGACTGAAATCGGCGGCGGCGGCACCTACAACTGGAATGACGATCATTACGTGCTGTTTGGAACCCTCACCGCAGGAACAGGCCTCGCCAATATCGGCGAAAGCTACAGGTTCGCCGGAAATGTCGGATTCAAGGTGAAATGGTAAAAACCATTGATGGCTGGAGCGGTTGCCAATTCAATGGAATCGCCTGGCCTTACAGCATCCTGCACCGTCGGAACTGTGGAGATGGCGATGCCGCTGTTGCTACAGTCGGAAGAGGATGTTTGCCACCGTAGAGATTGAGGACCGCCTGAACGCGTCGTTTTCACCTGAAAGTGAAAGGCTCCAAACGGATGAAGGCGGTCTTCGGGACCGCCTTCATCTCTTGCGTCATATTCGCCTGGGAGGCGTGATTACCGCCCCGCCACGATCGAAGCGATCACGCCGCTGGCGATGCTGATCAGGAGATAGTCATTGTTCACCCGCACCCACTGTTGTCCGCGCGCCGGCTTGCGCAGATGATGGCGGCCATAGTCGCGCACGACATTGCGGCGATAGTTGCGTGGCAGCGAGCGGCCGCGCGACCAGCGTTGGCGCTTGTCATCATGGCGGCGCATATCGCGCTTGTCGTTATGGCGGCGCATATCACGGCGGTCGTCATGACGCTTGCCATAGGATTTTTCGACGCGATGCTCGTAACCGTGTTTCGGCTGGTATTGCGCAAGGGCTGCCGTGGGAGCGAGAATGGAGAGAGCGGTGACAGCTATGACAAGATTTTTCATCCTGATTTCCTTTGTTGATGCCACGAATTTCACGTGCTCAACATCGCTCCAGGGGAATGAATGGAACATGAATGACGGGATTAAACATCGGTAATGTGGCGGGTCGCGGGCTTCGCGAAATCGCTGGTGTCACTCCGCCGCTTCCGCGGATGCGGTGCGATTGGCCGGCACATAATTGAGGATGGGTCCAAGCCAGCGCTCGACCTCGGCCACGTCCATGTTCTTGCGCGCGGCATAATCCTCGACCTGATCGCGTTCGACCTTGGCGACGCCGAAATAATAGCTATCGGGTTGCGCCAGATAGAGGCCGGAAACGGAGGAGCCCGGCCACATCGCATAGCTTTCGGTGAGCGTCACGCCCGTCGCGTTTTCCGCGTCGAGCAGGCGGAAGAGCGTGGTCTTTTCGGTGTGATCCGGCTGGGCGGGATAGCCCGGCGCCGGACGGATGCCGCGATAGGATTCGCCGATCAGATCGGTAGGCGCAAGCGTCTCGTCTGCGGCATAGCCCCAGAATTCCTTGCGCACGCGCTCATGCATCAATTCGGCGAAGGCTTCGGCGAAACGGTCGGCAAGCGCCTTCACCAGGATCGAGGAATAATCGTCATTGGCGCGCTCGAAGCGTTCGGCGATCGCCACCTCCTCGATGCCCGCGGTGACGACAAATCCGCCGACATAATCCGTCTTGCCCGTATCGAGAGGCGCGACGAAATCGGATAGCGCCACGTTCGGCCGGCCATCGCGCTTGGAAAGCTGCTGGCGCAGGGTGAAGAAGGTTTCCAGTTCGTCTTTCCGGCTCTCGTCGGCGAAAAGCCTGATATCGTCGCCAACGGCATTGGCCGGCCAGAAGCCGATGACCGCCCTTGGCCGGAACCATTTCTCGTCGATGATCTGCTTCAGCATCGCCTGCGCATCGGCAAAGAGCTGGCGCGCCGCTTCGCCCTGTTTCTCGTCTTCGAGAATCGCGGGGTAGCGGCCCTTCATCTCCCATGTCTGGAAGAAAGGCGTCCAGTCGATATAGCGGGAAAGCTCTTCCAGGTCCCAGCTTTCAAACGTACGGGTTCCGAGGAAAGCCGGCCTTGGCGGCGTGTAGGCATCCCAGTCGATCTTTTGCGCATTGGCGCGGGCGCGGGCGAGCGGGAGGCGCTGCTTGTCGGCCTCGTTGCGCGCGTGGGCGGCGGCCACCTTGGCGTATTCACCGCGCACGGTCTCGACATAATTCTGTTTGGTCTCCAGCGATAGCAGGCTGGAGACGACGCCGACGGCGCGGCTGGCATCGACGACATAGACCGTCTGGCCCTTGGTATAGCGCGGATGGATCTTGACCGCCGTGTGGACGCGACTGGTCGTGGCGCCGCCGATCAGCAGCGGAATGTCGAAGCCCTCGCGCTCCATCTCTGAAGCCACATGCGCCATTTCATCGAGCGACGGCGTGATCAGGCCGGACAGGCCGATGATATCGACGTTCTCGGCACGCGCGGTCTCAAGAATCTTCGTCGCGGGCACCATGACGCCCAGATCGATGATCTCATAATTGTTGCAGGCGAGCACGACGCCGACGATGTTCTTGCCGATATCGTGCACATCGCCCTTGACGGTCGCCATCAGCACCTTGCCGGCGCTCTGGCGCTCGCTGACGCCGCCATTGAGGCGCTTCTCTTCCTCCATGTAGGGCAGGAGAACGGCCACGGCCTGCTTCATGACACGGGCGGATTTGACCACCTGCGGCAGGAACATCTTGCCCGCGCCGAAGAGATCGCCCACCACATTCATGCCCGCCATCAGCGGCCCTTCGATGACATGCAGCGGGCGCTTGGCTTGAAGCCGCGCTTCCTCGGTATCGGCCTCGATATATTCGGTGATGCCGTTGACCAGCGCATGTTCCAGCCGCTTTTCGACCGGCCATTCGCGCCACTTCAGATCGCGTTCCTTGGCCTCCTTGCCGGCTACGCCCTTGAAGCGCTCGGCAAGTTCCAGCAGGCGTTCGGTCGAATCCTCACGGCGGTTGAGCACCACGTCTTCGCAGGCATCGCGTAAGTCAGGCTCGATCGATTCATAGACCGAGAGCTGGCCGGCATTGACGATGCCCATATCCATGCCCGCCTGGATGGCGTGGTAGAGGAAAACGGCGTGCATCGCCTCGCGCACCGGCTCATTGCCGCGAAACGAAAACGAGAGGTTCGACACGCCGCCCGAGATATGGACGTGCGGCAAGGTCGCGATGATTTCGCGTGTGGCTTCGATAAAATCGACACCGTAATTGTTGTGCTCCTCGATGCCGGTGGCCACCGCGAAGATGTTGGGATCGAAGATGATGTCTTCCGGCGGGAAGCCAGCCTGTTCGGTCAGAAGCTTGTAGGCGCGGGTGCATATCTCGACCTTGCGCGCTTGTGTGTCCGCTTGGCCCTGCTCGTCGAAAGCCATGACGACGACCGCCGCCCCATAGGCGCGGCAGAGTCTGGCATGATGCAGGAAGGCTTCCTCGCCCTCCTTCATCGAGATGGAATTGACCAGCGGCTTGCCCTGAACGCATTTCAGGCCCGCTTCGATGATCTCCCATTTGGAGGAATCGATCATCACCGGAACCCGCGCGATATCCGGCTCGGCGGCGACGAGATTGAGAAACTCGGTCATCGCCTTCTGCGAATCGATCAGGCCTTCATCCATGTTGATATCGATGATCTGCGCGCCGTTCTCCACCTGGTCGCGGGCAACATCGAGGGCGGCGGAAAAATCACCCGCCGTGATCAGCTTGCGGAACTTGGCCGAGCCGGTGACATTGGTGCGCTCGCCGATATTGACGAAGGGAATGTCCTTGGTCAGCGTGAACGGTTCAAGGCCGGAAAGCCGCATCAACGGCGGAATTTCTGGAATCGCGCGCGGCTTGTGAGGGGAGACGGCTTGCGCAATGGCGCGGATATGATCAGGCGTCGAGCCGCAGCAGCCGCCGACCACATTGACCAGACCCTCGCGGGCAAAGTCCTCGATCTGCGCCGCCATCGCCTCGGGGCTTTCGTCATACTGGCCGAATTCGTTGGGCAGGCCGGCATTGGGATAAGCACAGACGAAGGTATCGGCGACGGTGGACAACTCCGCCAGATGGGCGCGCATGGCGTTGGCGCCAAGAGCACAATTGAGCCCGATGGTGAAAGGGCTGGCATGACGCAGCGAATACCAGAATGCCGTTGGCGTCTGGCCGGAAAGCGTGCGGCCGGAGAGGTCGGTGATGGTGCCCGAGATCATCACCGGCAGGCGCATGGCCTTCTCAGTGAAGATTTCCT
Organism: Phyllobacterium phragmitis; assembly: GCF_002980495.1. Taxonomy (GTDB): domain Bacteria; phylum Pseudomonadota; class Alphaproteobacteria; order Rhizobiales; family Rhizobiaceae; genus Paramesorhizobium; species Paramesorhizobium phragmitis. Next base: position 110,230 of record NZ_PVBR01000007.1, read on the forward strand.
CGCATGCGAAAACCGCCGCCTTGGCGTTCAGCGTGTCGAAGATGGTCTCGATCAGGATGATATCCGCGCCGCCGTCGATCAGACCCCGGAGCTGTTCGGCGTAGGCAACCTTGAGTTCGTCGAAGGAGACGGCGCGATAGCCGGGATTGTTGACATCCGGCGACATGGAAGCGGTGCGGTTGGTCGGCCCGAGCGCGCCGGCGACGAAGCGGCGGCGGCCATCCGTCTTTTCAGCACGTAGCGCAGCACGGCGGGCAAGGCGCGCGCCGTCGCGGTTGAGATCATAGACTTCCGCCTCCATGCCGTAATCGGCCTGGGCGATGGAGGTGGAGGAAAAGGTGTTGGTTTCGAGGATATCCGCGCCCGCCATGGCGTAGGCATAGTGGATTTCCTCGATGGCCGCCGGCTGGGTCAAGGTGAGAAGATCGTTGTTGCCCTGCAAATGACATTCGCAGGCGGCGAAGCGTTGCCCACGAAAATGCTCCTCGTGGAAGCCGAGCCCCTGGATCTGCGTCCCCATCGCGCCATCGAGAATGAGGATACGCTCCCGCGCCGCCTCGGTCAGCGCAGCGAGAACTTCCGAACCGTCCGGCTTTGGCGCTTCGGGACCGAAGAGATCGTCAATGGAACTCATTGTAACAAATTACCCGCTGTGCCTGCTAATCGGATCGGATGAACTAACTTAATGACATAAAGATATGTTTATGTCAAATAAGCAGACCAAATTCCGGGCGAGGCAGAGCGGCCCGCACTTTGATAGAAAGGTGGGTGGGAAGCAGGGGAATTTTGTCAGTGGTTCCTGTTTATGGCATCGGGTGGCATGAGTTGTTCTGCGCTGTCTACGCGGTGGATAGGGCGAGGATTCCTCAACAGTGTCGTTTCCGCTACGAAACATGATTGCTGGGCGCGGCAAAGAGGGCGGAAAATAAGCGAACCGCCCTCACTGAATGCCCTAATTCCGCAGCGGTCCCGCGAGCGTGGCGATCAAGGCAAGGAACATGGCCCGCAATTGATGCGGGCCGGCCAGATTGCCGCGATAGCGGTCGAGCTTGCGCACCTCTTCCGCGGCGGCGGCGGCCATGTCGGCTTCTTTCGGCAACCACAGCAGCCAGGCGAGAAAGATATCTTCCGGTGTTTTTTGCGCGGTATCACGATGTTCCGCGATCGTTTTGGCTTGAAGTCCGGCAGTACGCATCAAAATCCCCGATGATGGCGGCGGGGAATGTTCAAGCGCACGCATGCCGAAAAGCGAATGAAGAACACCCGAAGCAAGCGATACACCGGGACACCCCGCCCGTTGACCTATTCGCGGACGTTTTCACGTCCATTATCGGGGCAGGTCTCCTGGCTCACAGGTCATCGCCGCTGTCTGGCCTTCCCGATCCGTCAACCGGACCAGTGACTTTTGTTTAGCGGCATTTTGCGACGCCAAATGTTCCACCTGGCTGCAAAATACTACTTAAGCGACAGCAACTCGCTGCATACAGTTGCGGGGGCAGCGCCGGCCTTGCGCTCCAAAGATGGAGTGCGCACCGGCTTCCCTCTTAGCCTTCTCGCCGTTTCCGACTCGAAAGAACCTCGATGGCTCCATTAGCACCGCGGGTTTCGATCATGTCAACACGTGGTGAGGGATCGGCAAGGCCGGAGATGCGCCAGCCGCCTTCAACTGTCTGTTAAACAGCGGCGTAAAATGTGACCCTAAGTGGCGGAAAACGCTGTATTTCCATCATCGCCGCGCCATAATGCTCTGCGAATGAGGCTTGTAAGGGACATATTTCCTGCGAATTGCCGTTTGTGACCCGTAAGGACTTGATCCGGCAAAGGCGCAGAAGGAGGTAATATGAGAGCTCGTATTTCGGCGGTCTTCGCCGTCTTGATGTCTTTGGCCATGGGGGCTTCCGGAGCGATCGGAACGGCGAATGCCGCCCCCCTTTCCGTCACCAATCCACAACCGATGGCAGCCGCCGGGCAGGTCGAGACGGTCCAGCACCGCGAGTACCGGCACCGCGGACATCGCCACCGCCCACGCTTCAAGCACCGCCGGCATTGGCGCCATCATAACAGGAGATGGGACCGGCACCATGGCTGGCGGCACCATCGCCGGCACTATCGGCCTCGTTATGGCTGGGGCGTCCGGCCCCACTATCGCGGGCATAGGCCACGCTATCGCCGCCCGGCAGGCAGTGCGCATGTGCGCTGGTGCTATAATCGTTACCGGTCGTACAGGGCTTACGACAACAGCTACCAGCCCTATAACGGCCCACGCCGCCAGTGCTATTCGCCGTTCATCTGAATGCAGGATGCATATCAGACCCCAATTGAGAGCCCCGGTTTTTCCGGGGCTTTTTCGTTCATGCCCATTGGGGGTAGGTTAGCTGGCGTCAGGATCTGTTTCACGGGAGTGGAAAATGAGCGGAACAAGCACGGACCAGACTGCCATCGGCATGATGGAGATCGCCATCTGCCTCGCGCAGATCCTGCACGAGACGGATGCAAGCGCTGCCCGGCGCATGAATTATGCGGCCGGCAAGATCTATAACAGGCTCAAGAGCCAGGGGAACGACGAAGCGGCCGAACTCGTCTACACGTTCGGACGTACGCTGCTCGACCGGGAGATATTCCCGACGGATGACGATTTACCGGAGGATGCGGAGGTTCACGTTACATAGGCGCCGATCGATGCGCCAACGAGCGCGATCGCTGTGGCGATCATGATGCCGTAAAGACGCGGCCGGTCGAACAGCACCGCGAAGGCCGAAAACCACGCCACGATCGCGGCGCCCAGGGCGAAGAGGAAGCCCGGCTTGTCGGCAACCGTGATATTGACGGCCATCAGCCCGCCAATGATGAGCGCGCCAAACACGATCAACAGCCCCGTCGCGTATCTTTCGTAATCGTCCATTTTCATTCCTCAGTTCACAGCCGGCACGCAACCGCATCGGCCCGAAAACCGGAATCGGTCTTCGGAAAGCACGATGCGCCGGTCCAATAATCTACAGCGTCCTTTATGCCTCCTAAAGGACGCATGGCGCTGTAGGAAGCAGTCTTCGCGCTTCCGTGGCTATTTCTAGGCGGACGGCGCAAAAATGTCTCGTGTTATTAGCCTCGTCACCCGCCGTTTTCCCAAGACAAACATTATTTCCGTCCGGCTTCAACCACATCAATTTACGATTCATGTTAGGATAAGGGTTATGGAATCGCCTGGGACAACCGCCTTCGAAACCGCAATAGGCCCCTGTGCCATCGCCTGGGGCGAAAAGGGCATCGTCGGCGTTCAACTGCCGGAGGCCGATGCGGCGGCAACGCAAGCGAAGCTGCAAAAACGATTTCCGCTGGCGCAGGAGAGGCCCGCACCCGCCGCCGTGCGGGATGTGATAGACCGCATCATTGCACTCCTCGAAGGCGAGAAGGTCGATTTTTCCAAGGCTCCGCTCGATATGGAAGGCCTGCCGCCACTTCACCGGCAGGTCTATGAAATCGCGCTCCAGATTGCGCCCGGAGAGACCCTCACCTATGGCGCGATCGCCAGGCGCATCGGCGATGTCAGCCTTTCGCAGGCGATAGGCCAGGCGCTCGGCAAGAACCCCTTCCCCATCATCGTTCCCTGTCATCGCGTGCTCGGCGCAAGCGGCAAGACCGGCGGCTTCTCGGCCAATGGCGGCGCTGAGACGAAGCTGCGGATCTTGACCATCGAGGGGGCGCGGACGAGCGACGAACCCGATCTTTTCGGCAATCTGCCGCTGGCGATGAAGCCGGGACGAAGGTAGATGCGTCTCTCGTTTTAACGAAAGCGCGCTGCGATCTAAGAGTGAACCGCGCCAAACTTCACCGAAACTTCGACACCACATCCGCCGAATAGCGCATTTCGCGCATCGGGCGCACGTGCCGGGTGGTCTCGGCATAGGTGGGATGGGCCTTATACGCCGCAAGCGCTGCCTCATCGGCAAATTCGGCATAGACCACGAGATCGATCCTGTCGCAGAGCGGATCGACCTTGCTGTTCTCCAGGACCTCGAACATATCGGAATGGGGGATCGTCCCCAACCGCTCCAGCCCGGCGCGCATCTCCTCGAGATCCTGCCCTTCCCTGGCGCTGAAAAAAACGATGTGCCGGATCAAGGCGGTCTCCTTTTCAAAGGGGAATAAGGGAGTAGGGGAATAGGGGAATATGTTTTGAGGAGCAAGCGGCTGCTTGCTCCTCAATTCCCTTACTCCCCTACTCCCCTAAGCAGCTTCGCGGCCCGTTTGTGTGCCGGGCGCCAGCGTCACCTCGAGGCCGTCCAGTTCCGGCGTCATGATGAGCTGGCAGGAGAGGCGGGAATTATCCTCGACATGAAAGGTCTGGTCCAGTTGGTCCTGCTCCTCGTCGAGCGGCTCGTAAAGCTTGCGCCCCCAATCCTCATCCACATAGACATGGCAGGTGCCGCAGGCGCAGGCGCCGCCGCATTCGGCCTTGATGTCCAGCCCCCAGTCGCGGATGATCTCCATCACGCGAAAGCCTTCCAGCGCCTCAAGCGTGTGGCGCTCGCCGTTCTGGTCTGTAACATGAATAAGAAGCGTATCGGACACTGTAAACCTGTTGTTAGCCGCATGATCTTATCCGAAAAGTCTGCAACTTTTCGGGATCATGCTCAAGCCGCCTTAAGTTTCTTCTGCAAGGAAGTGGACGAGGTGGTGTACTGGAAGATGATCCGTTCGCCCGGTGCAACGATGCGTTTTGCCGCATGCGTCATCAAGGCCGCCTCATGGAAGCCGGAAAGGATGAGCTTCAGCTTGCCCGGATAGGTGTTGATGTCGCCGATGGCGAAGATGCCAGGCTCCGACGTCTCGAACTTCTCGGTATCGACCGCAATCAGGTTCTGATCGAGATTGAGGCCCCAGTCGGCGATGGGGCCGAGCTTCATCGTCAGGCCGAAGAACGGCAGAAGCCGGTCGGCTTCGAGCACTTCCTCGCCTTCCGCGCCCTTGAGCACCACCTTCGACAATTCGCCGTTCTCGCCCTGCAGGCTGCCCAGTTGTCCCATGCGGAACTTGACGCGGCCTTCCTTTTCCAGCGCCCACATCTTGTTGACGCTGTCGGGTGCTGCGCGGAATTCTGGACGGCGATGGACGAGGGTCACCGATTTCGCCACCGGCTCCAGATTGAGGGTCCAGTCGAGCGCCGAATCGCCACCGCCGACGATGACCACATCACGGTCGCGGAAGGCCTCGATCTTGCGCACGGCATAGAAAACGCTTTTGCCCTCATAGTGCTCGATCTCCGGCACCGGCGGGCGCTTGGGCTGGAAGGAACCGCCGCCGGCGGCAATGACGATGATCTTGGTGAGGAAGGTTTCGCCGGCATCGGTCTCGACGCGGAAGCGGCCGTCTTCGAGGCGCTCAAGCGCCGTCACCATGGTGGAGAAATGGAACTGCGGATCGAATGGTGCGATCTGCTTCAAGAGATTGTCGGTCAGTTGCTGTCCGGTGACCTCAGGCAGGCCCGGAATGTCATAGATCGGCTTTTCCGGATAGAGCTCGGCGCACTGTCCGCCCGGACGGTCGAGAATGTCGATGACATGGGCGCGCAGGTCGAGAAGACCGAGCTCGAACACGGCGAACAGGCCGACCGGCCCCGCGCCGACGATTACAACATCGGTTTCGATTGTCTGGTTGATAGTCTCGGACATCAAGTGCTTCCTGTCGTTCAAATCGGTCATAAGAATGCCTGCGAAATTTGGTCAAGGGCGCGCTCCAACACCCCCCTCTGTCCTGCCGGACATCTCCCCCACAAGGGGGGAGATTAGCCTTCAAAAATGTTTGGCACCAATCGCAAACCTCGTAGAATGGATGCCGTGGGCTATGTCAGCCAATCTCCCCCCTTGTGGGGGAGATGTCCGGCAGGACAGAGGGGGGTTGCCTAGCGATTCCATTAAAACAAGAACCGCTCTAACCAGCCGGCGTCCGGCGCCAGCTATAGCCGCCGGCTGTCTGCGCCGATCCGCGCCCCGGCTGGTAATAGCCCGGCGTGTCGTGCAGATCGCTCGCGTTCAGACGTTCGAGCGCTATCGGGTTGCTCACCTGCAGGGTGTCGAAACCGGCGCGCAGCATGAACACCACCTGGTCGATCAGCACATCGCCGACGGCGCGCAACTCGCCAGAGAAGCCGTGGCGCCCTTTCAGGAGTTCGGCCTTCGAATAGGAGCGGCCATCGTTGAAAGCGGGAAACTGCAACGCGATCAGCGGGATGGTGTCGAGCTTGTCCAGCAGCGGCTCGATATCCTCGCCCGGAGCGACCATGACGCCGATCCTGCGATTGCTGGTCCGCCTGATATCGTCATCAAGCCCAAGCCATGCGGCCAGCGGCAGGATGACGGCCGGCGCATCGCCCGCCGCATCGAGGCTTTCGGCCTCTATATAGGGATCGTTGCGGAAACCTTCACGCCCCCAGAGCTGCTTTTCGTTCTGCTCGGTCGTTTCACTCATAAATTCGATTCCGTCAGCGAAATGTTGGATAGGGTGTCGGTCAGGCCCGTCAGGTGAATGCCGCATTCCGTCTTGTCCGAACCGGCCCAGCGTCCGGCGCGCTGGTCTTCCCCATCCTCGACCGGCTTGGTGCAGGGCATGCAGCCGATCGAGCGGTAGCCCTTTTCGATAAGCGGATGCGCGGGAAGACCGTGCGCGACCATATAGGCCTGCAGGTCCGATGACTGCCAGCGGGCCAGCGGATTGATGCGGATGCGCGAACCGACAGCCTCGAACACCGGCAGTGCCTGGCGCGTCGACGCCTGGAACTGCTTGCGCCCCGTCATCCAGGCGCGATAGGGCGCCACGGCGCGCGCCATCGGCTCGACCTTGCGGATGAAGCAGCAACGGTCTTTGTCAGTCATCGACAAGGCGCCGAAGGGATCCTCGCGCTTCAACGAATTCTGCTGGGGATAGACATTCTGCACGTCGGTGAGGCCCAATTCCTCGATCAGGCGGTCGCGATGCGCCAAAGTGGCGCTGAAATGCTTTCCGGTTTCGAGGAAAATGACCGGCGTCGAATGGTCGACCTGGGAGATGAGATGCAGAAGCACGGCGGATTCCGCGCCAAACGAAGAAACTGCGGCTATCTCTTCGTTGAAGAGATGATCGATCGCGAGTTCGATGATGAGCCTCGAATCAAGCCCGCCATAGCGCGCTTCCAGCGCGCGCGCCTCGTCGGCCACGGCGTTTTCGTCGATATCAGGCAGCACGGCTGACTGGGCCATAGAGCGCCTCCTTGAATGGCGCCGCACCGACGCGCCTGTAGGCGGCAAGGAAATTTTCCTGCCTGCCGGTGCGCAGACCGAGATAGGTGTCGACGATCTTTTCGATGGCATCGACCACCTCTTCCGAGGAGAAGCCACGGCCGGTGATCTCGCCCACCGTGGTGATCTCGTCGGCCGAGCCGCCGAGCGTGATCTGATAAAGTTCCTCGCCCTTCTTCTCGACGCCGAGAATGCCGATATGGCCGACATGGTGATGGCCGCAGGCATTGATGCAGCCGGAGATCTTGATCTTCAAATCGCCGATCTCCGACTGGCGGGCGGGAGCGCCGAAGCGTTCGGAAATGCGCTGCGCCACCGGAATGGAGCGGGCATTGGCAAGCGCGCAATAATCAAGCCCCGGGCAGGCGATGATATCGGTGATCAATCCGGCATTGGCGGTGGCGAGGCCATCGGTCAGGAGCAGATCATAGACGGTACGCAGATCGGCGAGCGCGACATGCGGCAGCACCAGATTCTGCTCGTGGCTGACGCGGATTTCGTCCTGGCTGAACTTCTCGGCGATATCGGCGACCAGTTCCATCTGCTCGGCGCTGGCGTCACCGGGGATGCCGCCGATGGGCTTCAGCGAAATGGTGACGACGCCATAATCCGGGTGTCTGTGCGGCGTGACGTTCTGATCGACCCAGGCGGCGAAACCGGCATCGGCCCGCTTGGCCACGGCAAGCGTGCCCCAGCCTTCCGGCCGCTCGGGCAACACCGGCGGGCGGAAATAGGTGTCGATGGCGTTTATATCGCCCTGCGGCAGCTTGAGGTCGCTCTCCTTGAGCGCCCGCCATTCGGCCTCGATCTGACGGGTCAGCTCCTCCGTGCCGGTCTCATGGACGAGGATCTTGATGCGCGCCTTGTACTTGTTGTCGCGGCGGCCATGCAGATTGTAAACGCGGACGATGGCCGTGGTGTAGGAAAGCAGATCCTCGGCGGGCAGGAAGTCGCGGATATTCTTGGCCACCATCGGCGTGCGACCCTGGCCGCCGCCGATATAGACGCCGAAGCCCAATTCACCCGCCGCGTTCTTCTTTAAATGCAGGCCGATATCGTGCGTCTGGATCGCGGCGCGGTCATGCTCGGCGCCGGTGACGGCGATCTTGAACTTGCGCGGCAGGAACGAGAATTCCGGATGCAGCGACGACCATTGCCGCAGGATTTCGGCGAAAGGACGCGGATCGGCGACCTCATCGGCGGCGGCCCCGGCGAAATGATCCGCGGTGACATTGCGGATGCAATTGCCCGACGTCTGCATGGCGTGCATTTCGACTTCCGCCAGCTCATCAAGGATCTTCGGAATGTCGCCAAGCGCCGGCCAGTTGTACTGGATGTTCTGCCGCGTGGTGAAATGGCCGTAGCCGCGATCATAGACGCGGGCGATAGACCCAAGCTTGCGCATCTGCTTAGCTGACAGCGTGCCATAGGGGACGGCGACGCGCAGCATATAGGCGTGCAGCTGGAGATAGACGCCGTTCATCAGCCGCAGCGGCTTGAACTGGTCTTCCGTCAATTCGCCCGACAGACGGCGCTGGACCTGGTCCTTGAACTGCTCGACGCGGGCTGCGACAAAGGCGTGGTCGAACTCATCATAACGATACATGGCTTGCGTTTTTCCCGATACGTTTGGCTTGTACGTTGTGCTCAGGCGGCGGAAACGGCGGAATTCTCCGGCTTCTTGCGCGGTTCGAAATCGATGGTGGGCCCGCTGAGGCGGATGCGCTCGCGCAGGCGCAGCGGATAGAGTTCGCCGCCGCGTTCCTCGACATCGATCAAATTGACATCGACCACCAGATTGGCGCCGAGCGCCGCCTTGCCGGCGCTTTCAAGTGCTGCGACCGCTTCCGCGTCGCGCGCGAGAAGCGCACCCTCGATGGTCTCGCGCCACTCACCGTCAGCCCCAAGCCAGACGGCTTCGCCATCGGTCAGGCGGTTGGCGGTCAGAACCTTGATCGTCATCCATTTCGTCCTTTAATCAGGCTGCCACTCAGGCAGCAATCTCATGCCGGCGGAGCGCCAGCGATTCTGCTTTATGGATGGCTGCGCCGGCGACGGCATCGCCGATCACGACCATGACCGGGCCCAAGAGATCGCTGCGCTTCTCCAGCGCAGGCAAATCCTTCAACAGCCCGTGGAACATGCGGCGATCCGGGCGGCCGGCATTCTCGACGACGGCAACGGCCGTGTCTTCATGGAGGCCCGCGCTCATCAGCCTGGCTGCGACCGAGGCGGCGACGGAGCTCCCCATATAGACGGCGATGGTGGCGCCCGAAAGGGCGAGCCTGGCCCAATCCGGCAAAATTTCACCGGACATGTCGTGGCCGGTCGTAAAGACCAGCGAAGAGGCGACGCCGCGCAGCGTCAGCGGCAATTCCATGTCGGCGGCGGCGGCGAAAGCCGAGGTGATGCCCGGCACGATCTCGAAGCCGATGCCGGCCTCGCGCAATGCGGCCATTTCTTCCCCTGCCCGGCCATAAACCAGGGGATCACCCGATTTGAGCCGCGCCACGCGCTTGCCCTGACGGGCGAGCTCCACCAGCAGCGCATTGATGTCGTCCTGGCTCTTGGAATGGCAGCCTTTGCGCTTGCCGACGGACAGGCGCTCGGCGTCGCGGCGGCCCATGGCGATGATGGCGTCTGGAACCAGCGCGTCATGAACGATGACATCGGCCTCCATCAGCACGCGCTGCGCGCGAAGCGTCAGCAGATCTTCCGCGCCGGGGCCGGCGCCGACCAGCCAGATATAACCCTGCGGCGCGCCCTGCTCTTTCAAAAGCTTTTTTGCGGCGGCATGGGCGGCAGCCTCATCGCCACGGTCGATCCGGCGCGCTACATCGCCTGAGAAGAACGAGCGCCAGTAGAGCCGCCGCACCGCGCCCTTAGGCAGGAATTTCTCGACGGCGGGGCGATAGGCGTCGGCAAGCCTCGCCAGATCGCCGAGACGCGGCGAAAGTGCTGCATCGATGCTGGCGCGAATCATCTGCGTCAACACCGGGCCGGTGCCTTCCGAGCCGATGGCGATGGCGAGCGGGGCGCGGTTGACGATCGCCGGCGTGTAGAAATCGCAGAGATCCGGGCGGTCGACGACATTAACGGGAATTCGCTGACGGCGCGCCTCGGCGGCGATTGCCGTATCGGCGGCTTCGTCTCCGGTGGCTACGAAGACGAGCCGGGCGCCTGAGAGATGGGCGGACGTGAAGTCCTCGGCCAAATGCTCCACACCCTGCTCGGCGATGAACCTCGCCAGCACCGGCTCCGGGTTCGGCGAGACGATGCGGATCAGCGCGCTGGTCTGGCCAAGGAGCCGCGCCTTGTTGAGCGCTTCCTCACCATCCCCGACGATCACCACCACTTCATTCCGGATACGGAAGAAGGCGGGAAAGACCGACAGTGGGGCTGAACCAAATGCCACGGGACGATATCCTTTGAGATAGAGGCCCGGATTATCAGACATTTATCAAGGATTTATAAGGAACAGACTTGCGCCGGAACATGCTCCGGAGCATCGTTTTTGCCCAAACGGCGGAAAGCCAAGAATTTTCGTTCGCCGAACGATGTATCGAAAGCAGAGGCTCCGCCATGCGTGCATGCGCAGCGGATATGCCTCGGCCCGACGGATCGATTACCCCACAATTCTTATAGGATTTAAAGCCCTATGCAAGAGATTTATCGGGATGCGGTGAAGGCCGCGGGCACATGCAGCGGCCAGCGCCACGGCAGAACCGCGACCAGATCGAAACGCAGCGACAGCCGCGCCCGGTCGGGCTGGCGCGCCAGCCAGAGATCGGCCGCCGCCTCGATCCGACGCATGGAGGCGTAATTGACGGCATCCATCGCGCTCTCAAGCGTCGCGCGGGCCTTGACCTCGACAATGAGGACGAGATCGCCGCGTCTGGCGATCAGGTCGATTTCGCCAAGCCGTGTCCTGTAGCGGCGCGCGAGGATGCGGAAGCCTTTCAGCATCAAAGCGAGCGAAGCCAGCCGTTCGGCGGAATGGCCGCGAAAGAACGCCTTGCGCTTGCGTGCGGCCGCCGTCATGTGCGCCCAGTCTTGAGCGCGATGAGGCGCTGATAAAGCTCGCCCTTCTGCCCGCCGGTCATCCTCGCGGCCTCGCCCGCCGCTTTCGCCGGCGGCATTTCGGCGGAAAGCGACAGAAGAAGCTGATCGATCTCCTCGGGACTTGCCGGCGCCTTCGCCTCGTCTGGCGGGCCGACCAGCAAAACCACCTCGCCGCGCAGCCGATCCTCGCCGTCGAACTGGCTGGCCAATTGCCCAAGCGGCGCGGTCACCACCGTCTCGTAGGCCTTGGTCAGTTCGCGGCAAAGCGCGCCCTTGCGGGTCTCGCCGAAAACCGCCGCCATATCGGCCAGCGTGGCGGCGGTGCGGTTGGGCGATTCGAAGAAGACCAGCGTCGCGTCGATGCGTTGCAGGGCTTCGAGCCTGGTGCGGCGCTGCCCCTGCTTGGACGGCAGAAAACCGGCGAAATGAAAACTGTCGGTCGGCAGGCCCGACGCCGTGAGTGCGGCGAGCACGGCGGATGCGCCGGGGATCGGCACAACGCGGATGCCGGCCGCCTTCGCCTCGCCCACCAGCCTGTAGCCGGGATCGGAAACGAGCGGCGTTCCCGCATCGGAGACGAGCGCGACGCTCTTGCCCTCGCACAGCGCCGCGATCAGCTTCGGCCCGGCCTCCGCCGCATTGTGCTCGTGATAGGCGACGGGCCGCCTGGCGATACCGAAGCGGTCGAGCAGCACGCGGGTGACACGCGTATCCTCGCAGGCGAGGATATCCGCGCCCGCCAGCGTTTCGAGGCCGCGGACGGTCATGTCGCCAAGATTGCCGATCGGCGTGGCGACGATATAGAGCGCCGGCTCCAGCGGCCTCGCCCGGAAGGCGGCGGTGCCGATGACATATTCGCGCGATGGGGTGTCGGGGGTGGTCAAAGAGATTTCCTGACTAGAATATTTCATTTTTCAATAGACGTTGGCGGGGCATCTCACCCCCCTCTGCCCTGCCGGGCATCTCCCCCTCAAGGGGGGAGATTACGCCTTCATCGACTGCGGTATCAATCGCGAATGTTGCAGGATCAGGTCGAGGGTTGTGTCAGCCAATCTCCCCCCCCCCTTGAGGGGGAGATGCCTGGCAAGGCAGAGGGGGGTTGCCTCGCGATTCCATCAAAACAGGCCGCTCTAAGCCACGAGCCATTCACTGCAAAGCGTCAAGCCGCCAGATCCGCCACCACCGCATCCAACAGCAGCGCGCCGTCCGGCGTGGCGCGGATGCGCGTGCCGCCCATCGGCTCGATCAGGTGCTGGCCGATGAGGCCGCCGAGCCTGCCCTGGTCGATATCGTGCCCGGTCAAACGGCGATAGCGGGAGAGATCGACGCCCTCGACAAGCCGCAGCCCCATCATCAGGAATTCATCGCCTTCCTGAGCACTCGTCAGATATTCTTCCTCGACAACACCATGGCCCTGACGCTCCGCCTTCTCCAGCCAGGTTTCGGGATGGCGCTCGGTCATGGTGACGGTGCGTATGCCGTTTTCGACGAAGCGGCCATGCGCGCCCGGCCCGATGCCGACATATTGGCCATAGCGCCAATAGACGAGGTTGTGCCTGGATTCCGCACCCGACGCGGCATGATTGGAGATCTCGTAGGCCGGAAGGCCATGCGCCGCCGTCACGTCTTGCGTTTCGAGATAAAGTGCTGCGGCGTGATCGCCATCGGGGGTGACGAGCTTTCCCGCCTTCCAGAGATTGTAGAAAGGCGTGCCTTCCTCGATGGTCAGTTGATAGAGCGACAGATGATCGGCGGCGAGCGCGATCGCCTGCTGCAGTTCCGCGCGCCATTCGGCGATCGACTGGTCGGGCCTGGCATAGATGAGATCGAAGGACAGGCGGGGGAAGATGTCCCGCGCCAGGCCGATTGCCGTCAGCGCTTCCTCGACATTGTGCAGCCGGCCCAGCCTTTTCAGATCCCGGTCGTTCAAGGCCTGCACGCCGAGCGAGACGCGGTTGACGCCCGCCGCGCGATAGCCGCGGAAACGCTCGGCCTCGACGCTCGACGGATTGGCCTCGAGCGTCACTTCCGCGCCGTCCGCGATACTCCAGTTGGCGGCGATCTCGTTCAGCAGACGCTCAACCGTAGCGGGCTGCATCAGCGACGGCGTGCCGCCGCCGAGGAAGATGCTGGTGACGGTGCGCGGGCCGGTGCGCGCCCGCATGCTGCGCATCTCCTGCGCGAAGGCGGCGGCAAAGCGCGACTGATCGACCGGCTGATGGCGGACATGGCTGTTGAAATCGCAATAGGGGCACTTGGCCGCGCAGAACGGCCAGTGGACATAGACGCCGAAGGCCTTCTCGCCTTCCGCTGCCCCATGAACGATATCATGGCCCCAGTCCGGCCGCATCATCCGACCCATATCACTCGATGCCCAGCGCATCGCGGGCGAAGAGCCTGAAGGCCCTGGCGCGGTGCGAAAGCGCTTGCGCCATGCCCGGCTTCCAGCCGTGCTTCTCCTCAGCCTGCATTTCGCCGAATGTCCTTTCATGGCCGTCGGGCAGGAAGATCGGATCGTAGCCGAACCCTTTGTCGCCGCGCGGCGGCCAGACGATCTGGCCTGCCACCTCACCGCGATAGAAATCCGTATGCCCGTCCGGCCAGGCGATGCAGATGACCGAGACGAAGCGCGCTTTGCGCTTGTCCGGCGTCAACGCGCCCTTGTCCTGCAACGCATCCTCGACCTTGCGCATGCCGAACAGGAAATCGCGCGTGCCGTCGGGGCGTTCCGCCCAATTGGCGGTGTAGACACCGGGCGCGCCGCCAAGCATATCGATAGCAAGGCCGGAATCGTCCGAAAGCGCCGGCAGGCCGGTCGCCTTCGCCGCGGCCAGCGCCTTGATGGCGGCGTTTTCCTCGAAGGTCGTACCCGTCTCATCCGGCTCGGGCAGCCCAAGCTCGCCGGCCGATTGCGTTTCGAAGCCGAACGGACCGATCAGATCGTCGATCTCGCGCAGCTTGCCCTTGTTATGGGTTGCGACAACCAACCGGCCTTTTTCGAGCTTTCTCATTGCATATTCCATCATCACGCCCATAGTTGCGGTTCGGCGAATTCCAGCGAATTGCCCGAGGGATCGCGGAAATAGAGCGAGTGCGCGCCGTTCGGCCAGTCGAATTCACTTTCGATCTCCACGCCATGCGCTTGAAGATGCGCCTTCCATTCGACGATCTCGGCGCGGCTGGCGCTGAAGCAGAGATGCCCCGGCCCCTTGGCGCCATGCGCGGGGACCGGCAGCTTGCCCGGAGCGGCGGGCTTGATGGTTTCATCAGCGTCGAACAGAATCACCACGCTGGAACCGCAGCGGAAGAAGGCGGCGCGATGGTCGGCATGGCCGGCGAGTTCCAGGCCGAGCACGTCGCGATAGAAGGCAATTGCGCGCGGCAGGTCCGTGACATAGAGAACGGATTCCAGAACGGCGACGGGCTGCATCTTCATGGCCGGTCCTTCTTCAAGAATGTCTCAGGCGACGGCGATCTTTTGAAGCGAAACCAGCCGGTTGATGCCGCCGCGCGCGAGCGCCATCAGCGAGGCGAATTCCTCCTCAGAGAATGGCACGCCTTCAGCGGTTCCCTGGATCTCGACGATGCCGCCCTTGCCGGTCATGACGAAATTGGCGTCGGTTCCGGCGGTCGAATCCTCGGCATAGTCGAGGTCGATGACGGGCACGCCCTCGCAGATGCCGCAGGAGATGGCGGCGACGTGATCCTTCAGCACCTTGTCGAGCTTGACCATCTGGCGGGTCTCCATCCAGCGCAGGCACTCGTGAAGCGCCACCCAGCCGCCGGTGATCGCGGCGGTGCGGGTGCCGCCATCGGCCTGGATGACATCGCAATCCACCGTGATCTGCTGTTCTCCCAGGGCCTGGAGATCGACGATGGCGCGTAAGCTACGCCCGATCAGGCGCTGGATTTCCAGCGTGCGGCCGCCCTGCTTGCCGGTGGATGCCTCGCGGCGCATGCGATCGCCGGTCGAGCGCGGCAGCATGCCATATTCCGCCGTCACCCAGCCCTTGCCGGAATTGCGCATCCAGCCCGGCACCTTTTCCTCAAGGCTCGCCGTGCAGAGCACCTGCGTGTCGCCGAACTTGACCAGGCAGGAGCCTTCGGCATGTTTGGAAACGCCGCGCTCGAATGAGACGGCGCGCATTTCGTCGGCAGCGCGCTTGGATGGACGCATTGATAAACCTCGATTCCGTTTCTTGGAACGGCTTTTAGGCTGCAAAAATAAAAATAGAAAGGGAGTACCCCGCCTGTCCTGATTTAATCCCCGAAAAGACCAGCATATATAATCCCGTGCAATCATGTTAGAGTCTGGCATGGTTTAATTGCACTGCTGGCAGGACAAGGCGTTTTGTCTGCCGTCACTCTCGGGCTTGTCCCGAGAATCTGCCATAAGAAGAAAGTTAAGGTGATTACTGTTCTGACAGACCATATGTCGTAGATTCTCGGGACAAGCCCGAGAATGACGGCTAGCGGAGAGCTGTTTCAAGGTAGTTCTGACAGAGTCTATAAAGCACAGACATGATGAAAGCACCAGTTCCCGAAGCGCTTGCTACCCTCGATCAGCGCTCGCGCGATATCTTCCGTCGCATCGTCGAGAGTTACCTGAGCGATGGCGAGCCGGTCGGATCGCGCAATCTCTCGCGCATCCTGCCGCTGGCGCTCTCGCCGGCGACGATCCGTAATGTGATGAGCGATCTGGAGCAACTCGGCCTGGTCTATGCGCCGCATATTTCGGCGGGGCGTCTGCCGACGCAGATGGGCCTGCGCTTCTTCGTCGACGCCTTTCTGGAAATCGGCGATCTTCCGCCCGAGGAGCGCAAGTCGATCGAAGCCCAGGTGCGCGCCGCCGGCAGCGGCCATTCGGTGGAAAACGTGCTGACGGAAGCCAGCCAGATTCTCTCCGGCCTGTCGCGCGGCGCCGGGCTGGTGCTGACCACCAAGGCCGAAGGCGCCTTGAAACATATCGAATTCGTGCGGCTCGAACCGACGCGTGCGCTGGCCGTCCTGGTCACCCAGAGCGGCGACGTGGAAAACCGCATCCTCGAACTTCCGCCGGGAGTGACGGCCTCGCAGCTCATCGAGGCATCGAATTTTCTCAATGCGCATATTCAGGGCCGTACGCTTTCCGAAGCGCGCGGCGAACTGGCCCTCTTGAGGGAGGAAACCAAGCAGGCGCTCGACACGCTGTCGCAGCATCTGGTCGAGCAGGGGCTCGCCATATGGAGCGGCGGCGGCAATGATCAGCCGACGCGGCTTATCGTGCGCGGACGCGCCAATCTCCTGGAAAACATCCACGCACAGGACGATATCGAGCGGCTCAGGCATCTTTTCGACGATCTGGAAACCAAGGAAGGCATGATCCAGCTTCTCGAACTTGCCGAAGCGGGTTCCGGCGTGCGCATCTTCATCGGCTCGGAAAACAAGCTTTTCTCGCTTTCCGGCTCGTCTCTCGTCGTCGCTCCCTACCGCGATGCGGAACAGCGCGTGGTCGGCGCACTCGGCGTCATCGGTCCGACGCGTCTCAACTATGCGCGTATCGTGCCGATGGTCGATTATACCGCACAACTCGTTTCCCGGCTTTTGCGGTAGTACAGCGTCCTTTGTGCATCCTGCAGGGTGCACAAAGGACGCTGTAATTTATTAAGGCTGCGCATCGTACTTTCCGAAAACTGGTCCGGTTTTCGAGCGATGCGCTGGGCTTTTCCTTCACATGCACTTGATTTTCCGGGTGTAAACCTCGATATCCGGCGCAACCGACGATTCAAGACGGAAGACGAGAATGGCTGACGAAAAAAATACAGGCGAGACACCCGATCTTGACCAGCGCGACATCAACAATCCGAGGGATCGGGATGCTTTGAAGCGCGCCGCCGACGATTTCCTCAAGGCGCGCAAGGCCGACGCAAGGGCGGAAATGGCGGAAGATGAGGCTGAATCAGCCGATCCGATCGCGGAGCTTCTGGCCGAGAACAGCGAACTGAAGGACCAGCTCATGCGGCTTGCCGCGGAGATGGAGAACCTGCGCAAGCGCACCGCGCGCGACGTGCAGGACGCCAAGGTCTATTCGGTCGCCAATTTCGCCCGTGACATGCTGGCGGTCTCGGACAATCTGCGCCGTGCGCTGGACGCCATCCCGGCGGATGCGCTCGAAAAGGGCGATGCCGGCCTCAACGCGCTTGCCGAAGGCGTCGAGATGACCGAACGCGCCATGCTTTCGACGCTGGAGCGGCACGGCGTGAAGAAGATCGAGCCCGAGGGCCAAAAATTCGATCCGCATTTCCATCAGGCGATGTTCGAAATCCCCAATACCGAGGTGCCGAACAATACGGTGCTGCAGGTGGTGCAGGCCGGCTTCGTTATCGGCGACCGCGTGCTGCGCCCGGCCCTCGTCGGCGTCTCGCGCGGCGGACCGAAGCCGCAGACGGTCGAAGCGACAGCCGAGCCCGGCCCGGTCGATCCGCAGGCCGAAGGCGACGCCTGATCTTTTCTGGTGTCAACTGACACGGTAACTCAAACGGCAGAACCTAATCTGCCTATCGGGAACGGCAGCAGCATTTGAACCTCTTCCCTTCTCCCCTTGTGGGAGAAGGGAAGAAGGGTCGCCTGGTAGCTCAAAGGCCATAACCCTCCACCCCTGCTGTCTGCAGGAGCCCGCTCTGTTCGGCGATGTCGCGCAGGCTTGCCTGCGGACGCGGGCCCATCTGCTGGATGATGACGCCTGCGGCCAGCGAACCGAGGCGGGCGCAATCTGCAAGCGAGAAATCGTGGGTATAGCCATAGAGGAAGCCGGCGGCATAGAGATCGCCCGCGCCTGTCGTATCCACCAATTCGCGAAGCTCGATCGCCGGAACGGCAACGGTTTCCTCACGCGTCACGACGATCGATCCCTTTTCCGAACGCGTCACCGCGGCGAGCTTGCAATCCTGGCGGATCGCGTCCAGCCCCATGTCGAAGGATTCCGTCTGGTAGAGCGATTTCAGCTCCGCCTCATTGGCGAAAACGATATCGACCGTGCCCGAACGCATCAGATCGAGAAACTCCTCGCGGTAGCGGTCCACGCAGAAAGGATCTGAAAGCGTCATCGCCACCTGGCGTCCATGCTCATGCGCGATCTTGGCGCTCAGCCTGATGGCCTCCTTGGCGCGCGGCGGATCCCAGAGATAGCCCTCGAAATAGACGACCTTGGCATCGGCCACCTTGGAGCTTTCGACATCTTCGGGACCAAGCTCGACGCAGGCGCCGAGATAGGTGTTCATCGAGCGCTCGCCGTCCGGCGACACGAAGATCATCGAGCGAGCGGTCGGCACGCCGTCTTCCAGCGGACGGGTGTCGAAAGCCACGCCCTGGGCGCGGATATCATGCGTGAAGATGCGGCCGAGATGATCCGCCGCGACCTTGCCGAAAAAGGCGGCGTGTCCGCCGAGGCTGGCGAGGCCTGCCGCTGTGTTGCCGGCGCTGCCTCCCGACATCTCGACCGCCGGTCCCATGCGTTCATAAAGCAGTTCGGCGCGTTGCGTGTCGATCAGGTTCATCGCTCCCTTGACGATGGCGTTCTTCACAAGAAAGGCGTCATCGGTGCGCGCGAGGATATCGACAATCGCATTGCCGATGCACAGAACATCAAATTTGGACATGGGAGATTCAGCAATCCTGCATAGTTGACGACAATCGCAATAGCCCCGGAGCAACGGCCCAGAAGCACAGTGTGGCAGCCGGTGTACCGTTTTGCGGCGTTCTTGGCTAGCCTCGCCGTTCAGGTGCAGGGTCATCGCCCGCTGATCCGCCCTTGACCTTTTTTACCGGATACGGCCTTCCTATGTCTGGAAGCGGTATATTTGAGGAAGGAACCGCAATGATCTTCGATGCCGCCAGTGCCGCCTTGCAACGCCTGTTCACGCCGGAGTTCCGTTCGGTCCTGTGGAAATCGCTGGGAGCGACGGTTCTCGTCCTGGTCGCCCTATGGGTGGCGCTGCGCCAGCTCTTTGTCTATATGGCTTGGCCGTATCTCGACCAACTCCTGCCGGGATTGCCGCAATGGGCGGGATGGCTTGGAACGATCGCGGCGATTTTCGCCAGTCTCGGCCTCGCGCTGGCGCTGGCGCTTCTGATCGCGCCTGTTACCGCCATCATCGCGAGCCTTTTCCTCGACGATGCCGCGGAAGTCATCGAGCGGGAGGATTATCCCGCCGATCCGCCGGGGAAAGCCCTGCCGATCATCCGCTCGATCATCCTCTCGCTGAAGTTCCTCGGGGTTGTCATCCTCGGCAACATCTTCGCCCTCTTCCTGCTGTTCGTGCCGGGCGTCAACATCATCGCCTTCTTCGTCGTCAACGGTTATCTGCTCGGCAGGGAATATTTCGAGTTCGCCGCCATGCGCTTCCTTAGCGAAGACGAAGCGAAGGCGCTGCGCTCCAAATATGGAGGCACGGTGTTTCTGGCAGGGCTGGTGATCGCCGTATTTCTCGCCATTCCCATCGTCAATCTGCTGACGCCGCTTTTCGCCGCCGCGATGATGGTGCATCTGCACAAAGCGATCAGCAGGAAACAGCCGGTTCCGGCCGCCGCCATGTGATCGCGTATTTGTCAGGCAGCGAGCGGGACCAGGGGTGCGGGAATATCCGTGGTCTTTACCGCTGCCTTGCAGAGATCGGCGATGACGCATTTCTCGCATTCCGGCTTGCGCGCCTTGCAGACATAGCGCCCATGCAGGATCAGCCAGTGATGCGCATGCAGCAGATATTCCGGCGGCACGACCCGCAACAGCATTTTTTCGACGTGATCGGGCGTCTTGCCCGGCGCAAGGCCGATCCGGTTGCCGATGCGCAGGATATGGGTGTCGACCGCCATGGTCGGCTGACCAAAGGCCATGTTGAGGACGACATTGGCGGTCTTGCGGCCGACGCCCGGCAATTTCACCAGCGCCTCGCGGTCACCGGGCACAGCACCGCCATGGTCGCGGATCAGCGCTTGCGATAACGCGATGACATTCTTCGCCTTGTTGCGCCACAGGCCGATGGTCCTGATATATTCACCGACCCTTTCCTCGCCCAGCGCCAGCATCTTTTGCGGCGTATCGGCGACGGCGAACAGCGCGCGCGTCGCCTTGTTGACGCCGGCATCCGTCGCCTGTGCGGAAAGCACCACGGCGACCAGAAGCGTGAAAGCATTCACATGTTCCAGTTCGCCTTTCGGCTCCGGGCGCTGCACGGAAAAGCGTCTGAAAATTTCGTGGATTTCCTGTTTCGTATAGAGGGTTCCAGCGACACGGGCCGGACGTTTGCGCGCGGCAGATGCCGACAATTTGACCTTGGCGTTTTCCATTCGACCTCTATACTCATCCTATCTGCCGCATGACAATTGTAACCTCGACCATAGCAAGGCGAGGAGCCTGTGACGAGATGATGCATCCACACGGAGCACAGCCGGAGGCAAACGAAGCCCCCATCTTTCGCGCCCTTCTGGTGCCGCACCGTTCGCTCGGGCGCACCGGATTCCTGGTGCTGATGACAGCGCTTCTGGCGGGATGGATCTTCAGCGGCATCCTGTTTCTTGCCATCGGCGCATGGCCGGTCTTCGGCTTTCTCGGCCTCGACGTTTTCCTCGTCTATCTCGCCTTCCGCCTGAACTACCGGGCGGGCCGGGCCAGGGAAGAAATATCCGTCTCGCGCACCGCGCTCGACATCAGGCAGATCGCGCCGTCGGGCCACATGCGCGATCATCGCTTCAATCCCTTCTGGACGCGCTTCCGCGTCTCGCGGCATGACGAAATCGGCATCACGGCGATGAATGTCGAGGGTGAAGGACGGCTGGTGTCGATCGGCTCCTTCCTCAATCCCGACGATCGCGAGAGCTTCGCCACCGCCTTCGGCCGCGCGCTTGCAACGGCCAAAGGGCGCTAATCGGCTCTGGCCATCCGCCGCCGATACCCTGTATATGCGTCTTTCCATCTTTCCGGCCATCTTTCCGGCCCATCACGCAGCCCATCATACAACAGGGTTTTCCATGATTACCGTTATCGGCTCCATCAATCTCGATCTGATCGCCAAGACCGCGCAACTTCCGAAGCCGGGCGAAACCGTATCGGGTTCCGATTTCCAATCGGCGCCGGGCGGCAAGGGCGCCAACCAGGCACTGGCAGCGGCACGGGCGGACGCCAAGGTCCGCATGGTGGGCGCCATCGGCAATGACGCCTTCGGCGGGCAAGCAGTGGCGCTTCTCGATGCGGGCGGCATCGATCTCGCTCCGGTGCGCAAGGCCGATGTGGCAACGGGGATAGCGCTCATCACCGTCGAGGCATCGGGCGAGAATGTCATCGTCGTCGTGCCAGGCGCGAACGGAACGGTTTCGCAAAGCGATGTGGACGTGGCCAGCCTTTCGGGCGGCCATCTGCTGCTCCAGCATGAAATTCCGCTTGCCACCGTCAAGGCCGCGCTCGACGCGGCACGCGCCAGCGGTACGACGTCCATCCTCAATATCGCGCCCTGGCGCGACGAGGCGGCCGAATTGCTGTCGCTTGCCGATATCGTCATCGCCAATGAGACGGAGTTCGATCTGGCGGCGGACAGGCTGAAGCTCAGAGGTTCAGACCGCGATGAGCGCATGGCGGATTTCGCCGCAAGGACGGACCGCACCGTGATCGTGACGCTCGGCGCGGAAGGTCTGCGTGTCGCCACGCCGCAAGAACAATTCGCCGTTGCCGCCCATCCGGTCAAGCCGGTCGATACGACAGGCGCGGGCGATACGTTCTGCGGCTATCTGGCGGCCGGCCTCGATATGGGGCTTGAATTGAAGGACGCATGCCGCCGCGCGGCGACGGCGGCTTCCTTCGCCTGCCTCAAGCCCGGCGCGCAGCCCGCCATTCCGTTTTCGGCGGAATTGCCCGTTTAGACTCAGAGTGTCCCAATCCGCTCCGCCAGAAGCGCGAAAAAGCCGTCATGGTCGACGTCGCGCATGACGAGCGCATTCTTCGGCCTGCCGGTGACGCCCCACCAGTCGATGACGGTCATCCCCAGGGTGAGTTCCGATTGCGTCTCGATCTCGACATTGCAATAGCGGCCTGAATAGAGCTCCGGCTCCAGGAGATAGGCGATGACGTTCGGGTCGTGCAGCGGCCCGCCGTCGCTGCCGTATTTCTCCTCGTCGAAGCGCTCGAAGAATTCGAGCAGCGCCACGCAGGCATCGCCCGCTTTGGTGCCCATGGCGCGGAAGCGGTCTATGCGGTCCGCCTTGGTCAGTGCCCTATGGGTCACATCGAGCGGCATGACGACGATGGGGATACCGGAGGAAAAAACGACCTTTGCCGCCTCGGGATCGACATAGATGTTGAACTCGGCGGCAGGGGTGATGTTGCCGCCTTCGAAAAAGCCGCCGCCCATCAGCACGATCTCACGAATTCTCGGTGCGATCTCCGGGGCGTGGATCAAGGCCAGCGCGATATTGGTGAGCGGGCCGATCGGGCAAAGCGTGATGCTGCCCGCCTCCTCGCGCAATATCGTCTCGACGATGAAATCGACCGCATGCTGGGGCTGCAACGGCATTTCCGGTTCCGGCAGGTCCGGACCGTCGAGCCCGGTGCGGCCATGGACATGCTCCGCCGTGACCAGCTTGCGCATCAGGGGCCGTGCGGCGCCGGCATAGACCCTGGCCTCCGGCCTGTCCGCCAATTCGCAGATCTTGCGGGCGTTCTTCTCGGTCAGTGCGAGCGGCACGTTTCCCGCGACGGCCGTGACCCCGATGACGTCCAGTTCAGGACTGGCCAGCGCCAGAAGAATCGCCAGCGCATCGTCCTGCCCCGGATCGGTATCGATGATGATCTTGCGCGCCATTGCCGCCTTTTCCTTTCCATATCCGATCCCGAAGCACCACGCCCGTGGGAAAAGCGGATGGACTTCGAATGCGATTCGGCTCTTGAAGTCACGGATTTCACGGACCATATCTGTTGGCAAGGAAGAAATGCCGAAACGGGTTCTTCCGATTACGGTCGCTTTGACGAGGGCTGCAAATGACACGCATGACACCGTTTTCGAGCCCGCTTCTGCTTGGGTTCGATACAATGGAAAAGACGCTGGAACGTATTGCCAAATCCGGAGACGGATATCCGCCATACAATATCGAACGACTGCGCACCAAATCCGGCCCCGAACGGCTGAGAATCACGTTGGCGGTCGCGGGGTTCTCCAATGACGATCTCGAGGTGACGACCGAAGACAACCAACTCGTCATTCGCGGTCGGCAGACCGACGAAGACGAAGAGGAACGCGAATATTTGCATCGCGGCATTGCCGCGCGCCAGTTCCAGCGCGTTTTCGTGCTTGCCGATGGAATGCGCGTCGCCGCCGCGGAATTGCAGAACGGACTGCTTTCGATCGATTTGGACCGTCCGGAACCGGAACGGCTTATCAAACGTATTGATATAAATGTGAAGGATTGAGCCCCGCCCCGGCGGATCGCCGCAACAGCTCTAGAAGACAAGGTCACTTCCGACTTGTCTCGAAATGGAGGCTTAAATGACCAACGAAAAACAAATCTTCACCGAAACCGAATTCGCGCATCTGGGCGCGGGCGAAGTCGCCTATATGCGCAAGATGCGGACAGACGATCTGGCACGCAGCTTCCCGGCCTTGCCGCCAATGGCTCCGGGGCTGGAACTCTGGGCGCTGTTCGGCGCCGATGGCGAGCCGATCGTGCTTTCCGATGCGCGCGCCAATATCCTCGCCGGAGCACAGGAACACGAACTGCGCACGGTAATGCTGCAGTAATCTTTCCGCCGCTCTGGCTGTAAGCAAAAGGGCTGCCCTCCGAGGCAGCCCTTTTTCATTTGGTGAACGGGTTCTGTACCGTTGAGGCAACGGATTAGAGCGATTCCTGTTTTGATGGAATCGCGGGGCGTCCTGCCAGCGCTTCTATTTAAAAATGAACCGCGCTAATCTGGACAGACGGCGAGGTTGCGCTCCGTCACGCACCCGTCCAGCCTGATCTCAGGCGGCATTGGAGGCCGGTCGGGTGGTCAGGAAGGCGTAAAGCGCCTGAGCGTCGTGCGTGCCGCGAAGCTTGGTCACCATATCAGGATCGCGCAACAGGCGGGCGATGCGCGACAGCGCCTTGAGATGATCCGCCCCTGCATTTTCAGGCGCCAGCAGCAGGAAGACGATATCCACCGGCTGGTCGTCCAGCGCCTCGAAATCCACCGGGTTTTCAAGCCTGGCGAAAATGCCGGTGATGCGCTTGATGCTGTTGAGCTTGCCGTGCGGGATGGCGATGCCATTTCCCACGCCGGTCGAACCCAGCCGCTCGCGCTGCAGGATGGTATCGAACACTTCACGTTCGGTCAGACCTGTCAGTTCTGCGGCCTTCTCGGCCATCACCTGCAACAATTGCTTCTTGGAGCTTGCTTTCAGCGCAGGGATGATAGCCGCGGGCTGAATCAGATCGCTGAGATCCATTCTCTCCATTCCTTCTTTATGCGGGATCTTGCGATCCCGACTATATAGACGTCCACGTACCCCAAACGACGTGGACGTCTCAAGGTTGCTCTCAGGAGCGGGACACTTTCTGCCCGGTCACCGTTGAGGGATCGATCCAACCTATGTTGCCATCGGATCGACGGTACACGATATTGACTTGGCTGTTGCCCGCATTGCGGAACACGAGAACCGGACTATCCTTGAGGTCGAGCTCCACGACCGCGGAGGCGACACTCATGGTACGCAACGAAACCGACGTTTCGGCGACGATCGTCGGGGCATAATCGTCCGGGATATCTTCGTCATCCTCGGGAGCCGGAGACATCACACGGTAGATAATATCGTCATAGACGGCATTGCTATTGGCGACTTGGTGCGATTTCAGCCTGCGCTTGTAGCGCCGCAGGCGCGTCTCGATCTTGTCCGCAGCCGCGTCGAAAGCCAACTGCGGGTCCTGTGCCTCACCGGTGGTCTGCAATGTAGCACCGGTATCGAGATGCAGCATGCAGTCTGCCGAAAAGCGGGAGGAGGATTTCTCGACCGTGATCTGGCCCGAATATCCGCCGTCGAAATATTTGCCGATCGCGTCCCTGATCCGGTCTTCGATCCGGATGCGGAATGCATCGCCGATATCCATGTGCTTTCCAGATACACGCAGACTCATGTGGTTATACCTCGTTTGCGTTTCACCTTACGACCAATCTAATCACAAGGCGTGGTGTGAGCAAAGCGATCCGGCACTATTGTGCACGGACCATATGATCAACTTTCCCGTTCAGATTAACCACTGCTGCCGCGCATCCCTCACTTTGGCCTCGTTTCCGGCCATGCAGCTTCGGACAGCCCGCGCATCATCGCGCGAGCGGGCTTCTATTGAGTGACGTTGCGAAAGTCAATTCCAACTTAAGAAGCTCTTAACGAACCCCTTCCCTCGTTGCGCCGTCCATTGCGTTTCTACCGCGCGGACGCGGCGATCGCCTTTTTCTCCCGCCGCCGCTGAATCGAAGATGGAATGCTCATCGATTCCCTGTATTTGGCGACGGTACGTCGTGCGATATCCACGCCATCGCGATTGAGGATATCGACAATGGCGTCGTCGGACAATATCGAATCGGGACTTTCCCGATCTATCAACTGGCGTATCTGATGGCGCACCGCCTCGGAGGAATGGGCATCCCCCCCTTCGGCCGAAGCAATCGCGGCGTTGAAGAAATAGCGCAATTCGAAAACGCCGCGCGACGTCAGCATGTATTTGTTGGCGGTGACGCGGCTCACCGTCGATTCGTGCATGCCGATGGCGTCGGCGACCATCCGCAGATTGAGCGGCTTGAGCTGCGAAATGCCGTTCATCAGGAACCCGTCCTGCTGGCGCACGATTTCCCGCGCCACTTTCAGGATGGTGCGTGCGCGCTGATCGAGGCTGCGCGTCAGCCAATTGGCATTCTGCAGGCACTCGGAGAGAAAATCCTTGTCCTGCGGCCCGGCGCCGCGCGCAACCATGATGTAATATTCCTGATTGACGAGAACCCGCGGCAAAGCGGCGGCGTTCAACTCGATCTCCCAGCCGCCGCCATGCGCGGGCATGACATTGACATCGGGCACAATGGCGTTGGCCACGCCGACGGCGAAGAGCGTACCCGGCTTCGGATCGAGCAGACGGATTTCCGTCAGCATGTCGAGAAGATCGGACTGATCGACGCCGCAGAGCCTTTTGAGTGTCTGGAAATCCCGCTTCGCCAGCAATTGGAGATTGGCGACAAGCGCCTGCATTGCCGGGTCGAAACGGTCCTTCTGCCTGAGCTGGATAGCCAGACATTCGGCGAGATCACGGGCGAAAAGCCCGGCAGGCTCGAATGTCTGCAGCACGGCCAGCACCTCTTCGAGATGCAACGGTTCAGTGACAAGGCGCTCCGCTATCTCGTGCAGATCGGCCCTGAGATAGCCCATATCGTCGAGATGGTCGGCGAGTTCGGCGGCGATAAGCCTTTTGGCGGGGTCCCTGAAGGCGAAGAGTATCTGCTCGTCGACGCGGTCGCGCAGCGAGACGCGGGATGCCGTCACCTGCTCGATATCGAACCCTTCGCCGCCACCGCAGATATAACCGTCTCCGCCGGAGGATTTCCACTGCGAGGCGAGATCGGGCGCGATCTGCTCGTAGCGGCCGGGATCGTCGGGAAAGATATTCTCCATCGAGGTATCGAACGTCTCCGAAATGGCGCCCGAATCCGGCGTCCCGCGATCATCGAGCCAATCGAGACCTTCTTCGCGTTCGCTGGCAGCATGTCCGCCATCGAAGGCGAAACCATCGGCATCGCCCGTCGGATCAGCTGACGAATCATCCCGCGAATCGGAATGTCGGCTTTCGCCATCGGGCGTATCGCGGCTCTCGGATGCAACATCGTCATTGGCGGGATCGACGCGTTCCAAAAGTGGATTTTTCTCGATTTCCAGATCGATGAAATGCTCCAGCTCGATATGATTCATCTGCAGCAACCTGATGGACTGCATCAGTTGCGGCGTCATGACGAGCGACTGCGACTGCCGCAAATCGAGCTTTGGCGAAAGTGCCATGGCCTACGCTTTACTCCCCCTGCACCACTTTTGCGGGCTTTTCTTTACAAAACTGGTACAAACCTTGCTTGTCAATTCCGAATGCGCAATTTTCGCCGTTCTGGCGCGATGAATCGCCCAGAATCGCACTTTTCTGATTCTTTTTTTGCAGAATGCGGAACGGAAAAGGAATTTCCCCTCTTCCGCGGCAGATCAAAGTATGAACTGATCGCCGAGATAGAGCCGCCGGACATCGGGGTTTGCGACGATTTCCGCGGGACGGCCATGGGTAAGAACCTGGCCGGCATGGATGATATAGGCCCGGTCGATGAGACCCAGCGTCTCGCGCACATTGTGATCGGTGATGAGCACGCCGATGCCGCGGCTCGTCAGATGCCGCACCAATTGCTGGATGTCCGATACGGCGATCGGATCGACGCCTGCGAAGGGTTCGTCGAGGAGCATGAAGTTCGGACGCGAGGCAAGCGCGCGGGCGATTTCGAGCCTGCGGCGCTCGCCACCGGAAAGCGAAAGCGCGGGCGCCTTGCGAAGATGCGCGATATGGAATTCCTCAAGCAGGGCGTCCAGTTCGCTCGCCCGCTTCTTCTTGTCCTTCTCGACGACTTCCAGCACGGCCTTGATGTTGTCTTCCACCGACAGGCCGCGGAAGATCGATGCTTCCTGCGGCAGGTAGCCGATGCCGAGACGCGAACGTCGGTACATCGGCATGGTCGTGACGTCGAAGCCGTCGATCTCGATGCTGCCGCTGTCGACCGGGACAAGGCCGGTCACCATGTAGAAACAGGTCGTCTTGCCCGCGCCGTTTGGGCCAAGAATGCCAACGGCCTCTCCGGCACGAACGCCGAAGGAAACGCCGTTGACGACCTGCCTGCCGCGATAGCTCTTGGTCAGACCACGCGCGACGAGCGTGCCCTTGAGGCGCTTGAGATCACCCGATCCCGGACGGGACGGGCTGGGAGAATTGGCGGATTCCACAGCCGAGGCCGGCTGGACGCCACTCTTGCCCTGTGTCTTGGTACGCGAAAAAAATGACACTGTCTGGTCCGGCTCAGTTGCGTTTCGCGCTGCCGGCACGATTGCCCTGCTGCTGGGCGCTTTTCGGCGCGAGAATGATGGAAACCCGGCCCGGCTGCCCCTTGCAGCTTTCCAGGAACGCTCTGCCCGTACCGGTATTCGCGGTCAGCTTGCAACCGGTGGCGACATTCTCGCCATCGGAAAGCACGACCTTCTTGCCGAGAAGCGTCATGGTCTGGGTCTTTGCATCGTAAGTACCCGAATCGCCGGTGGCGACCTGCGTACCGGATTTGAGGTATACCTTGCCGCTCACCTCAAGACGATCGACGCCGGCCGCACCAAGGCCGGGCGCCGCCTGCGGCTGCGCGGCCGCGTCACCCGACTTGGCGTCGTTTTCGGGTGATTTGGCATAATAGACCGTCATCTTGCCTGATTTGAGCGCCGTCTGTCCCTGCACGACCGAGACATTGCCGGTAAAGATGGCGATGCCTTCCTTGTCGCGCATCTCCAACCGGTCGGCATTTATCTGGACGGGCTCCTTGCCGTTGGAGAAGTTGAGGCCGCCAAACGGAACGGCCTGCTGTTGCTGTTGAGCGAGCGCCGGGGCCGGAGCAGCCGCCACGGCAGCAAAAAGCGCCATTGCCGCCATCGCGCTTCCGAATCTACGCCCGAGATGTTTCGACCGGAGGTCATCTTGTGGTGTCGATCTGCGCTGCATTCTCACATCCCCTATAAAACGGCAGCGCCCGATGTCCGCCCTCTACCTGACCTGCCCGGACGGGCACATGACAGGGCCCATGCCCTCAGCCATCATTACCCGGAACCGAAATATCGTCCTTTTGCTCTTTTGCCGGTGCGATGACAAGCTTTACCTTGTCCTCGAACACCATCACCTGGCCGTTATCCTGGAGCTGCATCTTGTCCGCGAGAATGTGCGCATTGCCGCTCTGGATATCGACGGGCTGATCCGTGGTGATCTGCCCGGTTGAAATATTGACGTCCGCCGACTTCAGTTTCGCTGTCAATCCGTTGCTCGTAGTAACAGTAAAATCCTTATCGAGTTGCAAACGTTCATTAGCATTATCGTAAATGCCTGACTTCGCAGTTATCTTGGCGCGGTCGTTGTCGCCCAGGGGAAGTTCGGCATCGATGTTCTCAAGGGTGATGACCCCGCTATTGGTCACGTCCTGCGTGGCGCGCGCGGCCGTCATCGTATAGGGAAGGTTTTCCTTGGTGAACCCGTCAAGCTTGGGATCGGTCATCACCAGCTTGCCGTCCTCCATGCCTGTCGTGCCGACCTGGACCTTGATCGGGGCTGCGGGGGTCGAAAGGAAGGTGAACCACGAGAAGACGCCGGCGATGGCGACAGCCGCAATGGGCAGCGCCGTCTTCAGCACGCGAACGCGGCCGGAATGGCGCTGTGCCGCGTGAAAAATCGCAGCGCTCTTTTCGGATACGCCGAAATCCACCGTATGGGCGCCTGCCGCGCCATGCCCGGAAACCTCGGCTCCCTGGCGCAAGTCGTTTTTTTTCGCATTCATACGACTAATTCTTTCGTACTGGATCAACCGGACCATTTTCATGGGCCCATTCACATCCCAATATGGTTATTTTGGGATAGAATAACAAATACAAGGTACAACGTCTTGCCGCAGGGGTTAAGCTGCCCCTAAGGTGGCGGCTAAATTTTTGGCGATTTCATGTAAACGTCTATACAGCGTCCAGAGCCTTGCGCAACAACGAATACGGGTTACAGCCATGACACAAACTGCCGACGCGATCATAGACCGGCGACGGCTGCGCCGGAAGCTCACCTTCTGGCGTATCGTAACGCTGCTCCTTGTGGCGCTCGGCGTCGCGGCGCTGATCCATTTCACCAGCGGCATCGGCGGGCGCAGCACACCGCATATCGCCAAGGTCAAGATCGAGGGCACGATACTCGAAGATGACGAGTTGCTCGACCGTCTCGACAAGATCGCCACGAGCGACGCCGTCAAGGGCGTCATCGTCTCGGTCGATTCGCCAGGCGGCACGACAGCCGGCGGCGAAGCCATATTCGAAGCCCTGCGCAAGGTGGCCGAGAAGAAGCCGGTCGTCGCCCAGGTGGGAACGCTGGCCGCTTCCGCCGGCTATATGATCGCCAGCGCCGCCGACCATATCGTGGCGCGCCAGTCCTCGATCGTCGGCTCCATCGGCGTGTTGTTCCAATATCCCGATATTTCCGAGCTCCTGACCAAGCTCGGCGTCAAGGTCGAGACCATTAAATCGAGCCCGCTCAAGGCCGAGCCGAATTTCTTCAGCCCGGCCAGCGAGGAAGCCAAGGCGATGATCCGCAACATGATCATGGATTCCTACGACTGGTTCGTCGGTCTCGTCGAAAGCCGCCGCCCGCTCGACCACGCGCAGACCCTGGCGCTGGCAAACGGCGCAGTCTTCACCGGACGGCAGG
Organism: Phyllobacterium phragmitis; assembly: GCF_002980495.1. Classification (GTDB taxonomy): domain Bacteria; phylum Pseudomonadota; class Alphaproteobacteria; order Rhizobiales; family Rhizobiaceae; genus Paramesorhizobium; species Paramesorhizobium phragmitis. Next base: position 141,063 of record NZ_PVBR01000007.1, read on the forward strand.
CGCTCGGCAATAAGCTCGTCGATGAATTGGGCGGCGAGGAACAGGCGGTCGACTGGCTGAAGAGCAAAGGCGTGGACAGCAATCTCTCGGTTATCGAATGGAAGCCCGAGAAATCGGGCGCCAGTTATTTTCTCTCGGAATCGGCAGCCCGATTGCTGACGCGGTATCTGGGGCTGCCCGAAGAAAGCGGCAGCCTGCTGCGCGAAGTGACGGGGGACCGCATCTTCAACAACGGCCTCCTTTCGATCTGGCGTGCCGACGCGGCGCCTTCCAAAGGCCAATAAGCTGTTGAATATTAATGTTTCTACGAATACTAATGTATTCGCAAAAACGTGAACCCAACACGCAAAGGGAGGTCGAACGCCGTGATCAAGTCGGAACTTGTGCAGATCATCGCCAGCCGTAACCCGCATCTCTTTCAACGCGACGTGGAAAACATCGTCGGCGCCGTATTCGACCAAATCACCAGTGCGCTGGCGGATGGAAACCGTGTGGAACTGCGCGGGTTTGGCGCTTTCTCGGTCAAGAACCGTCCTGCACGCAGCGGCCGCAATCCCCGCACCGGTGACGCGGTGAGCGTGGAGGAGAAATGGGTGCCTTTCTTCAAGACGGGCAAGGAATTGCGTGACCGCCTGAACAACAACGATCAGTAAACCACGCCATGGCAAACCGTCTCGTCACCATCATCGTCTTCGTTCCGCTGGCCATCGTGCTGATCGCGTTATCAGTCGCCAATCGCCATGATGTCACCGTAACGCTCGATCCCTTCAACCCGGGAAACCCGGCACTGTCCTATTCAGCGCCGCTGTTCGTCTGGCTGTTCGGGGTGCTGATCGCGGGGTTGGTTTTCGGCGGCATGGTGACATGGTTCACGCAGGGCAAGTACCGCAAGCTCGCCCGCGCCCGCAAAGCGGAGGCCGACAGGCTGCGCTACAGTGCTGAACAGAGCGAGGGCGGGAAAACCGGCGAACCCGGCTCCCAAACACAATTGCCCGCCCTGCGTTAAGCGCTCGCGGCTTCGGACATGCCATGAAAAACATATCAGCCGATGAAGTCGATGCCGTCCTGAACTGGCCTGACATGGTCGATGCGCTCGACCGCGCCTTTCGCGAGGGGATGATCCAGCCCGTGCGGCATCACCATACGGTGGAACGGCCGCAGGGGGCTGCTTCCACGCTGCTGCTGATGCCCGCCTGGTCGGATTTCTCCACGCTGACGGACGCTTCGAAGGGGTATATGGGCGTCAAGATCGCCACGGTTTCGCCGGACAATGGCGCAGCCGGCAAGCCCGCCGTGATGGGCGTCTATCTCCTGCTCGACGGCACGACCGGCGAGCCGAAAGCGCTGATCGACGGACAGAGGCTGACCAATTGGCGCACCGCCGGCGCTTCGGCGCTCGCCGCGCGCTATCTCGCCCGCGAGGATGCCGAAAGGCTGGTGATCATCGGCGCGGGGTCGCTCTCGACCTTCATCGCCCGGGCGCACAGCGCCGTCCGCCCGATCCGCGATATCGCCATCTGGAACCGCAACCCGGAGGGCGCGGAGAAAATCGCCAGGCAATTGACCGCCGAGGGGCTCAGTGCCCGCGTTGCGGAAGATCGCGATGCGGCGATCGCCGAGGCCGACATCATCTCCGCCGCCACGCTTTCCACCATTCCGCTGATCCACGGCAAGTTCCTCAAGCCCGGCGCGCATGTCGATCTGATCGGCGCCTTCGCCCCCTCGATGCGCGAGACGGACGATGCCTGCATCGAGCGCGCCCGGGTGTTCGTCGATACCAGGGAGGGCGCACTGAAGGAGGGCGGCGATATCGTCCAGCCGCTCAAGGCGGGTGTCATCCCGGAAAGCCATGTGCTCGGCGATCTCTATGATCTGACACGCGGCAAGGTGCAGGGGCGCGGCTCGGCGGAGGAGATCACGCTGTTCAAATCGGTCGGGGCGGCGCTCGAGGATCTCGCCGCCGGTATCCTGGTCTACGAAAAGGCATCCGCCGACAGCGCGGCGTGACATCCCTGCTTCGTTCTTCCCAGGCATTCCCATATGTCTTTTTTCTTTCACGCGCCTGCGCTTTGTCCTAGGAGGGAGCCAAGGCAAAGGGAAATGTGCTGGTGAAACCACCGAAGCGAAAAGACAAGCGACAGCAGCGGGGCGACAAAGCGCCGGCTGGAACGCGCGCGCCACGGGTCAAGCCCGCTACCAAGCCATTGGCCGCATCAGGGGTGAAGCCCGCGCAAAAGCCGGTATCCGAGAGGCAGATACGCCCTGCAGCCGAACCCGTGCAGCCGCGCGTCCTGACGCGGCGCGAAGGCATCAGGCCCGATGAAAAGCTGGCGTTGATCCTCGAAACCGAGCCTTCCGAGGATTATGCGCTGCTCGACAGCGGCAATGGCCAGAAGCTCGAGCAATACGGCCCCTACCGCATCGTGCGGCCGGAGGGCCAGGCGATCTGGCTTCCGGCATGGGACCAGTCGGAATGGGCGAAGGCAGATGCGATCTTCACCGGCAATACCGACGAGGAAGGCCTTGGCCGCTGGCATTTTCCGCGCCTGGCCCTCGGCGAGACATGGCCGCTCGCCTATGACGGCATCCCCTTCCTCGGCCGCTTCACCTCGTTCCGGCATGTCGGCGTCTTTCCCGAGCAGGCGTCGCACTGGGCGACTATGGACAGTCTCATCCGCAATGCCGGACGACCTGTCCGCGTCCTCAACCTCTTCGGCTATACCGGCGTCGCCTCGCTGGTCGCGGCACGCGCGGGGGCGGAGGTCACCCATGTCGACGCCTCGAAGAAAGCCATTCTCTGGGCGCGGGAAAACCAGGAGATGGCGGGGCTTTCCGGCAAACCGATCCGCTGGATCTGCGACGACGCGACCAAATTCGTCGCCCGCGAGGAGCGCCGCGACAGCCGCTACGACATCATCCTGCTCGACCCGCCCGCCTATGGGCGCGGCCCGAACGGCGAGGTCTGGCAATTGTTCGACAACCTCCCCGACATGGTCGATCTCTGCCGCTCGATCCTTACCCGCAAGCCGCTCGCGGTGGTGCTGACCGCCTATTCGATCCGCGCCTCGTTCTTCGCCATCCACGAATTGATGCGCGATGCCTTCACCGGGCTTGGCGGACGGGTGGAATCCGGTGAACTCATCTTGCGCGAACGCTCCGCCGGGCGCGCGCTTTCCACATCGCTTTTCAGCCGCTGGGTGGCGTAATGAGTAGCCATGGTGATTTTCCGAAAACAGGTCAGGTGAAGGAAATCACCAGCCTGACCAATCCCATCATCAAGGATCTGCGCGCGCTGTCGATGAAGAAATTCCGCGACCAGCAGGGCGTCTTCCTGGCGGAGGGGCTGAAGCTCGTCATCGACGCACTCGATCTCGGCTGGCGCATCCGCACGCTGGTCTTTGCCAAGGCCGGCAAGGGCAACAAGCTGGTCGAACAGGTGGCGGCGCGAACGGTGGCCAAGGGCGGGCTGGTGCTGGAGGTCAACGAGAAAATCATCTCGGCCATCACCAGGCGCGACAACCCGCAGATGGTCGTCGGCTGTTTCGAGCAGAAATATCAACCGCTCACCAGCCTCAAACCGCAGGGCAACGATGTCTATGTCGCGCTCGACCGGGTGCGCGATCCCGGCAATCTCGGCACCGTCATCCGCACCGCCGATGCGGTGGGGGCAAAGGGCGTTATCCTGATCGGCGATACCACGGACCCATTCTCCATCGAGACGGTGCGCGCGACGATGGGCTCCGTCTTCGCCCTGCCGCTCTATCGCGCAGGCGAGGCCGATTTCCTCGGCTGGCGGAAGAGTTTTTCCGGCCTCGTCGTCGGCACACATCTTAAAGGCGCCGTCGATTATCGCAGCATTCCCTATGCGGGCAAACCGGTCATCCTCTTGATGGGCAACGAGCAGCAGGGCCTGCCCGATAGCCTCGCTTCGGCTTGCAACAGGCTTGCCCGCATCCCGCAGGCGGGGCGCGCCGATTCGCTCAACCTCGCCATCGCCACCGGCGTCATGCTGTTCGAGATCAGGCGCGAGGCGCTGGTTCTCGATGAAAGGTCGGGTGAGAAATGATGAAAAAATCCATTTTTTTGAATCTTTTGGTGGTGATTTTTGCCGTCATTGCCGACCAGATCGTCAAATATTGGGTCGAAACGGGCATGGATTATCATCAGCAGATCGGCATCCTGCCGTTCCTGGCGCTGTTTCGCACGCATAATGACGGCATTGCTTTCTCCATGCTGTCGTCGATGGGCGGTGCCGGCCTGATCGTCATGACGCTCATCGTCATCGGTTTCGTGCTCTATCTCTGGTGGACGAGTTCGCCGGAGCGGCGGATCGCGCGGTTCGGATTCGCACTGATCATCGGCGGAGCGCTCGGAAACCTGATCGACCGCAGCCTGCACGGTTATGTGATCGACTATGTGCTGTTCCACACCGCGACATGGTCCTTCGCAGTCTTCAACCTCGCAGATGCCTTCATCACGATCGGCGCCGGATTGATCATCCTCGATGAACTCATCGCATGGAGAAGCGAACGGGGCGAAGGCAAGGTCAACGACCAATAATAGACCGGTGGAGGGGACCGGCAATGTGACAGCGTTTGTGAAAATTTGATCGTTTCGGGAAACCGGACCTGAACCGTCATGTGTTATGGCGGAGCATGAGCATCGCCGGCCCGACCGCCCAGAATGCCCCGAGCGCCTTGCCGCCTGCCCGGAAGCGTTCGCCTGCGCCCAATGGCGGGCCGCCGCCGCAGGCTTCCGCGGGCCGCCGCCTGGCCGCAATTTTCCGCAATGTCTGGAAAGGTCCGATCGGGGTAAAAGCCGCCCTCCTTTTATGCCCGCTTCTCGGCATGACGGCGACATTGTCGGCACTGGCGCAATGGCCGCTGCCGCTGACATTCATTTTCGCGGGGCTGACGGCGCTGACCGGTGCCATCGGCTGGCAGCGCGCCATCCGCGCGCTGGAAACCGGGGGTATTATTTCCCTCGAAGAGAAGATCGAGGCGCAGCACCGCAAGATCGAGGAACTGGCGGACCGGCTTTGGGAGTCCACCGAAAAGCTGGAATCGGAAACGCTTCTGATCGCGGCACGCCAACGCGCCGAAAACGCCAATCAAGCGAAATCGCGCTTCCTCGCCACCGTCAGCCACGAGATCCGCACACCGCTGAACGGTATCATCGGCATGGCGAAACTGCTCTCCGGGACAGGTCTCACCGGCGAACAGCGCGCCTATACCGATGCCGTCCTGCAATCGGGCGACGCCCTTCTCCTGCTGATCGAAGACCTCCTGGATTTTTCCAAGATCGAGGCGGGGCATTTCGAACCCAAATCCGTGGAGACGGAAATCGGGCCGCTTTGCGAATCGGTGACCGAATTGCTGGCGTCGAGGGCCTACGCGAAAGGGATCAGCCTCGGCTGCCATGTCTCGCATGACGTGCCGGCAAGGGTCGGCATCGATCAGGCCCGCGTCAGGCAGGTTCTGCTCAATCTGATCGGAAACGCCGTCAAGTTCACGGATGAGGGCGGCGTGCTTCTCGATGTTTCAGTGAATGGACGTTCGCTCGTCTTCAGCGTTGCCGATAGCGGGCCCGGCCTCAAGCCCGGCGACAAGGAACGCATCTTTGAGGAATTCGAGCAGGCGGACGACGGCTCGACGACATCGCGGGACGGCGCCGGGCTGGGGCTGGCGATTTCGCAGAAGATCGCGGCGGCGATGGGCGGCGCCATTACGGTCGAAAGCGAATGGAAAAAGGGCTGCCGCTTCATCTTCACCCTGCCGTTCACCGATGCCGCAGCGCCAGACGAAAACCCCTGCCTCGCAGACAGGGCCTATCTCCTTCTTAGCCCCAATTGCCACGAAGCCGACGCCCTGGCACGGACGCTTCGCGATCATGGTGCCGAAGTGCTCTTCGCCCGCGACGGCCCGACGGCGCTGGATATGGCCGGACAACGGGATTTCGATGCCGTTCTGGCCGATATGGCCTTCGCCGAGGCGCTTTCTCCGCTTCTTCGCGCGCGCAAGGCCGACGCCAAAAGCGAGCCCCGGGGGGTGGACAAGGCCGTCATCTTGATAAAGCCCGAGGAAAAGAACCATTTGCCCGATGTCATGCGCCAGGGTTTCGACGCATTTCTGGTACGCCCCGTGCGCTCGACGAGCCTTTTGCGCATCCTGACCGCCGAAATGCCGGAACCCTTATGGAAAGCCATCCGGGCGCCGCAGATAGCGCCTGACCCGGGCACGGCACCGCTGCGCGTTCTCATCGCCGACGACAATGAAATCAATTTGCAACTGGCGCGCGCCGTTCTTCTGCGTGCCGGACATGATGCGTCCATCGCCACTGACGGCGAGGCGGCCGTCACGGCCTTTCGCCAGGCAAGACTCGATGGCATGGCATTCGACATCGTGTTGATGGATTTGCATATGCCACGCATGGACGGCGGCGCCGCAATCACCGCGATCCGCATGTTCGAGGCGGCGCAGACCATGCCGGCCGTCCCCATTCTCGTGCTCACCGCCGACGATCAGGCCGGAACGCGGACAAATCTGATGAAACTTGGCGCAACGGGTTTCATCGCCAAGCCCGTCGATCCGGCGGAGCTTGCCCTGGCGATCACGGAACATGTGACGCAACGAAGGGCATAGCCTTATTCATGTCACCTTGCTGTCATCGTGATGTAGCAGTTTCGCATTATCTCCTTGGCATGAGCGTTGAACTGGTTCGCGCGTTTCTGTCAAAACGCCTCGAATACTTTCAACTGATTGGAATTTTTATGTTTTGTTTCACCTTATATTCCGAAAAAGGTGAAATAAGCACACTGGGAGAAGACCACCATGAGCACCTTGCTTGGAATTTCCCGGCAAATCATTAATGATGCAGGCATGTCGAGCATCGAAGCACACCCGGCCCTTTTCACGCGCCCCGACAGTCCCGGCGTTCTCGGGCGAATGGGATCGCTGGAAGTGCGGCTTGCCCAAACCGCCGCGGAAATCGCCGCAGCACAGGAATTGCGGTTCAAGGTCTTCTTCGACGAGCTGGGTGCGAAGCGGGAAGACGCGGCAATATTGGAAGAGCGCGATGCGGACCGATTCGATGCCGCCTGCGATCATCTACTCGTCTACGATACGGCCATTGCCGAGCCGGAACACCGGCAGATCGTCGGCACATACCGGCTGCTGCGCGGCGAAAAGGCACGCGAGGCCCATGGCTTCTATTCGGCGAGCGAATATGACGTCGACCGGCTGACGCTCGCCAAATCCGATCTCAAATTTCTCGAACTCGGCCGCTCCTGCGTCAAGCCGGAATACCGCTCGAAGCGTACGGTCGAACTTTTGTGGCAGGGCATATGGGCCTATTGCCGCCATCACCATATCGATGTGATGTTCGGCTGCGCCTCGTTCCATGGCGCCATCCCGGCGGCTCATGCGCTATCGCTGTCCTTCCTGCACCATCATTGCCGCGCCGACGCGGATTGGGACGTGCGGGCGCTGCCGCAGCGCTATCAGCCGATGGATCTGATGCCTTTGGAGGCGATCAATCCGAAAGTGGCGCTGTTCTCCATGCCTCCGCTCATCAAGGGCTATCTGAGGCTCGGCGCGATGATCGGCGACGGCGCGGTTGTCGATCAGGCCTTCGGCACGACCGACGTGTTCATCGTCCTGCCGGTCTCGCACATATCGAGCCGATATATCACCTATTACGGTGCGGAAGCGGACCGGTTCATGTGAGGGGCCTGAGGGCGAGGTGATTCTTTGAGAGCCGTGACTCTCTTCGATCTCACCCCCCTCTGGCCTGCCGGCCATCTCCCCCACAAGGGGGGATGGCCGGCAGGCCAGAGGGGGGTGAGCCGGATGTGCATCCCTTCCCGGTCATTCGCCCTACGATTTCCCCGCCAGCACCTTCAGCCGGTAAAGCTCATCCATCGCCTCGCGCGGCGTCATCTCGTCGGGGTTGAGCGCCAGGATGGCCTGTAGCAGCGGACTGTCGCCCTTCTGCTTCGGCTTCTCGCGCTTCACCTCGACCGAAAAGAGCGGCAGATCGTCGATCAGCTTGTCGGCCTTGCCCGAGGTTTCGCCGGCTTCCAGCTGATGCAGCACGTCGCGCGCCCGGTTGACCACCGCTTCCGGCAGGCCGGCGAGGCGGGCGACCTGCACGCCATAGGACCGATCGGCGGCACCCTTGGCAATCTCGTGCAGGAAGACCACGTCGCCGTCCCATTCCTTGACCCGCATGGTGACGTTGGCGAGCCGGACGAGCTTTTCCGAAAGCGCCGTCATTTCATGGAAATGGGTGGCGAAAAGCGCCCGGCAGCGGTTCTTCTCATGCAGATATTCGACTGCCGCCCAGGCGATGGAGAGTCCGTCGAAAGTGGCCGTACCGCGGCCGATCTCGTCCAGAATGACCAGGGAACGCTCGCTCGCCTGGTTGAGAATGGCCGCGGTCTCGACCATTTCGACCATGAAGGTCGAGCGGCCGCGCGCCAGATCGTCAGATGCGCCGACACGGCTGAACAGCCGGTCGACCACGCCGATATGGGCTGAGCCTGCTGGCACGAAAGATCCCATCTGGGCCAGGATGGCGATCAGCGCGTTCTGGCGCAGGAAGGTCGACTTGCCGCCCATGTTCGGGCCGGTCAGGAGCCAGATCGCACCATGGTGCTGATCGCCCTGCGGCGAGAGATCGCAATCATTGGCGACGAAGGGATTGGCCGCCTGCCGACGCAGCGCCTGCTCGACCACCGGATGGCGGCCGGCGACGATGTTGAAGGCGAGGTTCGCATCGACGATCGGACGGCAATAGCCCTGCTCCTCGGCAAGGGCTGCCAGGCTTGCGGAAACATCGAGCACGGCAAGGGCTGCCGCGCCGGCGCGGATCGCATCGGCGTGCGCGACGGTTTCGTTGGTCAGTGTGTCGAAAATGGCGAGTTCGATGGAGAGCGCCCGATCGGCGGCATTGGCGATCTTCGATTCCAGTTCCGCCAGCTCGGTGGTGGTGAACCGCATGGCATTGGCCATGGTCTGGCGGTGGATGAAGCGGCCCTTCGCCTCGTCGCTGCCGGTCATGATCGCATGGTGATTGGCTGTCACCTCGATGAAATAGCCGAGCACGTTGTTGTGCTTGATCTTCAGCGATTTAATCCCGGTCTCATCGGTATAGCGAGCCTGCAGGCCGGCGATGACCCGGCGCGACTGGTCGCGCAATGCCCGCATCTCGTCGAGCTCGGCATGATAGCCCGCCCGCACGAAACCGCCATCACGTTTCAAAAGCGGCAATTCATCATGGAGAGCGTGGTCGAGATGTTCGGCGTAATCCTGCGGCAGTGAGGCAAGGGCGGCACGCGCGCTTTCGATTTCCGGCGGCAGGTCGCGGTCTGCAAGCAGTGCCGCGATCCCCCGCGCCGCATCGAGGCCGCGTTGCAGCGCGCCGAGATCACGCGGCCCGCCGCGACCGACCGCAAGCCGCGAGAGAGCGCGCGGCATATCGGGCACACCCTTCAGTTCTTCACGCAGTCCTTCGGCGAGCGGCTGTTCGGTCAGGAAAAAGGAAACCGCGTCCTGACGCGCGGCGATGGCCGCCGGATCGGTCAGCGGCGAGGTCAGCCGTTCGGCCAGAAGCCTGGCGCCGCCGCCCGTCACCGTGCGGTCGATCGCTTTGAGCAGGCTTCCCTCGCGGCTGCCCGAAAGTGTGCGCACCAGTTCCAGATTGGCGCGCGTCGCGGGATCGATGAAGAGCGCGGAGCCCTCCTCTTCGCGCTCGGGATGCATCAACGGCGGGCGTTCGGAGATCTGGGTCTTCTCGATATAGGCGATCGCGCCGGAGATCGCGGAGAGTTCGCTGCGCGAAAACTGGCCGAAGCCATCGAGCGCCGCCACGTCGAAATAGCGCTTGATGCGGGCTTCGGCGATCGCGCTGTCGAACAGGCTCGCCGGCTGCGGCGTCACCGCGCGTCCGATCATGTCGAAGACCGGGCGCAGTTCCTCATCATGAAAAACCGGCTCAGCGACGATCAACTCGCGCGGATCGACCCGCATGATATCGGCAAGCAGCCTGCCCGGCGCCGTTTCGGAGACGCGGAAGGTGCCGGTCGAAATGTCGATCCAGGCAAGCGCCATGCGCCCATCCTCGGCACCCTTGACGCGGCCGAGCGTCATCAGGAAATTGGCTTGCGATGGATCGAGCAGCTTTTCCTCGGTGAGCGTGCCGGGGGTGACGAGGCGGATGACATTGCGGCGCACCACCGATTTCGAGCCGCGTTTCCTTGCCTCCGCCGGATCCTCCGTCTGCTCGCAGACGGCGACGCGGTAGCCCTTGGCAATCAACCTTTGCAGATAATCGTCTGCGGCATGGACCGGCACGCCGCACATCGGGATATCCTCGCCCATATGCTTGCCGCGCTTGGTCAGCGTGATGCCGAGCGCCTTCGACGCCTCGACGGCATCGGCAAAGAAGAGCTCGTAGAAATCGCCCATGCGATAGAACAGCAGCGAACCTTCATTCGCAGCCTTGATCTCGATATATTGCTCCATCATAGGCGTCATTATCGGCATCGGGCGCGCGCCCGCGTCATAGGCGTCCGCGCCCGTCCGGGGCCCGTCGGTGAATTGCGGCTTGTCGTTCAATGCGTGTTTCCCGGTTAGGATGTGTCGAACTTAGTTCAATCGCATATGCCGGAGAACGCCCCTCATCCCCCTGCCGGGACCTTCTCCCCGCACACGGGGAATCGGGCGAAGCGGCAACGCTGGCGTCCCCCTCGCCCCGTCCTTACGGGGAGAGGGTAAGGGTGAGGGGCAAATTGAGCCATACACGATTGACCTGAATAATACCTATTCCCTGTTGTGCTGTTTACACACCGTCTTGCTAGCGGTATCGAATTTTCCTCCACAGAACAACGCCCCGGAGGGAACATGCCCGTCGATCCATCCAGCATCAAGAGCAATAGCCGGACTGCACCTTCGGTCACCGACAAGGAAGCGCTCGATTTCCACGCCAATGGCCGTCCCGGCAAGCTGGAGATCAACCCGACCAAGCCGATGGCGACGCAGCGCGACCTTTCGCTTGCCTATTCGCCAGGCGTCGCCGTACCGGTGAAAGCCATCGCCGAAGACCCGGCGCGCGCCTATGACTACACGTCGAAGGGCAATCTGGTGGCGGTGATCTCCAACGGCACGGCGATCCTCGGGCTGGGCAATCTCGGCGCGCTGGCCTCCAAGCCCGTCATGGAAGGCAAGGCGGTGCTGTTCAAGCGTTTCGCCGACGTGGATTCCATCGACCTGGAGGTCGATACCACCGATATCGACGCCTTCATCAACGCCGTGCGCTATCTCGGGCCCTCCTTCGGCGGCATCAATCTGGAAGACATCAAGGCGCCGGACTGCTTCATCATCGAAAGCCGCCTGCGCGAATTGATGGACATTCCGGTTTTCCACGATGACCAGCACGGCACGGCGATCATCGCGGTCGCCGGGCTGATCAATGCGCTGCACCTGACCGGGCGCGACATGAAGACGACCAAGCTCGTCTGCAATGGCGCGGGCGCGGCCGGTATCGCCTGCATCGAGCTGGTCAAGGCCATGGGCTTCACGCCTGAGAACGTCATTCTCTGCGATACCAAGGGCGTCGTCTACCAGGGCCGCGAAGAGGGCATGAACCAGTGGAAATCCGCTCATGCGGTGAAAACGGACAAGCGCTCGCTTAGCGAAGCCATGGACGGAGCCGACATCTTCTTCGGCGTCTCGGCCAAGGGCGCGCTGACGGAGGATATGGTGCGCTCGATGGCGCCCAACCCGATCATCTTCGCCATGGCCAATCCGGACCCCGAAATCACGCCGGAGGAAGTGGCGCGCATCCGCTCCGACGCGATCATGGCGACGGGCCGCTCCGACTATCCCAACCAGGTCAACAACGTCCTGGGCTTTCCCTATATCTTCCGCGGCGCGCTCGACGTGCGCGCCACCACCATCAACGAGGAGATGAAGGTGGCCGCCGCCAATGCGCTGGCTGAGCTCGCCCGCGAAGACGTGCCGGACGATGTGGCGGCGGCCTATCAGGGCAACCGCCCGCGCTTCGGCCCGAACTACATCATCCCCGTGCCTTTCGATCCACGGCTGATCACCGCCATACCGGTGGCGGTGGCCAAGGCGGCGATGGATTCAGGCGTCGCCGGCAAGCCGATCGCCAATCTCGAAGCCTATGCGCGCGAACTCTCCGCCCGCCGCGACCCGATCGCCTCGACGCTGCAGGGCATCTATGAGCGGGTGCGGCGCCAGCCAAAACGCATCGTCTTCGCCGAGGGCGAGGAAGAGCAGGTCATGCGCGCCGCCGTCTCCTATGCCAATCAGCGTTTGGGCACCGCCATCCTGCTCGGCCGCGAGGAGCGCATCCGCGAAACGGCTGAGACAGCCGGCGTCGATCTCGCCAAGGCGGGTATCGAGATCATCAATGCGCGGCTATCGAGCCGCAATACGGTCTATGCCGATTATCTCTACGAGCGGCTGCAGCGGAAGGGCTATCTCTTCCGCGACTGCCACCGCATCATCAACAATGACCGCAATCATTTCGCCGCCTGCATGGTGGCGCTCGGCGATGCCGACGGCATGGTGACCGGCGTGACGCGCAATTACGCGACGGGACTCGAAGACGTGCTCCGCGTCATCGACGCCAAGCCGGGGCACAAGGTGATCGGCGTATCGATCGCGCTTTGCCGCGGCCGCACGGTGCTTGTCGCCGATACCGCGGTTCACGAAATGCCCAATGCCGAGGAGCTTGCCGATATCGCCGAGGAGGCGGCGGGCATGGCACGGCGCATGGGCTATGTGCCGCGCGTGGCGCTTCTCGCCTATTCGACCTTCGGCCATATGGGCGGTGAGCGGTCGGAGCGCATCCAGGAGGCGGTGAAGATCCTCGACAAGCGCCGCGTCGATTTCGAATATGACGGCGAGATGGGCGCGGATGTAGCGCTCAACCCGATCCTGATGGAGCAATATCCCTTCATCCGCCTGTCAGGCCCGGCAAATGTGCTGGTCATGCCGGCCTTCCACTCCGCCTCGATCTCCACCAAGATGCTGCAGGAACTGGGCGGTTCGACGGTCATCGGCCCACTGCTGGTCGGCCTCGACAAGCCGGTGCAGATCGTCTCGCTCGGCGCGAAGGATTCAGACATCGTCAACATGGCGGCCATCGCGGCCTATAATGCGACGACGTAGGCGAAATGCCCCTCACCCTTACCCTCTCCCCGCAAGCGGGGCGAGGGGGACTTCAACGTTGCCGCCCCTTCCTTCTCCCTGCACTTGGCACGAAGAACAGGCGAAGCGTCTATGTCCCCCCTCTCCCCGTTTTGACGGGGAGAGGGTAAGGGTGAGGGGCATTCCACGGCATCTTTCCCCATACCCACCCCTTCCAAAACGCGCTATAGGAAGCATCCATCCATCGGACCCATTCCATGAGCGCCTCAGACCTGAAGCTTGAACAGATCGTCAATGCGGAAAAACTGCGCGGGCAATTGGATGCCCTTGCAGGACAAGCCGACGCTCAGGCGATACGCGGCCAGGTGTTGCAGACGCTGAAGGCCACGCTGGCGGATGGGCGCGCGAGCGCCGAAGCGATGTTGATGAAGGATGGCGGCGGTGTCCTCTGCGCCACCCGCCTCTCGCATCTGATGGACGTCATCATCGAGACGCTCTACGATTTCGCCACCACCACCGTCTATCCCGCAACCAATCCGTCGACGTCCGAGCGGATGGCGCTTGTCGCTGTCGGCGGCTATGGCCGCGGCACGCTGGCGCCCGGCTCGGACATCGATCTTCTGTTCCTCCTGCCCTACAAGCAGACGCCGTGGGGCGAGCAGGTGGTCGAATACGTCCTCTACATGCTGTGGGACATGGGACTGAAGGTCGGCCACGCCACGCGCAATATCGATGAATCGATCCGGCTGTCGCGTGAGGACATGACCATCCGCACCGCCATCCTGGAAACGCGTTTCCTCTGTGGAAGCCGTGAAGTCTATGATGAGATGACCGGACGCTTCGATCAAGAAGTGGTCAAGGGGACAGCACCGCAATTCATCCAGGCGAAACTCACCGAGCGGGACAACCGCCACCGCAAAACAGGTGAAACACGCTATCTGGTCGAGCCGAACGTCAAGGAAGGCAAGGGCGGCCAGCGCGACCTGCACACGCTGTTCTGGATCGCCAAATATTTCTATCGCGTGCGCACGAGCGAGGAACTGGTGAAGGCAGGCGTGCTGTCGCGCGCCGAGCACAAGCTGTTCAACAAGGCGGAGGATTTCCTGTGGGCGGTGCGCTGCCACATGCATTTCCTCTTGGGAAAGGCGGAGGAAAGGCTCTCCTTCGACATCCAGCGCGATATCGCCCACCGGCTGGGCTATACGGCGCATCCCGGCCAGCACGATGTCGAGCGCTTCATGAAGCACTATTTCCTTGTCGCCAAGGATGTCGGCGACCTGACGCGCATCATCTGTGCCGCTCTGGAGGAGGAGCAGGCCAAGCACGTTCCGGGCTTCAACCGCATCTTCCTCACCTTCTCGCGCCGCAAGCGCAAGCTTGCCGGTACGCAGGATTTCATCGCCGACAACCACCGCATCAACATCGCCAATGACGAGGTCTTCCAGCACGATCCGGTCAACATCATCCGGCTGTTCCATCTGGCCGACAAAAACGGCCTCGAATTCCACCCCCATGCGGTGCAGCAGGTCAGCCGCTCGCTCAAGCTGATCAATGCCGAACTGCGCGAGAACCCGGAAGCCAACCGCCTCTTTGTCGAAATCCTGGCATCGCCGCGCAATCCCGAACTCATCCTGCGGCGGATGAACGAGTCGGGTGTGCTCGGCCGTTTCATTCCGGATTTCGGCAAGATCGTCGCGATGATGCAGTTCAACATGTACCACCACTATACGGTCGACGAGCATCTGCTGCGCTGCATCGCCATCCTTTCGGAGATCGAGCATGGTGAACTGGAGCATGAGCACCCGCTGTCCAACACGCTGATGCCGGCGCTGAAGAAGGACCGCAATCTCCTCTATATCGCGCTGCTGATGCACGATATCGCCAAGGGTCGGCCGGAGGATCATTCGGTTGCGGGTGCAAAGATTGCGCGCAAGCTCTGCCCGCGCTTAGGCCTCAGCCCGGCGGAAACCGAGACGGTGGCATGGCTGGTGCAGGAGCACCTGACCATGAGCATGGTGGCGCAGTCGCGCGATCTCAACGACCGCAAGACCATCGAGGATTTCGCCGACACCGTCCAGACGCTGGAGCGGCTGAAACTGCTTTTGATCCTGACGGTCTGCGATATCAAGGCCGTGGGCCCCGGCGTCTGGAACGGCTGGAAGGGCCAGCTCCTGCGCACGCTTTTCTACGAAACCGAACTGCTCCTGACCGGCGGCTTTTCGGAAGTCTCGCGCCAGGACCGCTTCGAACACGCCCGCGCGCAGCTTGCGACCGCCCTTTCCTCCTGGCCGCAGGCGGAGCGGGAAGCCTATCTCAATCTGCACTACCAGAATTATTTCCTCACCGTCAGTCTGGAAGACCAGGTGCGGCATGCCAATTTCATCCGCGACACGGATGCATCGGGCAAGCCGCTCGCAACGATGGTGCAGCCGCACGCCTTCGAGGCGGTGACCGAAATCACCGTGCTTTCGCCCGACCATCCGCGCCTGCTCTCGGTGATCGCGGGCGCCTGTGCGGGCGCCGGCGCCAATATCGTCGATGCGCAGATCTTCACGACGAGCGACGGGCGGGCGCTCGACACCATTCTGATCAATCGCGAATTCGAAACCGACGACGACGAGAAAAGACGGGCTGAGCGTGTCGGCAAGCTGATCGAGGACGTGCTGTCGGGCCGCTCCCACCTGCCTGACATGCTGGCCAAGCGCACCAAGCCGAAACGCGCGGCCAAGGCCTTCCGCCTCGAGCCGCGCGTCGAGATCAACAATACGCTGTCGAACAAGTTCACCGTCGTCGAAGTCGAGGGGCTCGACCGTCCGGGCCTGTTGTCCGAACTCACCGGAGTGATTTCGGATCTTTCGCTCGATATCGCCTCGGCGCATATCACCACCTTCGGCGAGAAGGTGATCGACGCCTTCTACGTCACCGATCTCGTCGGCCACAAGATTTCCAGTCCGGCACGGCAGGCCAATGTCCGGCGCAAGCTTTTGGCGCTGTTGGGCAAGGAAAACGGCCAGGCGCGCGGCAGCAGCCGTTCGCACCAGGCTGCGGAATGAGTGGTCTGTTTTGATGGAATCGCGAGATACCCCCCTCTGCCCTGCCGGGCATCTCCCCCACAAGGAGGGAGATTGGCTGGCATCGATGGCGGAGCCTGCAACGGTGGCGATTGGCGAAAGCGGTCCTGATATCCAATCTCCCCCCTTGTGGGGGAGATGCCCGGCAGGGCAGAGGGGGGTGTTTCAAGCACGCGCCAAAATGAAAGGCTCTCACCCATGAGCCTCGTGAAGAAGTTCGCCACCGTCGCCTCGGGTACGCTGATGAGCCGCCTCTTCGGCTTTACCCGTGAAATGCTGATGGCGGCAGCCCTTGGTACCGGGCCGGTGGCCGACGCCTTCAACGCGGCATTCCGGTTTCCCAATACGTTTCGGCGGCTTTTCGCGGAAGGCGCCTTCAACTCGGCCTTCGTGCCGCTCTTCGCCAAGGAAATCGAAAAGCACGGCCTCGACGGCGCCAAGCGCTTCTCCGAGGAGGTGTTCGGCGTCCTCTTCACGGTGCTGCTCTGCCTCACCATCGTCATGGAACTGTCGATGCCTTTCCTGGTGCGTTACGTGATCGCGCCGGGCTTTGCCGACGATCCGCAGAAATTCCAGAGCACGGTGACGCTCGCGATCATCATGTTCCCCTACCTCGCCTGCATGTCGCTTGCGGCGATGATGAGCGGAATGCTCAACTCGCTGCATCGCTATTTCGCGGCAGCCGTCGCACCGGTCTTTCTCAACATCATCCTGATCGGCGTCCTCGCCTATGCCTGGTATCGCGGTCACGATGCGCTTACTGTCGGCTATGGTCTGTCATGGGGCGTCATGGCGGCGGGGCTGGTGCAACTCGCCATCGTCTGGATCGCCGTGCGCAATGCGGGCATCGCCATCGGGTTTCGGCGCCCGCGCCTCACGCCCAATGTCAAACGGCTGCTCGTCCTCGCTCTGCCGGCGGCGATAACCGGCGGCATCACCCAGATCAACCTGCTGATCAACACCAATATCGCATCGGGCAAGGAGGGCGCGGTTTCCTCGCTGGTCTATGCCGATCGCGTCTATCAGCTGCCGCTCGGCGTCGTCGGCATCGCGGTCGCGACCGTGCTCTTGCCTGAACTTTCGCGGGCGCTGCGCTCCGGCAATCTGAAGGAAGCCGCCAATCTGCAGAACCGCTCGGTCGAGTTCACGCTGTTTCTCACGCTACCGGCGGCTGCAGCACTGCTCGTCATGTCGGAGCCGATCGTGCGGCTGCTCTTCGAGCGTGGTCAGTTTTCGCCCGACGCCACGCGCATCGTTGCCGATATCCTCGCCATCTATGGGCTGGGCCTGCCGGCCTTCGTGCTGATCAAGGCATTCATTCCCGGCTTCTTCGCCCGCGAGGATACCCGCACGCCGATGGTCTTTGCAGGAATTTCGGTGGCCGTGAACATTTCACTCGCCCTGACGCTTTTTCCGATTTTCGCGGCAAGCGGCATCGCGACGGCGGAAATCGTCGCCGGATGGGTCAATGTCATCCTGCTCTTCTCCACGCTGGTCTGGCGCAAGCATTGGGGACAGGACATTCCGCTCCTGACCCGCATTCCGCGCCTTATCCTGGCGGCGGCCATCATGGCGGCGGGGCTGCATTACGCAACGCAATGGCTCGGCCACTCGCTTGCCACCGGTGTTCCCCTGCTCGTGCGGGCTGCGACGCTGGGCGGCCTCATATTGACGGCCATGGTGGTCTATTTCGCACTCGCCTTCGGCCTCGGCGGCGCTGATACCGGCATGATCAGGCGCAGCCTGAAACGCAAGCCGCGCGCAGCCGGCAACGAAACACAGGACAGCGATTCCGCTTGATCGGCGCGCATCGCTCTGCCAAAAAGCGCCACCATATCATCCACCCGGCTCTCCACCAGCTTCAGGGAACCAGCATGAACAGTTTCAAACCGCTCGTCTTCTCCGGCGTCCAGCCGACCGGAAACCTGCATCTCGGCAATTATCTGGGAGCGATCAAGCGCTGGGTGGATCTGCAGGACAGCCACGACTGCATCTATTGCGTCGTCGACATGCATGCGCTGACGGTTTCGCCCGATCCCGCGGACCTGATGGTTTCGACGCGTGAGGTGACGGCTGCATTCCTCGCAGCGGGCATCGATCCCAAGAAGCATATCGTCTTCAACCAGAGCCGCGTGCACCAGCATGCCGAACTCGCCTGGGTGTTCAACTGCGTGGCGCGCATGGGCTGGCTCAACCGCATGACGCAGTTCAAGGACAAGGCCGGCAAGGACCGCGAGAATGCGTCCGCCGGGCTGTTCGTCTATCCGAGCCTGATGGCCGCCGACATTCTCGTCTACCGGGCGACGCATGTGCCGGTCGGCGAGGATCAAAAGCAGCATCTGGAACTGACCCGCGACGTCGCGCAGAAATTCAACAACGACTATTCCGACCGCATCGCCTCGCTGGGCGTCGGTGTCGAGATGGCCGTCGGCGACGAGACCGTTTCAGGCTTCTTCCCGCTGGCCGAACCGCTGATCGGCGGTCCGGCAACGCGGATCATGTCGCTGCGCGACGGTACCAAGAAGATGTCGAAATCCGATCCGTCCGACCTTTCGCGGATCAATCTCGTCGACGATGCCGATACGATCGCCAAAAAGATCCGCAAGGCGAAGACCGATCCCGAAGCGTTGCCGTCGGATGTGGAAGGGCTGGAGAGCCGGCCCGAGGCGGACAATCTCGTCGGCATATTCGCCGCACTTTCCGGCACCGACAAGGCCAGCGTCATCCGCGATTTCGGCGGCAGGCAGTTTTCCGAGTTCAAGCCGGCGCTGGCCGACCTCGCGGTGGCGCGACTTTCGCCGATCACCGACGAAATGCGCCGTATCTCGGCCGATCAGGCTCACGTCGATGCGGTCCTGAAGGATGGCGGCGAGCGCGCCGGCGTTCTCGCCGAAGCGACCATGCGCAATGTGCGCGATATCATCGGTTTCCTGCAGGATTGAGCCCCGCAGGGCCGAAAGCGTGACGGAGCAACGGTCTTGCTCCGTTTGTTTTTTTCCGGGATCTTGGAGGCGGGGGAAATCACGTCCTTGCAGGTCCCCTCTTGCAATGGCAAATTGATCGCATGGTTTCAAAACGTCTCAGCCGGGAAGCCGGACACCGCCGCAAGTTCCTCGCCGTCATCGACGAGACGCCGGAGTGCGACCGCGCAGTCGCCTATGCCTCACGCCGCGCCAAGAACACCGGCGGCACCTTGGTGCTGCTGTTCGTGATCGATTCGGTCGATTTCCAGCAGTTTCTCGGCGTCGGCGACATCATGCGCGCGGAAGCCGAGGAACGGGCCCAGGGAACGCTCAACAAGTTCGCCGCCAAGGTGCGCGAGGAACAGGGGCTGGAACCGGAACTCGTCGTGCGTGAAGGGCAGACTTCCGAGGAAGTCCACGGGCTGATCGAGGAAGATCAGGACATCGCCGTCCTGGTGCTGGCGGCCGGGGCCGGCAAGGAAGGTCCAGGCCCGCTCGTACAGTCGATCGCCGGGCGCGGCGCGGCTTTTCCCGTCCCGGTTACGGTGGTGCCGCACAACCTCACAGACCAGGACATTGATGCCGTCGCCTAACATCCTTATATAGGTCACGCAGACGTCATTGACGCCAGGCTTGAACCGCCCGGCCGATAGGCCTACTTTCGAACAGTTCCAAGAACCAGCGCGGGAGAACGCGATGTTCATCCAGACCGAAACGACGCCCAATCCGGCGACCCTGAAATTTCTGCCCGGAAAAGTGGTCATGCCGGAAGGCACGGCAGACTTCCGTAATGCCGATACGGCGGGAAATACATCGCCTCTTGCCGCCAAGCTCTTTGCAGTGCCCGGTGTGACGGGTGTGTTCTTCGGCTATGATTTCATCACCATCACCAAGGACGATCCGGACTGGCAGCATCTCAAGCCCGCCATTCTCGGCACGATCATGGAACATTTCATGGCCGGCGCGCCGGTCATGTCCACGACCGAGGACAGCGTGCCCGAACATGGCGAGGGTGAGTTCTTCGACGAGGCCGATACCGAGATCGTCGGCACCATCAAGGAACTGATCGAGACGCGCGTGCGCCCTGCCGTCGCGCAGGACGGCGGCGACATCACTTTCCGCGGTTTCGAAAAGGGAACCGTCTATCTGCACATGAAAGGCGCCTGCTCCGGCTGTCCGTCCTCGACGGCAACGCTGAAGCACGGCATCCAGAACCTGCTGCGGCATTTCGTGCCTGAAGTGCAGCACGTCGAATCGGTCTGATAAGACCACCACTGATATAAAAAGGCCGCTTTCAGCGGCCTTTTCGCATTCCAGGGGGGGGGCGGAACCTACTTCACGATCACCTTCGCGCCGATATCCACACGGTTGTAGAGATCCATGATGTCCTGGTTCAACAGGCGAATACAACCTGACGACATCGCCTTGCCGATCGACCACCATTCCGGTGTGCCATGCAGGCGATAGCCCGTATCGTGGCCGCCCCTGAACAGATAAAGCGCGCGGGCGCCCAACGGATTTTGCAGGCCGGGCTTCATGCCGCCGCGATACTGCGCCAATTCCGGCCGGCGCCTGATCATCGCTGCCGGCGGCGTCCACGTCGGCCATTCGCGCTTCATCGCGATGCGCGCCGTGCCCGACCATTCGAAGCCCTGCTTGCCGACGCCGATGCCATAGCGCATGGCCTTGCCGTCCGGCATGATGAAATAGAGAAATTTCGCTGACGTATCGACGATCACCGTGCCCGGCGCTTCGCTTGTCTCGTATTTCACGATCTGGCGAAGGTACTGAGACGGAACCTTTGTCTTCGGAATCGCGGGGAGCTTGTAGCCCGCATCCGTTACAGAGGCATATGACGCGGTGTAGAAGGTTCCGCCGACTGTCGAACACCCGGCAAGGGCGGTTGCGGCAATCAGCCCGGAAGCCACCAGCAACGGCTTGATATTCATATATTTCCCCTCGTCTGCAATATCCGATACGGGCGAATCGCCCTTCCAATAGCACCAATGTATTACCGGCATTATTAACCGTGGATTAACCGTAATGCGAGTTTTCCACATTTTCACCTTCCGCGAACCCGTCGGGGCGCGAAAAAGCCACATTTGTGATTGTCGAAAATACAATTATGCTTGCCCGAGCCTAGGAATGAGGCGGCAATTTGGAAGCGTTTGGCGACGCAGTAGACGGAGCGCGTCTCTTTGGCGCAAAATAGCGCCATGCCGATCGTGATT
Source organism: Phyllobacterium phragmitis (assembly GCF_002980495.1). Taxonomy (GTDB): domain Bacteria; phylum Pseudomonadota; class Alphaproteobacteria; order Rhizobiales; family Rhizobiaceae; genus Paramesorhizobium; species Paramesorhizobium phragmitis. The sequence goes on from NZ_PVBR01000007.1 coordinate 162,506, forward strand.
CCCCATCAGACCCATCCGCTCGCCGATGGCCGCCAGTCGGAAAACGCCATGCTCGTGCGGCGCGGCGTGCAGCGTTTGTTCCTTGAGATGGGGCTGACCGTGACACCTGAACTGCCGCTTGCCTCGGGACGGCGCGCCGATCTCGTCGCGCTGACGCGCAGCGGCGATATCTGGATCGTCGAGATCAAATCCTCGATCGAGGACTGGAAGGCGGACCGCAAATGGCCGATCTACCGGGCCCATTGCGACAGGCTGTTCTTCGCCACCCATCCGGGCGTGCCGAGCGATATCTTCCCCGAGGAGTGCGGTTTCATCCTCTCCGACGGCTATGGCGCGGAAATTCTGCGCGATGCGCCGGAACACCGGCTGGCGGCGGCGACGCGCAAGGCGATGACGCTGCGTTTCGCACGCACCAGCGCCGCACGGCTGACGCTTGCCGAGCTTTCGGGCATCAGCATGCCGGATGTGGATATAGGGGAGTAAGGGAGTAAGGGAGTAAGGGAGTAAGGGAGTAAGGGAGTAAGGGAGTAAGGGAGTAAGGGAGTAAGGAAATATACCCCCTATTCCCCTATTCCCCTATTCCCCTATTCCCCTATTCCCCTATTCCCTTACTCCCTTACCTACCTCGGCGCTCGTTTGGCCAAAATGCGCTGGAGCGTGCGGCGGTGCATGTTGAGGCGACGCGCGGTTTCCGAGACGTTGCGGTCGCACATCTCATAGACCCGCTGGATATGCTCCCAGCGCACGCGATCAGCCGACATCGGATTTTCCGGCGGCGGGACCTTTTCACCGGCGCGCCGGGTGAGCGCCGCGAAGACCTCGTCGGCATCCGCCGGCTTCGAGAGATAATCGATCGCGCCGAGCTTCACCGCATTGACCGCCGTGGCGATATTGCCATAACCGGTCAAGACGATGACGCGGGTATCTTCGCGGCGGCTGCGGATAGCCTCGATGATATCGAGACCGTTGCCATCGGCAAGGCGCATGTCGACCACGGCATAGGCGGGGGCTGAATGCCTGACCGCCGCAATCCCTTCCTCGACGGATTCGGCTGTCGTGACCTGGAAACCACGGCTCTCCATGGCGCGCGCAAGACGTTGCAGAAACGGCTTGTCATCATCGACCAGAAGAAGGGAAGGATCGTTGCCGATCGTGCCGGCATTGTCCTGATCTGCGTCTTCCATCAGGTTGTTTCCTACTCGTCTTTTCTTTCGCCCCTTATTGATTGGCCTGCGTCAAAAAGTCAAATAGGCATTGAATTTTGGTCGGAATTTCAGACGATATTTTCCTCTAGAGCGCCGCGTGGCCAGACCACCCGCACCTCGGCGCCCTGCCCCGGATCGCTGCGATTGTGGAAGCTGATCTGGGCGCCGGAACGCTCCAGCAGCGTCTTGGCGATGAACAGGCCGAGCCCAAGCCCGCCGCCATTGGTGCTCGCCTCGCGACTCGTCGTATAGGGCTCGCCGATGCGGTCGAGAATATCCGGCGTGAAGCCCTGGCCATCGTCGAGGATGGTGATTTGCACCGTATTGTCTGTCCAGCCCCATGTCACACTCGCCTTGACACGGGCGAAATCGACGGCATTCTCGATCAGATTGCCCAGACCATAGATGACGCCGGGGTTGCGCCGCGCCACCGGCTCCGGTCCCTCTCCGCCCGTCTTGCTGACGTCGATGAGGATGCCGAAATTGCGATGCGGTGCGATCACCTCCTCGATCAGCGAGGAAAGCGGCAGGCGCGACATATGTTCCTCGCCCTCCGACGACAGGCTGGTCAGCCGCTGCAGGATCTCGCGGCAACGCTGCGTCTGCGAGCGCAGAAGCTCCACATCGTCGGCCAGACGGTCGTCATGCGAAAGGGCGCGCTGCATCTCCTTGACCACCAGGGCAATGGTGGCGAGCGGTGTGCCGAGTTCATGGGCGGCGGCGGCGGCGAGGCCGTCCAGCGCCGAAAGATGCTGCTCGCGCTGCAGCACCAGCTCGGTGGCGGTCAGGGCATCGGCCAATTGCCGCGCCTCCTCGGCGATGCGGTAGGCATAGACGCCGGTGAAGACCAGCGCCGAGACGATGGCGCACCAGACACCCGCGATCAGCAGGAAGGGCAGCGTCATCTGCACGCCGGGATACCAGGGCAGCGGACGATGCTCGAAGGCCAGCAACGTGGTGCAGACGATGACGAGAACGCCGAGCACCATGGTGCTGCGCCCCGGCAGCGAGGTGGCGGAAATGATGACCGGCACGATCATCAGTACCGCGAAGGGATTTTGCAGTCCGCCGGTCAGATAGAGCAGGCCGGCAAGCTGAAACAGGTCGAAGGCGAGGACGGCGATCGCCGTTCCCGGCTGCAGGCGGTGATTGACCGGATAGCGGAAGGAGAGGAACAGGTTCAGCCATGCCGAACAGGCAATCAGCGCAAAGCAGATGCTGACCGGAAACGGGAATTGCAGATAGAGCATCACGAACAGGACGGCCGCCGTCTGCCCGGCAATCGCCAGCCAGCGCAGGCGCACCAGCGTCGTCAGCCTGAGCCGACGCGAGAGGTAGGAGGCGCGATTGCTGAAATCAGGATTCATCATTTCATCTTTCTGGCATTTCCTTATGCGGGAAAGCGTTCGTCTCGCGCAAGAACATACCGCTGCGCCTCGATCCGCCGTTTTCGTGATCATTGCCCACGCGGCTTGGCGCGCCGGGTCGGGTCGGCTGCGAACGGGTCTTCGGGCCAGACATGCCGTGGGTATCGCCCGCGCATGTCGGTGCGCACATCGGCCCATGAGCCACGCCAGAAGCCGGGCAGGTCGCGTGTGATCTGGATCGGGCGATGCGCGGGCGATAGCAGTTCGAGCAGCAGCGGCACCTTGCCCCCGGCGATGGCCGGATGGGTGGCGAGGCCGAAAAGCTCCTGCACACGCACGGCGATCACCGGCTCGTCGGCATCGTAGCGGATCGGGATATGCGAGCCCGTCGGCACTTCGAAATGGGTGGGCGCCAATGCATCGATCCGCCGTTGCAGATCATACGGCACCAGGGAACGCAGGCCATTCATCAGCGCTGAAGGCGGGATGCGGTCAAGCCGCGCCGCGCCCGTAAGGAACGGCAAAAGCCAGTCATCGAGGGTTGCGAGAAGATGATCGTCCTCCATGGACGGCCAGGGATCTCCCAAGCCACGATTGAGCCAGCCAAGCCGGCGGCGCAGGATTTCCGCCTCCCTGCTCCATGGCAAAATAGCGAGCCCGTGCTGGCGCACCGCCTCGATGACGCCCCTATCCGCGTCCTCACCGGATGGGGCGGGCAATTGCCGCTCCGAGAGCGCGATGGCGCCGATGCGGGTCGCCTCGCGGGCGCGAAGGGCATTCTTTTCGGGATCATAGACGATCTGGCGTCCGCTTTCGACACGGGCCCCAAGCACCGCGCGGATATCCTCCTCGCTCACCTCGGCTGCGGCCAGAATGCGGGTCCGCTCCGCCCGCCCGGTGAGATCGGCGACGACCAGCCATCCGGCGCGCGACAGCGGCAGGGCCGGATCGACCTCGCCTCCCCTGCCGTTTGCCAGCACAAATTGTCCGGCTGCGCCGCGCGCCTTGGCGATCCGGTCGGGATAAGCATCGAGAAGCAGGCGTCCGGCGGAGGACGGCTCGCCCGAAGAAGAGGCCGAGCGTACCGCCGAGCCGAGGCGCTTTGCCAGTCCCTTGGCCCGCATGGCGCGGTCGCTTCGGTCGCGATGGAAGCGGGAAAGCCTGACATCGAGATCCACGTCATTGCCGCCGAGCCCGCGCTCGGTCAAAAGCATCGCCAGTTCCGCAGCCCGGCCGCTCTCGCCGCGCCTTGCGGCGGCAACGATCATGTGCGCGAGCCGGGCCGGCAACGCCAGCGCGCGCATCGCCTCGCCATCGGCGGTCAGCCGGCCATCGCCGTCGAGCGCGCCGAGACGCTTCAACAGCGCCTTCGCTTCGGTGAGCGCGGGCGCCGGCGGCGGATCGAGAAAGGCGAGCGTGGCGGGGTCTGCGACGCCCCAGGCCGCGCAATCGAGCACCAGGCCGGAGAGATCGGCTTCGAGGATTTCAGGCGGCGCGAAGGGCGGCAGGGCGGCGGTCTGGCCGGAATGCCACAGGCGAATGGCGATGCCCGGCTCGGTGCGCCCGGCGCGGCCGGCGCGCTGGTCGGCAGCGGCGCGCGCGGCGCGTACCGTCTCCAGCCGCGTCAGCCCGGTGGAAGGCTCATATTTCGGCAGCCGCGCCAGGCCGGAATCGACCACCACGCGAACACCGTCGATGGTGATCGAGGTTTCCGCCACGGACGTCGCCAGCACCAGTTTGCGCTTGCGCGCCGGTGCCGGGCGGATGGCGGCATCCTGATCGCGGCCCTGCATCGCCCCATAGAGCGGTGCGAGGATCACATCGGCGGGCAGACGGTCTGCGAGAAGCCGCGCCGTGCGTTCGATTTCGCCCTGGCCAGGCAGGAAGGCGAGGATGCTGCCCGTCTCCTCGGCAAGCGCCTCGCGGATGGCGCGTGCCATCGCATCCTCGATGCGCTCGTCGGGTTTGCGCTCGCGGTAGCGTATATCGATGGGAAAGGAGCGGCCGGCGCTCTCGATCACCGGCGCATCGTTCAGAAGCCTTGCCACGCGCGCGCCGTCAAGCGTTGCCGACATGACGACGAGCTTCAGATCGGGCCTGAGTGCTGCCTGCACATCGAGCGCCAGCGCCAGGCCGAAATCCGCATCGAGGCTGCGTTCGTGGAATTCGTCGAAGAGGACGGCGGAAACGCCTTTCAAATCGGGATCGTCGAGGATCATCCGCGCGAAGACGCCTTCGGTGACGACAAGAATGCGCGTGCGGGCGGAGGTTTTCGTTTCGAGCCGCATGCGATAGCCGACGGTTCCGCCCGGCTCCTCGCCCAAAAGCAACGCCATGCGGCGGGCGGCGGCACGGGCAGCGATACGGCGCGGCTCCAGAAGCACGATCATGCCATCGCCGCGCCATGACGCGCCGAGAAAATGCAGCGGCACCAGCGTGGTCTTGCCCGCGCCGGGCGGGGCGACGAGCACAGCCGCATTGCCGCTTTCCAGCGCTTGGTCGAGCGCGGGCAAGGCTTCGGTTACAGGCAGGCTCGGCAGGTCTGGCAAACCGTGCTCCATGGGTGTATCGACTGATAGGGCCGGGTCAACAAGGCGCACACCGATACAACAGTTCCACTATGAATGGAAAGGCGGACCGAACCCGTTGACATACTCCCCTACAGTATGTACCGTTTATTGCATTCGGGAGATCCAATGCCGCATTCACTGGCAGACAAGAAGCGCGCGCTGACGCGCCTGCGCCGCATTCGCGGGCAAGCCGAAGGGCTTGAGCGCGCGGTGGAGGCAGGCACGGAATGCAGTGCACTTCTCCAGCAGATTGCGGCGCTGCGCGGAGCGGCCAACGGGCTGATGGCGGAAGTGCTGGAAACCCATTTTCGCGAAACCTTCGGGAAAACGCGGGAAGCGATTGCTGAACGGGCCGTGAGCGACCCCGATGCCGAAATCGATGACATCATGCGGATCTTGCGCACCTATCTCAAATAGGCGCCTTGGAATAATATCGAACTGGAAGGGAAGTATCGTCATGAAATCTCGCGCAGCCGTGGCTTGGGAAGCCAACAAGCCGCTCACCATCGAAACCGTCGAGATCGGCGGGCCGAAGGCCGGGGAAGTGCTGGTCGAGATCATGGCGACGGGTATCTGCCATACCGACGCCTATACGCTTTCCGGCCTCGATTCGGAAGGCAAGTTTCCGGCGATCCTCGGCCATGAGGGCGCAGGCATCGTGCGCGAAATCGGCGCCGGCGTCACATCGGTCAAGGTCGGCGATCACGTCATCCCGCTCTACACGCCCGAATGCCGCCAGTGCAAAACCTGCCTGTCGCAGCGCTCCAATCTGTGCACCTCCATCCGCGCCACGCAGGGACAGGGCCTGATGCCCGATCACACCTCGCGTTTTTCCTGTGATGGCGGCGAGGTGTTCCATTATATGGGATGCTCGACGTTTTCCAATTTCACCGTCCTGCCGGAGATCGCGCTCGCCAAGGTGCGCGAGGACGCTCCCTTCGACAAGATCTGCTATATCGGCTGCGGCGTCACCACCGGCATCGGCGCGGTGGTCTACACGGGCAAGGTCTGGCCGGGCGCCAATGTCGTGGTCTTCGGCCTTGGCGGCATCGGGCTCAATGTGATCCAGGGCGCGCGCATGGTCGGTGCCGACAAGATCATCGGCGTCGATTTGAACCCGGCCAAGGTGGAAATGGCGAAGAAATTCGGCATGACGCATTTCGTCAATCCGGACGAGGTCGGCCGCGACAAGGTGGTCGAGGCGATCGTCGATCTGACCGGCGGCGGCGCGGATTTCTCCTTCGAGTGCATCGGCAATGTCCACACCATGCGCCAGGCGCTGGAATGCTGCCATCGCGGCTGGGGCGAATCGATCATCATCGGCGTCGCTCCCTCGGGCACCGAGATTTCCACGCGTCCGTTCCAACTGGTCACGGGCCGCGTCTGGAAGGGCTCTGCCTTCGGCGGCGCGCGCGGCCGCACCGACGTGCCGAAGATCGTCGACTGGTACATGGAGGGCAAGATCGATATCGATTCGCTCATCACCCACACCATGCCGCTCGAAGAAATCAACACCGCCTTCGATCTGATGCACGAGGGCAAGTCGATTCGTTCTGTCGTGGTTTACTGATGGCCGAGGCGCAGCTACAGTTCGTCTGGAGCGAGTTCGATGCGCTCAGCCTCCGCGATCTCTATGCCATATTGAAGTTGCGCGTCGATACCTTCATCGTCGAGCAGAACTGTCCTTATCCGGAACTGGACGGCAAGGATCTGCATGCACAGCATCTGCATGTGCTGGACGATGGCGATCTCGCAGCCTATCTGCGCGTGCTCGCTCCCGCGGGCGATGGTTTGCCACGGATCAGCCGGGTGATCGTCGCGCCCGGCCATCGCGGCAGGAAACTCGGCGAGAAGATCATGCTTGAGGCCATCGCGCATTGCCGGGAACGCTTTCCGGGCCTCGATATCGAATTGTGCGCACAGAGCCATCTCAGGACATTTTATGGTTCGGTCGGCTTCACGCCTATCTCGGACGAAATCATCAAGGACGGCATTCCGCATATCGACATGCGTCTTACAGCCTAGCAATGAAGGGAGGGCCGATGACACTTGAAACCATCTCGACCGCAAAGAGCTTCGAAGGCACGCAGGGCGTCTACCGCCACAAGAGCGAGGCCTGCGCCTGCGACATGACATTCGCCGTATTCCTGCCGCCGCAGGCGGCGAAGGGTCCCGTGCCGGTGCTGTGGTATCTCTCAGGCCTCACCTGCACGCATCAAAACGTCATGGACAAGGGCGAATATCGGCGGGCGGCGGCCGAACTCGGCATCGCCATCGTCTGCCCCGACACGAGCCCGCGCGGCGAAACCATTGCCGATGAAAAGGACAATTGGCAATTCGGCAGCGGCGCCGGCTTCTATCTCGACGCCACGCAAGCGCCCTATGCCGCCCATTACCGCATGGCGACCTATATCGCCGAGGAATTGCCCGCGCTGGTGGCGCAGAACTTTCCCGTCGACCTGACGCGCCAGGGCATCTTCGGCCATTCCATGGGCGGACATGGCGCCATCACGCTCGCGCTGAAACATCCCGGCCGTTTCAAATCGGTTTCCGCCTTTGCGCCGATCGTCCAGCCTTCGACCGCCGGCTGGTCGCAGCCCGCCTTCGAGAAATATCTGGGGCCGAACGAGATGGCCTGGCGCGCCTATGATTCGACGCTTCTGATCGAGGATGGCTACCGCGTGCCGGAACTGCTGGTCGATCAGGGCACGGCGGATGGCTTTCTCGATGACGGCTTGCGTCCATGGCTCCTAGAGGACGCATGCCGCAAGGCAGGCATTGCGCTGACGCTCAACATGCGCGACGGCTATGACCATTCCTATTTCTTCATCTCGACCTTCATGGCCGACCATATTGGCTGGCATGCGGAACGGCTGAAGGGATAGACGGCTACCGTCCGACGCGTGGATCGGCGGCAAACACAGCTTTCGGGAAGCCAAGCCGCAGTTCCGGCATGTCGCAAAGCGCGCTGACGCCATAATCGGAAAACATCATGCGCCAGGTGGCGAAGCGTATCGGACGCGGGCTCGAGAAGGCGCGGCAGGAGAGAATGGCGACATTCGCGCCTCCCTTGGGATCGCGCACCGAACGGTAGCGGATGAGGCCGATTTCCGCGACCCGCGCCGCATCGCACAGATCGAGGCAAGCGGAATAATCGGTCAAATGCATCCAGCGCGCCTCGTCCTTCACGAATGGCCCGGCCGTCAGGTCGATTGCGGCATCGCTTGCGAATTTCGCCTGGAAGGCCGTGAGTTCCAGCGCATTGCGCGGCCAGGATGTTTGCGGGCTCTCGGCAAAGAACAGGAGCCTGTAGAAGGCCGTTTCGGCGACGGCGGTTTCCATTGCCTCGCTGCCATAAAAGACACCTGGCGAATAGCCGGCACGGCGAAAACGCGAGTCCCCGGGATAGCGGCCATAGCGGAAAGGCGTCGCCAAGAGATAATCGAGCCCCCGGCATTCCGGCGGCAAGGGCGGTTTGCTGGCCTCGAGCTCCTGTTCCAGAAGCGCCTGCTCGTCCAGCGTATCGACCAGCTTCATGGTGGAAACGCGGTGCTGCGCCTCGACCAGCCGCCAGCAGCTCCCTTGATGCGGATGCGCCTCAGACCGGAGCGCGTCGGGCGTCCAGATAGGCGAGAACATGGGCAAGGCCATCTATGGTTTTGATCCGTTCCAGCGGCTTGCCGCCAAGGGCCGTGTTGTCGGCGCGCAACCATTGTCCCGCCGTCGCATCATCACCGCCCATGATCGCATCGAGCGAGCGGTAGAGGCGGATGAACAGAAGAGCCAGTTCATAGGGCTTTCCGGCCAGCGCGGCCTTGCCGTCACTGCGTCTTAGCCTGGAAAGCGTGGCCTCGGAGAGCCCGACAATGGCCGCAAGCTCCTTACCGCTGACGCCCAGAAGGTCTGCGGCGCGGATGAGCGCCTTGGCGATGACGGATGTGCGGTCCGACAACGCCGGCTCGGGCTGTTCCCGACCGAATGAACCTTGCATCATCGATGGAGCCTGCATTGTCTTTCTCTCTTTCTCATGAAACAAAATATAGAATAATTTCACAGGAAATCAAGCCGCCGTCAGCTTTACCGCCGCGGCGTCACCTTCATCGGCAGGCCGCCCTGCGGTTGGGTGGTCAATTTCTGCACGGGCCACGGCTTGGTCTGGCTCACCGTATCGAAGCGGTATCTGGATAAAAGAGCGGCCAGCGCGATGACGCCCTCCTGCAGCGCGAAGCTCGCGCCGATGCAGACGCGCGGGCCGGCGCCGAACGGCAGGTACTGGAAACGGTCGATCTTGCCGCGATTTTCCGGATGGAATCTTGCCGGAATGAAGGCGTCGGGGTTTTCCCAGTAGAGACGATGGCGGTGGATGGTCCAGGGCATGGCGAGCACTGTCGAGCCCTTCTCGATCTTCAGATCACGATATCGATCGTCTTCCACGGCTTCACGGTTGAGCGATGGCGCCGGCGGATAAAGCCGCATCGCCTCCTCGAAGGCGGCGCGGGTCAGGGGCAACCTGTCCAGCCATTGGTGCGGCGGCACGGGACCACTGCGCATGAAGCCGTCGATCTCGGCTTCGACGATATCGCGCTCCCAGGGCGCCTCCGCCAAGAGATAGAGCGTCCAGCCGAGCGCGCGGGCGGTGGTCTCGTGACCAGCGCCGATAAAGGTGATGATATTGTCCTCGATCTCGGCGCGCGTCAGCCCGTCCGGACCTTCGGTCTTCAGAAGCAATGTCAGGAAATCATTGGGCACGTCATCGCCCTTGGCCATGCGGACTTTTCGCATGGCAACGGTATCGGCGACGATCTTGCGGAAGAAGGCGAGCGAACGGCGGCCCCTGATCTGGGTGAAACGTGGCAGCCATTGCGGCGCGCCCAATAGATCGAGCGGATCGACGCGGCCCATGGTCTCGAACAGATTGTCGATTTCCTTGGCGAACTGGCCCGGTTCGCCGGCAATCTCGCCTGAGAAAAGCGTATCGGCCAGGATGTCATAGGTCAGCAATGTCATGTCGCGGGCGACGTCGGTGACGAGACCCGGCGTTTCATAGCGCTCGGCAAAGGCCTTAGAACGCTCCTGCATCGCTTTGGCGAAACCATGGATATGGCGCGGCGTGAAGACCGGCGCCATCGCCTTGCGCGACCGTTTCCAGACCTCGCCTTCCGCCGTCAGAAGGCCGTCGCGCAGAATCGGGCGCAGGATACGCTGGCGCACCGCCGCCATGCGATAGTTCTTCGCATTGTCGACCAGCACATGGCGGATCAGGCCGGGATCGTTGGCGATGATGGTATGCATGCCCATCCAGTCGACCTCGATCCATGGCTCGTTATAGGAGGGCTCGCCCCACAGTTCGAGCGGATTGCGATAGATGATGCGGATGAGTTCGAGACGGCCGACCGGCTTTGCCCGCGGGACGGGAGCGGGCGGAACGAAAGGATTTGCGGGGCCCGCCGCCCTGGTGCATCCCGTGCTACCCATCACCATATCGCTCATGGACGAAAACTCCGATGAAAAACCTAGATATAGGCCTTGAAACACCATCGCGCCACATGGCGGCCAGCACGGCTGTCGACAACGGCGTCAATCCCCGTAAAAACGCCGCAAAGATTTGGAAAAACTGGCTTTAACACCTATATTAACCTCATCGTTGGCGCGTGATTCGAGGGGACTTCGCACGCGCCGCCTTTTCGGTAGACAGACGAAAGTTTTTCATGAGCGAGATACCCGAGACGACACCGGAAAACATCTCCGGCGCATCCCCCGAATATGGGGCGGAATCCATCAAGGTTCTGAAGGGACTGGACGCGGTGCGCAAGCGCCCCGGCATGTATATCGGCGATACGGACGACGGTTCGGGCCTGCATCACATGGTCTATGAAGTCGTGGACAATGCGATCGACGAGACGCTTGCCGGACACGCCACGCTCGTGACCGTCACGCTCAATCCGGATGGCTCTTGCACCGTCACCGACAATGGCCGCGGCATCCCCACGGATATGCACTCCGAAGGCGTATCGGCGGCTGAAGTCATCATGACGCAACTCCACGCAGGCGGCAAGTTCGACCAGAATTCCTACAAGGTATCGGGCGGGTTGCACGGCGTCGGTGTTTCGGTGGTCAACGCGCTTTCGGTCTGGCTGAAATTGAAGATCCGCCGCAAGGGCAAGATCTTCGAGATGAGCTTTACCCATGGCGTTCCCGACGCGCCGCTCACTGTCACCGGCGATGCAGGCAGCGAGACGGGAACGGAAGTCACCTTCCTGCCCTCGACCGAAACCTTCACCATGGTCGAGTTCGACTATGCCACGCTGGAACATCGCCTGCGGGAGCTTGCGTTCCTCAATTCAGGCGTGCGCATCCTTCTGTCCGACAAGCGGCACGCCGACGTCAAGGAGCAGGAGCTGCATTACGATGGCGGGCTGCAGGAATTCGTCAAATATCTCGATCAGGCCAAGAAGCCGCTTCTCGAAAACCCGATGTATATCAGGGGCGAGCGCGACGGCATGACCGTCGAGGTGGCGATGTGGTGGAACGATTCCTACCACGAAAAGGTCCTGTGCTTCACCAATAACATCCCGCAGCGCGACGGCGGTTCGCATCTTGCAGGCTTCCGCGGCGCGCTGACGCGCCAGGTGACTAGCTATGCCGAGAGCTCGGGCATCACCAAGAAGGAAAAGGTTTCACTGACCGGCGACGACTGCCGCGAAGGGTTGACCGCGGTTCTCTCGGTCAAGGTTCCCGATCCGAAATTCTCGTCGCAGACCAAGGACAAGCTGGTTTCGTCGGAAGTGCGTCCCGTCGTCGAAGGCCTGGTCAACGAAGCGCTTTCCACTTGGTTCGAGGAACATCCCTCGGAAGCCAGGATCCTGATCGGCAAAGTCGTCGAGGCCGCCGCCGCCCGCGAAGCGGCGCGCAAGGCGCGCGAACTGACGCGGCGCAAGGGCGCGCTCGACATCACCTCGCTGCCGGGCAAGCTCGCCGACTGCCAGGAACGCGATCCGGCCAAATCCGAGATCTTCATCGTCGAGGGCGATTCGGCCGGCGGCTCGGCCAAGGGCGGGCGCTCGCGCCAGAACCAGGCGATCCTGCCGCTGCGCGGCAAGATCCTCAATGTGGAGCGCGCGCGTTTCGACCGGATGCTGTCGTCGGACCAGATCGGGACGCTGATCACGGCGCTCGGCACCTCTATCGGCAAGGACGAGTTCAACGCGGACAAGCTGCGCTATCACAAGATCATCATCATGACCGATGCCGACGTGGACGGCGCGCATATTCGTACGCTGCTGCTCACCTTCTTCTTCCGGCAGATGCCGGAGCTGATCGAGCGCGGGCACCTCTATATCGCCCAGCCGCCGCTCTATAAGGTCTCGCGCGGCAAGTCCACGCAATATATCAAGAACGAAGAGGCCTTTGAGGAATTCCTCATCGAAACGGGCCTCGAGGAAACTGCGTTGGCGCTCGCCAATGGCGAAGTGCGGACCGGCGCCGATCTTCGCGCCGTCATCAACGACGCGCTGAGTGTCCGTCAGCTGCTCACCGGACTGCATACGCGCTACAGCCGCAATGTCGTCGAACAGGCGGCGATCGCTGGCGGGCTCAATCCGGAAGCCGTCAGCAACGCCGAAAAGACGCAACAGGCAGCCAACGATATCGCGCGGCGTCTCAACCTCATCGCCGAGGAGACGGAGCGCGGCTGGACCGGGCATGTCGCCGAGGATGGCGGCTATCGCTTCGAGCGGATACTGCGCGGCGTCAAGGATGTCACGACACTCGACATGGCGCTGATCGGTTCCGCCGATGCGCGCCAGATCGACCGCTACGCAGCGCGGCTGCACGAGATCTATGACACACCGCCGGTGCTGCGGCGCAAGGACAAGAGCGACATGATCTCCGGGCCGCTGTCGCTGCTCGATTCGGTCTTTGCCGCCGGGCGGAAAGGCCTGACGCTGCAGCGCTACAAGGGCCTTGGCGAAATGAATGCCGACCAGCTCTGGGAAACCACGCTCGATCCGCACGCCCGTTCGCTGCTGCAAGTCAAGGTCTCCGATGCCACCGACGCCGATTCACTGTTCAGCCGCCTGATGGGCGACAATGTGGAACCGCGCCGCGAGTTCATCCAGGACAATGCGCTGAATGTCGCGAATCTGGACGTTTAGAGCGGTTCATTTCTAGGTAGTGGGCTATAACACCCCCCTCTGGCCTGCCGGCCAGAGGGGGGTGTGGTGAAGTACCAATCTATCCGTCTGGCCGGACTGCGGAACTCACTGACCTGCCTTACTTCGCCTTGAGGAATTCCCCCACTTCGAGAAGAACGAATTCATTGTCGTCGGCCTTATCGAGCGCGCGGCCGGCTGAGAACGGCAGGTTGTTATCATTGCCGACGACGATATGGTTCTCGTCGACCACATCGACATTCTCGATGGTGACGAAGGGCATATCGTAGATACCCTCTTCGCCGCCCTGGCGCGCCTTCTTGCCGGGATCTTCAACGGCAAGCAGATCGATATAGCCGATCTTGCGAACCGGGCCGCCGACATTGGCGTCATTCATCTCGATCTTGTAGATGCGCTTGAATTTGGCGGGCGTCGAGAAGCAATCCGGCTGCGGGTTCTTCGGATCGGCGCAAGCCTTCGCCGCCACGCCCTCGCCATTGTCGCGCTCGATGACGAGGCCGGTGGTCGCGTCGATCATGTTGAAATCGCCGATCGCCCGGCCGCCCTCGCTCAAGGGATAAAGCCAGCTGCGGCCGGTCCACTTCTTTCCCGCGATATCGAACTCGACAATACGCAATGCCGGATTATCGCCTGATTTTTCGACCGAACCGTCGGCGAGATAACGCGGGCCTTCCAGAAGCGCGTAGAGTTTGCCGCCATCCTTCGAGCGCGCCATGCCCTCGAAGCCGCCGGAGCGCTTCAGGTTGATGGCGGGCATTTTCATGGTCGGATTTCCAGGCAGCGTGAAGGAGGGGTAATCCGGCGAGCGGACGGGCTCGCCTTCCACCATCGTCTCGACCACATCCGTCACCTTGCCGGCCCGGTCGACATGGACCAGGAAGGGACCGAATTCCTCGCCGATCCAGAAGCCGTCTTCCACAGGCTGGATGGATTCCACATCGAAATCGGAACCGGTGAGATAGCGCTTGTCGGTGCCTTCGAGCACGATCGGGAACGGTATCTTCCTGTCGGGATCGGAGAGGAAGAGGGTTTCGATCGGCTCGACCTTGCCGGCATCCCAGTCGAACTTGATGTGATGCAGCATGAGAGCGGCGTCGGGCGAATTGAGCTTGCTGCCGAAGCCATTGTCCGAGAGCGTCCAGAAGGTACCGTCACCCATCGATTTGATGCCGGAGAAGCCCTGCAGCGGCTGCCCGTCGAATGGCAGGGCCGGCCCCGTCGGACGGTTCCCATCCATGCCGGGGACGGTGCCGATGCCGGCGGTGCGATGGCGGTTCGGCGCGGTGAACTTGCCCGAGGTCTGCAGGTGCTCCGGCGCATCTTCCGGCGCCTTGATGATCGAATTGGCCGGCAGGATGGCCTGCGCTTCGAGCCTGGCGGGAAATCTCGTCTCCTCGGAGAAAGCCTGAGTGGAAATCAGCACGACGATCGCCGCGGTCGTCGACAGAAGAAGCGCTTTCATGGAAAGTTCCTGCGTCCAAGGTTTATCGTCCTCCTGCGATAGAGCCTGTCGATGTCGGCCGATTGACGTTCCCATGAAGCTTTGATGAACCGGCACGACCTGCAAGAGCGGCTGCTTGACTTGCCGGCGATGCCTTCTACTTAGCCCTGATGGCGCCTTGTATGGGCATGGCGGAAAAATCCGTGTACATTGAAGGGAGAAAAGGAGGGCAATATGAAGAAGCTCGTTGCAGCGTTCTGCGCGACGCTGATGGCCGTTTCCTCGGCTGAAATCGTCGCTGCACCCGCTCTCGCAGGCCCGATTCAGCCGCTGAAGGTCGAAGCGGCTGGACCGGACGTGCAAAAAGTCCAAGACCGCCGTTTACGAAGAAAATGGGGAGGCTCGCGGCGTGATTTCCGTCGTGACCGCGACGGCTATCGCGATCGCCGCGGCTATTACCGCGGACATCGCGGCTCTCGCCGCCACCGTCGCGGCTGGCGCCGGCACAATGGCTGGTGGTTCCCGCCAGCGGCATTCCTCGGCGGCGCCATCATCGGCGGCGCCATCGCCAACCAGAATCGCGGCGGCAGCGCGCATGTGCGCTGGTGCTATAATCGTTACCGGTCGTACAGGGCTTACGACAACACCTACCAGCCCTATAACGGCCCGCGCCGCCGGTGCGTTTCGCCCTATATGTGAGGCTGAATGCGAAACAGGCTGAAGGGCCGTGCGGCCCTTCATGAAGCGGCCCGCTCAGGCGGCGATGCCGCCTTGTTTCGTCGTGCCGAGATGATCACGCAAAAGGATGCCAACGTCCACGACGGTCATCGGCTTTGCATAATAAAATCCCTGCACCTCGGTCGCGCCCTCGTTGCGGGCAAAAGCAAGTTGCGTCTCGTTCTCCACGCCTTCGAGGGTCGCTTGCATCTGGAGCGCCTTCGACAGGCTGATCATCGATTTGATGATTTCGGCGCTGTCGCTCTTGTCGAGGTCGCGGGTAAACGACCTGTCGATCTTCAGGCGGTCGAAGCGAAAGCGGCGCAGATTGTTGAGGCTGGAAAAACCCGTTCCGAAATCATCCATCGTCAGCCGCACGCCCAGTTCGCGCAAACGCTCGATAGCGCTGACGACACGTGGAGAAGGCTCCAGCAGCAGACTTTCGGTGACTTCGAGGTCGAGCCTGTCGGGCGAAAGCCCGCTTTCCCGCAAGGTTTCCTCGATCCCCTCGACAAGCGCGCAATCCTTGAACTGAACCGCCGACAGGTTGACCGCCACGCCAATGTGATCCGGCCACGAGACGGCGGCCCGGCAGGCATCGCGCAAAACCTGATAGCCGATCGGGATGATCATCCCCGAGCGCTCGGCGATGGGGATGAACTCGACCGGCGAAATCATGCCCCGCTGTGGATGTTTCCAGCGCAAAAGCGCCTCGAAACTGCGCAATTTTCCCGTCGAGACAGAATAAATCGGCTGGTAATAGACCTCGAACTCGCCATCGGTGATGCCTTTACGCATTTCCGTTTCGAGCACCGCCTGGCGATCGCTGACGAGCTTCAATTCGGCGCTATAGAAGCGATAGGTGCTGGTCGGCTCTCCCTTCGCCTCGTAGAGCGCAAGATCGGCGCAACGCAATATGTCGGAACGTGTCTTGCCATCGTGACCGATCCTGGCGATGCCGATGCTGGCATTCGGCGTTATCTGAGCGTCGCCAAACGGGATGGGCTTGGTCAGGGCTGCAATGATGCGGTCGGCAAAGCTGCCGGCATCCTGCTCCTTCCCGTCGAGGAAATGCACGACGAAGAACTCGTCGCCGCCGAGGCGGACCACCACATCGCCATCCGAGGCCGTCTGCTTCAATTGCGCGGCGACGGCGACAAGCACATGATCGCCGGCGACATGACCCATCGTGTCGTTGATATGCTTGAAATCATCGAGATCAAGGAGATAGGCATAGGCCTGACGGGCTTCCCACTGCCCGGTCGAAAGCCCCTCCTCCATCATCTTGCTCAGATAGGTGCGGTTGAAAAGCCCGGTCAGCGTATCGCTGTGCGCCTGCTTGCGCGTCAGCTCCTCCGCCTGCTCGAACCGGTGCATCTGATCGAGAAAACGTTGTTGACGGCGGCCAAGCTCGAGAAAGATCCCGCCCATGATAAACGGCAGGAACAGCATGAGAAAATGCATGACCGTACCGGTGAAGGTCGCCCAGGCATCGCTACCGAGCCCCATAAACAGCCTGAAACGCGTGTCGAGAACGAACCCCGAAACCGTGAGCACCGCGCCGAGGGTCACACCCCAAACGAGATACATCCGCTCTATGCTGCGCAGCCGGTTTCTATTGGATGCCTTTAAGAACATCTCCACAATCCCCCAATTTCCACCCGCCGCATTTTCCCCTTGCGACGGATTTCCCCATTGGGTTGCAGACTCCACCAAGTTCTTAAAAATTGAATTAATAGGGGTTAGTTGTTGGAGGGCGTGTCAGAACTAACTTGAAACAGCTTCCCCCTGGCCGTCATTCTCGGGCTTGTCCCGAGAATGACGGCAGAGCAAGGAGCGTTGTTCTGCCCGCGTTTCAATTAAACTATGACACACCCCTAATACGGCTTCTTCGCCTTGGCCGGCTTATCATTCCGATAGGGCTTGCTGGCATTGTCCTTCTTCGCCCAGCTTTTCGCCTTCGGCTCGGCGCCCCGGTCCTGCGAGTATGGTTTCGACTGGCGCGGCGCAGGTGCTCCAGACGGGGCGCTGTCGGCGGCGGGCCGAATGGTCACGCCCTTTTCGCCGGAACCACGTTCCTTGATGGCGGTCAGATATTCACCGGCCTTCGAAGCGGTGATCTCGAAACGGGTTTCCGTTTCCAGAATGCGGATCGAGCCGACGTCACGCTTCGTCACTTGCCCGGCCTTGCAGATCAGCGGCAGCAGCCAGCGCGGATCGGCACGCTGCTTGCGGCCGATGGAAAGCGAGAACCAGACGCCGCCGCCTTCGAATTTCTCGAACCGTCCCGCATGATCGCCGCGTTCCGGGCGGTCCGCCCGACCGGTACGTTCACTGCCCTTGCGGCCGCCGTCCAGCGGGCGGACGGGCGCGTCGGAAAGTTCCTCCGGCGCCGGACGTGCCGCAAGCTCGCGGCGCAGATAGGCGGCGGCGATCTGCTCGGGCGTATAAAGCGCCTGAAGCTCCTTGACCAAATCCAGTTCATCCTCAGCCGTCGGCTTCGACAGCGCCGGATCCTGCAGGATGCGCTCGCGGTTCTTCTGTTGAATGGCCGCGATGCCCGGCGCGCTCACGGTCGCCGCGTCGAGCTTTGCCATTTGCAACAGTCGTTCGGCACTGCGGCGGCGCGAGTACGGCACGATCAGGACGCAGGTCCCCTTGCGGCCGGCGCGGCCCGTCCGTCCGCTGCGGTGAAGCAGCGTTTCGGGATTGGTCGGCAGATCGGCATGGATGACGAGATCGAGATTGGGCAGATCGATGCCACGCGCCGCGACGTCGGTCGCCACGCAGACACGAGCCCGTCCGTCACGCATCGACTGAAGCGCGTTGGTGCGCTCCGCCTGGCTGAGCTCGCCGGAAAGCGAGACGACCGAGAAGCCGCGATTGGACAGGCGGCTGGTGAGATGCTTCACCGCCTCGCGCGTCGAGCAGAAGATGATGGTATTCTGCGCGTCGAACAGCAGCAGCGTGTTGATGATGGCGTTTTCGCGCTCGCGCGGCTGCACGACCATCGCCTGATAGGCGATATCGACGTGCTGCTCTTTTTCGTTCGCCGCGGTAATGCGCAGGGCGTTGCGCTGAAAGCGCTTGGCAAGCAGGGCGATGGGTTTGGGAACGGTCGCGGAGAAAAGCAGCGTGCGGCGATCCTCCGGCGCTTCGCCCAGGATGAATTCGAGATCTTCACGGAAGCCGAGATCGAGCATCTCATCGGCCTCGTCGAGAACGACGGCCCGCAATGCCGACATGTCGAGCCCGCCGCGCGTGATGTGATCGCGCAGGCGGCCCGGCGTACCGACGACGATATGCGCGCCCTGTTCCAGCGCCCGGCGCTCGGTGCGCATATCCATGCCGCCGACGCAGGATGCGATCCGCCCGCCGGTGTCGGCATAGAGCCATTCCAGTTCGCGGCGGACCTGCAGGGCGAGTTCGCGCGTCGGCGCGATGACCAGCGCCAGGGGTGCGCCGGCCTGGCCGAAGCGCTCGGTGCCGTCGAGCAAGGTGGGCGCGATGGCGATGCCGAAGGCGACGGTCTTGCCGGAACCGGTCTGCGCCGAAACGAGGAGGTCGGCGCCCTCGGCTTCGGGCGCCAGCACAGCGGTCTGGACGGAGGTGAGCGCCGTATAACCACGAGCGGCAAGAGCGCCGGACAGTGCCGGAGCGATGGAAGCAGGCAGGGACATTGATGACTTTCGCTAAATCACCGCTACCGCCATGTGCCTTGGAGCATGATCCTTCCGGATCGAGCGATTGCGCGGCGGGCGGTACGGGAAACAAATTGCGTGTTTGGCGCTGTTTAACGGTTCATGCGTCATGCGTCAATTGCAGGATGACTATGGCGGTTCCTGTTTTTGAGCGAACCACCAAGCGCCCTCGCCCTTCGAGGCTCCCCTTCGACAGGCTCAGGGTCACACCTCAGGATGAGGGCTACTGCAGCGTTGCCGACCCTTCACCCTCATCCTGAGGTGTGACCCTGAGCCTGTCGAAGGGGAGCCTCGAAGGGCGGGGGTGAAGGGCGCACTACGTTTAAATACGAAATGGAGCCTGTATCCTCAATGCGCCTCGTCCCAATTGCGCGCCGCGCGCGCATCCACCTGTAGCGGGACGGAGAGCGAGACGGCCGGCATGGCGGCGTTTTCCATGATGCGGCGGACGACGGCGATGGTCTCGTCCACCTCGCTATCCGGCGCCTCGAAGACCAGTTCGTCATGGACCTGCAGAAGCATGCGTGCCGCCAGCCCGGCTTCGGCGAGCGCATCGTCCATGCGGATCATGGCGCGGCGGATGATATCGGCGGCGGAACCCTGGATCGGCGCATTGATCGCGGCGCGCTCGTTGAAGGCGCGCATCTGCGGGTTCGACGAGCGGATTTCCGGATAGTGTGCGCGCCGTCCGAAGATCGTCTCGACATAGCCGTGCTCACGAGCGAAGGCCTTGGTCGCCTCCATATAGTCGCGAATGCCGGGAAAGCGCTCGAAATAGGTGCGGATATACTGCCCCGCCTCCTCGCGCCGGATCGACAGCTGGTTGGCCAGGCCGAAGGCGGAAATGCCATAGATGATACCGAAATTGATCGCCTTGGCGCGGCGGCGCACTTCGCTCGGCATGTCCTTGACCGGAACGCCGAACATTTCGGACGCCGTCATGGCGTGAATATCCATGCCGTCGGCGAAAGCCTGCTTGAGCTGCGGAATATCGGCGACATGGGCCAGCACGCGCAGCTCGATCTGGCTGTAATCGGCGGAGATGAGCTTGTTGCCAGGTGCTGCGATGAAGGCCGTCCTGATCTTGCGGCCTTCCGCCGTGCGGATCGGGATGTTCTGCAAATTGGGGTCCGAGGAGGAAAGCCTGCCGGTCGAGGTGGCGGCCATCGCATAGCAGGTATGGACGCGCTTGGTCTCAGGATTGATATAGCCGGGCAATGCGTCCGTATAGGTGGATTTGAGCTTGGTGAGCTGACGCCAGTCGACGATCTTGCGCGGCAGTTCATGGCCTGCGGCGGCCAGATCCTCCAGAACCTGTGCCGACGTCGACCATTGGCCCGTCTTGGTCTTGGAACCGCCGGGGAAGCCCATGTTGCCGAACAATATGTCGCCCAACTGCTTGGGCGAGCCGATATTGAAGCGTTCGCCGGCGAGCTTGTAGATCTCATCCTCGATCGCCGCCGCCGACTGCGCCAGTTCACCGGAAAGCCGCGACAATATCTGCCGGTCGACGGAAATGCCGCGCGCCTCCATGCGCGCCAGGACCGTCACCAGCGGCCGCTCCAGCCGCTCATAGACGGAAGCGGCACCTTCGGCCGCCAGGCGGGGTTTCAGAACACGCCAGAGCCTGAGCGTCACGTCGGCATCCTCGCCGGCATAGGCGGTGGCGCGTTCGATATCGACCATATCGAAGGTGACGGCGGATCTGCCGCTGCCCGCCACGTCCTTGTAATGGATCGTCTTGTGGCCGAGCCAGCGTTCCGACAGGCTGTCCATGCCATGCC
The DNA here is from genome assembly GCF_002980495.1 of Phyllobacterium phragmitis. Classification (GTDB taxonomy): domain Bacteria; phylum Pseudomonadota; class Alphaproteobacteria; order Rhizobiales; family Rhizobiaceae; genus Paramesorhizobium; species Paramesorhizobium phragmitis. The sequence goes on from NZ_PVBR01000007.1 coordinate 183,462, forward strand.
CGCCGGGTCCGGCATCGAGCGCATAGGAGAGCAGCATCGTATCGTCGAAAGACGCGATATCGATGCCGTAGCGGTGCATGAGCAGCCAGTCGAATTTCATGTTCTGGGCGATCTTCAGGACCGAACGGTCCTCGAGCATCGGCTTCAGGAGGCTAAGCGCCTGATCGAGCGGGATCTGGTTTTCCACCGTTCCGCCGCCCAGGAGATCGCCCGCGCCGGATTTATGCGCCAGCGGCACATAGGCGGCGCGGCCCGGCGCCAGCGCCAGGGAAAGGCCGATCAGTTCGGCCTCCATCGGATAGAGCGAACTGGTCTCGGTGTCGAAAGCGACGATCCCGTTCTCGACGGCTTCGTCAATCCATTTCTGCAGGGTGGCGAGATCACGAATGCAGACATAGGCCGTCGTGTCGATCTTTTCGGCTACCGCCGCATCGGCGCGGGACTTGGCGAGATTCGCGGGGGTGCTTCGCCCCTCACCCTTACCCTCTCCCCGTAAGGACGGGGAGAGGGGGGCATCCACGTCACTGCCTCTTCCTTCTCCCCGCGTGCGGGGAGAAGGTGCCCGAAGGGCGGATGAGGGGCTACTCTCCATATCCGGGCCATGCGCCTCGGCACCCCATTGCGTCTCGACGGGGACCGGCTCGATTTCGGCCGCGTCCGTTCCTGTCGTTTCGGCGACGCGGCGGGTCAGCGAGTTGAAGTCCATCGCCTTGAGGAAGCCGATCAGCTTCGGCCCGTTCTGCGGCTCCAGCACCAGTCCGTCGAGGCCGATATCGATCGGCGTATCGTTCTTCAGCGTCACCAGCTGGCGCGACAGCTTTGTCTGGTCGGCAAAGGCGATGATGTTCTCGCGGCGCTTCTGCTGCTTGATTTCAGAGGCGCGGGCCAAAAGCGTATCGAGATCGCCATATTCCTGGAGAAGCTGCGCGGCCGTCTTCGGCCCGATGCCCGGGATGCCCGGGACATTGTCGGTGCTGTCGCCGGTCAGCGATTGCAGATCGATCATCTTTTCCGGCGGCACGCCCCATTTCTCGATCACTTCGGCGACCGATATCTGCTTGTCCTTCATGCCGTCATACATCGACACCTTGCCGTTGACGAGTTGCATCAGATCCTTGTCGGAGGAAATGATGGTGACGTCGCCTCCCGCCTCCACGGCAAGCCTGGCATAGGTGGCGATCAGATCGTCGGCCTCATAGCCTTCCTTCTCGATGCAGGGCAGGTCGAACGCCTTCGTCGCCTGCCGGATCAGGCCGAACTGCGGAATGAGGTCTTCCGGCGGTGCGCTGCGATTGGCCTTGTATTCGGGATAGATCTCGTTGCGGAAGGTCTTCGAGGAATAATCGAAGATGACGGCGAAATGGGTCGGCACCACGCCGACATCGGTATTGCGCGCATCCTTGAGAAGCTTCCACAGCATGTTGCAGAAACCGGAAACCGCGCCAACGGGCAGGCCGTCGCTCTTGCGGGTGAGCGGGGGAAGAGCGTGATAGGCGCGGAAGATATAGCCCGAGCCGTCAACGAGAAAGAGGTGATCGCCGTTTTTCATGGGGCAAGACTTAAAACAAACCCGCGAGAAATGGAATGAAGTCTGTGTCAGGAGATGGAACGATCCACGCCAAAGTGCGCGCGCAACCGGCAGCGCGAATTGCGGGCAACTCCATATCACGCTTTTGTTACGAATATGTAATGTTCCGCGCCCTTGAATCGCCACGTTCATCTAACCAAATCATAACCATCGACGACATGTCGATATCCGGTTCTCTGGCCCGTCCCCCGCTGGATTTCCGGATCAGGCGGCAGCCTCATTTCCCCCTCTCCGGGCTGCCGCTTAAAGTATAATGATCTGGCCGCTGCGGTATCCCCCTCACCGTAGCGGTCAAATCTTTTATGGCCACCCCTCGCACTCCCTGTCGGATGCGGATATCCCCCAAGAACGCCCCAAGTAACCCCTGTGCACAATCCTGCAAAATGGAATAGTCTGCGGTTCTTCTTCGCGAATCGAAATCAGGTAATGCGCATGTCCACGCTCGATCCCGTTCTTTCCCATCTCGATGCCCATCTCGACAAAAGCCTCGACAGGCTGTTCGAACTTTTGAAAATCCAGTCGATTTCAACCGATCCCGCCTACAAGGCCGAATGCCGCAAGGCGGCGGAATGGCTGGTGGAGGATCTGAAAGCAATAGGCTTCGATGCGAGCGTTCGCGACACGCCGGGGCATCCGATGGTGGTCGCCCATCATGAAGGGGCTGCGCCGGACGCACCGCATGCGCTGTTCTATGGGCATTATGACGTGCAGCCGGTCGATCCCCTGAACCTCTGGGAACACGACCCTTTTGCACCCGCGATCGAGGAGGTGGAAAAAGGCCGCAAGATCATCACCGGGCGCGGCACCTCCGACGACAAGGGCCAGTTGATGACCTTCGTCGAGGCCTGCCGGGCCTATAAGGCGGTTCATGGCAGCCTGCCCTGCCGCATCACTATCCTTTTCGAGGGCGAGGAAGAATCCGGTTCGCCATCACTGAAGCCCTTTCTCAAGGCACATGCCGACGAATTGAAAGCGGATTTCGCGCTTGTCTGCGATACCGGCATGTGGGACCGCGAGACCCCCGCCATCTCGGTCGGCCTGCGCGGACTGGTGGGCGAGGAAATCACCATCAAGGCCGCCGACCGCGATCTCCATTCGGGTTTCTTCGGCGGTGCTGCGGCAAACCCGATCCATATCCTCTCGCGCATCCTTGCCGATCTTCATGACGAGAACGGACGCGTCACCCTGCCGGGCTTTTATGACGGCGTGGAGGAAACGCCGACGCAGATTCTGCAAATGTGGGAAGGCCTTGGCCGCACGGCGGAGAGTTTTCTGGGGCCGATCGGCCTTTCCGTTCCGTCAGGCGAAAAGGGCAGAAGCGTCCTGGAACTGACCTGGGCGCGGCCGACGGCGGAGGTCAACGGCATCACCGGCGGCTATACCGGCCAGGGCTTCAAGACGGTGATCGCGGCGCAAGCTTCGGCGAAGGTTTCGTTCCGCCTCGTCCACAGCCAGGATCCGGACAAGATCCGCGCATCCTTCCGCGAATTCGTGCACGCGCGCATCCCTGCCGATTGCTCGGTCGAGTTCGATGCGCATGGCGGCTCGCCGGCGATCCAGCTTTCCTACGATTCACCGCTTCTCACCAAGGCCAAGGATGCGCTTTCGGATGAATGGCCAAAACCCGCAGTGCTGATCGCCATGGGCGGCTCGATCCCGATCGTCGGGGATTTCCAGTCGATGCTCGGCATGGAATCGCTGCTGGTCGGCTTCGGGCTCGAGGACGACCGCATCCACTCGCCGAACGAGAAATACGAACTCCAATCCTTCCACAAGGGGCAGCGCTCATGGGCGCGCATCCTTGCCGCGCTCGCTAAGGGAACCGCCGCATGAGCATCCGCTTTCACAAGCACGACCTGCCCGACCTTGTCCATTATCAGGTCGACGCCGTCGCCATCGATACCGAAACACTCGGCCTGAAACCACATCGCGACAGACTCTGCGTGGTGCAGATTTCGCCCGGCGACGGCACGGCGGACGTGATCCAGATCGCGCCCGGACAGAAGAAAGCGCCCAATCTGGTGCGGCTTTTGAAAGACCGCTCGATCACCAAGATCTTTCATTACGGCCGTTTCGACCTGGCCGTCATGGCCCATGCGTTCGGCGTCATGGCGCAGCCGGTCTTCTGCACCAAGATCGCCTCGAAGCTTACCCGCACCTATACCGACCGGCACGGGCTGAAGGAACTTTGCGGCGAACTTCTCGACGTGCCGATTTCCAAGCAGCAGCAATCCTCCGATTGGGCCACGGAGGTGCTTTCGCCCGCACAGCTCGAATATGCGGCGTCCGACGTCCTCTATCTGCATCGCCTGAGGAATGTGCTGGAGGCAAGGCTCACGCGTGATGGGCGGGCGAAGGAGGCCGAGGCCTGCTTCCGCTTCCTGCCGACCCGCGCCAGGCTCGATCTGATGGGCTGGGATGAAACGGACATATTTGCGCATAGTTGAAGCATTTCATTTTTAGATGGAAACGCTGGCGGGGCACTGCACCCCCCTCTGGCTTGCCAGCCATCTCCCCCTCAAGGGGGGAGATTACGCCTTCATGAATGTTTGGCACCAATCGCAAACGTTTGCAGAACGGGCCTTGAAAGCTGTGTCAGCCAATCTCCCCCTTGAGGGGGAGATGCCTGGCAAGGCAGAGGGGGATGAGAACACGAACGATTCCATCAAAACAGGAACTGCTCTAACTCCCCCTCCCACATACAAACAGTGATTACTCGGCGGCAACAGCCGCCGTTTTCTTTTGCGGCGCCCGGTCGATGATGGCCCATGCGGGACGCCTGAACAGGAAACGGCCATAGCCGCTCCATTGCACCAGGGCATAAAGAATGACCGGGCCGACGACGCCCGAAGCGGTCGTCAGGAATGAGATCGTACCGACATCGGTGATGATGCCGCTCTTGAGAAGCACGGTGCGCGCCACTGCCATCGGCAGGAAGAAGGCGAGATAGACGACGATCGAATGGGCGCCAAGCCAACTCAGCGCCCGGTGCAGCGGATTGGCTTCGGCCAGGAGCGAGAGGAGCGCCGCCGTCGCGACGATCGCGAACGCGCCGGCAAGGCCGAGGAAGAGCGAAACGAGCGGCAATTCGCTCCAGCCGCCGCGCCCGCCGGCCATGAAGGCTTCGGGCGTCAGCAATGAGCTGAGCATCGGCGGTACCGGCGTGAACACCAGCAGGTATTCGGCGGCCGCCCAGGCGGCGAGCCCGGCAAGCCCGATCAGCGGCCGCTGGCGCAACCAGTTGGCAGCGCTGAAAATGAAAGGCGCGAAGGCGTAGCCGGCGAAGAAATAGACGAAACGGCCGCAGAATTCATCGATCATGGTCCAGCCGGTGTGGATGGGCAGGGTCTCGAAAAGCGCAAGCGCTGCGAAGACGAGCCAGACAGGCACCCTCCTGACGAGCCGCGTCACCAGAAAGAATACCGGCAGGATATAGATGAACCAGAGCGTGCCGAAGGGCTCGACAAATGACATGAGATAGGCGGAGGCAACGCCGCCTGCCCCTTCCTCAGCGGCAATGCCCGGCGCCTTGAACAAAAACTGGATCGTCAGCCAGAGAATATAGAAATAAAGGAAGTGGACGACCTTGCGGTCGATATAGCGGCGCCACGGGCGGTCGATCACCAGGCCCAGGAACAATCCTGAAATCATGAAGAAATCGGGCATGCGAAAGGGCTTGGCGAAGGCGACGACATAATGCATCCAGCCTTCCGCACCGGCGGCTTTTTCGACGCCCAGGGTGGAATGCATCATCACCACAAAGATGATGCACATGCCCTTGGCGATATCGACCCAGTCGATCCTCTGCTTTTCCATGGTTCTCTTCGTGTGCTGCCGACAGAGGGGTAGCATATTCGCCGATGATGGAGAAATCCTTATTTGCAAAGGGCTTAGGCGACGCCCGCAGCCAAAACGGGCTATCGCGCGATACTCAGCCTGCGGTTGAACCGTTCACGACCTCGTGACAGGTTCGTGACGAGTCCGCATCAGGAACAGGCTCGCTTTTCCCGGCGCTGTGTCCTTTGTGCTACAGACACGTTGCAACCTTGGCGTATATAAGTGGGACATCAAATTACTGGAGAAACGCCATGAAGATTTCGCATTTCATCGCAGCTTCCGCAATCGCGCTGTTCGCAGCGACCAGCGCCCAGGCAGCGGACGTCGTTTACGATCAGGAACCCGCGCCGGTGTACATGCCTCCGGTCTTCAGCTGGTCGGGTGCATATATCGGCGCCCAGGTCGGCTATGGATGGGGCAAGTCCGAAGGCGATACGGCCGACTTTTCCGCTGAGCTGAAGCCGGACGGCTTTCTCGGCGGCATCTATGGCGGCTACAATTGGGAAGTCAGCCCAAGCGTCGTTCTCGGCATCGATGCCGACATCAACTATGCCGATCTCCAGGAGGAAAGCGATTTCTTCAATGGCGGCACCTATCTTTTCACCGGCGAATCCAAGCTGCGCTGGGAGGGTGCGGTTCGTGCCCGCGCCGGTTATGCGGTTGACCGCTTCCTGCCCTACATCGCCGGCGGTGTCGCCTTCGGTGAAGTCGAGCACAATGCCAACTTCGAAGGTTTGAGCATCCTCGATGACAAGAAGACCCAGACGGGCTGGACGCTCGGTGCCGGTGTCGATTACGCCGCCACGGACAATCTGATCCTGCGTCTCGAATATCGCTATACCGATCTCGGCGACGAGGATTACGATCTCGGCGGCAACGACTACAATGTCGATTTCAAGTCGCACGACATTCGTCTTGGCGTCGCCTACAAATTCTGATCGCTTCCGCGACAATCCGCATCAAGGCCTCGCGACACTCGCGGGGCCTTTTTCTTTACGCCCCTACCCGGTTTCGCGCGGCATGGCGCAAATTGCGACTTAACACCCCTTTAAACCGCCGCATTTACTCTGCAACCGGATTGTCGATCACGACAGGAATTCAGCAAGCGGGTTTTTAAACGGTATGGCTTCAGGCGGAGACAAGGGCAAGCGCATCGAACCATCGTTCGGTGGTGATGCCCGCGGAACACGGGCCGATGATGATTTGCGCGCTCATGAGGATGATCGCGCCGCGCCCGCGCCCACACACCGCAAATCCGCAAAAGCCGGATCGAAGCGGAGCCGCAAGAATTCCGGACGCGGCCAGCGGCGCGGCTTTTTCGGGCTTATCCGCCGCATGGTCTATTGGTCGCTGGTGCTTGGACTGTGGGGCGGCATCGCCCTTGGCGGGATCGTCATCTATTTCGCGGCACAGATGCCGCAGACGACAACATGGACGATCCCGGACAGGCCGCCCAACGTCAAGATCGTCGATGTCGGTGGCAATCTCATCGCCAATCGCGGCACGACAGGCGGCGAGGCCGTCGGCCTTCACGACATGTCGCCCTATATTCCCCAGGCGGTCATCGCCATCGAGGACCGGCGCTTCTATTCGCATTTCGGCATAGACCCGATCGGCCTTGCCCGCGCTGTCGTCGCCAACATCATGAGCGGGCGCACCGTGCAGGGCGGCTCGACGATAACCCAGCAGCTCGCCAAGAACCTGTTCCTGACGCCTGAGCGAACCATCGAGCGCAAGGTCCAGGAAGTGCTGCTGGCACTGTGGCTCGAGCATAAATATTCCAAGGACCAGATCCTCGAAATGTATCTGAACCGGGTCTATCTCGGTTCCGGCTCCTATGGCGTCGCCGCCGCCTCGCGACGTTATTTCGACAAGCCGGCGCGCGACGTCAACCTGATGGAGGCGGCGACGCTGGCAGGCCTTTTGAAGGCGCCCTCGCGTCTTTCGCCGGCCCGCGACCCGGAAGCCGCATCTGAGCGGGCCAAGCTGGTTTTGAATGCCATGCGCGAGCAGGGCATGATCAAGGACAACGAGTTGGCCGTGGCGATGAGCGAGCCGGCGACACGCGCCGCCGCCTATTGGTCCGGCTCGGAAAACTATGTCGCGGACCGCGTGATGCAGGAACTGCCGGCGCTGATCGGCACGACAAAAAACGACGTGACCGTCGATACCACGGTCGATCTGCATCTGCAGAAGATCGGCGAGGAAGCGATCCGCGATCTGATCTCCGCCAACGGCAAGAAGAAGAAAGTTTCGCAGGGCGCGCTGGTCTCCATCGACGGGACGGGCGCCGTGCGCGCCATGGTCGGCGGCTACGACTATGCCAACAGCCAATTCGACCGCGCCACGGAAGCCAAGCGCCAGCCCGGCTCGACATTCAAACCCTTCGTCTATCTCTCCGCGCTCGAACAGGGCCGCACGCCGGACTCCGTGCGCAATGACGCCCCCGTGAAGATCGGCAAATGGACGCCGGGCAATTACAACGGCAAATATTTCGGCCCGGTGACGCTGGCGACCGCGCTCTCGCACTCGCTCAATTCCGTCGCCGCCCAGCTCGTCATGGAGGTCGGCCCGCAGACGGTCGTCGATACGGCCCACCGTCTCGGCATCCAGTCGAAGCTGACGGCCAATGCATCGCTGGCGCTCGGCACGTCCGAGGTGACGTTGCTTGAACTGACGGATGCCTTCGCCCCCTTCGCCAATGGCGGCTACAAAGCGCCGGTGCACATCATCAAGCGCGTGACCGATTCCGATGGCAAGGTGCTCTACGAGAACACGCAAAGCGGCGGCGAGCGCGTCATCGACCCGAGAAATGTCGGCATGATGAACGCCATGCTGCGCCGGACCGTGGAAGACGGAACGGCAAAAAGGGGGAAGTTCGGCTGGCCGGCAGCGGGCAAGACCGGCACCAGCCAGAATTTTCGCGATGCCTGGTTCATCGGCTATACGGCGAACCTGACCACCGGCGTCTGGTTCGGCAATGATGACGGCACGCCGATGAAGCATGTCAGCGGCGGCTCGCTACCGGTGCTGGCGTGGAAGGCATTCATGGTCGCGGCGCATAAGGGCGTCCCGGTCGCCGAACTTCCCGGCAATTACAATATCGAGAACGTACTGCCGGGCGGCAGCGACGAACTGCCTGATTCGAATGCACCATCCCCTTATGATCCGAACAACCCGGCGGGCGATATGCCTGTTGCCAACGGTGATGACGGCTATTGGCCGCCCGCACCCGACGCCGCCCCGACCGGCACGATCGACAGCGCCCCCGTCGCCTCACGCGGCCCTGTGCCGCCCGGCAATGTCGGCGACGGCCTGCAGCCCAATCGCAAGTCGACGACGCTGCTGGATTTGATCATGGGCAACGCCGAATAGGACGGGAGGCCGGTTTTTGCTTTTCCAAGGAAAACTGGCGAGGTAGCGCTTCTTACACCCCCCTCTGCCCTGCCGGGCATCTCCCCCACAAGGGGGGAGATTGGCTTTCATCAAGGTCCGCACCAATCGCAGACGTTGAAGAATGAACAGCCAGAGCTGCGTCAGTCAATCTCCACCCTTGTGGGGGAGATGCCCGGCAGGGCAGAGGGGGGTGTATTACAAGTGCCAGCGTTTTATTTGAATGCGGACAGCCTATACCGTCAGCGTCCGCCGGACCGCATTTTTCCAGCCGGCGATCTTGGCCTTGCGTGTCTTGTCGTCCATCTTCGGCAGGAAGCGGGTTTCCAAGGCCCAGCTCTTGGAGAACTCCGCCTGCTTCGGCCAGATTCCCGCCTTCGATCCGGCGAGCCAGGCGGCACCCAGCGCCGTCGTCTCCAGAATGACCGGTCGATCCACCGGAGCGTCGAGAATGTCGGCAAGGCGCTGCATGGTCCAGTCGGAGGCCACCATGCCGCCATCGGCGCGCAGCACCGTCTTGCGGTCCGACGCCTTCCAATCCTTCTTCATGGCTTCAAGCAGGTCGCGGGTCTGGTAGGCGACCGATTCGAGCGCGGCACGGGAAAATTCCGCCGGACCGGAATTGCGCGTCAGGCCGTAGATCGCACCGCGTGCATCCGCATCCCAGTGTGGCGCGCCGAGACCGACAAATGCCGGGACCATATAAATGTCCTGACTTGGATCGGCGCTGTCGGCGAGCTTGCCGGATTCTGCCGCCGTGCCGATGATCTTCAGCCCGTCGCGCAGCCATTGCACCGCCGCGCCGGCGATGAAGATCGAGCCCTCCAGCGCATAGATCGTGCGGCCATCGAGGCGATAGGCGATGGTGGTCAACAGCCGGTTCTTCGAGCGCACCATTTCCGAGCCGGTGTTGATGAGCGCGAAGCAGCCGGTGCCGTAGGTCGATTTGATCATGCCGGGCTCGAAGCAGGCCTGCCCGATGACGGCGGCGTGCTGATCACCCGCCACGCCAAGGATCGGGATCGCCGCGCCGAGGATTTCCGCATCGGTGCTGCCGAAATCGGCGGCACAGTCCTTGACCTCCGGCAGCATCGCCTCGGGAATATCGAAGAGCTCGAGCAATTCCTCGTCCCAGCGATTTTCGGCGATATTGAAAAGAAGCGTACGTGCCGCGTTGGTCGCATCCGTCACATGGTTCCTGCCGCCGGTGAGGCGCCAGATCAGGAAGCTGTCGATCGTACCGAAGAGAAGCTCGCCCTTGCGCGCCCTTGCCCGCGCGCCCGGCACATTGCTCAGGAGCCACGAAAGCTTGGTGCCGGAAAAATACGGATCGAGCAGCAGGCCGGTCTTGCCGGTGACCATTTTCTCCAGGCCCTGCTTCTTCAGCCTGCGGCATAAATTGGCGGTGCGGCGGTCCTGCCAGACGATGGCGTTATGGACAGGCTTGCCGGTCGCCTTCTCCCAGACGACGACCGTCTCGCGCTGGTTGGTGATGCCCAGCGCGCCGACCTGTCCCGCCTCGATATGGGCATTGCGGATCGCTTCGCCGCAGGTCGCGACGACGGAGCGCCATATGTCCTCCGGGTCATGCTCCACCCAGCCCGACCGCGGATAGATCTGCGGGAATTCCTGCTGGCCGAGGCCGACGACCCTGCGGTCGCCGTCAAAGACGATGGCCCTGCTCGAGGTGGTTCCCTGATCGATTGCGAGTACGTAGTCCGGCATGATTCCTCCTCCATTCGAGCAGCAACCTAGCGCATCGGACCGAAAACCGGAATCTGTTTTCGAAGCATACGATGCGCAAATTCAATCACTTACAGCGTCTTCGTGCGCCCGTTCGTGTTCATTGCGTTCGATGATTTCCTATTTGCAATCAATGGCCTCGAAATCTTGAGCGGCATCGTCTATTAAAAGACACCAACGAGGCACCCTTACATGACCGACACCACCAAGAAGACGCTTGTACTGACCGGAGCGAGCCGCGGCATCGGGCATGCGACCGTCAAACGCTTCTCGCGCGCCGGCTGGCGCGTCATCACCTGCTCGCGGCAGGATTTCTCCGAGAATTGTCCATGGCCCGCCGGGCCGGAAGATCACATCAAGATCGATCTTTCCGACGCCGAGAATATCGGCCGCGGTATTTCGGAGATCCGCCGGCGGCTGGAAGCGGAGGGCAGCAAGCTTTACGCGCTGGTCAACAATGCCGGCATATCGCCCAAGGCGGAGGGCGGGCGGCGGCTCAATTCCATCGAGACGCCGATGCAGGTCTGGCGCGACGTGTTCCAGGTCAATTTCTTCGCACCGATCATGCTGGCGCGCGGCCTCTTCAAGGAGTTGGAGGCGGCGCAGGGTTCGGTGGTGAATGTCACATCCATCGCGGGAAACCGGGTGCATCCTTTCGCCGGGACCGCTTATTCGACGTCGAAGGCAGCGCTCGCCGCACTGACGCGCGAGATGGCGTCGGATTTCGGGCCGCACGGCATCCGTGTCAATGCCATCGCGCCGGGCGAAATCGAAACCTCCATCCTGTCACCCGGCACCGAAAAGCTCATCGAGCGCCTGCCGCTGCGCCGCCTCGGCCAGACTTCGGAGGTGGCCGAGATGATCTACTTCCTGTGCACGGAAGCCTCCTCCTATGTCACCGGATCGGAAATCCATATCAATGGCGGGCAGCACGTATAGCTTGCGCGCGGCATTTTCCATGTTGCTTGAAAGGCGCAAAAAGTTTAGCGCTTTTCTCAATTCAATCGGTTTAGATATCCACCCGAACGGATATCAGAGAGGAGAACCCGCATGATCCTTTCCTGCGGCGAAGCGTTGATCGACATGCTGCCGCGCGAAACGGCGGATGGCCAGGCGGCTTTTGTGCCGCATGCGGGCGGAGCATTGTTCAACACGGCCATCGCCATCGGCAGGCTGGGCGCGCCGGCCGGCTTCTTCTCCGGTCTCTCCTCGGATTTTCTCGGCGATATCCTGCGCGAGGCGCTCAAACGCTCGAATGTCGACATTTCCTTCTGCGCCACCGCCGACCGCCCGACGACGCTTGCCTTCGTGCGCCTCGTCAATGGCCAGGCGAGCTACGCCTTCTATGACGAGAGCACGGCGGGCCGGATGCTGACCGAGGCCGATCTGCCAGAGCTCGACGACCGTGTCTCGGCACTGCTTTTCGGTGCGATCAGCCTTATCCCCGAGCCCTGCGGCAACACCTATGAGGCATTGATGGCGCGCGAGGCGGGACGCCGGGTCATCATGCTCGACCCGAACATCCGTCCCGGCTTCATTGCCGACCGCGAAAAGCATCTGGCGCGACTGCGCCGCATGATCGCCATGGCCGATATCGTGAAAATGTCCGACGAGGATATCGCCTGGTTCGGGGAAGGCACCGAACACGATAAAATCGCCGCCGACTGGCTGACGCGCGGGCCGAAGCTGATCATCATCACGCGCGGTGCCTCAGGGGCCGATGCCTATACGCTGCGCGGCAAAATCAGCGTTCCCGGCGTCAAGGTCACCGTGGCGGATACGGTGGGCGCAGGCGATACGGTCAATGCCGGCGTGCTGGTGGGCCTATACCGGCAAGGCCTTCTCACCAAGCAAGCCGTCGCCAATCTTGGGGAGGACCAGGTCCATGCCTGCGTGGCCCTCGGCGTCCGCGCCGCCGCCATTACAGTGTCGCGTGCCGGCGCCAACCCGCCATGGCAGAGCGAGATGGCGGATTAATCCGGCCAGACGGGGTTGGCGCTTCTTCAACCCCCCTCTGCCCTGCCGGGCATCTCCCCCACAAGGGTGGAGATTGGCTGACACTGCCCTTCACGTTTATCCTGCGACACCTGCGATTGCTGCCGAACATCTATGAAGGCGTAATCTCCCTCCTTGTGGGGGAGATGGCCGGCAGGCCAGAGGGGGGTGTTACCGCGCCAGCGCTTTTTACCTGAAAGTGAAGCGCTCAAGGAAGAGTATCGGCTTCCAATTTCAGTTTCGAAGCGCCGGATAAAGTCCACGATAACGGGCATAGGCGTCATCGAAGGCGTCTCGCAGGCGGGGCTCCGGCTCGATGGTTTCGGCAATGGAGGGTAATGTGCAGATCGCCCAGGGATCGGCCTTCTCCGCCGCGATCAGCCCGAGGCGGGCAGCCCCGAAAGCGCCGCCGAAATCGCCATCGGCGGGCACGTCGACAGGCAACTCCAGAGCCGTGGCAATCGCCCGCAGCCAATAATCCGAACGCGAGCCGCCGCCCACTGCCGTCACCCGTTCAAGCCTCGTGCCGGCGGCGGCGAGCGCTTCAAGATTGTCGCGAAATGCGAAGGCGACGCCTTCGACAACCGCCTGCGTCAGCGCGGCGCGATCACTTTCGCGGCCAAGGCCGACAAAGGCGCCGCGGACCGAAGCGTCGTTATAGGGCGTGCGCTCGCCTGAGAGATAGGGCAGGAAGGTGACGCCCGATGGCGCTTTCAGCGTGTCGCCCAGCTCCGCGGTCAGATTGACGGGATCGCTGCGTGCAATATTCGCATACCAGTTGAGCGCATCTGTCGCCGACAGGATGACGCCCATCTGGTGCCAGGTTTTCGGCAGGGCATGACAGAAGGTATGCACCGCACTTGCCGGATTTGGCGAATAGGTGGCGTTTGCCGCGAAAAGGACGCCTGAGGTGCCCAGCGAGATAAAGGCCTGGCCGGGCGAGACCGTGCCCATGCCGCAGGCCGATGCGGCATTATCGCCGCCGCCGCCGGCCACGACCGCGTCTTCGCGCATGCCCCAGCGCCGGGCCAGATCCGGCTTGAGCATGGCGGAAATCTGCGTGCCTTCGACGAGCGACGGCATATGGCTTTCATCAAGATCGGTCGCGGCCAGGAGTTCCGGCGACCAGCGGCGCTGACCGACATCGAGCCACGCGGTGCCCGCCGAATCCGACATGTCCGAGACATATTCGCCGGTCAGCCATAAGCGCAGATAATCCTTCGGCAGCAGAACCCGTGCAACCTTTGCGAAAATCTCCGGTTCATTGTGCTTCACCCATAGGAGCTTCGGCGCCGTGAAGCCCGGAAAGACGATATTGCCGGTGATCTCGCGGAAGCGCGGATCGGCATCGAGGGCGGCGGCTTCCTTGTGAGAGCGCGTATCGTTCCACAAAATGCATGGCCGCAACACCTCGCCATTACCATCCAGCAGGGTCGCTCCATGCATCTGGCCGGAAAGGCCGATGCCGCGCACAGCGGCAAGCCTTGCCGGAAACGTGGATTTCATCACGTCGAGCACGGTTTCCAGCGCATCGATCCAGTGTGCCGGATTCTGCTCCGACCAGCCGGAATGCGGGCGCGCGACACTGAGGGAAGCGGAGGCGGAAGCGGTTATGCGCTGATTGTCGTCAATCAGCAGAGCCTTGATGCCTGATGTTCCAAGATCAATTCCAAGATACATGATGTGCCATCTCCTCCGTCTGGCCAACACATTCTTTGCTTGCACAAGTCCGGGCTTTGCTCGCACAAGTCCGGGCGGAAAGTAATCCGTACTTTCGTGGAAAACCGCTCCCGCTTCCCAACTTGCACATTGTCTCCCACGCAAGTCCGGGCGAGCGCCCTTTTCCCGGACTTGCTTAGACCTTCACAAGATGCTCCACGCGATCCTCGTCGCCGAAGAATTCGAGATAGCGCTGAACCTCCTTCGGATCGCCCGTCGCCTTGCGTGGATTATCCGAGAGCTTGACAGCCGGGCGGCCGTTCGCCTCGCTGACCTTGCAGACCAGTGAGATCGCGGTCAGGCCGTCGACATCCGTCGGGGCGCAATCGGCAAAATCATTGGTCAGGTTGGTGCCCCAGCCAAAGCTCATCCGGACCCTGCCGTGGAAATGGTGATAGGCTTCCTTGATCGTATCGACATCGAGCGCATCGGAGAAAATCAGGAGTTTCTCGCGCGGGTTCTTGCCCTTCTCCTTCCACCAGCCGACGATGCGTTCGCCACCTTCGATCGGCGGGGCGCTGTCGGGGCGGAAGCCCGTCCAATCGGCCACCCAATCCGGCGCATCGCGCAGGAAAGCGGTGGTGCCGAACGTATCGGGAAGCACAATCAGGAGATTGCCGCCATAATAGCGGTTCCATTCCTGCAGCACGCGATAGGGCGCGCTGCGCAATTCCTCATCGTTTCGGGACAGGGCGGCGAGAACCATCGGCAGTTCATGGGCGTTGGTGCCGAGCGCTTCGAGATCGTTGTCCATGGCGAGCAGCACGTTGCTCGTGCCGGTAAAGGCTTTGCCGATACCTTCCTTCAACGCCTCGACGCACCAGCGCTGCCACAGGAAGGAATGGCGGCGGCGCGTGCCGAAATCCGAGATCTTGAGATCGGGAAGCTGGCGCAGGCTTTCGACCTTGCTCCACATCTTCGCCTTGGCGCGGGCATAAAGCACGTCGAGCGAGAAGGGACCGAGCGATTTCATCGCCGCGCGGGAGCGCAATTCATTGATGATGGCGAGGGCTGGTATCTCCCACATGGTCGTGTACATCCACGGGCCATGGAAGTTCAGCTCGTATTGGCCGTCGCGGCGGACGAGCTCATATTCCGGCAATTGGAAATCGGCGAGCCAGGCGAGGAATTCCGGCGCGAAAATCTGCTTGTGACCGTAGAAGCTGTTACCTGCGAGCCAGATCATCTCCTTCTTGCCGAAGCGCAGCGTACGCGCATGATCGAGCTGGGCGCGCAGTTCCGCTTCCTCGATCTCGTCGGCAAGACGCACGGAGGTCGTGCGGTTGATGAGGGAGAAGGTCGCATCGACCTTGGGGTAGAGGCCCCAGATCATCTGCAGCATCAGGAGTTTATAGAAATCCGTATCCAGCAGACTGCGGATGATCGGATCGAGCTTCCATGTATGGTTGTAAACGCGCCGCGCGATATCAGTTTTGGCCATGCTGCCTCGGTCTCCCCCGAATGCTCCCATTCGCCGGACAGGCATGGAGCGCGTGATATGTGCTGGCTGCCGGACAGCGCTGTCAAGCAACGCGTCGTATTTGCTGACGGAACAGCCCATCCGCACTGAACCACCAGCACCCGGATCGACATGCAAAGATGATCAAAGCCGCCGGAAAATGAAAGAGCGGGGAAAACCCCGCTCCTTCGTTTAGCTTTTTGAAGCCGATTTGGGAAGCTCTACAATAATTTCGTGATCGCCCGACTTCTTCAGCAGGATACCCTTCTCCGGCTGCAATACTTTCTTGCCGTTGAGCTTGAGCGACCTGGACTTTCCGCCGGTCCTGACCGTGATGCGGTAGGAGGCTTCACCGATGCGCAGGGAGACGTTGCAGCCATCCCATTCCGGCGGCAGTGCCGGATCGACGAAGAGCCGGTCGGCGCGGCGGCGCAGACCGAGGATACCTTCCGTCGCGACCCGATAAAGCCAGCCGGCGGAGCCGGTATACCAGGTCCAGCCGCCCTGCCCGCGCCGCGGCTCGACGGAATAGATATCGGCGGCGACCACATAGGGTTCGACGCGATAGCTGTCGGGATTGCGGCTGTGATGGATCGGGTTGATCATCTGGAACCAGCGATAGGCTTCGGCATTCTGTCCAAGCTGCGTCAAAGCGAGGATCGCCCAGGTCGCACCATGGGTGTACTGACCACCATTTTCGCGCACGCCCGGCGGGTAGCCCTTGATATAGCCCGGTTCACGCTCCGTCTTGTCGAAAGGCGGGGTGAACAGGCGCAGGAGTTCGCCTTCCTCATCCAGAAGATGCTCGCGCAGCGACTGCATCGCCTGTTCGGCACGCTGCGGATCGGCGACGCCTGACAATACGCCCCAGGATTGGGCAATGGCATCGATGCGGCACTCGTCGCTTTCCTTCGAGCCGAGTGGTGAACCATCGTCATAATAGCCGCGGCGATACCACGCGCCGTCCCAGCCGGCGTTTTCCAGCGCAGCCTTGAGATCGTCGACATGCTGCTGCCAGGCGGTTGCGCGGGCCCCGTCCTTGCGCTCACGCGCGATCGGAATGAAGTTCTGCAGTGTGTGGGCGAGGAACCAGCCAAGCCATACGCTCTCGCCCTGGCCGTTGATGCCGACGAGGTTCATGCCGTCGTTCCAGTCGCCGCCGAGCATCAGCGGCAGGCCATGCTGGCCGGTGCGGGCGACGGCAAGATCGAGCGCCAGCGCGCAATGCTCGTAGATGCTCGCCTTATCCTCCGACACCGCCGGCTCATAGAACGCGTCGTGCTCGCCCTCTTCGAGCGCCTTTCCTTCAAGGAACGGCACCTTCTCGTCGAGAACGGCGGCATCCCCCGTTACCTCGGTATAAAGGGCCGCGGCATAACCGAGCCAGACGACATCGTCCGATATCAGCGTGCGTACGCCAGCGCCCGTGGCGGGCAGCCACCAATGCTGGACATCGCCCTCGCGGAACTGCCGCGATGCGACATTGAGGAGCTGCTTGCGCGCCAGCGATGGATCGAGCGCCAGAAGCGCCAGCGTGTCCTGCAACTGATCGCGGAAACCATAGGCGCCGCTCGCCTGATAGAAGGCAGCGCGCGCCCAGATGCGACAGGCAAGGCTCTGATAGGGCAGCCAGCGATTGACCATCAGATCGAAGGACGGATCCGGGGTTTCGACCTGCAAGCCGCCAAGGAAATCCAGCCAGAACGCCTGCGTTGCCTGAAGCGTCTTGTCGAAGGATTTCTTCTTCTGAGCGGTGATGAGACGGCGTGCCTCGTCCTCGCCATCAGCGTTGCCGATGAAGAAGACCAGTTCCTTTTCAGCACCCGCAGCGATCTCCAGATCGAAAGCCAGAGCGGCGCATGGATCGCGGCCGGCTTCGACCGTGTTGGAAAGCGGTCTTCCCTGGATCACCGTATCAGGCCGTTCGACCGCACCGGTGGCGCCGATGAACTCGACGCGGTCCGCGGTCACCGAAGTCGGCGCCATCGAAGCCGCGAAGAAGGCGATTTGCCCCGATTTATCGACATGGTAGGGGTTGCGGGCGAAAAGCGCACCGAGCTTGATATCCTGCGTCGGCACGATGAACGGTGCGTTTTTGGCGCGGACATTGCCCAGCACCCATTCGACATAGCCATAGACCCGCAGCCGCTTCGGCAGATTGCCGCGATTGGCGATCCGCAATCGTGAAAGCCGCACCGGCTTTTCCGGATCGACGATGTGGGTCAGCGTCAGCGCCATGTTGTCCTGCTCGGAGGAGAAGCTGGAATAGCCCTGCCCGTGCTTCGCCTCATAGGTCGCCGTTTCGTCGCGCAGCACGGCCGCCACCGGCGAACAGGCGACGCCCGTATCCAGATCGACGATATAGATCGCCTCGCCCGGACGGTTCGTCACCGGATCGTTGGCCCAGGGCGTCAACTGATAGTCCCGGCTGTTGCCCGCCCAGGTGAAGCCCGCGCCTTCGGCCGAAACATGGAATCCGAAGGAGGGGTTGGAGATGACATTGATCCAGGGATGCGGCGTGGTGCGCAGTCCATTGAGGCGGACCACATAATCACCATCGGCGTCGAAACCGCCATAACCGTTCCAGAACTGCAGATCTCCGCCTTCCGGCAATCCAGGTTTTCTTTTCGGTGCAGCGCGGACCGGCAATGGCGCCTTCACCGTTTCGGCGGCACGCTCGGCTGCCGCCATCGCGTCTTCGGCCTCGGTGAGGCTTTCGCTGCGGGCGGCCAGATCGCCGGTGATCTCCTCGGTGCGGCGCAGCTGTTCGGTGAGCGAACCGTTCTGTGCGTGCATGACGATGCGGGCAGACGCGAGCAGCGTATTATAGGTCGCCTCGCTCATCAGGTCGCGGCGTACCGCGAAGATGTGCTGGCGCGGTCCCTGGAGGGCACCCCTGGCGCGATAATTCTCGCATATCCATTCGATGCCGCGGTGGAAATCCTGGGCATAGGAGAAGGAGCGTTCGTTGATGGCGACGACATCGACTACCAGCCCCTTGGCGCGCCAATATTCCTGTGCCTTGAGCACGTCGCGCAGCACATCGAGATCGGCGTCATTGTCCATGCGCAGGGCGAATATCGGAAAATCGCCTGAAATGCTGAGCGGCCAGAGCTCCGATTGCATGCCGAGGCCGCTGGCGATGGTTTCCGGCGGCTGGCGGAGCGCGCGGTCGGGATAGATGAGATAGGTCGCGACCTTCTGGTATTCCGCGGCCTGCGACGGGCTGATGCCGATATGGTGGAGGCGCACCTGGGAGCGGGTCCATGACAGGGAGAACTCGCGCGCGAAGCACTCGGGATGACGATAGCGCGAAGCGGCTTCCTCGATGCCCTGGCGTGTATCGCTGGCGAGCGTCCAGAAAACCAGGCTCACCTTCTTGCGTGCGGGAACGCGGACGCGGCAGCGCACCGATGCGATCGCATCGAGCACGCATCCCTGGCTGCCGGTCAGATGCGCACCCGCCTCGAACGCTGCCGGATTGCGCAGGCTGCGGCCGCGGCCGATGAAGACGCGCCGGTCGGTTTCGGCCTCCGCTTCGCGCGCCGCGCCGGTCAGGTCGGCAACGAAATGCGCGACATGGATATCGGGATCCGTCGGCGCGCGCTTGCGCCGTGTGGCATAGATCGTCGCGCCATTGGCGGCGATCTCGGTCTCGACGAACATCTTGGCGAAAGCCGGATGGGCGCTGTCCACCTCATCCGAGGTCAACACCAGTTCTGCGTAGGACGTGACCTCGATGACGCGGTCGCGCGCACTGGTGTTGACGATATCGATGCGGCGGCCTTCACCGTTGGATTCGGAAGCGACGACGCATTCGACGACGGTGTTGATATCGCCGACGGACTTGAAAAACTCCGCCTTGTCGTCGGTGAAAACGACCTTCGCCTCATCTTCTACGCTGCGCGTCGGTTCGCCCGTCGCAGACCACCAATTGCCGGTTTCCACATCACGCAGGAACAGGAACGTGCCCTGCATGTCCTCGGCGGCATCCGGCTGGAAGCGGGTGATCGACAGATTGTTCCAGCGGCTGTAGCCCGAACCGTTGGCCGTCAGCATCACCGCATATTGGCCATTCGACATGAGCTGCGTGGCGCGCTGCGCCTTGAGCGGCGTTTCGATGATGCGCATCGGCGCGTCGTCGAAGCCGCCGCTGTCGACACGCATCGGATTTTCCGTCTTGGCGTGCACCATCGGAATTTCGCGCGGCGCCTTTTCCTGGAGCAGCAGTTCCGCCGCCTCGATCACCGGATCGCTGTGGAAGCGTTCCCGCATGCGGCCGTCGAATATGACGTTGTCGACGGCGATGATCGACATGCCGCTATGGTGCGCATAATAATTGCGCACGATGGCGCATTTCTCTCCCTCGCGAACGCGCGACGGGGTGAAATCCACGGAATCGTGGAAGCCGTAGGGGCCGAGCGCGCCGAGCGCCTGCAGGCGCTTGAGATTGGCCACCGCTTCCGCCGGCTGGTATTGGGCGGCAAGCAGGCTCGCATAGGGCGCGATCACCGCATTCTTGGAAAGGCCGCGCTTCAATCCGAGCGTCGGCACACCGAAATTGGTGTATTGATAGTTCATCTCCGGATCGCGCGCATTGTAGGCGGCCTCCGAGATGCCCCAGGGCAGTCCGCGCGAGGTCGCATATTCGATCTGGCGCTTGACGATCAGCTTGTTGGTCTGATCCAGCATGGAGCCGAGCGGCTCGGTCATCACCAGCGGCGGCATCAGATATTCGAACATCGAGCCGGACCAGGACAGAAGCGCGCCCTTCCAGCCGACGGGGACGAGAAGCCGTCCGAGACGGAACCAGTGATCCACGGGAACGTCGCCCTTGGCGATGGCGAAGAGGCTTGCCAGACGCGCCTCGGAGGCCAGCAGATCGTAGCAGCTCTCGTCGAGCTCGTTTTCCTGCACGCGATAGCCGATCGAGAGCAGGCGGCGCTCCTTGCGCTCGAGAAAATCGAACTGCATGTCGAAAGCAAGCTGGCGGGCGCGCGTGGCAAGGCCGCGCAGCTGCTCACGCAGCACGTCCGTGTCATGCTCGCCGATGGCATCGTCGGTATGCGCCTTGCAGGTGTCGACGAGAATGCGGGCCCACTGGCTTGCGGCGAGGCTTTCGGGGCTTCCGATCTCGCTGTTCAGCTCATCGGTCAGCCGGACGATATCATTGGCGTAGAGGGAAAGGTTGATCGTGCGGAAGGAGGCGGTCTCCGGCTCCTCCTTGACCGATCTGACGGCGCGGCGGAAATTCGATATGCGTTCTTCGAGCCGGCGGCGCAACGGACGCAGGATGCGCCTGTCATCGGGTATTTCCGCAATCGTCTCCTCGAGGATATCGTTGACGTCGAGGATGCCGTCGAGGTCGCTCTGCAGATAGACCGATGGCGCCTCCGCCCATTCCTCCAGCGCAGAGGAAAGCGTGACCAGATGACCCGCCAGATTGCCGCTGTCGACCGAGGAGACATAGAGCGGCATCAAGGGGTTGAGGCTGGTCGTATCGTACCAGTTGTAGAGATGGCCGCGATATTTCTCCATCTTCTCGACGGTCGAAAGCGTACCGTCGATGCGGCTCAGCGTGTCGGCGAAGCCGATCCAGCCGAAATCGCGGGCAGCGACGACGGAGAGCAGATAGACGCCGATATTGGTCGGCGACGTGCGCGGCGCGACAATCGGGAAAGGCTCTTCCTGGAAATTGTCCGGCGGCAGATGGTTGTGGTCCTCATTGGTGAATGCCTCGAAATAACGCCAGGTCCGGCGGGCGAAGCGGCGCAGATCGCCCTTGTCGGAAGAGCGGACCTCCAGCGTATCCTGCGGCTTGGCCGAGCGGCTGACGAGCCAGGCGATGAGGGGCGAGCAAAACCAGATGAGCACGAAGGGCAGAGCGATCAAAACCGCCTGGCTTTCCAGCAGAAGCGGGATCAGCAACGCCACACCGGCGATGGCCATCGCGGGCCACATCAGCCTGGCATAATAACCGAGCGTATCGGGCGATGATTTCTCCTCCGCCGCCGTGCGCCATTCGAGCAGATTGCGATGCGAGACGCCGAGACGGAAACCCGTCCGCACGATGGCATCTGCCATCAGGAAAGCCGAGTGGGCGATGAATGTGGTGCGCAGCGCCACATCCGCTATGCCAAGCGTCATATCGGTCAGGATGGATTGCAGATGACCCTTCAGCGAAAAGTCCATGCTGGCCGGTATGAGATTGGTGACCAGACCGAAGGTCGGGGCGACGAACATGCTCGCCAGCAGAAAAAACTGCCACAGCGCCGCCGCACCGAGCGGCAGGAGAGACCAGCCCGCGATGGAAGCGAGAACCCAGAAGATCGGATTGAGCGAGCGGCGCAGATTGTCCGCCATCTTCCAGCGCGTGATCGGCGTGACGCCGCGACCGGACGAGAAGAGATAGGGCAGAAGCTGCCAGTCGCCCCGCGCCCAGCGATGGTGGCGCGATAGGTCGACATTATACCCGGTCGGGTAGTCCTCGACGATTTCGACGTCGCTGACCAGAGCGCTGCGCGCATAGCCGCCCTCGAGAAGGTCATGGCTGAGGATGGTGTTTTCCTCGATGCGCCCCGCCATCGCCTTTTCGAAGGCGTCGACATCGTAGAGACCCTTGCCGGTGAAGGTGCCTTCACCGAGGAGATCCTGATAAACATCGGAAACGGCGAAGACATATGGGTCGATGCCGCGATTGACCGAGAAGACACGCTGCAGGAACGATGCATCGTCGCCGGTCGTCAGCGATGGCGTGACGCGCGGCTGCAAGATACCGTAGCCGCGAACCACGCTACCCGATTTCTCCTCGATCACCGGTCGGTTGAGCGGGTGGCTGAGCTTGCCCGCGAGATGGGTGACCGATTCCGGCGTCAGCCTTGTATCGGCGTCGAGCGTCATGACGAATTTCACGCCCGATGGCAGCTGCTCATCGGCGGGGAAGAAGCTCGTATCCTGATCGCCGCGCAAAAGCAGGTTGAGCTCGTGCAGCTTGCCGCGCTTACGCTCCCAACCCATCCAGCATCCCTGCTTGGGATTGAACAGGCGGCGGCGGTGCAGGATGAAGAAGCGCGGCTGTCCCTCGCCGGTATAGTGATAGTTCAGCTTGGCGATTTCGGCGCGCGCATATTCGAGGACCTCCATATCGGCCGCCGCCATCTCCTCGTCCGAGTCGAGCCAATCGCTGACCAGGGCGAAATAGACCTCGCCGCGCGGATTGGTGAGGTAATGGACCTCGAGATTGCGGATATGCTCATCGACGGAATCACGCGAGGTGATGAAGGTCGGCACCGCCACCAGCGTGCGCGCTTCCGCCGGCACGCCTTCCTTGTATTCGTAGCCGATGAGCCGCGTCGGCTGGACGAACCAGGGCACCAGCGAATTGAACAACGCGTATGCGGCATCGACCGTCGGGAAGACGGCCAGCAGCGTGAAGGCCGCGACGGTGCCGGACGAAAGGCCAAGCCTGGTCAGGCAATAATGCACGATCGCGAGCGTAATCAGCGAAATGATGCCGATCGGCGCCGCGAGGCCCCAGAGCCCGAGGCTGCGATAGAAACGCAACAGGCGCAGCGACAAAGGCGGCTCGTAGCCGCAGATGCGCTCGAGTTCGAGCCTGCCCTCGCCCGCCAGATAATATGCGACGGCGCCGGTGCCCCTGGCTTCTTCATGGCCGGCTGTCTCGGCGCGGTTGCCGTCTTCGGCAAGCCTCAGCGCCGCCCATGTGATGTCGATCTCACCCAGTCGCGAATGGCGCGCCATCTTCTCGATGGTGATGCGATAGGCGTTGCGGGAACGGAAATCGAGTTTCTGGAAATCGCTATGCTCGCGCAGGATGGTGTCGACCTCGTTGACGGTCTCGAACCACGAGGTCCAATCCACGTCATCGATCGACTTGAGGCTGCGGACGATGTTGCCCATCGAAACACCGCCTGTCGATTGACGGGCATGTTCCTGGATGATGGCGTCCTCGGCATCGCTGCCGTGCTTTTCGAGTTCCTCTTCCAGCCAATCGGCGGCAGCGCCCACATCGGTCGAACCGCCGCGCAGGCGATAGAGCAGATGCGTCGCAAAAGTGCTGTCACGGGCCGCTTCGTCATATTTGCACAGGACCTGATCCAGTTCCTCCTTGGACTGGGCAAGGGCGATCTCGTCGGCCACCTTGTTGGCGGCATTGCGCATTCCGCGGGCGCGATCGACACGCAGCGCCAGACGGCGGGCATTCTCGATGAGAACGAAACGCACGGCGGAAGGCAGCGCCCACAATTCGCCGATGCGCAGGGGCTCCACGGTCTGGAAACCATTGACGATCGCCGTCAGCGTCTTCAGCGAAAAATTGCTGTCGGTATGGGCCACGTAGAGCCAGGCCAGCGCGAAGATGCGCGGCATGCCCTCGACGGGCGGGAAAGGCGGCAACTGGCGCAAAAAGCGTGTGGGCAGATCGCGGCGCACCTGCTGGATGTTCTTGTCCACGGTATAATGATTGTCGAGCAGCCATTGCGCGGCCGGCGTGATCGTTTCTCCGGCGCGGGAGGCGGCATCGGAGGAGCGATAGGCATGCAGGATCAGCCGGGCGTTTTCCGACAGCCGTTTCTCGAAAGCGAAGGGCTCGTATTCCGGCAGACGGATGTTCTCATTCTGCGCGACGTCCGCCGCAAGCTTCTGCAGATCTTCAGGCGACTTGTAGGGAGCGCGGATGGGAATCGGCAACTCGGAAAGAAGCTTCCCCTCAGGCTTGCGGGAAAAGAACGACGACATGGAGAAAGACAAAGCCGGCATATGCCCTTGCAGCCTTATGAATTGAGACAGTTTTCACGTTCCGGGTCGAAGACCCGGAGCAAACAGGCTGGTTCCGTACCGAAGCCTTTGAATGGATACGCCCCAGCCTCGACCCGTGGTTGCTGACTAGATTTGGCCAAATTGCGTCGGATGGTCCCGAGTTCGGCTAAATCACTTCATCCGCAACGCACAAATCGTTCTGCATGTTAATCTTGCGTTAGAAGGCACGCATCCGCAAGGCGCTTCTGCGCGCCGCGGCCGCTGTATACACGCAAGGCCTATGTCATGGCTTGGCGGGGAAGAGCTTCCAGTGCTTCGGTTTGAAGGCGACGCGGCTCTTCTCGGCAGATGGATGATCGGCGGGGACCTCTATTTCGACGCGATCGCGCCCGCCGCCGATTTCCAGTTCGACGCGGCGTGTGCCGGCGGCCCGGCGGCTCGCCGCAACCGTGCCGACGATGCAGCCGCCGGAACTCTCGATCAGCTCGACATCATGCGGACGGAAAAAGAGCGTCGCCTCGCCATCCGGCACGTCGCCTGCCGACAGACCGATATTGCGGTCGGCGCACCACACCACGCCATTCTCTATCCTGACGGGAAGCGCGCTCGATTCGCCGATGAAGCCGTAGACGAAAGGTGAATTTGGCCGATCATAGACCTCGTCGGGCGTGCCGATCTGCTCGATGCGGCCCTGGCTCATGACGACGACGCGATCGGCCAGTTCCAGCGCCTCGTCCTGATCGTGGGTGACGAATACGGTCGTATACCCGGTCTTGTCGTGAATTTCGCGAAGCCAGCGCCGCAGCTCCTTGCGCACCTGCGCATCCAGTGCGCCGAAAGGTTCGTCGAGCAGCAGCACCCTCGGCTCGATGGCCATGGCGCGGGCGAGCGCCACGCGCTGCCGCTGGCCGCCCGAGAGCTGTGTCGGATAGCGTTTCTCCAGCCCGCCCAGCTGGACGAAATCAAGCAGCTCCAGCGCGCGGCGGCGGATTTCTCCCTTCGCCGGACGATCCGAAGACGGACGCACCTTGAGGCCGAAGCCGACATTGTCGAGGACGGTCATGTGCCTGAACAGCGCATAATGCTGGAAGACGAAGCCGACATTGCGCTCCTGCACGGTCTTTTGCGAGGCATCCTCGTCGCCGAAGAACACCGTCCCTTCCGTCGGCGTTTCCAGCCCCGCGATAAGGCGCAAGAGCGTGGTCTTGCCGGAGCCGGAGGGGCCCAGCAGCGCGATCAGTTCGCCCGAGCCTATATCCAGCGAAACATTGTGCAGCGCCGGAAACCGGTCGAACTCCTTGCGCACATCGACAGCGCGAACATCCATCATCAATCCTTTCAGCGTCTAGACGCGGTTCCCGTTTTGGCGCACAGGAGGAACCGCCCTATCAAACAACGCAAGCCGCATGCCACCGCAAAGGCGGCAACGAGGTTATATTCGTTATAGAGAATTTCCACATGCAGCGGCAT
Organism: Phyllobacterium phragmitis; assembly: GCF_002980495.1. GTDB lineage: Bacteria > Pseudomonadota > Alphaproteobacteria > Rhizobiales > Rhizobiaceae > Paramesorhizobium > Paramesorhizobium phragmitis. The sequence continues at coordinate 209,444 of NZ_PVBR01000007.1, forward strand.
GGTGTCGGTCAATCCGCGAATATGGCCGCGAATATGGCCCGAGACCACCGACACGGCGCCGAATTCTCCCATGACGCGGGCATTGCAGAGAAGCGCGCCATAAAGCAAGCCCCATTTGATGTTCGGCAGCGTCACATGACGGAATGTCTGCCAGCCGCCGGCGCCGAGGACAAGCGCCGCCTCCTCGTCGCCTGTTCAGGGGATGAACAGACCATATCGAACCATTGCGCTATCTCCGTGCTGATATCCATTAGAGGCTACCAGATCACTGGAGAATGCGGGAACGCTATAAACCATCTATTTTAGTAGGATTTATGAAAATTTTCCGCACGATGCGGGAGAAACGGGGAATTATATCCCAAAAGGCGCCCTGGACCGATAAATGCTTGCGCGCGTCTCGCGCATCTGGGCCAGGGCAGGCGAACAGCGCGGCGGCTTATGACCGCCGCGCGATATCGACCGGAACCGGTTTATCGATGATTGCGCACGATGTGGGAAAAATCCCTGGTCACCGGCAGCGTATCGGCATAGGCGAAGCGGATCAGGGCGCGGTCATGGGCAATCTCGGCGGCAATATTGGCGCCCGGACTCATACCGGCGCCGGCCGGCATGATGAACGTTGCGACGGTCAGCGCGGCGGCTGCGGCGAGGCCGAGACGTTTTTCGGTGCGTGAATTCATGTCCGTCTCCTTAGTGAAAGGTAGCCCGCTGCGGGCGGAAGAGAATGTCGTCGATGGCGTGTTTCGGTATTGGCAGCAAAGTCTGACCGAAATCGGCCAGAGTGTCGGCGAAAATGCGGGCGGCATCGGCCACTTCGTCGCAGCGTACCGAACAGGAGATGGCCGCAAGGCAGGTGTGCGCCGCCGGCTCATCACCATTCTGCATGGCCGAAACCAGGCCGAGCGTCAGGCATTCCTCGCGGCAGACATGGTGCGAACCGAACGGGAAAGCCCTGAGCGGACAGGCGGCGCAGTGCTGGAGGATGCGTATGAAATGCGACAGTTCGGCCAGCGCCTGCTTGCCGGCGGAGACGCCGAGCGCTTCAGCATAGAGTGTCCACGCCATTTCCCACGGGATCACCGAACCGGTCTCGAAGCCCGAGGTCCAGCGGCGGTAACCTTCCAGGACAAGCTTCTCGGGGATGCGCTCGAAATAGCAGCTATTGGAACCGCTCAGCTCGGAAATGCGGATATTCATGCCCGCCTCCCCGGCATTTCGCCGTGACAGGACATGCTTTTCACGCTTTCACAAGCTTTGGCACAAGCTCCGGATAAGCCAAGACGCGAAAGCGCCGGCTGCGGATAAAAACGGCCTGTCGGCAACAGATCAAGCTGCCACGACAGCCCTTCCACCGCGCTGAGGCGGTGTACATCAAGACCAATCATCAGGTCCTCCAATCGAACGGGTTCAAGGCCCAGACATCAAAGGCTATGCCCATGCAGGCACGCATGCATAAAGCCGCCAGTTCGCCCGAATGTCAAATACTATTTCTGAAAAAGCCTTAAAATATCAATAGGTTAGAATTATTCTAGAGTAAAATAGTCATATTATATCATATCCCGACTATACGGTATCGTGGCGTTGAACCATTCTGCACCGTCAGCGCAGCGGAACCGCTGCCACTACGATGGAATCATGGCTGCATCTCCCACCCTTCTGCCTATCAGCCGGCGATCAGCCGTTTCAGTTTCTGCAATGCAGTCTCAGCGCTTTCCCCATAGGCGATCGTACCCTTGAAGCGGCCGTTTCGGTCGAGGAGGAAAACCGAGGCGGTGTGATCCATGGTGTAGCCGCCATCATCGAGCGGCACCTTCCTGGCATAGATCTTCCAGCCGGCGATCAGCTTGGCCATCTCTGCCGGATCGCCGGTGATCCCGGTGATGCGGTCGGTGAAATTGCCGGTATAGGCTTTCATCACCTCCGGCGTATCGCGTTCGGGATCGACGGTGATGAAGAACGCGCGCAAATCCTTGCCTTCCTCGCCCAGCTGACCGAGCCAGCCGGCAAGCTCGTAAAGCGTGGTGGGGCAGATATCCGGGCAGTGGGTGAAGCCGAAGAACAGCACGCTCGGATGCCCCTCGAACGCCTTTTCGCTCATCGGCTTGCCATCCTGATCGACCAGATTGAACGGGACGCCGAGTTCCGCCGTCTGTTGACCTGATTGGAATTTACCGAACCCGGAGGCTGCGACGAGGAACAGGCAGAGGACGGCTATCGCCGCCCAAAGCCCGTAACGGATGATCCTGATATTCATCAGTGATGATGCTCCATCGAGGATGCCCCGGCCGCGCCGACCTTAAAGGTGACGTCCACCTTGCCGGCCTTTTCGAACTCGAGCGTAACCGGCACCGTATCGCCTTCCCTGAAAGGTTTCGCCACATCCATGAACATCAGATGCATGCCGCCCGGCTTCAGTTCGACGGTTCCGCCGGCCGGCAATTCGATCCCTTCCTTCAGAGGGCGCATCTTCATCACATCGTTTTCCATGGTCATTTCATGGGTTTCGACACGCTTGGCCGCGGGCGAATGCACGGCGACAAGCCGGTCGGCTTCCCCGCCATCATTGGCAAGCGTGACATAGCCGCCGCCGACCTTGGCGCCCGGCACCATGGCGCGGATGAACGCACCTGATATCTCGATCGGCCCGGCCTTGACGGCCGTCTGCTCGGCGCCGCCATGCATGGTATGATCATCGCCGCCATGGCTATGGCCGGCATGTTCTTCCGCGGAAGCCGCGATGACCCTGAGCTGAGGCGCGGGACCTTCCAGATCATGCGGGTTCTGCCCCTCGGCCGGGATTTCCGTCCAGGTAACCGAAGCGTCCGCTCCGCAGAACTGGGTGGCAGGAAAATAGAGTGTCGTGTCCTTGTCGAAATCGGCCAACCTGCCGACAACGACGAATTCGTCATAGAAATCGCTCGGCAGATTGCCGTTCGTCCAGCGTATCTCGACCACACCGGAACGAACTTCCTTGCCGTGAACGCTATATGTCTTCTGGTAATCGCCCTTCACCACTTCGGTTTTCCAGCCGGGTTTCGGCATGGGCTGGGCGGAAACGAACCCTTCGGGCAGCTTGATGGTAACGCCGGTGGTTGCCTTGGCGTCGCAGCCATGCGGAACCCGCAAGACGGCCTTATAGGCGCTGCCCGCCTTGGCCTCGCCCTTTTCGAGCGTGGCGTGGGCGTGGGCGGCGCCGGCCGTGAATGCCAGAAGCGTTGCCGCGAATGCGGCGCATGTCGTGTTTTTCATCGTCTTGTCCTGAATTAGCGATATCAACGGTGGCCGTGCACAAACGATCATGAACCGGCCGGATTCGGGTTTTTCAGGTCAGACGAGAGGCGGGGCCTGGGGCGGCGCCGAGGGCGGATAGGCATCCCGCCAGATGACGGGAGAGACTGGCGCGATGGCGATGATTTCACCGGGACTGAGAACCGGCCCCGCCGTTTTCGGTGGCAGCGGGCATGTGAAGGCCGCTGAAATGCGGCAGGCTTCGCAGCCATTGCCGTAGAAATGGTCGTCACGGTGATGATGATCGCCGGCATCGCCGCCTGCGGGCTGGCAAATGACGGGAACGGTTCCATCCGGCAAGGTGTAGGCGGCGAGATCGACCTGACCGCCATAGCCGAGATTGGCCGGGCCGAGATCAACCGGTTTGTGCTCAAAAGCAAGCAGAACGAGCGCGAGCGCGCAGAAGATGCGCACCATATTCCGCCCGTTCAACAAAGTTTCGCGCATGGTTTTCCCGTTTTCCGGCATTAAGCGCCGCAAAACGTCCCTAACGCAAGACCGCACGCTTTGGAATGCGACAAACGCGAGCAGGCGGGGCGCGCAAATACGCCGAGGGAAGGAACCGGCACGGGATCGTTCCCCCGCCAGTTGCCGCTCACCCCAATTGTTGAATGGCTGTGCCATTGGCCTTTGCGCCGAACTGCATTATCTCAAGGGAATAAGATTGGAGCGATCGGAACCGCTCCACTGCATTTCAAGGCGGGATGGAATAAAATGACAGGCGTGACACGCGAACAGGTTCTTGAACGGCTGAAGACGATAACCGGGCCGGATTTCGAAAGCGACATCGTCGACCTCGGCCTCGTCTCCGATATATTCATCGCCGACAAAAAGGTGTTCTTCTCGATCACCGTGCCGGCTGCCCGTGCGCAGGAACTCGAGCCGCTGCGTACCGCCGCCGAAAAGGTGGTGAAGGAGATACAAGGCGTCGAGGGTGCGCTCGTTACGCTGACGGCGGAAAAGAAGGGCGGCAGGACCAGCGACGATGCGCCGCCGGCGCGCCCATCCGCACCGCAGCAACCATCATCGCCAACCATCGTTCAACGCTCGGCTCCGTCGGGTGCGGTTCCGCCGCCGCGCGTGCCGCAGCATGACCAGCCGCCGCGCAAACCCGGCGTTCCCGGCGTCGGCGCCATCATTGCGGTCGCCTCCGGCAAGGGCGGTGTCGGCAAATCGACGACGGCGGTCAATCTGGCGCTCGGGCTCAAGGCCAACGGCCTGAAGGTCGGCATTCTCGATGCCGATATATACGGGCCGTCGATGCCCCGGCTCCTCGGCATTTCGGGCCGCCCGGAAACGATCTCCGGCCGCGTTCTGAAACCGATGGAGAATTACGGCCTGAAGGTGATGTCGATCGGGTTCCTGGTCGATGAGGAAACGCCGATGATCTGGCGTGGGCCGATGGTCATCTCGGCGCTGACGCAGATGCTGCGCGAGGTGGAATGGGGCGAGCTCGACGTGCTCGTCGTCGACATGCCGCCCGGCACGGGCGACGCCCAGCTGACCATGGCCCAGCAGGTGCCGCTCGCCGGCGCCGTCATCGTCTCGACACCACAGGACCTGGCGCTGATCGACGCGCGCAAGGGGCTGCACATGTTCCGCAAGGTCGATGTGCCGCTGCTCGGCATCATCGAGAACATGAGTTATTTCATCGCCCCTGATACCGGCACGCGCTACGATATTTTCGGCCATGGCGGGGCGCGCCGGGAAGCGACGCGTCTCAACGTGCCCTTTCTCGGCGAAGTGCCGCTGCACATGGATATCCGCGAGACGTCCGATGCCGGAACGCCGGTGACGGTCAGCGAGCCCGACGGCGTTCACGCGAAGATCTACCGCGACATCGCCGCCAAGGTCTGGCAGGGCGTGGAGACGGCACGCGCCACACCGGGACGGGCCGCGCCGGCGATTGTTTTCGAGTGAGGGAATAGGGGAAGTAGGGGAATAAGGGAATAAGGGAATAAGGGAGTAAGGGAGTAAGGGAGTAAGGGAGTAAGGGAGTAAGGTTACTCCGAACATATTCCCTTATTCCCTTATTCCCCTATTCCCCTATTCCCTTCTCTCACGTAATCACGCTCGGCTTGTCGCGTCCGGTATAGGCCTTGATCGGCGCGATGGCGTGTGACGCCTTGATCAGGTCGGCGAGGGCTGCCTGCGTATCGAGGTCGTGGCGCGCGGCGTCCGGTTCGAAGCGCTCGATATAGACGCGGATGGTGGCGCCGGATGTGCCCGTGCCCGAAAGCCGGACGACGACGCGCGAGCCGCCTTCGAAAAGGATGCGGATGCCCTGATGCTCACTCACCGAATGATCGACCGGGTCGTGATAGGCGAAATCATCGGCCCCGGCGACGGTCAAGCCGCCAAATGACCTGCCCGGCAGGGTCGCAAGCTTGCCGCGCAGCTCGGTGATGAGCTTATTGGCCGCGCCGGCATCGACTTCCTCGTAATCGTGACGGGAATAATAGTTGCGGCCGTAGGTCTTCCAATGTCCGACCACGATATCCCTGACGCTTTCGCGGCGCACGGCCAGGATATTGAGCCAGAGCAGGACCGCCCAGAGACCGTCCTTCTCGCGCACATGGTTCGATCCGGTGCCGGCACTTTCCTCGCCGCAGATCGTCGCCATATCGGCATCGAGCAGATTGCCGAAGAACTTCCAGCCGGTCGGCGTTTCATACATGCCGAGCCCAAGCTTTTCCGCCACCCGGTCGGCGGCGCCGCTGGTCGGCATGGAGCGCGCAATGCCCTTCAACCCGTCGGCATAGCCGGGCGCCAGATGCGCATTGGCGGCAAGCATGGCGAGCGAATCCGATGGCGTGACGAAAATGCCCCGGCCGATGATCAAATTGCGGTCGCCATCGCCATCGGATGCCGCGCCGAAATCCGGCGCATCCGCCGACATCATCAGATCGTAGAGACCCTTGGCATGAACCAGGTTGGGATCGGGGTGGTGGCCGCCGAAATCGGGAAGCGGCACGAAATTGATGACGCTTCCCTCCGGCGCGCCAAGGCGATGTTCAAGTATCTCCTTCGCATAAGGCCCGGTGACGGCGTGCATGGCATCGAACCGCAGGGTGAAGCCGGATTTCAGGAGTGCGCGGATCGCGTCGAAATCGAACAGTACCTCCATCATCTCGGCATAATCGGCAACGGGATCGATCACCTCGACCACCATGTCGCCGAGTTTCTTGTCCCCGAGCTCGTCGATGTCGATATCGCCCGCATCGAGAATGCGATAGCGATCGATGGTCTTGGAGCGGGCGAAGATCGCTTCGGTGATCTTCTCCGGCGCCGGGCCGCCATTGCCGATATTGTATTTGATGCCGAAATCCTCCTTCGGCCCGCCGGGATTATGACTGGCTGAAAGAATGAGGCCGCCGAACGCCTTGTATTTGCGGATGAGATGCGAGGCGGCGGGCGTCGAAAGAATGCCGCCCTGGCCGACCATGACCCGGCCGAAACCGTTGGCGGCGGCGATCTTCAACACTTTCTGGATGATTTCGCGATTGTAATACCGCCCGTCGCCGCCGAGCACCAGCGTCTTGCCCTGAAAGCCATCGAGCGAATCGAACACCGACTGGATGAAATTTTCCGCGTAGTTCGGCTGCTGGAATTCAGGCACCTTCTTGCGCAGGCCCGAAGTGCCGGGTTTCTGGTCGTCATAAGGCTTGGTGGCAATGGTCAGAACAGTCATACGGTCACCTGTGGCTGAATGCGGGAGGGCAGCATATCGCCGCATTGTTTGCGGTTCTTGCGGCACCATAGATCAAGTTTGCGCTATGCAAATAACAATTTGTGCAGGGGCTTGAGCTTGTCAAAACTAACTTGAAATAGCTCCCCGCTGGCCGTCATTCTCGGGCTTGTCCCGAGAATCTACGACGAAGCGTTCAATCAGAACGGTAATCACTTTCCTTCGTCTTATGGCAGATTCTCGGGACAAGCCCGAGAATGACGACAGGACAAGGAGCTAAACCGCATCTTTGAACAGGACGCTCTGGTCGAACAGATAGCGGTTGAAGAGCGGCAGGCTCGCAGCCCCCACGGCCTTTGCATGGACGCCGACCTTGCCCTCGACGATATCAGGCGCGGAGATGCCCTGAAGATCGAGCCCGGCAATCTCCACGCGCGTTGCCTCGACGATGCGGTGGCGCACCGAAACGGGAAGCCAGCCATCGATGATGGCGGCGGAAAAATCGATGATCGAAGCGGCCGCGACAATGGCATGGGCGAGATTGCGGGCGGTGAGCGCGATCCATTCATCGACGGGCGCGCCGAAATCTTCCCAATTTTCCGGCGACAGCCAGAGAGCGGAGGTATCGTCGCCGCGCTCCTGCAACATGCGCTCCAGCACGAAGACCGAAGCGGCGTCGATCAACTGCCTCGGCTGGCCCAGTGCTGGTCCGGGAACTGGCCCCGGTACTGGCCCCGGTACTGGCATCGAGCCGACCGCGCCGGCATTGCCGGTCCGTCCGGCATAAAGCGCGTTGTTGAGGACCACGCCGCCGCCGATGAAGGAACCGATGAAGAAATAGACGAAATCGGTGAAGTCAGGACCGCGCCCGAAGGTCAGTTCCGCACCGCAGGCGGCGGTGGCATCGTTCTGCATGAAGACGGGATAAGGAAAATGCGCGGCGAATTCGCGGACGAGATCGGCATTGCGCCAGGCATCGAGATCGGCCTGCGGCGCTCCCACTTCCTCCACCCAGTTCCATAGCTCGAAAGGAACGGCAATGCCGAGCCCGGCGATGCGGCGGCGCTGCGCCGCGTCGAGCGATGCGTTGAAGCGGCCGATCCCGTCTAGGGTGAATTGCTTGATCGCGTCGGGAACCGGCCAGCGATAGGTCTCGTGGAGACGCATCCGGATATTGCCCAGGAAATCCATCAGGATCAGCTCGGCGCTGCGCCGCCCGATCTTCAGCCCGAAGGAAAAAACCCCCTCCGCGGCAAGGCGCATCGGCGTCGAAGGCTGGCCGACACGGCCGCGCACGCGCTCGCCGCGCGTCAGGAGCCCGTCTTCTTCCAGGCCCCGCATGATGACCGAAACGGTCTGCGCCGAAAGCCCGGTCAGCCGTGCTATATCGGCACGCGGCAAGGCGCCATGGCGGCGGACGAGAGACAGAACGAGCCGTTCATTATAAGCGCGCACCCCCGTCTGGTTGGATCCACGGCTGATGGCGGGGCTATGCTCGACCGCATATTCCGGCTTGAATCCACCGGTGCGCGCTCCCCTGGCAGATTGCTTTTCTCTTCCCGTATCTGCAGCCATTGCTTTTCCTGAACCGCCAATCGCGTTTTTCCACTGCCTCGCCCGGAAACGGAGCACTCGAATTCAAAGTGTCAGCGCTGTACGCGTGGCGTTCGAGCGCGCCGTGCAACATGCAGCGGCTTTTCTCCGGCGGCAAGTTTGGCACAGGCGATTAATAAATCAACCGGATTTATTTATTGACAGGCTCTGTTTCACATGTTTCCCTACGGACGAATGTGCCGGTACCTGGATCAAATGTTCGATCATGAAGCCGGCGTATTTAGTGTTATGATTGCCTGAAAGCCGCCAGATCATTGCGGCAGGATCATGCGCTGAAACCGGGCTTGGCAGCGCTCCCAATCGAGCACACCGGCCATCACTCAATCCAGGCCGGCTGCCGCCGGCATATTTCGGCCAGGCCGGCTTGCTGCCGGCATATCTCGGGAGGAATTCATGAAGAAGATGATCTTATCGTCGGCCTTTGCCGCTTTTGCGCTCGGTGCCGCCGCCATGCCCGCCAGTGCCGCCGATATCGGCGCCTGCCTCATCACCAAGACCGACACCAATCCCTTCTTCGTCAAGATGAAGGAAGGCGCGCTGGCCAAGGCTGGGGAATTGGGCGTCAACCTCAAGACCTATGCGGGCAGGATCGATGGCGACAGCGAAAGCCAGATGGCGGCTATCGAGACCTGCATCGCCGATGGCGCCAAGGGCATCCTGATCACGGCCTCCGACACCAAGGGCATCGTGCCGAGCCTGCAGAAGGCGCGCGACGCGGGCATCCTGGTGATCGCACTCGATACGCCGCTGGAGCCGGCGGACGCCGCCGACGCCACCTTCGCCACCGACAATTTCCTTGCCGGCGAGTTGGTCGGCAAATGGGCCGCCGCGACGCTTGGCGATGAAGCCAAGAACGCCAAGGTCGCATTCCTCAACCTCACCGCGGCGCAGCCGAGCGTCGATGTGCTGCGCGACCAGGGCTTCGACAAGGGCTTCGGCATCGACCCCAAGGACGAGACGAAGCTTGGCGACGAGGACGACGCACGCATCGTCGGGCGCGACCTGACGGATGGAAACGAAGAAGGCGGACGCCGCGCCATGGAGAACCTTCTCCAGAAGGACCCGACCATCAACGTCGTCCACACCATCAATGAGCCTGCTGCGGCAGGCGCCTATGAAGCGCTCAAGGCGCTCGGCCGCGAAAAGGACGTGCTGATCGTTTCCATCGATGGCGGCTGCCCCGGCGTCAAGAACGTGCAGGAAGGTGTCATCGGCGCAACCTCGCAGCAATATCCGCTGCAGATGGCGGCGCTCGGCATCGAAGCGATCAAGAAATTCGCCGATACGGGCGAAAAGCCGAAGCCGACCGAAGGCAAGAGCTTCGTGGATACGGGCGTGGCTCTGGTCACCGACAAGCCGGTCGAGGGTGTTCCCTCCATCGATACGAAGGCCGGACTGGAGAAGTGCTGGGGCTGATCGCATTGTAAGGGAGTAGGGGAATAGGGCAGTAGGGGAATATGTTTCTTACATACTCCCCTATTCCCTTAAGGACATGAGGAACTACCATGACCCAGCCGACACCGGCGGCGACGCCAGGCCAGGATTACGAAAACGCGCTTTCGGCTAGCCCTGCCGAAGTCGCCTCCTTCGAGGGTCCCGGCAAGACGTTCATGCAGCGCGGGCGCGAATTCCTGCACGGGAACCCGGCCGCCGTGCCGCTGATCGTCCTGCTGGCTTCGCTGGTCGTCTTCGGCATCCTGGTGGGATCGAAGTTCTTCTCCGCCTTCGCGCTGACGCTGATCCTGCAGCAGGTGGCGATCACCGGCATCGTCGCGACGGCGCAGACGCTGGTGATCCTGACGGCCGGCATCGATCTTTCGGTCGGCGCCATCATGGTCCTGTCCTCGGTGGTCATGGGCCAGTTCACCTTCCGCTATGGCCTGCCTGCGGAACTCGCCGTGCTGTGCGGCTTTGCCGTCGGCGCGCTTTGCGGCTTCATCAACGGTTTTCTCGTCGCCTATGTCAGGCTGCCGCCCTTCATCGTCACGCTCGGCATGTGGCAGGTGATCCTCGCGACGAACTTCCTTTATTCCGCCAATGAGACCATCCGCGCGCAGGATATCAGCGCCGAAGCGCCGATCCTGCAATTCTTCGGGCAGAGCATCCGCTTCGGCGGCGCGGTGCTCACCTATGGCGTCATCGTCTTCGTGCTGCTCGTCATGCTGCTCTGGTATGTCCTCAACCACACCGCATGGGGACGCCATGTCTATGCCATCGGCGACGATCCCGATGCGGCGGAACTCTCCGGCGTGCGCGTCAAGCCCATCCTGGTTTCGGTCTATGTGCTGGGCGGCCTGATCTGTGCGCTGGCCGGCTGGGCGCTGATCGGACGCCTCGGCTCCGTTTCGCCGACGGCCGGACAGTTCGCCAATATCGAATCGATCACCGCGGTGGTGATCGGCGGCATTTCGCTGTTCGGCGGCCGTGGCTCGATCCTCGGCACGATGTTCGGCGCGTTGATCGTCGGCGTCTTCGCGCTGGGCCTGAGGCTTTGGGGCACCGATCCGCAATGGACCTATCTGATGATCGGCCTGCTCATCATCGGCGCCGTCGCAATCGACCAGTGGATCAGAAAGGCTGCAGCATGAACGCATCAGTGCAACCAATCCTCACCGCCCGCGGCCTCGTCAAGCGCTACGGCCGGGTCACGGCTCTCGACCATGCCGATTTCGATCTCTATCCCGGCGAAATCCTCGCCGTGATCGGTGACAATGGCGCGGGCAAATCGACGCTCATCAAGGCGCTTTCAGGTGCGGTTTCCCCCGACGAGGGCGAGATCCGGCTCGACGGCAAGCGGATTCACTTCCGTTCGCCGATGGACGCGCGCGGGGCAGGCATCGAAACCGTCTACCAGAATCTGGCGCTTTCGCCAGCGCTGTCGATCGCCGACAATATGTTCCTCGGGCGCGAGATCCGCAAACCCGGCGTGCTCGGAAGCCTGTTTCGCATGCTCGACCGCCCGGCCATGGAAAAAACCGCCCGCGAAAAGCTCTCCGAACTGGGGCTGATGACCATCCAGAATATCGGCCAGGCGGTGGAGACGCTTTCGGGTGGCCAAAGGCAGGGCGTGGCGGTGGCGCGCGCCGCAGCCTTCGGCTCCAAGGTCATCATCATGGATGAGCCGACGGCGGCACTCGGCGTCAAGGAATCGCGCCGCGTCCTCGAACTCATCCAGGATGTGAAGGCGCGCGGAATGCCGATCGTGCTGATCTCGCACAACATGCCGCATGTCTTCGAGGTCGCCGACCGTATTCATATCCACCGCCTCGGGCGCAGGCTTGCCGTTATCAAGCCGTCCGATTACACGATGTCGGATGCGGTGGCGCTGATGACCGGCGCCATGGCTCCGCCGACGGACGTGCTCGCGGCCTGAGATTTTCGTCTTTGGGGGAGGATATGGAGAGCACCAGCCGCGACATGCTGCCGTCGGCCATCTTGTCGCGGCTTGGGGAGGGCGAACGTCTTCTGGTCGCCATAGCGGGACCGCCCGGCGCCGGCAAATCGACGCTTTCGGAACATCTGCGCGACGCCTTGAACAAGGGTGGGGACGGGCCATCCGCCATCGTGCCGATGGACGGCTTTCACCTCGACAACGCCATCCTCGACCAACGGGGTTTGAGAAGCCGCAAGGGCTCGCCGCCGACCTTCGACTGCGCCGGTTTCGAGGTGCTGCTGAAGCGGCTCAGGATGGCGGGTGAGGATGTGGTCATCCCGGCCTTCGACCGGACGCTCGACCTTTCGCGCGCCGGGGCAGCGGTGGTCGCCGCCCGCCATCGCATCCTGCTCGTCGAAGGCAATTATCTGCTGCTCGATGAGGCGCCGTGGAGCCGTCTCCAGCCGTTGTTCGATCTCACCATCTTTCTCGACGTGCCGTTCATGGAGCTGGAGCAGCGGCTGATCCAGCGCTGGCTCGAGCACGGCCACACGCCGGAGGAGGCGGGCAACCGCGCGCTGTCCAACGATATTCCCAATGCGGAGCTGGTCGTTTCGTCATCGCGGCCGGCGGATTATGTCATCAGGGATTAAGGCTGCAAAGCGTTGAGAGCATCCGCTTTTGCAGCTATTGCGTAAGCGATGAGAATTCCAAGCGACATCATGCCCATACCGGAAACATCTCCCCGTCCGCAACGGACCTCCGGCGAGGGACGGCTTTCGGTCAAGAAAACCGGCGACAGGACGCGGATCGACCGGCTTTTCCAGGAAGGTTCGGCAAAACTGCGCTTTCCGCAGAATCCGGGCGGTCACCTCGAAGCGGTGATGATCAATACGGCTGGCGGACTGACCGGCGGCGACCGGATGCGCTGGCAGTTCTCGCTCGGTGAGGATTGCCGCGCCAGCCTGACGACGCAGGCCTGCGAGAAGATCTACAAGGCGGAAGAAGGCTCGACGGCGACGGTGGATACGGTCATCGACGTGGCCGAGGGCGGATCGGTGGCCTGGCTGCCGCAGGAAACGATCCTTTTCGAACGCTCAGCGCTTCATCGCAGGCTGACCGTCAATCTTGCCCCGACAGCGACGGCGCTGATCGTCGAAACGGTGGTTTTCGGCCGCAAGGCGATGGGCGAGGATATCGGCACGGCGACTTTCCGCGATTGCTGGCGCATCAGGCGCGGCGCGACGCTGGAGCATGCGGAAAACTTTTCCATCGGGCCCGATGCGGGGGCGATGCTGGCGCGGCCGGCGCTTTTCGGCGGCAAGCGCGTTTTCGCCAGCGTGCTGCTCGTCGCGGAGGATTGCGAGCGGCATCTCGACGGCGCGCGGACGATCATTGGCAAGGACGGCGGTGTGTCGGCCTGGTCTGGCAAGCTTCTTGCTCGACTGGTCGACGACGATGCCTATTCGCTGAGAAAAAGGCTGATACCGCTGATCGGCCTGCTCAATAAAAAAGCAGAGCTGCCCAAAGTGTGGTCAACCTGAAGACAGGGTATGAAACATGAATCTGACGCCGCGCGAAAAAGACAAGCTTTTGATTTCGATGGCGGCGATGGTGGCGCGCAAGAGGCTTGAACGCGGCGTCAAGCTCAACCACCCCGAGGCGATCGCGCTGATCAGCGATTTCGTGGTCGAGGGGGCGCGCGACGGACGCTCCGTCGCCGATCTCATGGAAGCGGGTGCGCATGTCATCACCCGCGATCAGGTCATGGAAGGCATCGCCGAGATGATCCATGACGTGCAGGTCGAGGCGACCTTTCCCGACGGCACCAAGCTGGTGACCGTGCACGAACCGATCCGCTGACCATTCGACGCCATCGATCATCCGACACGACAAACCGACCACAAAAGGCAACACGATGCGAAAATCCGCCCTGCTCACCGCCGCAATCCTGACACTTGCCTCGACGCCGGCCCTCGCTCATCTCAACCCGGCGGAGCATGGCTCCTTCGCCGCCGGATTTTCGCATCCGCTATTCGGCGCCGACCACATTCTGGCGATGGTGGCCGTCGGCCTGTGGGCGGCACTTCTCGGCGGACGCGCGCTCTGGCTGGTGCCTGCCGCATTCGTCGGCACGATGAGCGCCGGCTTCGTGCTTGCGCTCGCCGGCGCGCCGCTGCCCTTCGTCGAACCGGTCATTCTGGCCTCGGTCGTAGCCATCGGGCTTCTTGCGGCAATCGCGCTGAAGGTGCCGACTTCAGCCGCGATGGCCATGGTCGGCTTCTTCGCGCTGTTCCATGGCCATGCCCATGGCGGCGAGATGGGGTCGGCCGGCGCTGCCGCCTACGGCTTGGGCTTTGCGCTTGCGACAATGCTTCTGCACATCGCCGGCATCGGTATCGGGCTTGGGCTTCCGCGTGTTTTCGGCGGCGACATGGGCAGGGTTGTCGCCCGCCTGGCGGGTGGCGCGACGGCGCTGGCCGGCCTTTGGCTGGCGGTAGCCTGATGGGGACGGCAGCGACGGGAGACATGGCATGATCCCGGGCGAAATCATTACCGCCGATGGCGAGATCGAACTCAACGCCGGCGCGCCGACCGTCACGCTGAAGGTTGCCAATACCGGCGACCGTCCCGTGCAGGTCGGATCGCATTATCATTTCTTCGAGACCAATGAAGGTCTCGTCTTCGACCGCGAAAAAGCGCGCGGCATGCGCCTCGACATCGCGGCGGGAACCGCCGTGCGTTTCGAGCCCGGACAGGAGCGCGACGTGACACTGGCGCCACTTTCAGGCGGGCGCGGCGTCTACGGCTTCCGGCAGCAGGTCATGGGCAAGCTATGACGATATTGGCGGCATTCCACAGCGATACTCCCTTCCGCCGCGGCGAAAGTTTTTCCGCCATGGCCGGGTGTCGCGGGATGTCGCCGCCTGAGATGACCGAGACGTCAGCTCGCCTTCTTGGTCACCAGCGTCAGCGTTCCATTATTGTCGACATTGGCGGCGATGACCTGAGCCGAGGTGACGCCCTTTTCCTTCAACGCGGCGGTGATCTGCGGCGTGGCGTCGATGGAACTGCGCAGGGCCTTGATGTCTTCGTCGCCGGTCTTGGCGACCGCCGCATTGACCTGTTTCTGCGTGTCGGCAGGCAGTTCGCTGATATCGACGATGGCAACACGCTTGATGCCGGGGCTCGCCGGCTGCGATTCACTCTGGCCGGGAGTGGCCGGGGCCTTCGCGTCGGGCGCCTGCGCGGCCGGAGCTTGCGAAGGCGTCTGCTGGGCCTGCGCATGAACCGCGGCAAGGGGCATCGCGGCGAATGCTGCCAGGGCAGTCATTTTGATCGTCATCCTGCGCATATTGTGTCCTTTTCGTTGGCGTTTCGATCAGCCTTTTCGGCCGCCGCCCGCTCGACAATGCGCAGCGACCGGCAGTCATCGAATGACGATCACAACCCACACGACGAATTCGATGTGAAGCGGTCATCCCTCGGGTTTTTCCGTGACCATAATGTGGCGGAAACAAGGCCGGCAGGTTCCGCAACATATCAGCCGCAAGACGCAAGGAGCCGTTGATGCCCGCCAGGATTTCCCGATCAGCCTATGCCCAGATGTTCGGCCCGACGACGGGCGACAAGGTGCGGCTTGCCGATACTGAGCTCTTCATCGAGGTGGAAAAGGATTTCACCGTCTATGGCGAGGAGGTGAAGTTCGGCGGCGGCAAGGTAATCCGCGACGGCATGGGGCAGAGCCAGGTGGCGCGGGCCGACGGCGCCGTCGATACCGTGATCACCAATGCGCTGGTCGTCGACGTGACCGGCATCTACAAGGCCGATATCGGCCTGAAGGACGGGCGCATCTCAGGCATCGGCAAGGCCGGCAATCCCGATACGCAACCTGGCGTCACCATCATCGTCGGCCCCGGTACGGAGGCCATCGCCGGCGAAGGCAAGATTCTCACCGCAGGCGGCTTCGACGCGCATATCCACTTCATCTGCCCGCAGCAGATCGAAGAGGCGCTGATGTCGGGCGTCACCACCATGCTCGGCGGCGGAACAGGCCCGGCGCATGGCACGCTCGCCACCACCTGCACCCCCGGCCCGTGGCATATGGGCCGGATGATCCAGTCCTTCGACAATATCCCGATGAATATCGGACTTTCCGGCAAGGGCAACGCCTCGCTGCCGAAGGCGCTCGAAGAGATGGTGCTGGGCGGCGCCTGCTCGCTAAAGCTGCACGAGGACTGGGGCACGACGCCAGCTGCGATCGACAATTGCCTTGCGGTCGCCGATGCCTATGACGTGCAGGTGATGATCCATACCGACACGCTGAACGAGAGCGGCTTCGTCGAGGACACGGTCGCCGCCTTCAAGGGCCGCACCATCCATGCCTTCCACACGGAGGGTGCGGGCGGTGGCCATGCGCCCGATATCATCAAGATCTGCGGCCTGCCGAACGTCATCCCCTCCTCGACCAATCCGACACGGCCCTATACCGGCAATACCATTGCCGAACATCTCGACATGCTGATGGTCTGCCACCATCTGTCGCCGTCGATCCCGGAAGATGTCGCCTTCGCCGAAAGCCGCATCCGCAAGGAAACGATCGCGGCCGAGGACATATTGCACGATATCGGCGCCTTCTCGATCATCGCGTCGGACAGCCAGGCGATGGGCCGCGTCGGCGAGGTGCTGATCCGCACATGGCAGACGGCCGACAAGATGAAGCGGCAGCGCGGTTCGCTGCCCGAGGACAAGGGCGGCAACGACAATTTCCGCGTCAAGCGCTACATCGCCAAATATACGATCAACCCTGCCATCGCGCACGGGATCTCCGGCCATGTCGGCTCGATCGAAGTGGGCAAGCGCGCCGATCTGGTGTTGTGGAGCCCGGCCTTCTTCGGCGTCAAGCCCGACATGGTGCTGCTCGGCGGTTCCATCGTCGCAGCCCCCATGGGCGACCCCAATGCCTCGATCCCGACACCGCAGCCGGTGCATTACCGCTATATGTTCGGCGCCTATGGCAAGAATGTCAGCCAATCCTCGGTGACCTTCGTCAGCCGCGCTTCGCTCGATGCGGGGCTGAAGGCAAAACTCGGCGTCGACAAGGAAATGGTCGCCGTCGAGAACACGCGCGGCGGCATCTCCAAGGCGTCGATGGTGCATAATTTCGCCACGCCGCATATCGAGGTCGATCCGGAGACCTACGAAGTGCGCGCCGACGGGGAGTTGCTGACCTGCGAACCGGCGACCATCCTGCCGATGGCGCAGCGGTATTTTTTGTTCTAACCGGCCATGGCGATAAAGTTGAATTGGCTGCGGATTTTACAATCCAAGCCTTTCCTTCGCAATTGCAGCATGGTTTATTCGCCCAGCCAGTTCGGCGCCGTCCTCCCCGGAACCGCCGAAAGCCAAAACACCAACCGCGAAGCCTGCCCGCCCTCCCCCGGGCATGGCCGATTATTTGATTGCGAAGGAACTGTCATGACCGTGAGAAAAGTGCCCGATGTCACCTTCCGCACCCGTGTGCGCGACGAGAGCATCGAAGGCCCGAACCCCTATCGCTGGCAAGACAAGACGACGGCCGATTATTTCGGCGGCAAGCGGGTCGTCCTGTTCTCGCTTCCCGGCGCCTTCACCCCCACCTGCTCGACCTATCAGCTTCCCGATTTCGAGAAGCTCTACGACGAGTTCAAGGCGCAGGGTATCGATGAGATCTACTGCATCTCCGTCAACGACACCTTCGTCATGAATGCCTGGGGCAAGGCGCAAGGGTTGAAAAACGTCAAGCTCATTCCGGACGGCTCGGGCGAGTTCACCCGCAAGATCGGCATGCTCGTCGCCAAGGACAATCTCGGCTTCGGCATGCGCTCCTGGCGCTATGCGGCCGTCATCGACAACGGCATCGTGGAACGGTGGTTCGAGGAGGAAGGCTTCTCCGACAATTGCCAAACCGACCCCTATGGCGTCTCCGCGCCGCAGAACATTCTCGCCAATCTGAAGGCGGGCGAAGCGGTCGCCGCTTAAGATGGTATAACTCCCCCCGATCGCGTCCGCGCGGTCGGGGGCATCGCCCCAGCCCAAGGTGAACCAACATGATCCGCGCCATTTCCCACGACCATGCCGGCCACTCCAAGGGCATTCCCTACGACCTGGTCACACTTGCTCATGACGAGCGGCATCTGCGCCGCAAGGTGCTGACGCTGGTGCATGGCGATCAGGTGCTCGTCGATTTCCCGGAGCCCGTGGCGTTCCGCCATGGCGATGTGCTGGTGCTGGAAGACGGGCGGCTGGTCGAGATCATCGCGGCGGAAGAATATCTCTACGAAATTACCCCGCGCGACCGGTTGCATCTCACCGAACTTGCCTGGCATCTCGGCAACAGGCATCTGCCGGCGCAGATCGAGGAGACGCGCATCGTCATCCTGCGCGACCACGTCATCAAGGCGATGCTGGAAGGCCTCGGCGCGACGGTCAAGGAAATCTCCGAGCCGTTCCACCCGGTGCGCGGCGCCTATCACGGCCATTCGCACGATCATGAGCATGAGCACCACCACGATCACGCCCATCACCATGGCTGAGGCAACGACCGGCCAGGTGCTGATCCGTCTTCTGACATGGCTGTCGCCCGCTTTTCCAGTCGGCGCCTTTTCCTACAGCCACGGCCTTGAGCGGGCGATCCATGACGGGCTGATCGGCGACCGGCAGACGCTGAGCGACTGGCTGAGCGACCTTCTCAGCCATGGCTCCGGCTGGAACGATGCGGTGCTTTTCGCCGAAAGCTTCAGGCAGGTGACGGATGGCGGTGAACCGGACGAAGTGGCCGGGCTCGCCGAAGCGCTCGCCGGATCGCGCGAACGGCACATGGAAACCATGCTGCAGGGTGGCGCTTTCCTGAAAGCGGCGGCCGCATGGCCGCATCAGGTGCTGCAGCGGCTTGAAGGCGATGTCGCCTATCCCATCGCGGTCGGGGCGGTTGCCGGCGCGCATGGCGTCGGGCTCGAAGCAGCGCTTGCCGCCTATCTGCATGCCTTCGCCTCCAATCTCATCCAGGGCGCCGTCAGGCTCGTGCCGCTCGGCCAGAGCGACGGCGTGGCGACGCTTGCGGCGCTCGAACATGTCATTCTTGACCTTGCTGCCCGCGCGGCCGGTTCGACACTGGACGATCTCGGTTCCGCCGCGATCATGTCCGATATCATGGCCATGCAACACGAGACGCAATATTCGAGGGTTTTCCGATCATGAAATCATCCAACGGTCCTCTGCGCGTCGGCATCGGCGGTCCTGTCGGTTCGGGCAAGACGACGGTCACCGAAATGCTGTGCAAGGCGATGCGCGAGCGCTATTCCGTCGCCGTCGTCACCAATGACATCTACACCAAGGAGGACGCGCTGATCCTTAGCCGGCTTCAGGCGCTGCCCGAGGACAGAATCATGGGCGTCGAGACCGGCGGCTGCCCGCATACCGCGATCCGCGAGGACGCGACGATCAATCTCCAGGCGATCGCCCAGATGAACAAGCGCCATCCCGATCTCGATATCGTCTTCATCGAATCGGGCGGCGACAATCTGGCGGCGACCTTCTCGCCCGATCTCGCCGACCTGACGATCTATGTCATTTCCGTCTGCCAGGGCGAGAAGATCCCGCGCAAGGGCGGTCCCGGCATCACCCGCTCCGATCTTCTCATCATCAACAAGAAGGATCTCGCGCCTTATGTCGGCGCTGACCTCGACGTGATGGAAAGCGACACGAAGAGCCAGCGCGGTGTGAAACCTTATGTCTTCACCGACATGCTGCGCCGCGACGGGCTCGATCAGGTCGTGGCATTCATCAAGTCTGCCGGCGGCCTGCACATGGCTGCATGAAAACAGGCGGAAAACGCAACGCTGATTATGTGGAACAATCGCAGCAACAGATAATTGTTACCATGGACCCATTGCAGCGAAGGGCTATATTGGAGGAAAAGCCTGACATGAGTACCTATCTTCCCCAGGATCTGCAGGATGCGCTCGAACGCTTCATTGCCAGGAAACACGGCGCCGTCAACAAGTCGGAAGCGATTGCCATGATCCTGCGTGACTGGCTGGTGCAGCACGGCTATCTTCCCGCGGAACCGGAAGAAGGCACGCCGCCCGAAGAGTTGAACGCCAGCAATGACGACTGATATGGGACGACTGATATGGGAACGGCTGACATGGCAGGCGATCTGAACAACAGGCCGCCTGAGTTCCTGCCCGCATCTGCGCTCGGCAAACGCCTCGCCATCCTGCTGGCGCTGGCGGTCATCCTGCTTCTGGCTCTGGCGTGGATGACCGTAGCCCTCCTCGACGCGACGGACGGCCTCAGCATCGATCCGCTGACATTCACCGCAACCAATCTGGAGCAGATCGGCGCCCTCCTGGTGCTGGCCGATGGAGAAACATCGGTGCACCAGAGCGGCGTTCATGCCGGGCGCGCCTTGGTTTCCGACAAGGACGGGATTCTCGCCGTCCTTTCGCAACGGCATGGTTTTCCCGATCCGCATCCGTGAATGCGAGGCATCATAAAAATCCCCGCTTTCGCATCGATAATCAAACATGCTAGGCCTATCCGAAATGAGAGGAAATGCTCCATGGCATTCGAAGACATCAAGGCGGAGATCGCGCTTCTTTTCCAGGAAATGGTCAACCAGCCCAAGGATGCGCATGAGATCCGCGAAGCGCTGCGCGGAAAGCTGAACGAGTTGAAAGCCAACGGCATGCCCTTGCCGGACGATCTGGTGGCGCTCGAAAAGCAGCTCGGAACCGATTTCGATTCGTGATGCGACGGCAACGATCTTTCATTCTGTTTCCTGCGTGAGGAGGCTTCCCTGTCTTCCTTCCGCACTCTGCTGGCGGCGCTCGCCCTCTGTTCTTTAAGCCTTTCCGCCTGCACGACGGCGGGAAACAAGCCCTCAAAGCCCGCCACGGCAGCGTCCTCCGGCACGAAAGCCGAAGCCGGGAACGGTGTCGATGCGCTCATCGCCCAATATGCCGCATTCTACAAAGTGCCGGAAGGGTTGGTGCGGCGCGTCGTGGCGCGTGAAAGCAGGTTCAATCCATCGGCGCGCAACGGCCCCCATTGGGGGCTGATGCAGATAAGGCACGATACGGCGCGGACCATGGGATATTCGGGATCGGCGCGCGGACTGCTCGATGCCGAAACCAATCTTCGATATGGCGTGAAATATCTGGCGGGAGCCTATCTGGTGGCGGGCGGCAATGAGACACAGGCCGTGCGTCTTTATTCGCGCGGCTATTATTATGACGCCAAGCGCAAGGGGCTGCTTGAAGAAACAGGCCTGAGGCCGCAGGCTTTCACCGCCGAACAGCCTACACCCGCAATCCCGATGCAAACGCCGGAGCCGCAGGCAAACATCAGCGCACCGGCTGCGACCGATCAATGAAATTCATTTGTCCGACGGTTGCCGCTTTGGCTACAGCATCGGTCAAAAATCGGATTCGATTTTTGGAAAGCGCGATGCGTAGATACAAAGAGTTAGAGCGTCCTTTGTGCGTCCGAATGGACGCACGGCGCTCTGTTGGACAGCCATGATGCCGCAACCCTCGATTTTCAAAGCCGCCTTGTGGATGGCCGGATGGCTTTCCCTGATGCTGGTCACGGCGGTTGCCGGACGTGAGACGACGCGGGAACTCGACGTCTTCCAGGTCATGCTGATGCGCTCGGTCATCGGCTTTTTCATGCTCTATCCGCTGGTGCGCATCAGTGGCGGATTGGCGGCGATGAAGACGGCCCGGCCTCTCGGCCATATCGGCCGGAATGTCGTGCACTATACCGGGCAATATCTGTGGCTCTATGCGCTGACGCTGATCCCGCTGGCGCAGCTCATCGCCATCGAATTCACCATGCCGATCTGGACGGCGATCCTCGCCGTCATCTTTCTCGGCGAGCGGATGAACGTCTGGAAGAACGCCTCCATCGTTCTCGGCCTCATCGGCGTCGCCATCATCGTACGGCCAGGGGCCGGCGAGATCAATCCAGGTCAGCTCTATGCCCTTGCCGCGGCGGTCGGCTTCGCCATTTCGGTGGTGATGGTCAAATCACTCACCCGGACGGAAAGCGTCGTCAAGATCATCTTCTGGATGCTGATCGTGCAATCGGTGATAGGGCTCATACCGGCGATCCCGGTCTGGCAATGGCCCTCGGCGCAGGTCTGGCCCTGGATATTCGTCATCGCCTTCGGCGGCACGTTTTCGCATTATTGCATGGCGCGGGCGATGCTCTATGCCGATGCCACCGTGGTCGTGCCGATGGACTTCCTGCGCGTGCCGCTCACCGCGCTGACGGGATGGCTCATCTATTCCGAGCGGGTCGATACCGTCACCGTGGTCGGCGCCGCGCTCATCCTCGCCGGAAACATGCTCAATCTGAAAAGTGCGGGAACGGCGCGCATTCGTCCGGCTTCAAATCCTACATCCATTGACCGTACATCCAATTGACAAATTTCCGGTTTATCCTTTCATGATAGGATAGGATATCTCATCGCCCTCGTTGGCCATGAGGACGAGGATTTTACGATGGCCGGTCGTGCGCCACATCAGGTTCGCTGGGATTACGATATCGCCGAATTATGGGCCGACGGCGTCATTCACGTCATCGGCGTGGTGTTCGCCGTCATTGGCGCCGTCACCATGACCGCGGTGTCCCTCAATGCCGAACAGCCGGTCCTGTCGGCCGCGGCGATCATCTATGTCTTGAGCCTCGTCGCGGCGATCAGCGTCTCCGCGGTCTACAATATCTGGCCGGTCACGCCGACGAAATGGTTTCTGCGCCGTTTCGACCATGCGATGATCTATCTGCTGATCGCCGGAACCTATACGCCGTTCACGATCAAGATGGGTGCACAGTCATGGCCGCTGCTGGCGGCGATCTGGACGATCGCCATCATCGGCATCCTGTTGAAGCTGTTCCTGCCGGGACGTTTCGACCGCCTGTCGATCCTGCTCTATCTGGCGCTTGGATGGAGCGGCGTCCTCGTCTATGACGCGATGACCGCGTCGCTTTCGCCGACAGTGGTCCGGCTGATCGCAGCCGGCGGGATCGTCTATTCGCTCGGCGTGATCTTCCATGTCTGGGAGCGCCTGCGGTTCCAGAACGCGATCTGGCACGGCTTCGTCGTCACCGGCGCCGCCCTGCATTATTGCGCGGTGTTCTATTCGATCTCCATGTCCTGAGGTTGGCGCTTCTTGACACTCCCTTTTGCCCTCCCGAGTTTTTATCGAGGAGCGGGCAGAGGGATGAAATGGCGCCAACGCTTCGACCTGAAAGCTCACATTTAGAGCGGTTCATATTGAATTGGCAACGCCGGGCGAGACAGTACCCCCTCTGCCCCACAAGCGATTCCATTTAAAGATGAACCGCTCTAATGAAAATCGCGGGATTTCGGCAGGATGCGCACATTGCGTGGGTGCCGGGCGGCGGGCTTTCCGGCGGGCTGGACGGAACCTGCATGCGGCGGCTCCAGGTGCGACCGGTCGGCGAGGCCGAGCAGTTCGCCGGAACGGTCGAAAAGCCTTTTCGCCACCACATGCACCACATCCTCCTTACTGCGCTGCACCTGGCCTTCGACCATGAGCAGGCGGGCGCCCATGACCTCCTTGCGCTGGCTCTTCATCAGCTTCGACCAGACGACGATATTGGCGATGCCGGTTTCATCCTCGATGGTGATGAAGACGACGCCCTTGGCGCTGCCCGGCCTCTGCCGGATGGTGACGACGCCGGCGACTTTCAGTCTCCGGCCGTTCCTTGCCGCCCCGGCCTCGCGGCAACTGACGGCGCCTTCGCCCGACAACCCCTCGCGCAGAAACTGCATGGGATGGCCTTTCAGCGACAGGCGCGTCGTCTCGTAATCGACGATGACATGTTCGGGCATTTTCATCGCCGGCAGCCGGACTTCCGCTTCGGCCGCCAGCTCCGCGGCCTGAGCCGCCTCGAAAAGCGGCATCGTTTCGTCATTCGGCAGACGGCGCACGGCCCATAGCGCCTGCCTGCGGTCGATATCGAGCGAGCCGAACGCATCGGCATCGGCGAGAGCCATGAAGGCGCGTCGTTCGAGATGGATGCGGCGGTGCAGCTCCTCGATGCTGGGATAAGAGCCGCTGTCGCGCCTTTCGCATAGTTTCTTCGCCCAATTCTCCGAAAAGCCATCGATCTGGCGAAAGCCGAGCCGCAGGGCGAGCCTGCCGTCCTCAGTGCGTTCGAGCGTGTTGTCCCAGGTGCTGAAATTGATATCGGCCGGGCGGACCTCGACATCATGCTCGCGGGCGTCGCGAACGATCTGGGCGGGCGCATAAAACCCCATGGGCTGGGAATTGAGAAGGGCTGCGGCGAAGACCGCCGGGTGGTGGCATTTGATCCAGGCCGAGACATAGACGAGCACGGCGAAGCTCGCCGCATGGCTTTCGGGAAAGCCATATTCGCCAAAGCCCTTGATCTGGTTGAAGCAGTTTTCGGCGAAGGTGGGATCGTAACCGCGCGCGATCATTTTACCGACCATCTTTTCCTGAAGCTCATGAATCGTGCCCATATGCCGGAAGGTCGCCATGGCGCGGCGCAGCTGGTTGGCCTCTTCGGACGTGAACCTCGCCGCGTCGATGGCGATCCGCATCGCCTGCTCCTGGAACAGCGGCACGCCCAAGGTTTTTTCCAGAATGTTGCGCAACTCGTCCTTGTCGCCATGCTCGGGAGACGGGGCTGGATAGTCCACCTTCTCCTCTTTGTTGCGGCGGCGCAGATAGGGATGCACCATGTCGCCCTGAATGGGGCCGGGACGGACGATCGCCACCTCGATCACCAGATCGTAAAATTCCTGCGGCTTGAGGCGCGGCAGCATGCTCATCTGCGCCCGGCTTTCCACCTGGAACACGCCGATCGAATCGGCGCGGCACAGCATGTCGTAGACGGCCTTGTCCTTCTGCGGCACCGTGGCAAGCTCCAGCTTCCGTCCGTCATGGAGGTGAATCAGGTCGAAGGCCTTGCGGATGCAGGTGAGCATACCGAGCGCCAGCACGTCGACCTTCATGAGACCGACCGCATCGATATCGTCCTTGTCCCACTCGATGAAGCTGCGGTCCTTCATCGCCGCCGGCCCGATCGGCACGGTCTCGTCCAGCCGCTCCTGCGTCAGCACGAAGCCGCCGACATGTTGCGAGAGATGGCGCGGGAAGCCGATCAGCTCGGAGGCGAGCCTGACGGCGCGCCGTATCATCGGGTTTTCCGGATCGAGGCCGGCCTGGCGCACCTCGCGCGTCTCCAGGCCTCCGCCGGAAATGCCCCAGACCGTGCCGGCAAGCGCCGCCGTCACATCCTCGGTCAGGCCCAGCGCCTTGCCGACATCGCGGATAGCGCTGCGCGAACGATAGCTGATGACGGTCGCGACGATGGCCGCGCGCGTCCTGCCATAACGATCATAGACATATTGCATCACCTCCTCGCGGCGTTGATGCTCGAAATCGACATCGATATCGGGCGGCTCCCGCCGCTCCGCGGAAATGAATCGCTCGAAAAGAAGATCGCTCTGGGCGGGATCGACCGCCGTGATGCCGAGGCAATAGCAAACGGCGGAATTGGCCGCCGAGCCGCGCCCCTGGCACAGGATATTGTTATCGCGAGCGAAGCGAACGATGTCGTGGACGGTCAGGAAATAGGGCGCATATTGCAATTCCCCGATCAGTTTCAGCTCTTTTTCCAGGAGATCGCGGACCTTTTGCGGGGTTTTTCCCGCGCCATAGTGCTTTTCCGCGCCTTCCCATGCAAGATCTTCCAGATGCTGCTGCGGGGTCTTGCCGGGTGGCACCGGCTCGTCGGGATAGGCTTCACTCAGGTCTTCAAGCGAAAAAGTGATGGGCGCGGTGAAGGCTTGCGTGGCGGCGATGGCCTGGGGATAGCTGCGGAACAGGCGCGCCATCTCGGAGGGCTGCTTCAGATGCCGTTCGGCGTTCTTTTCGAGTTTTCGCCCGGCTGCATCGATCGTCACATGCTCGCGGATACAGGTGAGAACGTCCTGCAGGGGACGGCGCTCCGGCACATGGTAGAGAACATCATTGACCGCCAGAAGCGGCACGCCGGCATCACGCGCCAGCCGGGCCAGGGCTTCGGCCCGCCGCGCATCGGCCCCTTGGCGCGGCATGGACAGCGCGAGCCAGACCGTATCGGGTGCGGCAAGCCCGATTTCATGCAGGAAAGCGGGAAAGGCATCATCGGGCTCATCGGGCGGCAGGACGGCGATCTGGAAGGCCTTCGCCCGGAACAGAAAATCCTGCCAAAGAAGATGGCACTCGCCTTTTACACCCGCCCGCGCCTTGCCATCGCTCAAGCAGCGGCTAAGCTGGCCATAAGCGGCTCTGTCACGGGGGTAGACGAGCAGATCCGGCGTGCCGTCGATGAAGACCAGGCGGCAACCGATGAAAAGCCTGACGGGGAACCCTTTCTCCTTCAGGTCGCGTTGCGCGATATGCGCACGAACGACGCCGGCGAGCGTGTTGCGGTCGGCGATGCCGATGCCGGAGAGGCCGAGTTCCACGGCCGTCTTTACCAGTTCATGCGGATGGGACGCCCCGCGCAGGAAGGAGAAATTGCTGGCGACGGCGAGCTCGGAATATTCCTGCATGGCGTGCTCCCTTCAGGCGAAAAGCCCCTGGAGGAACCATTGCGGCGCATGATCACGATCATAAAGGCCTTCGCGGAATATCCAGAACCGGCGCCCGGCATCATCCTCGATCCGGTAATAATCGCGCGCCCTGGCCTGCAGAACGGTTTTACGTAAGTCCGATGGGAAAGCAGTTCCTGCTTTTCCCGGGAAAACCGGTTCCCACTTTTCCTGGACTTGCTCGCGCCACCATTCCGGCGCGATCCGCTCCGGCCCTTCGGCAAGCGCTACCTCATGCAGGACACGCCGCCAGCGGAACTGCATCGGCGGACCGTCAGGCACTTCCGCCACGGCCTCGATGCGCTGCGGCGGCTGGAACAGGCGAATGGGACGCGCCGGCGGATCGCCCATATGGCGCGGCCCCGTGCGATACGCATCCGCCGTCTGGTGGATGGCCGGCATCATCGAGAAGGCCCGCTCGGGAATATGGGTATCGACGGCCAGGGGGCGCAGGATTCGGGCCGGCCCCATGCGGGCCGAAAGACGATCGACCAGCGCATCGATGCCGGATGCCGTTTCCCGCCGGCTGTCGAGGCTCGTCTGCCGATGAACGACGCGCTCCACGCGGAGCGCCGACAATTGCACCGCATCGAAACCGTAGCCCGCGTCGAGCGGCTCGGCGAGCGCGGAAAGCCGCTCCCTGATCAGGCGGAAGAACGGCGCGGTTTCGACAAGCGGACGCCCGGCCTCGACGGTAATGCGGCGCACCAGGCCATCGACGCGGAAGAAGGCAGCTTCTATCTCGCGGGCGCCTTCCCCGCGCTCTTCAAGGAAGGAAAACAGTTCATCGCCCAACTGCCCGAGAAGCGCTTCGACCGCATCCATGACGATCAGCGGCTCCGCCATCCGCCGCCCGGCGACGCAGACCGGAATCATGCGCAGCGGCGAGACAGGCTTGGCGGCCCGGCCGAAAAGTGCGTCGAGCCGCTCCACCACGGCCTCGCCGAAACGCGCCGTCAGCGCGGCGCGCGGCAGGGCGGCGACATCGCCGATGGTCCGCAGGCCCGCCCGTTTCAGCCCGACGAGACTCATTTCCTCGATTTCCAGGGAAATCAGCGGCAGATTCCGCAAAATGCTATCGTTACCATCATCAAAAATATTGTCATTCTTAAAAATGATATCGTTGTCATCAGCGGAAAAAACACCGCCGCGCGAAAAGCGGGCAAGGGCGCGGGCGGCGCGGGCATTGCCTGATATCGCCGCCTTGACCGCGAAACCGTTCTTGCGCAGCTGAGTCACCACATCGCGCAGCATGGCCTCCAGCCCGCCGAAGAGATGGTCGCAGCCGGTGATATCCAGCACGATGCCATGCGGCGGATCGAAGGCGACAAGCGGCGAATAGCGGTGGCACCAATCGGCCAGCCGATCGAGAAGCCGCGCGTCTTCGTCGGGCGCGGCGGTGGCCACCTCCAAGTTTTGAAACAAGGCGCGCGCATCCGTCAGCGCCATGCCGACATGGAGGCCGGCGGCCGCGGCGTTGCGGTCGACCGCCGTCAGCCGCAGCGCATTGGCGATCCGGTCGACAACGATCAGCGGCGCGTCAACGGCCCTGCGCCACGGATTTTCGCGCCGCAGCCGGTCCGTGGAAAGGTGCGGGAACCACAGTGCCAGAAAGTGCCTCGACGTGTCTGAAGATGTTTTCATCGATATTCCATTCCATGATCCAATGTCCGGTCGTGCCCTGGCGATTGCGCAGCAGG
This sequence comes from Phyllobacterium phragmitis, assembly GCF_002980495.1. Taxonomy (GTDB): domain Bacteria; phylum Pseudomonadota; class Alphaproteobacteria; order Rhizobiales; family Rhizobiaceae; genus Paramesorhizobium; species Paramesorhizobium phragmitis. The sequence goes on from NZ_PVBR01000007.1 coordinate 237,787, forward strand.
GCCACATCGAAAGCCGGCCGGCCCGGCGCCCGCGCGCCACTCGACTGCGATGGCGCGGCGGCGATCCGCCAGCGCGTCAGGGCGGCGCTGCCGCCGGGCGAGTTGCCATGCATCAGGAGAAATGCCGGCGCATCCGCTTCGCGCGCGGCCAGTTGCAGACGCCGCGAAACCGTCAGATCGAGGCATTTCGGCGTGCCCCACGGCGCGATCATCACGGCGCCGATGCCCGCAACCTCCAACGCATCGGATGCGCCGCGCAGCACATCCCTTGCCGACGGGCAGCGCACGACCAGAAGCCGGCTCGGATCGAAGCCCAGCGCGGCGAGGCCCGGCGGATAGATGCCGCCGCTCTCGCGCGCCACGACATCCTCCTCCAGCCAGACGACCGGCCGAACGCCATCCGAAGCACGCAATGCAAGAGCCAGCGCGAATCCCGTCGCCGCACCCGCATCGCCTGTCTCCGCCGCGAATATCTCGTGCAGCGCGCCCCGCGGCAGCCCTCCGGCAAATGCCTGATCCGCCTCGGCAAAGCCCGATGCGAAGACGGAGCGGCGTGAACCATCCCGATCGGAATCCTTGCCGTCAATGGCCGCAACAGCGCGCCGCAACGCCGAAAGGTCGACGGTGCTCACAATATCAATCCCTGTAAATGTTCTCTATTTGTTCCAGTATTGAATCGAGTCAGGGAAGAGTCAAGCCGAGAAACGCTGTGAAGCGCGATACCTTGAAGAAATATACGAATCATATATATTCCATATATTGTTTACTTAACCAGGTGGGCACCATGGGTATCGTGAAGATCAGCGACGAACTGCATGAGGAACTGCGCAAGGCCAGCGATGTCATGTGCCGGTCGATCAACGCGCAAGCCGAATATTGGATGAAGATCGGCATGCTGGCACAGGCCAATCCGGACATGTCTTTCAACGAGATCGTCCAGCTGCAATTGCGCACCGCCAATGTCGATCTCGATTTCCCATCCATGCCGATACGACCGTCATGATCAAGTCGGCCGCGGATATCGAGAAGATGGCGGTGGCCGGCTCGCTGCTGGCTTCCGTCTTCACGCTTCTGGACCGGACCGATCTCGCCGGCATGACGACGATGCAGGTCAATGACCTGGTGGAGGATCATATCACGCGCGCGCTGCAGGCGCGGCCCGCCAGTAAGGGGCAATATGATTATCCCTATGTGCTGAACTGCTCGAAGAACAGAACCGTCTGCCATGGCATGCCTTCCGATGCAGACATCATTGCGCAAGGCGACATCATCAATTTCGACATCACGCTGGAGAAGGACGGTTTCATCGCCGATTCCAGCAAGACCTATATGATCGGCAATGTCGCGCCCTTCGCCTCGCGTCTGGTGCGTGTGACCTATGAGGCCCTGTGGAAGGGGATCGCCGCCGTGCGGCCGGGCGCCTTTCTCGGTGATATCGGCCATGCCATCGAACGCCACGCAAAACGGCATGACTACAGCGTGGTCCGCGAATATTGCGGCCATGGCATCGGCAGGAAAATGCATGAGGAGCCGAAAGTCATGCATTTCGGCAAGCCGGGCACGGGCGTTCGCCTGCGCGAAGGCATGGTTTTCACCATAGAGCCGATGCTCAATCAGGGGGCCGCCAAGGTGAAGACCGAAGAAGACGGCTGGACGGTCGTGACCCGCGACGGGAAACTCTCCGCGCAGTTCGAGCATACGATGGCGGTGACATCCGATGGCGTTCGGGTGTTGACCCTGCGTCCCGGCGAGGAGAAGATGCTGGCGGGTCTCAAGCGGGCGGCTTAGGGCATTTCATTTTTAGATGGAGACGTCGGTGTAACTGGAATGCCCCTCATCCGCCTGCCGGCACCTTCTCCCCGCACGCGGGGAGAAGGAAGAAGCGGCAACGTTGATGCCTCCCTCTCCCCGTTCTTTACGGGGAGAGGGTAAGGGTGAGGGGCATGGCGCAAACGATTCCATCAAAACATGAACCGCTCTAAACGGAACCACTGCCAAGCGCCCTCGCCCTTCGAGGCTGCGTTCCGCTTCGCTTCACTACGCACCTCAGGATGAGGGCTACTGAAGCGCGGCGTCCCTTCACCCTCATCCTGAGGTGCGAGCGTGAGCCAAGCCTCGAAGGACGAGGGTGAAGGGGGCAATCAGCCCTTGCGGTCACGCGCCGCCAACGTCCTCAGGCGCAAGGCGTTCAACTTGATGAAGCCGGCGGCGTCCTTCTGGTCGTAGGCGCCCTGGTCGTCCTCGAAGGTGACCAGTTTGTCGGAATAGAGCGACTTGTCGCTCTCGCGACCGATCACCATGACGTTGCCCTTGTAGAGCTTCAGCGTCACTTCGCCCTCGACATTTGCCTGGCTCCTGTCGATGGCCGCCTGAAGCATCTCGCGCTCCGGCGAGAACCAGAAGCCATAATAGATGAGCTCCGCATAGCGCGGCATCAGCTCGTCCTTCAGATGCGCCGCGCCGCGGTCGAGCGTGATCGATTCGATGGCGCGGTGGGCGGCGAGCAGGATGGTGCCGCCGGGCGTCTCGTAGACGCCGCGCGACTTCATGCCGACGAAGCGGTTCTCGACCAGATCGAGACGGCCAATGCCGTTGTCACGACCGTAATCGTTGAGCCTGGCCAGAAGGGTCGCGGGGGAAAGCCGCTCGCCATTGATGGAAACGGCGTCGCCCTTTTCGAAACCGACCTTGATGATCGTCGCCTTGTCGGGCGCGGCCTCAGGTGAAATCGTGCGCATATGCACATATTCCGGCGCTTCCATTGCCGGGTCTTCCAGCACCTTGCCCTCGGAAGAGGAGTGCAGCAGGTTGGCATCGACGGAGAATGGCGCCTCGCCCTTTTTGTCCTTGGCGACCGGGATCTGATGTTTTTCGGCGAATTCCAACAGATCGGTGCGGCTCTTGAACGACCAGTCGCGCCACGGCGCGATGATCTTGATATCCGGATTCAGCGCATAGGCGGAAAGCTCGAAACGCACCTGGTCGTTGCCCTTGCCGGTCGCGCCATGGGCGATGGCATCCGCGCCGGTCTTCTTCGCGATCTCGATCAGATGCTTGGAGATCAGCGGGCGGGCAATCGAGGTGCCCAGCAGATAGACGCCCTCATAGACGGCATTGGCGCGGAACATCGGGAAGACGAAATCGCGCACGAATTCCTCGCGCACGTCTTCGACGAAGATTTCCTTGATGCCCAGCATCTCGGCCTTCTTGCGCGCCGGCTCCAGTTCCTCGCCCTGGCCCAGATCGGCGGTGAAGGTGACGACCTCCGCGCCCAGTTCGGTCTGAAGCCATTTCAGGATGATCGAGGTGTCCAGGCCGCCCGAATAGGCGAGCACGACCTTTTTGACGTCTTTCCACTTGTTCATGTTCTTGTCCGGTAAAATGGAGGCTATAGAGGGTTGTGGGGTCTTTTATCAGTTGAGCACAGCCACGCAAGCTGAAGGTCATATAGCTTGCGGTTCGCCGACTTCATAAAGCTTGAGATTGCGATCGCTGATGCCGAGCCCAGGCCACGCGGCGCGCCATTCAGCGATGTGAGCAGAGGTGAAATGCCGATCCAGCGACACGCGGTCGCGCCACATCTCCTTCACATGGATGAGACCGGGCTGCAGGATATCTTCCGCATAGCGATAGTCGACGCAGCCGTCTTCCGCCCGGCTTGCCAGAATCATGTTTTGCATGGCCTCGCGGGCGTCGGCGAGGTTTTCCGGCGGCAGGCGGACGGTTCCGGTGATGAGCAGCATTTTGGTCCTGTTCCTTTAGCCGTTAAATATGTTAGCGTGCGTTACTCTTGCGGAGCACGCCCCCCATGTCGTTCCTGACAAATATGTCTTTTATCCCCGATTGGCCTGTTCTCGTCCAGTTCGCCGTCGCGACCTTCATTCTGACGATCACGCCGGGGCCGGACATGACGCTGTTCGTCGGGCGGGCGCTGGCGCAAGGACGGGCGGCGGGGCTGGCCTGCCTTGCAGGCGCCTGCACCGGCATTGCCATCCATACTTCGATGGTGGCGCTGGGTCTGTCTGCCTTGATCGTCGCATCACCGGAAGCGTTCTTCGCGCTCAAGATCGTTGGCGCCGGCTATCTCATCTGGCTAGCCATTCAGGCGATCCGCAAAGGCTCGGCCTTCTCGCCGGAAAACAAAAGCAGCGGGCAGCAGAGCTTGTTCAGGAACTGGGCGACGGGGCTCGGCATCAATCTGCTCAATCCGAAGATCATCCTGTTCTTCATGACCTTCCTGCCGCAGTTCGTCTCGGTGAGCGATCCTCACGCGCCGGGCAAGCTGTTCTTCCTCGGGCTGTCGTTCATCCCGCTATCGCTGCCCTTCGTCGTGCCGATGATTCTGGCGGCTGACAGGTTTGCCGGGCTTTTGAAGAAGAACCCGACGGTGACACGGGTCACCGACTGGCTGTTTGCGGGAGTCTTTTCGGCATTCGCATGCAAGATTTTGATGACGCAGGCGAAGTGAACCTTTTGCCCTCGCCCTTCGAGGCTCGCTACGCTCGCACCTCAGGATGAGGGCAAAAGGGTGCGGCGCTCCCTTCATCCTCATGGTGAGGTGCGATTGGAGCGAAGCGAAATGAGCCTCGAACCACGAGGATGAAGGGATCTACCGCCGCGCCCCGGCGGAGCGCCCGGCGATCAGCCAATAGACCGAGCCGGCGACAATGCCCGCGGCGGCTGCGGTGGTGGAAAAAAGAGCGTAATCCGAAGACCCGGCCTGCGCATTGTAAAAAAGCTGGTAACCGACGATGCCCATGCCCATCAGCAGTCCGGCAAGGCTGTAGAACAACCAGTCCCGGCGAGCGGTGAACTCAGCCCACACCAGGATGAAAAGGGACGGAATGAAAGTTCCGGTCGCCACGTAAAAAACGGTAAACGGCGTGGTCGCGAGGCTGACCTGTAGAATGCTTTCCACGGTGGCCTGATCGGCGGGGCCATGGTTACCCGCGGCAAAGAGCAGCGCGGTCAGGACAAAGGCAGCAATGATCACCGCCGCCAGCCAGGCCATCGACGCCAGGATGAAGCGCCAGAGATAATAGAAAAAGTCGCTCATTTTTCCACGCAAGCCCGATGGAAAAGCTCTTGCTTTTCCCGGGAAAACCGGTTCCCACTTTTCCTGAACTTGCTCACTCCTCGCCGTGCCCTGCGATCATCATGGCCTCCAGCGCCAGGCGATCCGTCTTGCGCATACGCTCGGACTCCGATTTTAGCTGGCCGCAGGCGGCGAGGATGTCGCGGCCGCGCGGGGTGCGGATCGGCGAGGCATAGCCGGCATTGTTGACGTAATCGGCGAAGCGCTCGATCTGCTCCCAGTCGGAGCACTGATAGTTGGTGCCGGGCCATGGATTGAATGGGATCAGGTTGATCTTGGCCGGAATGCCCCTGAGCAGGCGCACCAGTTCCTTGGCATCGTCGAGGCTGTCGTTGACGTCCTTGAGCATCACATATTCGAAGGTGATACGCCTGGCGTTGGAGAGGCCGGGATAGGCGCGGCAGGCCTTGATCAGCTCGGCAAGCGGATATTTCTTGTTGATCGGCACCAGCATGTCGCGCAGGTCGTCGCGCACGGCATGAAGCGAAATCGCCAGCATGACGCCGATCTCCTCGCCGGTGCGATAAATCTCCGGCACGACGCCCGAGGTCGACAGCGTGATGCGGCGTTTGGAGAGCGAGAGCCCGTCGCCATCCGACGCGATGAGCAGCGCCTTTTTCACTTCCTCGAAATTATAGAGCGGCTCGCCCATGCCCATCATGACGACATTCGTCACCTTGCGGCCTTCGGCAGGCACGATCGCGCCATCCGGCGTGTTCTTGTCGGGGAAATCGCCCAGACGGTCGCGCGCGGCCATCAGCTGGGCAAGGATTTCCTCCGCCGTCAGATTGCGCACCAGCTTCTGTGTGCCAGTATGGCAAAACGAGCAGGTCAGCGTGCAGCCGACCTGGCTGGAGACGCACAGCGTGCCGCGCCCCTCCTCGGGGATATAGACGGTTTCAATTTCAACGGGTCGCCCTGCTCCTCGCGCGGGAAACCGGAACAGCCATTTGCGGGTGCCGTCATTGGAAATCTGTTCATCGACGATTTCCGGACGCCCGATGGAAAAATGCCGCTCCAATAGCGCCCGCATATCCTTGGAGATATTGAGCATATCGGCGAAATCGGCCACGCCGCGCACATAGAGCCAATGCCATAGCTGCGCGACGCGCATCTTGATCTGCCGCTGCGGCACGCCGATACCGGCCAGGGCTTCGCCCATCCCGGCGCGCGTCAGGCCGATCAGCGAGGGCTTCGGCGCGAGACTGGCGCGGGCCGTTGCGCCAAGCGCGTCACGGGCTGCATGCGTGGTCAGGTCAAACGAAATGGACATTGGTTTTTCACGTTTAAGGAATTTCGGAATATATGGGTCTTCGCCCGTCGCCGCACCAGTCACAAGGCGGCATCTTGCGCGGGCTCATAGCATGGAACGGGCTTTGCGTCACCCGCATATGGCGCAATTGCCCCTCACCCTTACCCTCTCCCCGTAAAGAACGGGGAGAGGGAGGCGTCAGCGTTGCCGCTTCGCCCGATTCCCCGTTCTTTACGGGGAGAAGGTGCCGGTAGGCGGATGAGGGGCATTCCATGACATCCAAAACAAAAAGGCCGGAGTCTCCTCCAGCCCTTTCATGCCAAAACCATGCAGAATTTCACTTACATTTCTGGATAGCGGCGAGCGCTGCCGAAACGCCCTTGAGGGAATAGCTATAGCTGGTGTTGGTGCCGCGCTTGGAAACCGCCTTGACGGTCATGTCGGCGCCGGCGCGCATGGCCGCGACGAGCTGCGGCTCCTCGGCGGCATTCTCCATCCAGCCCGACTTGCCGTTGGTGAACATCGTGAAACTGCGATTGCCGATCGTGACGGTTACCTTGGAATTGGCCCGCAGCTCGTATCCGGCCATGAATTGCGGCTCGAAACTGACATTCTGGCCGGGCTTCTGGCTCACCAGGAAGAAATTGTCCCCATGATCGACGTTGGCGGGTGTCTTCTTGGTCGGCACAGACAGGACGTAGCAGACCTTGCCGTTGCCCGACTGGTAGCTATACGCGCCCCACGCGTTGAACTGGCTGATCTGGCTCGGGGTCTGCGCGAGTGCAGCACTCGCCGTCCCCATCATGAACACAGAAGCCGCGACGATCGATTTTCCAAGCATGTTTTCTACCGGTTCTCTTTCGTTTGCTTCAAATCCAAAACCCGGGCTCCAAACCCGTGCCTTAACCCGGGAATAGTCGTCGCTATGCGCGCCGCCCCCGCTCAGTTCCCCTTAATTTGACTTAATCTGGGTTACCAAACGGTGAAGTTTTGCGTAAACGCTATGCTTTTCTCGATGAAAAACCCAAGCCTTGAAGCGTTACCCTTGCAAGCGACTTCATCCAAAAGAAAGCGGCGAGAATGTGATCGCCCCAGCCGTCACTCGCATATGTTACCAGTTATGTCAGCACTCGAGGTATGATCAATCGCGGTTTTCAAGCGCCTTGCGGGCGGCTTCGCGATGAGCCGGCGTGATATGCGAGCGGATCGCAGCCAACGCAGCCATCAAAACCGCCACGTCGTCCGTGAACCCAATCCCCAGAAGAAAATCGGGAATAAAATCGAAAGGCAGCACGAAATAGGCGAGCGCCGCCAGAAGCGTGCCGCGCACCCGCATCGGCGTATGGGGATCAAGCGCACAGTAATAGGCCGCGACCACCTCGTCCATGAAGGGTATGGAACGACCGGCTTTTCGCACGGTCTTCCAGAAGCCGGCACGCACCCGCTCGGCCCGCCGTTGCTGCTGTTCTTCGCTGCCGGGTTCGAGAATTTCGCCTATCTTCACATCGTCCATCATAGTCATCTCCGAATGGAAACATGGGATGGCAAAGCCCGGCACGCAAGAGGAACCGCAAAACGCGACGCTGCCGCTCCCCTCTCTGAGGCGCGCGGCGGGAGAACGAAATCCCCGCCCCTTACCATGGCGGGCCGGCGGATTTCGAGGAGGTCTACCGGATGGTCCTGGCGGCTTCCCAGGCGGTTTCCGAAACGTTCTGACTGCTCTGGCGTGACTGGAGCGGCCAAGCTTCCTCGACGATATAGGGGCCACCGCCGACCGAATCCCTGGACGACATCAGGACGAAACGTCCGACACGGAACGGTACCGTGGCGAAATTGCCGCGTGAGGAAAGATAGTGGGCCACATCCTCGGCGCGGACATTCTTCAGCCGGGCGAGCGTCACATGCGGGGTGAATTTCCTGGGGTCGGCGGGCAATCCCAACCGCTGGCAGATGCGCTCGATCTCCGCCTGAAGCGCGAAGAGGTTGGGCGAGGGCGAAACGCCGGCAAAGATGCTGTGCGGCTTTTTCGAGCCGAAAGCGCCGACACCGGAAAGGTTCAGCATGAATTCCGGACGGTGGATGCGGTCGAGCGCGTTGGCGATCTCGTCGGCCACATGGCCTTCAATGTCACCGAAAAAGCGCAGCGTGATGTGGTAGTTCTCGACATCGATCCAGCGTGCGCCGATGAGACCGCCCCGTAAAAGCGAGAGCGAAAGCGCGGCGTCGCGCGGAATTTCGAGGGCAGTGAAAAGACGCGGCATGAGCACATCCTCCTCGAATCGTTCAACATCTCTAGCGAATCATCGAACGGGACCAAGAGCAAGCTGTTTATTCCAGGTCCCTTAATTACAGGCGCCTATGTCCTCTCCTTTCCAAGCTCTCGCAAAGCCGCCTCGACGGTCGGTAAAAAGCCTTCGACCATACGCGCGACACCGTTGGGATTAGGATGCATGCCGTCTTCCAGAAGCAGATTCTTCTGTGCGGCGACGCCATCGAGAAAGAACGAATAAAGCGGCACGTCATATTTCTGCGCGAGGCGAGGATAGATGGCGTTGAACCTGTCGCCGTAATCCTTTCCCATATTCGGGGGAGCGATCATTCCGGCCAGGATGACGGCGATGCCGCGCTGCTTCAGCCGCGCCAGCATGGCATCCAGATTCTTCTCGGTGATTTCGGGCGAAACGCCGCGCAGCGCATCATTTGCGCCCAACTCCAGAATGACGATCCGCGTGCCATCGGGAACCGACCAGTCGAGCCGTGCCAGCCCGCCGGCCGTCGTATCGCCGGAAACACCGGCATTCTCGATCACCACGTCGTAACCAGCCTTCTTCAACGCCTGCTCGAGGCGAACGGGAAAGGCATCTCCAGGCGAGAGCTGATATCCGGCCATGAGGCTATCGCCGAAGCCGACGATGCGAACCGGCTGACCCGCCTCGCCCATGTTTCCGCTAATCTGGTCGGCCTGCGCCATCGGCGCGACAATAAGACCCAGGATGAAAACAAATGATGCTATCAGTTTGAATCTCATAGTCGGCAACCCATATCAGAAAATCCCTGTGCTCGGAAAGTACTCGGAAATCCGTGCGACACCCGCATGATCCCATACATATAGGAAGCTCTGCCCGTGACAGAACCCGTGATCGCTCTCGATAACGTCCATCTGACCCTCGGGAGCGGCGCTTCGACGGTTCACGTCCTCAAGGGCATGTCGCTTGAAATCGAACCGGGACAATCGGTCGGCATCGTCGGTCCGTCCGGTTCGGGCAAATCGACGCTGCTGATGGTGCTGGCCGGGCTGGAGCGCATCGACAGCGGCACGGTTTCGGTCGCAGGCGCAGCGCTCAACACGATGAGCGAAGACCAGGCCGCGGCCTTCCGCGGCCGCAATATCGGCATCGTCTTCCAGTCCTTCCACCTCATTCCGAACATGACCGCGCTTGAAAACGCCGCCGTTCCGCTCGAACTCGCGGGCAATCCGGATGCTTTCGAGATCGCGGCGCGGGAATTGAAGGCGGTCGGACTCGAGCATCGCATGACGCATTATCCAGGCGAACTTTCGGGCGGCGAACAGCAGCGCGTGGCGATCGCCCGCGCGCTGGCGCCATCGCCGAAAATCCTCATAGCCGACGAGCCGACCGGCAATCTCGACACCGCCACGGGCAAGCAGATCACCGATCTCCTGTTCCAGACGCAGCGCGAACACGGGCTGACGCTGGTGCTCGTCACCCATGATTCCGCGCTTTCCGCGCGTTGCGACCGTGAAATCCGCGTGCGATCCGGCCGGATAGAAACAGGTATCGAAACGGACGGCACAGACGCGCCCGCCGCCGCACGCATCGTCGCGGTGAACCCATGAACGGCGAGGCTTCGTTACGTCCTTCTTTTCGCGCAAGTCCGGACGGAAAACCGCTTCACACTTTTCCTGGACTTGCTCTTGCCCTCCGCTTCGCCTTGCGCGAAATGCGCGGCGGGCTCTCCGGTTTCTACATCTTCCTCGCCTGCATCGCCCTCGGCGTCGCGGCCATCGGCGGCGTCAATTCCGTGGCGCAGTCGATCGGCGGGGGTATCGCCACACAAGGCCAGTCGATCCTCGGCGGCGACATGCGGTTCGAGTTGAACCAGCGCGAGGCATCTCCTGAGGAATATGCTTTCCTGGCTGCGCAAGGAAAGCTGGGAACAAGCGCGTCCATGCGCTCGATGGCGCGACTTACCGATGGTTCTGATCAGGCGCTGGTCGAGGTCAAGGCCGTTGACGGCGCCTATCCGCTCTTCGGCCAGCTCGAAGTCGAACCGGCGATGCCGCATGACGCCCTGTTCGACGAAAAGGACGGCGCCTATGGCGCAGCCGTGCCTCAACTCTTCCTCGACCGGCTCAACCTCAAGCTCGGCGACCGGGTGGCGCTCGGACAGACGACGTTCGAACTGCGCAGCATCATTGTCAGCGAACCCGACATGCTGTCCGGCGGCTTCGGCTTTGCGCCGCGTTTCATGGTTTCGCTCGAAGGGCTCAGGGCATCGGGGCTGGTCCAGCCGGGAAGCCTGGTGGAGCATGTCTACAAACTCGCCCTGCCCGCCGGGACAACTGATGCAGACATCAGGGCCGTCCAGACGGAAGCGGAGCAGAAATTTCCGCAAGCCGGATGGAGCATCCGGACCCGCAGCAATGCCGCACCTGCCCTTTCCGCCAATATCGAGCGCTTTTCGCAATTCCTGACGCTTGTGGGGCTGACGGCGCTGATCGTCGGCGGGGTCGGCGTCGCGAATGCGGTGCGCGCCTATCTCGACGGCAAGCGAGGCGTCATCGCCACGTTCAAATCGCTGGGCGCGCCCGCCAATTTCGTGCTCGTGGTCTATCTCGCGCAGATCCTCATCATCGCATTGCTCGGCATCGCCATCGGCCTGATCCTGGCCATCGCGGCACCTTATGCGGCTGCCGCCGCGCTTGCCACCGTCCTGCCGATCGCGCGTGCTGGCGGCATCTTCCCCGGCGCGCTGGCGATGGCCGCCATCTTCGGCGTGGTGACGACGCTCGCCTTCGCCATCCTGCCGCTCGGCCGCGCCCGCGACATTCCCGCCACAGCGCTTTTCCGCGAGCAGGGCTTCGACCAGCGCGGCTGGCCGCGCGCCATCTATTCAGCCGTGGCCGCGGGCCTGATCCTGCTGCTTGCCGTTCTTGCCATCTATTTCGCCTATGACCGGATGATCGCCACGATCTTCATCGTATCGACGGTTTTCGCCTTCCTGATCCTGCAGGTGGTCGCCACGGGCGTGCAATGGTTGGCGCGGCGGTCGCCGCGCGTGCGCTCGACGGCGCTGCGGCTCGCCATCGGCAATATCCATCGCCCCGGCGCGCTGACACCCTCCGTCATCCTGTCGCTCGGCCTTGGGCTGACGCTTCTGGTGGCGCTCGCCCTGATCGACGGCAATCTGCGCCGCCAGATCGCGCAAAGCATACCCGAGCGCGCGCCGAATTTCTTCTTCGTCGATATCCAGAGCACCGAAGTCGACAGTTTCAAGAAACTGCTCCAGGAAGCGGCACCCGGCGGCAAGATCGTCAGCGCGCCGATGCTGCGCGGGCGTATCGTGCAGTTCAACGGAACCGATATCTCCAAGCTCACCATTCCGCCGCAGGGCGCATGGGTGCTGCGTGGCGACCGGGGCATCACCTATGCCCAAAACCTGCCTGAGAATTCGACGCTGACCGAGGGACAATGGTGGCCGCGGGATTACACCGGCGAGCCGCTCGTCTCCTTCTCCGCGCAAGAGGCGCAGGAACTCGGCCTCAAGCTCGGCGACACCGTGACGGTCAATGTGCTGGGCCGCAATGTCACAGCGAAGATCGCCAATTTCCGGCAGGTCCAGTGGGAATCGCTTGCCATCAATTTCGTCATGGTGTTTTCGCCCAACACCTTCGCCGGGGCACCGCATGCATGGCTCGCGACGCTGACCGAACCCGATGCGACGCCGCAGCGGGAGGCTGACGTGCTTCGAGCGGTGACGCAGGCCTTTCCGGCCGTCACCTCGGTGCGCGTCAAGGACGCCATCGATGTCGCCAATAATCTGGTGAGCCAGCTTGCCACGGCCATTCGCGCTGCGGCCGCCGTGGCGCTCGCCGCTTCGGTTCTGGTGCTCGGCGGGGCGCTGGCGGCGGGCAACCGGGCGCGTATCCACGATGCGGTGGTGCTGAAGACGCTGGGGGCGACACGGCGGACCCTGATCAAGGCATTTTCACTGGAATATATGATGCTCGGGCTTGCCACGGCGGTCTTTGCGCTTCTGGCCGGCGGCATCGCCGGCTGGTATGTCGTGGCGCGCGTCATGCGGCTGCAGGCGCAGTTTTTGCCCGATGTCGCGCTCTCGACCGTGGCCATTGCCCTGGCGCTGACGGTCGGCTTCGGCCTGGCCGGAACATGGCGCGTGCTCGGCCATAAGGCAGCGCCCGTCCTGCGCAATCTATGACAAAGATGTAATAATCCGGTCCATGAACGGTTAACCCCTTGGACAGAAAAGAAAAAGCCGGGATATTCCAGGCTGGCGCCAGTGCGCTTTTTCGCTATTGGTACTTGTGTAGAGCCCGATGAATCCCCATAATCTGCGTAGGCATGCTGGGGTCCCGCCAGCGGCGCCTGGGGAGCGCCCCCGACACCGGACGGGACAACGCAAGAGGAAACACATGGTTGACTATCGAAACATGCAAGCCCGAAGCCCGGCTGGCGTCCGCGTAGACACAGGCGTCGACCAGGGCCTTCGCAGCTATATGCTGGGCGTCTACAACATGATGGCCATCGGTCTCGCCGTCACCGGCGTCTCGGCTCTTGGCACATCGGTTCTCGCCCAGTCGAACCCGGCATTCGCCCAGCTTCTTTACACCAGCCCGCTTCGCTGGGTGATCATGCTGGCTCCGCTCGCTGCCGTGTTCTTCCTGAGCTTCCGCATACAAAACTTGAGCGTCGGCACGGCGCGGGCAGTCTTCTGGGGCTACGCGGCGCTCGTCGGTCTGTCGCTGTCGTCGATCTTCCTGGTCTTCACCGGCCAGAGCATCGTACGCACGTTCTTCGTGACCGCCGCCTCGTTCGGCGCGCTGTCGCTCTACGGCTATACGACCAAACGCGACCTGTCCGCGATGGGCTCGTTCCTGATCATGGGCCTGTTCGGCCTGATCATCGCCTCGGTCGTCAACATCTTCCTTGGCTCGACTGCGCTGCAGTTCGCCATCTCGGTCATCGGCGTGCTGATCTTCGCCGGACTGACGGCGTTCGATACGCAGCAGATCAAGGAGATGTACTACGAAGGCGATGCATCCGATACAGCTGGCCGCAAGACCGTCATGGGCGCGCTGCGACTGTATCTCGACTTCATCAACATGTTCATGTTCCTGCTGCAATTCATGGGCAACCGCGAATAAGCATCGGAACCGGACACATCGAAAGGGCAGCGGAAACGCTGCCCTTTTTTGTTGTGATGGAAACACGGCGCGGTGATACCCCCCTCTGGCCTGCCGGCCATCTCCCCCACAAGGGTGGAGATCAGGCTATGATTTCCGCTTTCGCTAATCGCCAACGCAGCAAATGATATACCGTCACCAGTGACAGCCAATCTCCCTCCTTGTGGGGGAGATGGCCGGCAGGCCAGAGGGGGGTGTGAAGAAGCGCCAATCTTCCAATTATCTCATGCCTGGACGAGCCGCAGGCTCTTGTCGAAAACCCGCAGAACGCGTTCCAACTCGTGGCCGCGCTTGAGGATAAGCCCGCTCGTGGCGATGACCGAATAGACGCCCTGCCGCTGCGCCAGCTTCGGGTTCTTCTCAATGCGGAACAGGGGGACTTCGCTGGCGCGGCGGAAAATCGAAAAGACGGCGCGGTCGCTCAAATGGTCGATGGCATAATCCCGCCATTCCCCCGAGGAAACCATTCGGCCGTAGATGCGCAGGATCTTGTTGAGTTCGTGCCTGTCGAAGGTCACGGATGAACTCTGGCGGCGTGTTCTCGCCGCATCGATGGATATAGCTGAAGCTTCGACTTCGGATGAACCTTCTTTTCCGCCGTTTCCGCCGTCCATCATATCCTCTTTGTCAGAGCGTCCGAGGTCACTGCGCCTTGGCTAATGCATGTCAGCCAATGCGCCTGGACCCACTCTTCCGTTCAACGGCCATATTTCGCCATCAGGAGTTGCGTGACAATTCGATGAACAGAGGGTGCGTCCTTGGCGGCCTCTTTTCAAGCCCTAAACGCGCGTGATTGGTTAAAAATTCGTTCACCAACCCGGTGAATTCGCTCTCACGAAACACTACACATTGTTTTCATTGGTGACGCTCGGCCACATTTTCGCCTTTTACAATTCGCATTGCAGCCCGAATATAACAGCAACATCCCCTTGTTGCCTGAGACGGTTCGGTCTGGACCAGCCTAACCCCAAGCCCCCCGCCCAATGGGCTGCCCAGACCGAACCAGCATCAGAGCGCCAGTGCTCTGCAGGAAGTGGATGATTGGAAACGATTCAGCTTTCCGACATCCCTAAATGGCAACAGCTACGATACTCCAGGCTGGCATGTTCCGGCCTGTTTTTTTATCTGGACTTCATGCCTGGAAAACCCGCTACAGCGGCGTGCTTTCAATCAGAAACGCCCGAGACGGCCGCGTCGTCAATCGCCGAAATATCGTTCGACCTGAGCATCGATGCGCCCAATATGGCGCCCAGGCGGTTGCCGTCGCCCACTTCCTGCAAAAGCACGGCGCAGCCGGAGGCCTTCTTCTTTGCCAGTTCAGAGGCGGGAATTTCCACACGAAGCGGTTGACCGTCCCACATGCCGATGGTTTCGATATCGCGGACGGCATTGCGGTAGATGATCGAGCGCCCGCTATTTTCGCCCGTCCTGATCGGGACGATCGCCTTGTCATCGAAATAGGCGACGATGAGATGCACGGGGGTCGCAGGTTTCTTGCCCGCACCGGCTTCGATGACGATGCGTTGTCCGTCCGGCCTGGTGATGGAGACAGGCACAGTGAGACCGCCGGGGCCGCCGGACATCCTGGCGAGGCCTGACCGGATACCTTCCGCATTGTTGCCGTTGATCTGCACCCGGCCGTTCAGGATCACCTGCGGGGTATAGATCATGCTGCCTTTCAGCGCGTTGCGATAGGCGGTCTGGCGCGCCGTATTCTCCGGCGATGCGAGCGTGTCGCGCCATCCAAGATAATCCCAGTAATCGACATGGAAGGCCAGCGCCACGACATCCTTCCGCTTGGCCAGATCGCTCAACAGCGCATCCGCCGGCGGACAGGAATTGCATCCCTGGCTGGTGAAGAGCTCGACAACGCCCTGCGTGACGATCGGTGCGTGCTTTATGCTCGGCTGATCCAGATCATGCGCATGAGCCGAAGCGAGCGGCACAGACAGGGCGACGACGCCGGCGAACAGCGAAAGACCAACCCGCATAAACGGGGCCTGTATGTATCGGCCCAGCATATATCGGCTTGCGATCGATTTTGACCGTCCTGCTCTTCCAGACATTGCAGTCATGCGGTGCCGTATTTGGCGTTTCCCGAAATTGTTGTCGTTGACATCTACTTTTAGAAAAAGGCCGGATCAATAGGAAGTCACGTTGCGGTGAGACTACTGCATAATTCCTTAAATCGGAATCGATTTAAGGATGAAATTATGCAGCATTTCAAAGTGTTAGAGCGTCCTTTGCGCGTCCAAATTGGACGCGCGGCGCTCTATCTGTTGCCATGGTCAACGAAAGAGCCGCCGGATCGCTCCGGCGGCTCGTTTTCAGCGATAACGGATCTTTGTTTTATCCGCATGATCTTATCCGAAAAGTCTGCAACTTTTCAGGATCATGCTCTATCAGGCGGCGAGATCGCGCAGGACGTACTGCAAGATGCCGCCATTCTTCATATAGTCGAGTTCATCGAGCGTATCGATGCGGCAGAAGATCGGCACCTGTTTCACCGTGCCGTCGCCATAGGTGACCTTGGCCACTGTCTTCTGGCGCGGCCTGATATCGTTCAGGCCGTCGATCTCGACCATTTCATCGCCCTTGAGGCCAAGCGACTGCCAGCTCACGCCTTCGTCGAGAACGAAGGGGATGACGCCCATGCCGACCAGGTTCGAGCGGTGGATGCGCTCGAAGGACTGGGCGATCACAGCGCGAACGCCGAGAAGATTGGTGCCCTTGGCAGCCCAGTCGCGCGACGAACCATTGCCATATTCGATGCCAGCGAAAATCACCAGCGGCACGCCCTCGGCACGGTACTGCATGGCGGCATCGTAGATCGACATCTCTTCCTTCGAGGGATAGTGGATCGTGTAACCGCCCTCGCGTCCATTCTCGCCCAGCATGTGGTTGCGGATGCGGATATTGGCGAAGGTGCCGCGCATCATCACTTCATGATTGCCGCGCCGCGTGCCGTACTGGTTGAAGTCGGCGACGCCGACACCGTGCTCCATGAGGTAGCTGCCCGCTGGCGATTGCGCCTTGATGGAGCCCGCCGGCGAGATATGGTCGGTGGTGATCTTGTCGCCGAAGAGGCCGAGGACGCGCGCGCCCTTGATATCGTCGATCTTGCCGGGCACCTTGCCCATGCCGACGAAATAGGGCGGGTTCTGCACATAGGTCGACTGATCGTCCCATGTATAGGTCTGGCCGGCGGGTATCTGCACCGCCTGCCAGTTTTCGTCGCCCTTGAAGACATCGGCATATTTTTCCGCAAAAAGCTTGCGGGTGACGTTCTTGGCGATGAACTCCTGGATCTCCTGGGAGGACGGCCAGATATCCCTGAGGAATACCGGATTGCCGTCCTTGTCCTCGCCGAGAGGCTCCTTGGTCAGGTCCTTGGTCACCGTTCCGGCCAGCGCATGGGCGACGACGAGCGGCGGCGAGGCGAGATAGTTCGCCTGCACATCCGGCGAGACGCGGCCCTCGAAATTGCGGTTGCCGGAGAGGACGGCGGCGGCGATCAGGCCCTTGTCGTTGATGGTCTTGGAGACGGGTGCGGGCAGCGGGCCGGAATTGCCGATGCAGGTGGTGCAGCCGAAGCCGACGAGGTTGAAGCCGAGTGCATCCAGATCTTTCTGCAGCCCGGCGCTTTCGAGATAGGCGGCGACCACCTGCGAGCCGGGCGCAAGCGAGGTCTTGACCCAGGGCTTGGTCTTCAATCCCTTGGCGACGGCATTGCGGGCGAGAAGGCCGGCGGCGATCAGCACACTCGGATTGGAGGTGTTGGTGCACGACGTGATGGCGGCGATGGCGACATCGCCGTGGCCGAGATCGAAATCCTCGTCCTCGACCGCGTAGCGCGTCGTCTGGCCGGTGGTCTTCTTGTATTCCGTCTCAAGCGATTTGGCGAAGCCGGAGCCGATATCTTCCAGCGGGATGCGGCCTTCGGGACGCTTCGGGCCGGCCATGGACGGCACGACATCGCCGAGATCAAGTTCCAGGGCATCGGTGAACACCGGATCGAACGAGCCGGCATCACGCCACATGCCCTGCGCACGCGCATAGGCTTCGACAAGCGCGATGCGCTCTTCGTCGCGGCCCGACATGTGCATGTAGTTCAGCGTTTCCTTGTCTACGGGGAAGAAGCCGCAGGTCGCGCCATATTCGGGCGCCATATTGCCGATGGTGGCGCGGTCGGCCAGCGTCATATTGCCGAGGCCGGAGCCGAAGAATTCGACGAATTTGCCGACGACGCCCTTCTTGCGCAGCATCTGCGTGACGGTCAGCACCAGATCGGTCGCGGTGACGCCCTCCTTGAGCTTGCCGGTCAGGCGGAAGCCGATGACTTCAGGCAGGAGCATCGAAACGGGCTGGCCCAACATCGCGGCCTCGGCCTCGATGCCGCCGACGCCCCAGCCCAGAACGCCCAGGCCGTTGACCATGGTGGTGTGCGAATCGG
This sequence comes from Phyllobacterium phragmitis, assembly GCF_002980495.1. Lineage (GTDB taxonomy): Bacteria > Pseudomonadota > Alphaproteobacteria > Rhizobiales > Rhizobiaceae > Paramesorhizobium > Paramesorhizobium phragmitis. Next base: position 256,031 of record NZ_PVBR01000007.1, read on the forward strand.
TGCCGACGCAGGTATCGGGATAAGCGACATTGACGCCATCCTCTTCCTTGGTCCAGACGGCCTGCGCCAGATATTCCAGATTGACCTGATGGCAAATGCCGGTGCCGGGCGGCACGACGCGGAAATTGCGGAACGCCTGCTGGCCCCATTTGAGGAAGCGGTAGCGTTCGCCGTTGCGCTGATATTCGAGATCGACATTGCGCTTGAACGCCTGGGCATTGCCGAACTCATCGACGATGACCGAGTGGTCGATGACGAGATCGACGGGAACCAGCGGATTGATCTTCTCGGGATCGCCGCCGAGCGAAACCATCGCATCGCGCATGGCGGCGAGATCGACAACGGCCGGAACGCCGGTGAAATCCTGCATCAGCACGCGCGCCGGACGATAGGCGATCTCGGCGCCGGCCTTGCCGCGGTCGGAAAGCCATTTGGCGATGTTTTCGATGTCTGCTTTCTTGACGGAGCGGCCGTCCTCGAAGCGGAGCAGGTTCTCCAGCAGAACCTTCATCGAAAATGGCAGTCGGGAAATGCCTTCCAGACCGTTTTTCTCGGCCTCGGTCAGGCTGTAATAGACATATTCCTTATCCCCCACGGTGAGGGTCTTACGGCATTTGAAGCTGTCGATATGAGACACGAACGTTCGTCCTTATGCTGCTGGCCGGAAAACCAGGACGAACGCCTAGGCTGCGTTTCAAGGACGCGACTCAAGGTGCGGGTGCAGTCATTTCCGCTGTCCGTCCCGCGGCCTGTCATCAAGGAAACAGGCATCTGAGATCGGCCAAAAATGGTTTCCACACCGACCGCTGGCGTGGTAGCTGCTATATAAAGAGTTTCCTATAACTGTTCCAGACTGTTATTGCGCAAAAGTGCCGATTGCGGCGAATTGTTGCGGTGATCCACATTCTGGCCCCGACTTGGCTTGGTCCCGGTCGCGTCTTGCCAATTCCGGAGGGAAAATGCGGCTTGTGGCCGAGAAATTGAGTGGGGAGCGCGGCGGAGAACTCATTTTTTCAGATCTCGATTTCGTGATCGCCGCAGCTGGCGCACTTCTCGTAACAGGGCCGAACGGTTCCGGAAAATCAACGCTCCTGCGAATCATCGCCGGGCTGCTCCAGCCATATTCCGGCAATGTCCGGCTGGAAGACGCGGAAGCATTTCCCGACCTGCCGTCCGCCTGTCATTACCTCGGCCACAACAATGCGATGAAGCCGGCCCTAAGCGTGCGCGAAAATCTCGCCTTCTGGCAGGCTTTCAACGGCGAGGCGCGGCAGGATATCGATGAAGCACTCGATACCGTCGGCCTTGACGGAATCGATCATCTGCCGTTCGGCTATCTCTCGACCGGCCAGAAACGGCGGGTGTCGATCGCCAAACTTCTGGTGAGCCACCGCCCCGTCTGGCTGCTCGACGAGCCGACGGCGGGGCTCGACAAGATTTCGGAAGGCCGGTTCGCGGGGATCATGCAGGGGCATCTCGACGAAGGTGGAATCATCATCGCCGCGACGCATCTGCCGCTTGGGTTGGGCAATGCGCGGGAATTGGTGCTGGGGGGGCGAGAGTGAGCTTCATCACCTCCTGCCATGGTGCCATTCGCCCCTCACCCTTACCCTCTCCCCGCAAGCGGGGCGAGGGGGTCGCCAACGTTGCCGCCTCGTCCTTCTCCCCGTGTGCGGGGAGAAGGTGCCGGAAGGCGGATGAGGGGCATTCCACAGTTCATGCCCGGCAAGCCAAAGGGGGGTGGATATGACCGCCCTCTTCATCCGCGATTTCCGGCTGGCGCTGCGCGCCGGCGGCGGGGCGCTGGTCGGCATCCTGTTCTTCCTTGCCGTCATCACCGTCGTGCCGTTCGGCGTCGGGCCGGACCTGGCGTTGCTGTCGCGCATCGGCCCGGCCATGCTGTGGATCGGGGCGCTGCTGGCGGCGCTGCTCGGGCTCGACCGGCTGTTCCAGGCCGATCGCGACGACGGCTCGCTCGATCTTCTCATCATGGCCGCGGACCGGCACATGCTGAGCGTTACGGTGCTCACCAAGTGCCTGGCGCACTGGACCGCCACGGTGCTGCCGCTGGTCATCGCTTCGCCGCTGCTCGGCCTCTTCATGAACATGACGCCTACGGCAATCGGCGCCACGGCGCTGACCCTTCTCGTCGGCACCCCCGCCATCACGCTGATCGGCGCGGCAGGCGCCGCGCTGGCGGTTTCGCTGCCGCGCGGCGGGCTGCTCGTCTCGGTGATCGTGCTGCCGTTGACGATCCCGGTGCTGATCTTCGGGGTATCGGCGGCTTACGGTGCTGTGACGGAAAGTGCGCCGTTTCTTGCGCCGTTTCTCATCCTCGCCGCAATCACCCTGTTCTTTGCAGTGATCGGCCCGCTTGCTGCGGCGGCGGCGCTGAAGTTTTCAACTGACTAACGCACCGATTGACGCATTCGGTAAAGGTGAATTGCCGGATTTGCTTCGCAACGCTATGTAAACAGCATGACCGATACCGCCGCACAGCCCACAAGATTGCTCGATCTCGCCAACCCGACGCGTTTCCTGTCGCTGGCGGGGGCGCTCCTGCCATGGCTCGCCGGGCTGTCGGCGCTGGTGCTGGCGGTAGGCCTCACCATGTCGTTCAATGCGCCTGACGATTACCAGCAGGGCATGACCGTCAAGATCATGTTCATCCATGTGCCGTTCGCCTGGCTTTCCATGATGTGCTACACGCTGATGGCGGCCTCCAGCGTCGGCACGCTCGTCTGGCGTCATCCGCTCGCCGATGTCTCGGCCAAGGCGGCAGCCCCGATCGGCGCGGCGTTCACGGCGCTGGCGCTGATCACCGGTTCGCTCTGGGGCCAACCGATGTGGGGCACATGGTGGGTGTGGGATGCAAGGCTGACCTCCGTCTTCGTGCTGTTCCTGATGTATCTCGGCATCATCGCGTTATCGCGCGCGCTGGACGATCCGGCGAAATCCGCCAGAGCGGCAGCGGTGCTGACGCTGGTCGGCTTCATCAATATCCCGATCATCAAATTCTCCGTCGACTGGTGGAATACGCTGCATCAGCCGGCATCGGTGCTGCGCGCCGGCGGATCGGCCATCGACCCTTCGCTGCTCCGGCCACTCCTGGTGATGGCGCTCGGCTTTACGCTGTTGTTCTTCACGCTGCACATGATGGCGATGCGCAACGAAATCTGGCGCAGGCGCGTCATCGCCATGCGGCGCATGGCGGCGCGCAAAGCGGATCGAAACGATGCCGTTGCAAGCGAGGCCATTTTTAGCAAGGATCCGGCGGCATGAGCCACCTCGCCTTCGTTCTTCTTTCCTATGGCGTTTCGGCACTCGTCCTCAGCGGCGTCGTCGCATGGCTCCTGATCGACCAGCGGGCACAGCGGACGGAGTTGCAACGGCTCGAGGCGCAGGGCATCCGCAGGCGCTCGCAAAAGGCACAACAGCCGTGAGCAACAGCAACACGAGCCGACGCCGCCGCCTGCTTCTGGCGCTGCTGCCGCTGGCGATTTTCGTGGCGCTGGCGGCGATCTTCACCATCCAGCTCCTGTCGGGACGCGACGAATCCGTCATTCCCTCCGCGCTGATCGGCAAGCCCGCGCCCGCGATGACGCTGCCGCCGCTGGAAGGCTTGCTGAAAGACGGACAACCGGTGCCGGGCCTCGATCCGGCAGCCTTTGCCGGTGAGGTGACACTGGTCAATGTCTGGGCTTCATGGTGCGTGCCGTGCCGTGCCGAGCACCCGCTGCTGATGCAGCTTGCAAAGGATGAACGCTTTCGCCTCGTGGGGGTCAATTACAAGGACCGCCCCGAAAACGCCCGGCGTTTCTTGGGCGATCTTGGCAATCCGTTCGCGGCTGTCGGGGCGGACAATAGCGGCCGCGCGGCGATTGAATGGGGTGTCTATGGCGTGCCGGAGACATTCCTCGTCGGGCGCGACGGGAAGATCGTTTACAAGCATGTCGGGCCGTTCGATGCGCGGTCGGTTAGGGATGAGTTGATGCCTGCGGTGGCAAAGGCGCTGGCGGGGTAGGTGGTTCCAAGCGCCCTCGTCCTTCGAGGCTCCGTTCCGCTTCGCTCTACTACACACCTCAGGATGAGGACTACTGCAACGCCGGCGTCCTTCATCCTCATCCTGAGGTGTGAGCGAAGCGAGCCTCGAAGGACGGGGGTGAAGGACGTCGGCGTTGCACCTAAACGCTCTCATTCATTCGAAACGGTTGGCCCCTATCAAGGCACCAACCGCACCGCGCCCTTGGCGGCGCTCGTCGCCATGGCCGCGTAGGCGCGCAGCGCCGTCGTCACCTTGCGCTTGCGCTGTTCGGTCGGCTTCCAGGCATCGGCGCCCTTCGCCTGCATCGCCTCGCGGCGGCGGGTGAGTTCGGCGTCGTCCACCGCCAGATGAATGCCGCGGTTGGGGATGTCGATCTCGATGATATCGCCGTCCTCGACCAGGCCGATCGCACCGCCTTCGGCGGCTTCCGGCGAGACGTGGCCGATGGAAAGGCCGGATGAGCCGCCGGAGAAGCGGCCGTCGGTGATCAGCGCGCAGGCCTTGCCCAGCCCCTTCGACTTCAGATAGCTGGTGGGATAGAGCATCTCCTGCATGCCGGGGCCGCCGCGCGGTCCTTCATAGCGGATCAGCACGATATCGCCCGGCGCGATCTTGCCGTTGAGAATGCCCAGAACGGCGGTGTCCTGACTTTCGAAAATGCGCGCCGGGCCGGAGAATTTCAGGATCGAATCATCGACGCCGGCGGTCTTCACGATGCAGCCATCCTCGGCCAGATTGCCGTAGAGCACGGCAAGGCCGCCATCCCTGGAATAGGCGTGCTCGACATCACGGATGACGCCCGTCTCGCGGTCGGTATCGACGGCGTCGAAGCGGCGTTCCTGGCTGAAGGCGACCTGCGTCGGCACACCGCCCGGCGCGGCGCGGAAGAAATCATGCACGGATTGGCTCTGCGTCCGCTTCACGTCCCAGCGATCGAGTGCATCGCCCAGCGATGCCGCATGGATCGAGCCGACCGATGTGTCGAGCAGCCCGGCGCGGTCGAGTTCGCCCAATATGCCCATGACGCCGCCGGCGTGATGGACGTCTTCCATGTGCACATTGGCGATGGCGGGTGCGACCTTGCAGAGCACGGGCACGCGGCGCGACAGGCGGTCGATATCCGACATGGTGAAATCGATCTCGCCCTCGTGCGCCGCAGCGAGCAGATGCAGCACCGTGTTGGTCGAGCCGCCCATGGCGATGTCGAGCGTCATGGCGTTCTCAAACGCGGCGAAGCTGGCGATGGCGCGCGGCAACACGCTTTCGTCGTCCTGCTCGTAATGACGGCGCGCCAGATCGACGATCAGATGGCCGGCCTCGACGAAAAGCCGCTTGCGGTCGCCATGCGTGGCCAACGTCGAGCCATTGCCGGGCAGCGACAGGCCAAGAGCTTCCGTCAGACAGTTCATCGAATTGGCGGTGAACATGCCGGAGCATGAGCCGCAGGTCGGGCAGGCCGAGCGCTCGATGGCGGTGACCTCTTCGTCCGAGATGCGGTCATCGGCGGCCGCCACCATGGCATCGACCAGATCGAGCTTCTTTTCCTTGTCGTCCCAGACGACCTTGCCGGCTTCCATCGGGCCGCCGGAGACGAACACCACGGGGATATTGAGCCGCAGCGCCGCCATCAACATGCCCGGCGTGATCTTGTCGCAATTGGAGATGCAGACCATGGCGTCGGCGCAGTGCGCATTGACCATATATTCGACCGAGTCGGCGATGATCTCGCGGGACGGCAGCGAATAGAGCATGCCGTCATGGCCCATGGCGATACCGTCATCGACGGCGATGGTGTTGAATTCCTTGGCGACACCGCCCGCACTTTCGATCTCGCGCGCGACGAGTTGGCCCATATCCTTCAGATGCACATGGCCCGGCACGAACTGGGTGAACGAGTTCACCACCGCGATGATCGGCTTGCCGAAATCCCCGTCCTTCATGCCTGTGGCGCGCCACAGGCCGCGCGCGCCGGCCATGTTGCGGCCATGGGTGGTGGTGCGTGAACGATATGCGGGCATCGTGCAAATCCTTGCCGGAATAGGTCTCGTTTTATGTGTGGCGGCCGGTCTTACTAAAGCAGGACAAGCCACGCAAAGCGCAAATTGCCCCATACAGCGCCGCGCGTCCACTGGACGCGCAAAGGACGCTGTATGTTATTGAATCAGCGCTTTTCAAAGGCACGCTCTAGCACAACCGCAACATAAAGCAAAAGAACAGACGGCTGGACGAAATTAAATTTCGCGTGATGTTCGTTTTCAGCCGCATGATCTTACCTGGAAGTCTGCCATTTTTTTCTGACGCCGACCTTCGGTTCGGGATCATGCCCTCGCCATCGCCCTGTCGATCAGCGCATTGGCGACCTTCATGCGGTCACCGGCGCGGTCACGCAAAGGTGCGGCCACCCGGTCGGGATGGTTCTGCGCCGCAAACCGGCGACGGACCCGTGCAAGCGCCGTGGGGGTCATGCCTGACGACAACCCTAATTCGCGGGCGATATCGTCCGGATCGGTGCTCAAGAGCGGTAATTCGGTTTCGCTGTCCGGTTCGAGAAGGATGAAATCGGACCGCCGGTCGGTGGTATGTGCCGCGCCGAGATGAACCAGGCCGTCGAGAAAATCGAAGGAGAGCGGGCGCAGGCTTTCCGGCTCGGCGGCGGACTGACGCGCAATTTCGTCCAGAATCGAGGCGAAATCGACCTGATTATCCTGCCTGCTGCTGCGCGCGTCCATCCGGCCTCTCGATCTGCTCCCGATTCATGTTCGAACCTACGGCCAAATTTCTTTCATTTTGGTTGCTGCCATTCTTCCTCGAAGATCAGTTCCTCGAGCGGCAGGCGGCGGCGCCAGCCCTTCGCCTCGAGTTCGGGCCTGAGATAGTGTTGGTCGACATAGCCGAGGCAGAGATAGGCGATGATCTCGACATGCGCCGGGATGGAAAGCGCCTGCCGCAGGGCATCGTCATGCAGGATGCTGACCCAGCCGACGCCAATGCCTTCGGCGCGCGCGGCGAGCCAGAGGTTCTGCACGGCGCAGACGGTGCTGTAGAGGTCCATCTGGGCATTATGGGTGCGCCCGAGCACGACCTTGCCGCCGCGCGTCCGGTCGCATGTGATGCACAGATTGACCGGCGCCTTGCGGATGCCTTCGAGCTTGAGCGAGCGATAGAGCGCTCGCTGTTCGGGCGGAAACATCGCCACCGCCTCCTCATTGGCGTGCATGAAAAGCGAATGGATATGCGCACGGCGGCTTTCGTCGCGGATGACGACGAAATTCCAGGGCTGCATGAAACCGACGGAAGGCGCGTGGTGGGCGGCATCGAGCAGCCGCTTCAGCACATCGTCCGGAACGGGACGCGGCAGGAATTCATCGCGCACATCGCGGCGCGTGTAGATCGCCTTATAGAGTGCGGCACGTTCCTCGGCTGTAAAGGCCTCGGCGTCGCCGAATGCATCCGAAGCTGATTTATCAAGCATTGTTTGATCCCCAACAATGACTGCCCCGGCCCGCATGACGGGACTGGGCGTCGACGCTCCCGCCGCTGTCCGCGCGGCATGAGCCATCCTGTCCGGCCGGTCTTCTGACTGAGGATCAACTGGTCTGCGCGCCTTCCCGGTAAATTCCAGTGGCATCATGCGCAGCCATCACCATTCACAGCGTTGGGCACGTTCCGGTCTCTCACCGGATTTCCGATTCTTCCGTCTTTCGACGGACACCAGACAGGTCTGGAGAAGCGCATATCCATCGGCAAGTTGCAAGAGCCCGATCATGGATTACCCGGCGGGATGCATCAGCGCTGAGGCGACGGTGTGGGTCAGCACCGACGGCGGCGTCGGCTTGTGGAAGACGGGCAGCTCCGGATAGCGCTTGGCGAGCCGGTCCGGCAGGCCCCCACCGGTATAGATGACCGTGAAGATGTGCTGATCGGAAAGTAGGTCCACGACAGGCCCGATGTCACCATCGGGCAGGTTGACATCGAGAATAGCCGCATCGACTTCACCACCCCTGAGGAGGTCCAAAGCCTGACGGACGGTGGCGACGGGCCCGACCACGGTACCGTTCGCATCCTCGATGTTTGCCGCCATATCGAGCGCGACGAACACCTCGTCCTCGACGACGAGAACTCGCTTGCGCTCAAGATCATCCATTGTGCTTTCCTCTTCCATACCGATGCGGCGATACTTCACAGGCACGGTTGAACAGACAATGCACGCCACAGGCGGAGGTTCCGCAATCGTTCGAATATGAGGCAATCGCGGTAAACCAATCGTTAAACGGGCTTCACCGTCAATCGACAGAGGTTTCAGAATGCCCTGAAGGTGAGCGTGGTCAAAGATCGGACGATGCCCGGAATATCGAGGATATTCTCGTTGATGAATTTGCCGATATCATTGTCTTCCTCGATATAAATCTTCATCAACAGATCGAATTCCCCGCTGGTGGAATAAAGTTCGGAGACGATCTCACGTTCGAACAGCATGTCGGCGACCTCATATGTCTTGCCAGGAGCGCACTGCAGCTGCAGAAAAACCGGCTTCATCACTCATCTCCATTTCTGGGGTCATTTCGGGGTCCATCGGACAGGCGAACCAAAACACCGTTGCATCAGGGAAATCAAGGCTGGCCATTGCGCGTTTACCACGGCGCGCGGCATGTGTCGAAATCGCCAATGAAATCGTCGCGCTTGCAGCAAGGGAGTTGTCTGGCCTTCGCAACTGCGATATGATGTCGGCGTTCGTAAAGACCATCTGGGAGAGACCGGTAAAATCCGGCGCCGACGGAGCAACCGCCCCGGAAACTCTCAGGCAAAAGGACCAGAATGGTTTTGAACATCTGGAGAGTGGCGTCCCCGCATCTTTACCGATGTGGGCTGATGTGGCGCCCACCGAAGGAGAAAGCCCGATCCGATCGTGCCTTCATGGCCGATGGGAGCTGGCGGTTGGAACACAGGTGAAGAACACCTGGCCTTCCGCTCCGGGCCAAACTCTCAGGTTCCGTGACAGATGGGGTTTCGTTGCCGCCCGATGGGGTGGCAGGGCAGAAACCCGGCGTCACAAGGAACTCTGGAAATGACCCGCATTGCTGTTATCGGAGCCGGAATCACCGGCATCACCACCGCTTATTCGCTCTCCCGTCAGGGCTATGACGTTACCGTCTTCGACCGCAATCGCTATGCGGCGATGGAGACCTCGTTTGCCAATGGCGGACAGCTTTCCGCCTCCAATGCCGAGGTCTGGAACAGCTGGTCGACCGTGCTCAAGGGCATCAAATGGATGTTCCGCCGGGATGCGCCGCTTTTGATGAACCCCATGCCGTCCTGGCACAAATATTCGTGGATGGCCGAGTTCGTCATGAACATCCCCAACTATGAAAAGAACACGATCGCGACCACCAGGCTGGCGATCGAAGCGCGCAAGCATCTCTTCGCGGTCGCCGAGGAGGAAAAGATCGATTTCGATCTGGAGCGCCGCGGCATCCTCCACATCTATCGTAGCAGGGAAGGCTACGATCACGCGGCGCGCGTCAACAGATTGCTGGCGGCGGGCGGCCTGGAGCGCAATCCCGTTGCGGCGGCGGATATACGCAACATCGAACCGGCGCTCGGCGGACCGCTTTATGGCGGCTTCTTCACCCCTTCGGATTCCACCGGCGATATCCATAAATTCACCCGCGGCCTGGCGGATGCCTGTCAACGCCGGGGCGTCACCATGATCACCGACGCGGATGTGCGGCAACTGACGCATGCCGATGACGGCATCGACGTCGAGTGGGGCCAGATCACCTCCGAGGGTGAAGCAGCGGAAACCGAAAAGGTGCGCTTCGACGGCATCGTCGTTTGCGCCGGGGTCGCGAGCCGCAAATTCGCCGCCCAGCTCGGCGATCGGGTCAACATCTATCCGGTGAAGGGCTATTCCATCACCATCAATCTCCCCGATAACCAGAGTCAGAAGGCCGCACCCTGGGTGAGCCTGCTCGACGATGATGCCAAGGTCGTCACCAGCCGCCTCGGCGCCGACCGCCTGCGCGTTGCCGGCACGGCGGAATTCAACGGCGAAAACCGCGATATCCGCTACGACCGGATCAAGCCTCTCATCGACTGGAGCACCAATCTCTTTCCCGGCATGGACACGTCGAGCATCGTTCCCTGGGCCGGGCTGCGCCCGATGATGCCGGACATGTTGCCGCGTGTCGGGCCGGGCAAACGCTCCCGCGTCTTCTACAACACCGGCCACGGCCATCTCGGCTGGACCCTTTCGGCGGCGACGGCGGACATGGTGGCGGGCCATGTCGCCGCTGCCCTGCCGGCCGAAGGTCATTCCAAACCGGTTTTCAAGATCGCCGCCGAATAGCCGGCACTGCAGCACCGTGCGTCCTTTGGGACGCACAAAGGATGTTGTAAGTTATTGAATCCACACATCGTGTTTTCCGAAAGCCGATTCCGGTTTTCGGGCCGATGCTGCAGCATTTCGATCTTGCTGAAATCGATAAAGGCCGGGAATTGCCATCCCGGCCTTTATGACGTGCATTCCATGGAATCCCCGTAACTATTGAATTCACCTATATTGAATCTGACCTGCCACTGAACTTTCATCCAGCGGCGACTAGAGCCCCGGTGGTTTTGAATACGCCAACAGGCGCGGTGTGAGCAACCGGCGGAAACGCGTAGCTTTCATCTTGCGCAGCGTTGGAGCCGGTTGCGGCGATGGTCCCGGCATAGCTTGCCGGGGTTTGGTATCCGAGCGATGAGTGCGGCCGGAAATGGTTGTAATCGTCCGCCCATTCAGCAATGGCGCTTCGGGCATGATCGAGACCGAAGAACAGGCTCTCGTTGAGCAGTTCGTCGCGCATGCGACCGTTGAAACTCTCGACATAGCCGTTCTGCATCGGCTTTCCCGGCGCGATGTAGTGCCACTCGACCTTGTGATCTTTCGACCAGGCAAGGATGGCATTCGACGTTAGTTCGGTGCCGTTGTCGGAGACAATCATTCCGGGCCTGCCACGTCGTTCGATTAGCGTCGTCAGTTCTCGCGCCACACGCCGTCCGGAGATCGATGTGTCCGGGATCGCAGCCAGGCATTCGCGCGTGACATCATCGACGACATTGAGAACGCGGAA
>NZ_PVBR01000008.1 GCF_002980495.1 Phyllobacterium phragmitis
GCGGCTCGATCCGGGACCATTGTTCATCGGAAAACCAAAAGAAAGCAGTCATCTCATCGCTCCATATTGGAGCAAGTGAATCATCGTCAGACTGATTTGAAAAGACCGTTATTGGGTCCGGACCCTAAAGTGGTAGGCGAGCACAGGATCGTGGTGTTACCAGTTGGGACAGTTGTTTCTGTAGTTCTGGTATTCGGAGATCCTAACGATCCAGAAGCCTATGAAATAGAGGCGTTCCTTGAAAGTAGAGGTGAATACGCGCTCGCTACGGTTGAGGCTGACGACATAAAATGACTTTACAGTCTACGAGACTTATCGATGCAGTTCGTCTTTGGGCGGGAGCGATTGTCGGAGGAATAACAGGCATAATTGCGGCGAGCAGCGCGGCGATGCCGGTTTCGATCTATGGGAATGGATTGTCCCCACGGCTCATGCCGCGGACTGTACGCTTACGACGCTCTCTCCGGCAAGCCGATTACCATCCATGACCGCGAAGGCTGCTTCGACGCACTAACCCTGGCTCTCTATAGCCAGACAGTCGGTGCCTCGGGCAACCTCGACAGTTTCAGCCGTGGCATTGCGAAAGGCGTCGCCTCGCAAGGCGAAGAGTTCGCAGCGCTGATCTCCGATCCGACCGGCATGGCCAAGGTCGTTTCCGGCGTGGCGATGGAGATTGCCTATGATCTTGTAGCGGCTGCGGCGAAATATGGCCTTGCCACCGCCGACAGTCTTTCGGAGCAATCGCTTCTCTATCTGCAAGCGATAATGAGTTGCAACATGAAAGGTGCAAATTTGCCCGGTTATGTTTGATTTAAGGCGTTGATTTTGTTTCCAAAAGTGATTGGCTGGGGAACCTGGATTCGAACCAGGACTAACGGAGTCAGAGTCCGTGGGTCTACCGTTAACCTATTCCCCAAAACGCCGTCGTTTCAACGCTTTGCATCCACGGGATAAAAGCACATGATGCTTTTCCTGGCGCGGTTTGACGAACCACGTTCCCGTTGAGTGCCGCCTTCTAGCATATTTGCCGTTTCAATCAAGCCCCTGAAACATCTAAGGAGAAGAATATTGATCGGCCGATTTCGGGAGCCGTTGGCCGGAAAAACACCCAATAGCGCGAAATATCGAAACGTGCCGCAATGCCGGAATGATCCAGAATGATATTGACAGGAATCCAGTCGCTATTGTACGCGATTGTCTTGTAATCAATGCGGTAATGGATTCTGCCGGACCGGAAATGGTCGAACCGCTTCCCTGATGAAGCTGATGATTCCTACTCGTTTGCCGTCGAGCGAAAGCGTAGGGTCATGTCCAAGCCGGATTTCTTTTGGTTGCAAATCTCTCCGTTGAAAATGTCCGCCGCTCCGCAGATGAGTTCGCGGGACCGAGATTTGGATGCTTCCACAGGATATCCCCCAAGGTGCCGCCATGTCTCTTGAAGCATGTGCCCTTGTGTTGTCAGGCGGATTTATCGGCGGGATCGCGCGCTTCTTTCTATCCGGCCTCATCGGCAGAAGGGTGGGTGAGACCTTCCCTTGGGGAACCTTCGTCGTCAATGTGACAGGGGCCTTGCTGATCGGTGCCGTCGCCGGACTGGCGCAATCGTCCGATGGCTTCTTTTCCGGCGCGTTGTTTCGCGATTTTCTGATGGTCGGCCTGCTCGGCGGCTATACGACCGTCTCGTCCTTTGCCCTGCAGAGCCTCAATCTGGCCCTGGGCGGACAGCAAAGGCAGGCGCTGTTCAATATTGCCGCCTCCGCCGTTCTCGGTGTCATTGCGGTTGGCGTCGGCTTCGCGGTGGTCGCATGGATGCTGGAGCCGGGACGGTGAGGGGACGCCTGCGCAAATTGGAAACATGGAGACTGTATCTGGCGGTCGGATGTGGCGCGGCCATCGGCGCGCTGTTACGGTTCCTGTCAGGTTTTTTCATCATCGCCGGGCTCGACCAGAGCGCGCTGTGGGCAACGGCCTTCGTGAATATCGTCGGATCGTTTATCATCATGTTCTTTGCCGCGATCACCGGCCCCGACGGCCGTTGGATGGTCGGACCGGTGGGACGGCAATTCGTCATGGGCGGCATCTGCGGCGGCTTCACCACATTTTCCGCCATGAGCCTCGATGCCTTCATGCTGATGCTTCGGGGTGACCTGCTTCAGGCTGCTCTCTATCTCGCGGGCGTCATCTTCTTTTCGCTCGCTGCCGCCTGGGTCGGATACGCATTTGCCATACAGATCAACAGATAATCGGGAGGACGGACATGCAACTTCCTAAGGAATCCACGCTACTGCGGATATTTTTCGGAGAAAGCGACGAAACCTCCGACGGCATGGCGCTTTATGAGGCGATCGTCACGAAAGCCCGGGAGATGCAGATGGCCGGGGCGACCGTCCTGCGCGGTCCGATGGGATTTGGACACTCGAGCGTTTTGCATACGGCCAAGATATTGCGCCTTTCGCAGGACCTTCCGATCGTGGTGGAGATCGTCGATGCTCCCGAGAAGATCGAAAAATTGATCCCTGAGATCATGAAGATGACGAATAGCTGCCTGATCACGACCGAGAAGGTGCGGGTTATCCGCTACGGGAACGGGGATGATAGCGGTTGATGGAACCGCGAAACCGTTCCTCATTGCCATTCCCGCAATTCCTCCTCACGGATTGTTCTCTCCTTCCGCTGCGGCCGATCCTGCCGAAGCCCTTGGTTATTTGACAAAGCGCTGTTACATTGAAGGCAACGTGAAGAGTGACAGCGCCTGCTTGCGTCCTTCAGAGGTTCGCGCGGCGCGTTGAGGACAAGACTTTGAAAAACCCGGAAGAGGACGCAGGAACTGCGTCGCATGACGGGGCGTCCGGCGGAAATTGGGCTCATAATGACGCCCGCAATTCCACCGAAAACGGCAGGCGGGAGAACCGCCAGCCCAAAACCGCATCAGCGGAGCCGCAACAGGCTTCCGATTCGGGACGCCTCGATACCAATCAGAAGAAACGTGCGCGCCGCCGCAGGCGCGGCAAGGCGAAGCTGCGCGACAAGGCTTCGCAGGGGGGAGCTTTGCAGGCGGAGGCGATCGCCATCGTGCTGCCGCATGCCGATGCGCAGCCCGCAGCCCCTGCAACGCCCTCCAATACCAAGCCGGCATCGAAACTGTCCAATCGCCGCCGCCGTTCAAAGCGCAACAAGCAGGCCCGGTCGCAGACCGCATCCAGCCCAGCCGCCGAGAAGCAGGCGGTACAGGGCGCAACGCCGAGACCGCAGCAGGAGCAGCCGCGCCCACGGCCGTTTTCCGCGCGCACCGATGCGCCGCCGCTTTATGCCGCGCTTGATCTGGGCACCAACAATTGCCGGCTTCTCGTCGCCTCGCCGACGCGGCCCGGCCAGTTCCGCGTCGTCGATGCCTTTTCACGCATCGTCAGGCTTGGCGAGGGGCTGGGGGCGACGGGCAGGCTGGGCGACAACGCCATGAACCGCGCCGTCGAGGCGCTGAAGATCTGCCGTGACAAGCTTGCCTCCAAGACGGTCCGCAGGTCGCGGCTGATCGCCACGGAGGCCTGCCGCTCGGCCGATAATGGTGCGGAATTTCTGGCGCGGGTGCGCGATGAGACAGGGCTCGATCTCGAAATCGTCGACCGCCAGACCGAAGCACGCCTTGCCGTCTCCGGCTGTGGCACGCTGGTCGATCATGGCACGGATGCCATCGTGCTGTTCGATATCGGCGGCGGCTCGTCCGAGATTGCGCTGATCGATGTCTCGCGACGCCGCTCGCCGCGCCTTGCGGAACATATTATCGCCTGGACGTCGCTGCCCGTCGGCGTGGTCACGCTTGCCGAGCGCTTCGGCGGACGCGAGGTGACACGCGAAAGCTTCGCCACAATGGTCGGCCATGTCTCGGAATTGATCGAATCCTTCACCGATCGGCACAAGCTTGGCGAACTCACCAAAAGCCCGCGTTTCCACCTCATTGGCACGTCGGGCACGGTGACGACCCTTGCCGGTATTCATCTGGGGCTGGAGCGTTATGACCGCAAGCGCATCGACGGCATGTGGATGGACAAGGACGACGTGACCAGCATGACCAGCCGACTCCTGTCCTGGGATTTCGACGCCCGCGTCGCCAATCCCTGCATCGGCGCCGACAGGGCCGATCTGGTGCTGGCGGGCTGCGCCATCCTCGATGCCATCCGCAATGTCTGGCCGAGCCAGAAGCTGCGCGTTGCAGACCGGGGCCTGCGCGAGGGCATTCTCACAGAACTCATGTCGCGGGACGGCGCCTGGCGCGACCGTCGCCATCCGCGCGCAAACGGCAGGCGCATATCATGAAAAAACCAACGACAACCGGCGGCAGGGGCGGCGTGGGCACGCGCGGCCTGCACACGCGCGTCAAGAAGAAGGCAGGTACGATCAAGGAATCGTCGCGCCGCTGGCTGGAGCGCCATCTGAACGACCCCTACGTGCAGAAATCCAAGCAGGAAGGCTACCGCTCGCGCGCCGCCTTCAAGCTGATCGAGATCGACGACCGCTACAAGATATTGAAGAAGGGACAGAGGATCATCGATCTCGGCGCCGCGCCCGGAGGCTGGAGCCAGATCGCGGCCGGGATCGTCGGCTCGACCAATGATGATCCCCATGTCGTCGGCATCGATTATCTCGATGTCGAACCGCTGCCCGGCGTGATCCTGCTCAAGATGGATTTTCTCGATGAGCAAGCGCCGGACAAGCTGATCGAGGCTCTCGGCGGCAGGCCCGATATCGTGCTTTCGGACATGGCCGCGCCGACCACCGGGCACCGCCGCACCGATCATCTGCGCACCGCTCATCTCTGCGAGGTCGCCGCCGATTTCGCCGTTTCCGTCCTGAAGCCCGGCGGCCATTTCCTGACCAAGACTTTCCAGGGCGGCACGGAAAACGAACTGCTGACGCTTCTCAAGCAGAATTTCAAATCCATCCACCATGTGAAGCCACCGGCATCGCGTGCGGAATCGGTCGAGCTCTATCTGCTGGCGCGGGATTTCAAGGGCTAACTCTTCACCTTATTTCACCGCGATCGATGGCGCATCGCTTGGTGCCGGTTCTTTTTCGATCCGCTTTTGCGACAATTCCCGGCCTGCATCCGGTGCAAGCCGGGCAAAGATGAAGAATGCCAGCGCCGACACCGCCGCCACGATGAAGAAGCCTGTATGGAAATCGGCGAGCCGCAACGCTCCGCCATGGATCGCCGTGCTGACTTCGAGGATGCCGCCTGCGAGCGCCACGCCGAGCGCGATGGAGACCTGCTGCGCCACGGCGACGATCGGCGTGGCCTGACTGGTCTGGGCATCAGGGATTTCGGCATAGGCCAGCGCATTGACGCCGGTAAAGAAAAGCGAACGCAGGAAACCGCTGATCAAAAGCAGCGAAAGAATGAGTGCATAGGGCGTTGCCAGCGTGAACGAGCCGTTGATGGCGATGAACCCAGCAGAGATCAGCGAGCCGAACATCAGCGTGCGCCGGAAGCCGAAGCGGGTGAAAATCCGGTTGGCGCCGAACTTCATGCCTATGGCGCCGATCGCGGAGACGAAGGTCATCATCCCGGACTGGAAAGGGTTGAGGCCGAAGCCGATCTGGAACATCAGCGGCAGCAGGAACGGAATGGCGCCGATCCCCAGCCGGAATATGCTGCCGCCGATGACGGCGGCCCGGAACACCTGATTTTGGAACAATGCCAAATCGAGAAGCGGATTGGACGTCCGACGCGCGTGGCGCATGTAAAAAATGCCTGAAACGATGCCCATGCCGACCAACGCAAATCCGATGATCGGCGGCAGATAGGGCAGGCTTACCACCGAGAGCCCGAAGACGACGGCCGACATGCCGACGCCGGAAAGGATGAAACCCGGCCAGTCGAGCGGGCGCAGCGAGCGTTCGCCATTATCCGGCAGATAGCGTGTGGCGAACCAGATGCCGATGAGGCCGATCGGCACGTTGATGAGAAAGATCCAGTGCCAGCTGAAATAGGTCGTGATGAAGCCGCCAACGGGCGGCCCGACCAGCGGGCCGACAAGTGCTGGAATGGACAGCCACGCCATGGCCGAAACGAGCTCGTGACGCGGCGTCGAGCGCACCAGGACCAAGCGCCCGACCGGCGTCATCATCGCCCCGCCCATGCCCTGCAGGAAGCGCGATATCACGAAGGCGAACAGCGAATTCGACGCCGCGCAGGCCACCGAGCCGATGATGAAAATGGCGATGGCCGTGCGGAAGACGTTCTTCGCGCCGAAGCGGTCCGCCATCCAGCCGCTCACCGGAATGAACACCGCAAGTGAGACGAGGTAGGCGGTCAGCGCCAGTTTCAGCGCGATGGGGCTTGTGCCGATATCGGCCGCGATCGCCGGGAGCGAAGTGGAGATGACGCTCGAATCCATCTGCTCCATGAAGAGCGCGACGGCCAGGACGAGGGGGATGATGCGGTTCAAGGCTGAAATCCATTCCCTGAAAGACGGAAGTATCAAAAGTATTGCAGATCACGCCGCGCGCTTATTGCGGCAACTCCGGCAAAGATCATCTCACAATCAGGTGATTTCCTTCTTAACGTATCTGCTTTCTATTGCCATCCTGCATCCGTCGTTCATGATTAAGGAATACTTCAAAAGAGGAGGAGCATATCATGCCGCCCGTCACGATCTCCCGTCGCACCCTGTTTCAGGCATCCGCCGTCCTCGCCGGCGGCCTGGCTTCGCCGCAGATCATGATCCGCGCCGCCGAAGCCGCCGCGCCCTTTTCGGATGCCAGGCCGCCACGCTTCAACCGCTTCAAGCTGGGCGATTTCGAAGTGACGACCATTCTCGATGGTCTTCGCGCCGGGGATGGGCCTTACCCGACTTTCGGCATGGACCAGACGCAGGAGGCCATGGCGGAACTGATGCGGCAGAATTTTCTGCCCGAGACCAAGTTCGTCAACGGCTTCACGCCGACCCTGGTCAACACCGGCTCGGAGCTCATCTTGTTCGACACGGGCTTCGGCGAAGGCGGGCGTGCGAATGGTCAGGGCCAGCTTGCCGCCACCATGCAGGCCGCGGGCTATTCGCCCGATCAGGTCGGCATCGTGATCTTGACCCATATGCATGGCGACCACATCGGCGGATTGATGGAAGACGATGCGCCGGCTTTCCCGAACGCCCGTTATATCGCAGGCCAGATCGAATATGATTTCTGGACGAGCGGTGACCGGGCGGGCACGCCTGCGGAAAACAACGCCAAAATGGTCGATGCCAAGGTCAAGCCGCTGGCGGAGAAGACCAGCTTCATCAAGCCGGGCGACGCGGTTGTCTCCGGGATCACCAGCGAAGCCGCCTTCGGGCACACGCCGGGTCATTTGATCTTCCGTCTGGAATCGGGCGGCAAGCAGTTGCTCCTGACGGCGGATACCGCGAACCACTACGTCGCCTCATTGCAGCGGCCGGAATGGAACGTCGCGTTCGATGTCGACAAGAAGCAGGGAGGCGAAACCCGCAAGCGGGTGTTCGACATGATCGCCGCCGATCGGCTGCCCTTCATCGGCTACCACATGCCGTTTCCCGCTGTCGGCTATGTCGAGAAGCTCGACACGGGCTATCGCTTCGTGCCGGTGACCTACCAGATGGAGCTTTAGGCGGTTGGCTTTCAGACGGAAACGATGCGTTCAGGCGTTCCTCAATCTTGACGGTGGCAACACCCTATTCCAACCGTAGCAACAGCGGCATCGGCGAGGCATGGATTCCTGTGACGAGCACAGGAATGACGGAGGTGGTGATGATTTCGTTCCTATGACAACCGTTCTACGGACGGAAACGTCTGCAATTGACCGCCAACAGCCAAACTGCCGTCATTCCGTGCTTGTCACAGGAATCCTGCCTCGTCATCACCGCATTTCCAACGGTGCAGAATGATAAGGCTAGCCGATTCCATCAAAACAGGAACCGCTTTAGATTTGTCGCCATTTTGGTGGGAATCGCGTGGGACACGGTTGGCTAATAAGCTAACGGGCAGGTTGGAGCAGCGCCGGAGTCATTTCCCCGCGGGCGGCGGCTTGACACCACCCGGCTCGCTTTCCGTCCTTTCCCGCGCGCGCCTGAGGCGCAGCGCATCGGCAATATAGGCGCGCGAAAGGCCGTGATAGAGCGGTTCGTGCGAGATCAGCCGCGCGGTGCCGTAGCCGAGTACCGAGGCGCACATCAGCGGAATGACATTGTCATGGTTGCCGGTCATCTCGAGGATGATGACGAAAGCGGTCATCGGCGCCTGCACGACGCCTGCGAAATAGCCCGCCATGCCGAGGACGGCGGCGAGGCTGGCGCTGGCGCCGAAGATGAGGCCCAGCGAACTGCCGAGCCCGGCGCCAACCGCCAGCGACGGCGCAAAAATGCCGCCCGGAATGCCCGAAATCGTCGAAAGCAGGCCTGCCAGGAATTTCTCCAGGAAGAACAGCGGCGGCAGGGAGGTGCCTTCGACGGCGCTCCGTGCCTGGTCATATCCGGTGCCGAAGGTCTGTCCGCCCGAAACAATGCCGATCAGCGCTACCGCGAGGCCGCAGCCGGCGGCGAGTAGCAGCGTACCGCGCAACGGCTGGGGCTGGATCAGGCGCTTGATCCGGCGTGATGCCTTCAACGTGATCGCGCTGAAGATTGCGCCTAACGCCCCGCCGCCAACACCGCAGACGAGGATCAACGCCCAGTCGGCGGAAGCGGAAGCAGTGACCGCAGTCCTGCCGAAATACGTATAGTTGCCGACAAGCCCGAGCGAGGCGAGGCCGGCCAGGATGACGGCGGAGAGCACGAGGCCGTTGGTGCGGGCGGCATAGGCCCGGCCCATTTCCTCGATGGCGAAGACGATGCCGGCAAGCGGCGTATTGAACGCCGCCGCAATGCCTGCCGCCGATCCGGCGAGGATCAGCCCGCGCGCCTGCTCCATGCCGCCGAACCGCGCCGATTGCAGCATGATGGCCGCGCCGACCTGCACGGTCGGTCCCTCGCGCCCGATCGACGCGCCGGAGAACAAGCCTATGATGGTCAAGACGACCTTGCCGGCGGCCAGCTTGAGCGACAGAAGACCGATCCGGTCCTCGTCATGGGTCAGGTGGCGCGCGGCGATGGCTTGTGGAATGCCGCTGCCCTGGGAATTGGGGAAGACCGTATAGGCGATCCAGGCACAGAAGGTGAAACCGAGCGGCGTGATCAGGACCGGCAGCCATGCCTGCCATGTGCCACCGGTGGTCACATCGCGGAAAAGCTTTTGGGCGATATCCGCCAGTTCGGCAAAAACGACGCTGATGACGCCGATGGCGATAGCCCCCGCCCAGAAGACGAGGCGCGGTTTCCAAAGTCGAGGCGACATCCACATCGCATGAGAACGTCTGAGCACGCGAACGCGCTTATATGCGGGATGCACGATCGATTCCCCCTATTCCTGCAACAGGTGTAACATGGATGGATGAATGGAATGAAAACAGCATATCGCGTTTTCGTCTCTTCCCATTTCGACATAACCGTGTTACCAGCCCGTGCCAATTCAAGCGAAGCATAAAAGAGTCGTCGCCCCGACCAGGGAGCGGCGTTTTCTTCATTTAGAGGAATTGGCTATGGCAAAGATCATTGAATCGCCCACCGGGCTTCTGGCGCTCACCTTCGATGATGTGCTGCTTCAGCCGGGCCACTCGGAAGTCATGCCCGGCCAGGCCGATATCCGCACCAGGATCGCTGCCGACATCGAACTGAACCTGCCGCTGCTCTCCGCCGCTATGGACACGGTGACCGAATCGCGGCTGGCCATCGCCATGGCGCAGGCCGGCGGCATCGGCGTCATCCATCGCAACCTCTCGCCGCAGTTGCAGGCCGAGGAAGTGCGTCAGGTCAAGAAATTCGAGTCCGGCATGGTCGTCAATCCGGTGACCATCGGCCCCAACGCGACATTGGCCGAGGCGCAGGCGCTGATGCGGGCGCATCGCATTTCCGGCATTCCCGTCGTCGAGGGCAACGCCGCTGGTCCCGGCCGTCTTGTCGGCATTCTGACCAACCGCGACGTGCGTTTCGCCTCCGATCCCAACCAGAAAATTCACGAACTGATGACCCGCGATAGCCTGATCACGGTTCGCGAAAATGTCGAACAGGGCGAAGCCAAGCGCCTTTTGCATCAACACCGCATCGAGAAGCTTCTGGTCATCGACGATGAGGGGCGCTGCGTCGGCCTCATCACCGTCAAGGACATCGAGAAATCACAGCTCAACCCGAATGCGGCAAAGGATTCTCAAGGACGGCTGCGCGTGGCTGCGGCTTCCAGCGTCGGCGATGACGGCTATGAGCGCGCCGAGCGGCTGATCGATGCCGGCGTCGACGTTCTGGTCATCGATACCGCGCATGGCCATTCCCAGCGCGTGCTCGATGCGGTGACCCGCGTCAAGAAGATGTCGAATTCGGTGCGCATCATGGCCGGCAATGTAGCGACGGCGGCAGGCACCCAGGCATTGATCGATGCCGGCGCAGACGCCGTCAAGGTCGGCATCGGCCCCGGTTCGATCTGCACGACGCGCATTGTCGCGGGCGTCGGCGTTCCGCAATTGTCGGCCATCATGTCGGCGATGGAAGCCGCGCATAAGGCGGACATTCCCGTGATCGCCGATGGCGGCATCAAATTCTCGGGCGATTTCGCCAAGGCGCTTGCGGCGGGCGCTTCCGCCGCCATGGCCGGCTCGCTGCTGGCCGGAACCGAGGAAAGCCCCGGCGAGGTCTATTTGCATCAGGGCCGCTCGTTCAAGGCCTATCGCGGCATGGGCTCGGTCGGCGCGATGGCGCGCGGCTCGGCCGACCGTTATTTCCAGGCGGAGGTCCGCGACGAGCTGAAGCTCGTTCCCGAAGGCATCGAAGGACAGGTCGCCTTCAAGGGCCCGGTTTCCGGCGTGCTGCACCAGCTCGCAGGCGGTCTCAGGGCATCGATGGGCTATGTCGGTGCGAAGAACCTCGAGGAATTCCGCGAAAAGGCCACCTTCGTACGCATCTCCAATGCGGGTCTGCGCGAAAGCCACACCCATGATGTGTCGATCACCCGCGAAAGCCCCAATTATCCCGGCAATATGTGATTAGAGCGTGGTTGCAGGGCTTTTCGCTATGGAGTGGCGCGACGGTGCCACCTCTTCCCTTCTCCCCTTGTGGGAGAAGGTGGGCTCGCGAAGCGAGGTCGGATGAGGGGTAGATGCCGCGCTCATTGCTCGCCGCACCGCCATCGAGGCGGCTTGCGCGCCACCCCTCATCCGACCGCTTCGCGGCCACCTTCTCCCACAAGGGGAGAAGGAAGTGGAGCGTAAATTGCGCCATATGCGATTGCCTTGCCACTCGCGGGGTGAGGGGCAATAATAGTTTTGGGGAAAAGGGGGAACAACACATGTCGCAGACAGCGATTTTCTGGCCGATGATTGCCCAGACGGGACTGATCTTTGTTATCTACCTGATCGGTTCCGTCCGCCGCTTGCAGGCCGTCAAGAGTGGCGCGGCGCGGGCGGGCGACTATAAGCTGCCGTTCACGGAACCCGCACCCAGCGCCACCGTGATCCGCAATCTGACGAACCAGTTCGAATTGCCGGTGCTCTTTTATGTCGTCTGCCTCTCGCTTTATGTGCTGAACGGCGCCACGCTCGTCGCCGTCCTCCTGGCCTGGGCCTTCGTCGTCAGCCGCATCCTGCACGCCGCCGTGCACATCACCTCGAACGATCTCAGGCTCCGCCGCCCGCTGTTCATCGTTGGATTTGTCATCAACGCGCTGATGTGGGTCTGGCTGGCGGTGTGGCTGCTGCGGGCTTAGAGCGGTTCCTGTCTTGATGGAATCGTTTGGCCTTGAGCCATTCTATTGCCGAAGCAGCGGATTAATCCGGTCGGATGGCGAGGTTGTGCTTTGTCACACCCCCCTCTGGCCTGCCGGCCATCTCCCCCACAAGGGTGGAGATTGGCTGACATAGATGACGGCATATCACCTGGTGCGTTGGCGATTAGCGAAAGCGGAAATCATAGCCCAATCTCCACCCTTGTGGGGGAGATGGCCGGCAGGCCAGAGGGGGGTATCACTGCGCCGATGCTTTCAATTAAAGCGGGGGACCCTTCGCCCTCATGGTGAGGTGCGAGCGAAGCGAAGCCTCCAACCACGAGGACGAAGCTCATTTTCTCAACGCAGATAGTTCCGCCGCGCTGAGGCGCAATGTCTCCGCGCTCTCCGCAATACACCGCGCAAGCGTGCGAAAATCGTCCTGCCGCTCGCTCTGCCTGCGCCAGATGAGGCCGATCTCGCGCTGAGGTTCGGCGCCCGCAAAGGGAACGATGCGCATCCGCATATGGCTGGCTTCCGCGCGTACCGCGATCTCGGGGATCAAGGTCAGCCCCATGCCGTGGCTGACCATCTGCAACAGCGTCGCCATGCTGGTCGCGCCGTAATTGACCAATTGCCGCTGCTTGGGGGCCGAGCAGACCGCCAGCGCCTGGTCCCGCAGGCAATGGCCTTCTTCCAGAAGCAGCAGGCGTTCCACCGCGACATTGTCCTGCGTCATGGGCGAGGAGAGGACGTCATTGTCGTTTGCCGACGTGGCGATCAAAAACCGGTCGCGGAACACCGGTTCGACTGTCAGCATGTCGTCTTCTATCGGCAAGGCCGCCACGATGGCGTCAAGTTCGCCGATGCGCAGATCCTCGACCAGCTTCGATGTGACCGCTTCCTTCAGTTCCATCTTCAGCGACGGGTACCGCTGGCGCAATTTCGGGATCAGCTCCGGTACCAGATAGGGGGCGATGGTCGGAATGATGCCGAGCCTGATGCGGGCCTGCAGGACGCCGCGCTTTTGTGCGGCGATTTCCTCGAGCGAGCGGATTTCGCCCAATATGTTGCGGATACGCGGCAAAAGCCGCTGCCCCATCTCGCTCAAGACCACCGATCTCCGCGTCCGCTCGAAAAGCTGGACGCCGACGATCTCCTCCATCTCGGCGATCTGGGCGGAGAGCGCTGGCTGTGAGACATGCGCCATTTCCGCTGCCTTGCGGAAGTGCAGCATGGTTGCCAGCGCATCGAAATAGCGCATTTGCCGAACGGTGAACATGATAGGAAAACCCTATCAAGAATGATGAGAAATGCAATTGGAAATTATGATTAGAATAGTTCTATACTGTCGGCACAGTGCCGTGGCCATTATAACCGCCACGTCTTCACCAATGCCAGAATTAGAATAGCCAGAACCAGAATAGATGGAGGGATTATTCCCATGGCCGACCGTCCGACATTGACCACGACCGCTGGAGCACCGGTTCCCGACAACCAGAATTCGATTACCGCTGGCGAACGCGGTCCCGTGCTGCTGCAGGATTATCAGCTCCTTGAAAAGCTCGCGCATCAAAACCGCGAGCGCATCCCGGAGCGTGTCGTCCACGCCAAGGGCTGGGGCGCCCATGGTACGCTGAAGATCACCGGCGATATTTCCAGGTACACCCGCGCCGGGGCGCTGCAACCCGGCGCCGAGACGCCGCTCATCCTGCGCTTTTCCACCGTTGCCGGCGAAATGGGCGCGGCAGACGCCGAGCGCGACGTGCGCGGCTTCGCCATCAAGTTTTATACCGAAGAGGGCAATTGGGATCTGGTCGGCAACAACACGCCGGTCTTCTTCGTCCGCGATCCGCTGAAATTCCCCGATTTCATCCACACGCAGAAGCGTCACCCCAAGACCAATCTGCGTTCGGCCACGGCGATGTGGGATTTCTGGTCGCTGTCGCCGGAAAGCCTGCATCAGGTGACGATCCTGATGTCGGATCGCGGCCTGCCGGTCGCGCCGATGTTCATGAACGGCTATGGCTCGCACACCTATTCGTTCTGGAACGACCAGGGCGAGCGCTACTGGGTGAAGTTCCACTTCAAAACCCAGCAGGGCCACAAGCACTACACAAACGCCGAAGCCGAGAACGTCATCGGCAAGACGCGCGAAAGCTATCAGGAAGAGCTGTTCGGCGCGATCGAAAAGGGCGATTTCCCCCGGTGGAACGTGCAGGTGCAGATCATGCCCGAGGCCGACGCCGAAAAGACATCGTACAACCCCTTCGATTTGACCAAGGTCTGGCCGCATGGCGATTATCCGCCGATCGATCTCGGCGTCCTCGAACTGAACCGCAATCCGGAAAACTATTTCGCCGAAATCGAGCAGGTTGCCATGTCGCCGTCGAATGTCGTTCCCGGCATCGGCCATTCGCCCGACAAGATGCTGCAGGCCCGAATCTTCTCCTATGCCGATGCGCATCGCTATCGCCTGGGAACGCATTATGAGACGCTGCCGGTCAATGCGCCGCGTTGCCCGGTTCATCATTACCATAAGGATGGCCAGATGAATTTCTTCGGCCAGAAGACCGGCAATCCCGACGCCTATTACGAGCCGAACTCGTTCTCCGGCGCAGTGGAAAAGCCGTCCGCCATGGAACCGCCGCTTAAACTTTCCGGCGATGCGGACCGTTACAACCACCGTATCGGCAATGACGATTATGCGCAGCCGCGTGCCCTCTTCAACCTGTTCGACGCAGGACAGAAGGCCCGCCTCTTCGCCAATATCGCCGCGGCGATGGATGGCGTGCCCTCGGTGATCGTCGAGCGCCAGCTTGCCCATTTCAAGCTGGTCCATCCCGACTATGAAGCCGGCGTGCGTGCGGCCCTGAAGGACGCACATGGCTATGAGGCGACCGCCATTTCCAATGAGGAAAAGGCCGACGCCGCCGAATAAGCGCCTCTTATAAGTCTATGATTGAAGCCGGGGGTAGCAGCCCGGCTTTCTTTTATGCGCGGGGGAGGGTATGCGGATCAGCAAAGAACATTCAAAGGAAATGACATGCGGCTTGGCGGACGCCTTCAGGCGGCGATTGAAATACTGGATGACATCGAGACGCGAAAACGCCCCGCATCGGACGCGCTGAAGGATTGGGGCCTGGCGCATCGCTTTGCCGGCGCCGGCGATCGCGCTGTTATCGGCAATATCGTCTATGACGCGCTGCGCCGGAAACTCTCCATCGCCTGGCGTATGGACAGCACGGAGGCCCGCGACATCGCCTATGGCGCGCTGCTTTCCGATGCCGAGATGGACGCCGAAAGCATCGCTGCGGCTCTCGGCGACGACAAATTCGCACCTGAACCGCTCGATGCGGCACGGCTTGCCGCCTGGGAAAGCCGCGACCTTGCCACTGCGCCCGACCATATCCGCGCCGACGTGCCGGAATGGTGCGCTGCGCAGCTGGAAGCGCTTTTCGGCAATGATTGGGTGGGCGAGGGCGCTGCCCTTGCCGCTCGCCCGCCGGTCGATCTGCGTGTCAATACGCTGAAGGCCAGCCGGGCGAAGGTGCTGAGGGAACTGGCCAGGGCAGAGGCCGGCGAAGCGCCGCTTCTGGCCGGAGCCGTTCGCGTGCCCCCGCTTCGCGCGCTCGGGCGGCATCCCAATGTCCAGGCCGAACCGGCCTTCCAGAAGGGCTGGTTCGAGGTGCAGGATCTGGGCTCGCAGATCGCCGCAATGGTCGCGGCGATACAGCCGGGCCAGCAGGTGCTGGATTATTGCGCCGGCGCCGGCGGCAAGACGCTGGCGCTCGCCGCGAGCATGGAAAATCGCGGGCAGATCCACGCTTTCGATGCTGAAAAACCAAGGCTCGCGCCGATCTTCGACCGCTTGAAACGCGCCGGCGTCCGCAACACGCAGGTCCACGCCAATCTGGAGGATCTGGTTCAGTTCGAAGGCCAGATGGATATCGTCCTCACCGATGCGCCCTGTACCGGGTCCGGCACATGGCGCAGGCGGCCCGATGCGAAATGGCGCCTGTCGCCGCAGCAGCTCGAACGCCGCGAGGCCGAACAGCGCGAAGTGCTGAACGCCGCGAAACGCTATGTGAAGCCGGGCGGATGCCTCGTCTATGTCACCTGCTCGCTGTTCGCTTCCGAGAACAATCTCCAGATCGAGGAATTCCTTCGGGAAAATTCCGATTATTCCGGGATTGACGCAAAGCCGCTCTGGCATGCCGCCGTGCCGGATGCGGGAGAAGTCACACCCGTCTTCCCCCCGCATGGCATGATGCTTTCGCCTCAGAGGACGTCGACCGATGGTTTCTACATCAGCGTCCTCAAGCGCGCCGGTTGATTTGCCCCTGTCCTGCCGTCATTCTCGGGCTTGTCCCGAGAATCTGCCATAAGAAGGAAAGTGATTACCGTCCTGATTGAACGCTCCGTCGTAGATTCTCGGGACAAGCCCGAGAATGACGGCCAGGGGGAACTGTCTCAAGCTAGTTCTGATACCACTGTAGGAGGAGAGCACATGCCACAGGCGCGCATAGCAGAGCCGGATTTTCGCGAGCGGGTTGAGGAGAGCTTCGCGCGCCAGGCGGCGATGAAGCTGATCGGCGCCGAGCTGACCTTGTGCGAGCCGGGCATCGTCGAGATCGAGCTGCCGTTTCGCGACGATCTCACCCAGCAGCACAATTTTCTCCATGCCGGCATCATCTCCGCAGCACTTGACGCGGCCTGCGGCTACGCGGCTTTTTCGCTGATGCCGCAGGAGGCTGCCGTCCTCACCATCGAATTCAAGGTCAATCTGCTGGCGCCCGGCAAGGGCGAGCGCTTCCTGTTTCGCGGCGAGGTGACCAAGCCCGGCCGCACCATCATGGTAAGCGACGGACAGGCTTTCGCCATCGCCGATACCGAGGCCAAGCTGATCGCCACGATGACCGCAACGCTGATGGTCGTGCAGGATCGAAAAGGCCTGCAAGGATGAACGCGCCCTTGACACAGCCCATGACCCGGATTGGCGGCGCAAATGTTCTTTTCGTCATGGCCGTCGAGGCGGAATATGGCCCGCATCTGCGCCGGCTTTTCCAACCGCTGATGACGGGCGTCGGCCCGGTGGAGGCAGCTGTAGCGCTTTCTTCCTCCCTGGCGTCGATGGCCGCTTCCGGCAGCCTGCCGGACCTGGTGGTTTCGCTCGGCTCCGCCGGCTCGCGCAGCCTGGAGCAGGCGGAGGTCTATCAGGCGACGAGCGTGTCCTATCGCGATATCGACGCTTCGCCCCTCGGTTTCGAGAAGGGCAGGACGCCATTTCTCGATCTGCCCGCCATTGTGCCGTTGCCCTGCCGCATTCCCGGAATCAGGCAAGCGACGTTGTCCACCGGCGGCAACATCGTTTCCGGCGCCGCCTATGACGGCATCGCGGCCGACATGGTCGATATGGAAACCTTCGCGATCCTGCGCGCCTGCCAGCGCTTCGCCGTGCCGCTGATCGGTCTGCGCGGCATTTCCGATGGCGCAGCCATTCTGCACCACATCGACGACTGGACGGAATATCTCCATATCATCGATGAAAAGCTGGCGCTTGCCATCGGCAAATTGGAAGAGGCGCTCGCGAGCGGGGCGTTGAAACTCGGAACCACCTAGCTTTAAAGCGATTCCTGCTTTGATGGATTCGCCAGGCATACCCCTCATCCGACCGCTTCGCGGCCACCTTCTCCCACAAGGGGAGAAGGAAAGAGCCTAGCATTGGCCTTACTGCCAATTACATTCGTTGGCGTTTGGCAGCAACGTAAATGCCAAGCTCTACCCTTCTCCCCTTGTGGGAGAAGGTGGCCGCGAAGCGGTCGGATGAGGGGTATGCTTGGCGCCAGCGTTTCCATCTTCTGACTCATCTTGTCAGGAGGTGGAATCTGTTTGCCAACTGCGGCGTATAAGTCGTTGCATTGCGCCGGCTTTTTCTCTAGAGGCTCCGCATGAGCACCACAGCACACCCCGACACAGTCCTTATCATCGATTTCGGCAGCCAGGTCACGCAGCTTATCGCGCGTCGTGTCCGCGAGGCGGGCGTCTATTCCGAAATCGTCCCCTTCCAGTCCGCCGAGGAAGCCTTCCACCGCATCAAGCCGAAAGCGGTGATTCTGTCGGGAAGCCCCCATTCGACCATCGATATCGGCAGCCCGCGCGCGCCGCAAATCGTCTTCGAAGCCGGCATTCCGGTGCTCGGCATCTGCTATGGTGAACAGACGATGTGCGCGCAGCTGGGCGGCAAGGTGGAAGCCGGGCATCACCGCGAGTTCGGTCGCGCTTTTCTCGAGATCGAGGCCGATAGTGCGCTCTTCGACGGCGTATGGGCCAAGGGAACGCGTCATCAGGTCTGGATGAGCCATGGTGACCGTGTCACGGCACTGCCCGATGGCTTCCGCATCATCGGCACCTCGAACGGCGCGCCCTTTGCGGCGATCGCCGACGAGAAGCGCAAATTCTATGCCGTCCAGTTCCACCCGGAAGTGGTGCACACCCCCGACGGCGCGAAACTGCTGCAGAATTTCGTCCACAACATCGCCGGCATCAAGGGCGACTGGTCGATGGCCGCCTACAGGCAAAAGGCGATCGAGACCATCCGCAAACAGGTCGGCAAGGGCAAGGTGATCTGCGGTCTGTCGGGCGGCGTGGATTCCTCCGTCGCCGCTGTGCTGATCCACGAAGCCATCGGCGACCAGCTCACCTGCATTTTCGTCGACCATGGCCTCATGCGCAAGAATGAGGCGGCGGAAGTCGTCAACATGTTCCGCGAGCATTACAACATCCCGCTGGTGCATGTGGATGCCGCCGATCTCTTCATTGGCGCGCTGGAAGGCGAAAGCGACCCGGAGACCAAGCGCAAGACCATCGGTCGGCTGTTCATCGAGGTCTTCGAGGAAGAGGCCAAGAAGATCGGCGGCGCCGATTTCCTGGCGCAAGGCACGCTCTATCCCGATGTGATCGAGTCCGTCTCCTTCACCGGCGGCCCCTCTGTGACCATCAAGTCGCACCACAATGTCGGCGGCCTGCCGGAACGCATGAATATGAAGCTGGTCGAGCCGCTGCGCGAACTCTTCAAGGACGAGGTGAGGGTGCTGGGCAAGGAACTCGGCCTGCCCAAGCATTTCATCGGCCGCCACCCGTTCCCCGGCCCCGGCCTCGCCATCCGCTGCCCCGGCGGCATCACCCGCGAAAAGCTTGACATCCTGCGCGAAGCCGACGCGATCTATCTCGACGAAATCCGCAAGGCCGGCCTCTACGACGTTATCTGGCAAGCCTTCGCCGTGCTTCTTCCCGTCCAGACGGTCGGCGTCATGGGCGACGGTCGCACCTACGAATTCGTCTGTGCGCTGCGCGCCGTCACCTCGGTCGACGGCATGACGGCAGATTTCTATCACTACGACATGGATTTCCTCGCCCGCGCCGCCACCCGCATCATCAACGAGGTCAAAGGCATCAACCGCGTGGTCTATGACGTGACGTCAAAGCCGCCCGGCACGATCGAGTGGGAATGATTCAGGCCCATCCGAACGCCGCCGAATTTACGCTGAAATACGATCTAACCAACTGAAAATAAAAATAAATTCCTTCTATGCCTATCGACATCTATCGGTGGGCATAGATCGCGTTCGTCGGCCTTGCTGACGGGCCTCGCCCCCATTGATCAACCGGGAAAACGAAAGTACCGTCAGGTCAAACGAGGCCAATGACGGTACTTTTTTCGAACTAATACGCTGAAATATAAGCGTTTTCGATACCATCGGCCTCCAAAAACCGCGTGACGGTACTTTTCCGCAAGGAGGCCCGAAATGTTGACCGATGCAGCACTCAAGTGCTTGAAACCAAAAGCCAAAATGTACAAGGTATCTGATCGTGACGGCATGTATGTGCGCGTCGCACCGTCGGGCGCCATCTCGTTCAGGCTCGACTATCGGCTGAACGGCAGGCGGGAGACCGTCTATCTCGGTAGGTATGCGCGTGACGGGATATCGCTTGCCAGGGCTCGAGAGCTATGCATCGATGCACGCCGGGCGATTGCCGAGGGGCGGTCCCCCGCCATCGAGAAGCAGCGGGAGAAGCGCCGGATCAAGGAAGCAAAGAGCTTCGGCGAATTCGGTGAGAAATGGCTGACCAACGCGACCATGGCCGACAGCACGCGCGCGATGCGTCGCTCCATCTTCGAGCGCGAGCTCATGCCCGTCTGGCGAAATCGTCTCCTGACAGAGATCACACCGGACGATCTCCGCGCTCACTGCGGCAAGATCGTCGAACGGGGTGCTCCTGCCACCGCCATTCATGTGAGGGATATCCTGAAGCAGATCTACGGCTACGCCATTCTGCACGGCGAGAAGGTCGCCAACCCGGCCGATGACGTCGGTCCGGCCTCGATCGCCACCTTTACGCCGAAGGACCGCGCTCTTTCACCCACCGAGATCCGCATCATGTTCAAACAGCTCGAGCATGTCGCAACGTTGCCGACGATCCGTCTCGGCATGAAGCTTTATCTTCTCACCATGGTCCGGAAAAGCGAACTGCAGGATGCAGTGTGGGACGAGATCGATTTCGATAACGCCGTCTGGACCATTCCGAAGGAGCGCATGAAGCGGTCGAAGCCGCACAACGTCTACCTGTGCCGGCAGACGTTAGACATCATGATCGCGCTCAAGACCTGCTCCGGCAACTCCCGATATCTGTTGCCGTCCCGGTACGATGCGGACGCGCCAATGTCTCGTGCGACCTTCAATCGGATCACCTACGCCGTCGTCGAGCGAGCCAAGAAGGAGGGGCTCCCACTGGAGCCTTTCACGGTCCATGATCTGCGGCGAACGGGCTCGACGCTGTTAAATGAGCTAGGGTTTAATAGCGACTGGATCGAAAAGTGCCTGGCGCACGAAGACGGGCGTTCGTCGCGCGGCGTCTATAACAAGGCCGAGTATGAGGTGCAGCGCCGGCACATGATGCAGCAGTGGGCGGACACCGTAGATGCCTGGATCGACGGCCGGAAATATGCCCCCACGCTTTTGCCGCAAGCTATGCCCCTGATGGAGCTTGATCCCGCCCTTTGACGGGGCGGCTTCTGCGCTTGGTGACGTCAGGGTGCTGGGCCCGTCGAATCGGGGCAGCCCGCCTTGCCATCAGCCAAGCCTCGACCTCTTCCAGGTCCCATACAATACAACGTGGCGAGAGCGCGAACCGGCGGGGAAACTCGCCACGCTGCTCCATCTCATAAATCGTGCTGTCAGCCATCGGCACCATCTCCCGCAACTGCTGCCGCCGAATTGTTCTCCGAATTCGCGTAGTTTCCATCTTTGCCATGCTCAATCTCCTGCATTGCTGAGGCGATTGAGACTGATAGATGCTGGTACTGGAAGCCCCGCCGAAATTCCGTGCGGTGTTTTCGGGCCATAGCGTACACATCGGCGGGTTCCCCGGGGCTGCTAGGTGCAGCATACGGGCGAGCAGGCGCTGATGGACGAGCCGGGATGGTGAGAGACCCGCGACAAGGCGGAAGCCTGCGCAAGACACAACTCCCTTCAAAATTAGGTTCCGAGAGGAATGTCGGTTCGATTCTGACTACCCGCGTTGTGCATTCGGGAAAGCGGCCGCATTGTCAGTTTCTCGTCCAGCGTTGTGGGGCTGCACCAACCGACATACGGAGTAACAACGCGGACTAGGTCAATGACACCGCGGCCGTCGCCCAACAATTCCTCCACCGGATTGGCTTAGCCCGGGTTGCTGCATTCAAGCCGCGCTAGCGACCACCAGCGATGTCGCGATAGCAATCTCGTTCTTGATGCGCCCTAAGGGGGAGAGACATCGGTACTCGTAATGGCAGCGGTCAGTTCCAGCAGTCGTTTCAGCGCCGGGTTCGCATTATTCGACGACCAGACAACGCTCCACATGATGGTCTCGGCGGGTTCGATCGGGACGAACTGAACACCTGGATATGTGGTGCCTAGAGTCGAGCTCGCCACGAGCGTCAGCCCATATGCCTTTCCGACCATGTTGATGAGATTTTCACGGCCAACTTCTTGGACCGCGATATTTGGCCGGAAGCCCAGGGTCGACAGGTGGCGAGTCAAGATACCCTCGACCTCTGGCCCGGACCCGTCTGCGCTCACGAGCAGAGTCTCCTCGCGTAAATCCTCCCAGGCGAGCCTCGGTCGTAGCGCTAGCACGTGGTCGGCGGGAACCGCGGCGAAGAGGGGTTCGTGGTAGAGCAGTCTCGTTTCACAGGTGGGAAGGCGCGGGTCGCCGACGATGAATGCTGCATCGAGCCGACCATTCAGCACTGCGACCGCATGGGCCTGCGAGGTGCCCTCACTGATCCTCACCTCGACCTTGGGAAACCGCTCATGATAGGCAGCGAGCAGTTCTGCGAGCGGTCCCTGCGCAAATGAGGCCATAAGCCCGATCCTAAGTCCACCGATGTGACCGCGTCGGACCAGTTCCATATCACCGACGGCACGACGCAGATGTTCGGCGCCAAACTCGGCCTCGCGCATGAAGCGTTCGCCGGCGAGGGTTGGCCGGGTCCCAATTCTGGTCCTCTCGAAAAGGATGACACCTAGTCGGCGCTCGAGTGACTGGATTCGGCGGCTAAGGGTGGACTGAGAAATATCCACCGATTCCGCGGCACGCCGGAGGCTTCCGTGCTGAGCGACAAGGAGCGCGTCTCTGAGGTGCCTTAAATCCAGCGAAAGGTCGGGGCATAAGATGCTAGCTGCCAAACCTTCTCGTTCACTCGCGTGCGACATCGACCGGTGCCTGGCCGATTATCGACGAAGTGCAGGCAAAAATGACGATGGCCGTGAACTGCCGCATCGCCTGATCGCCTCTTGTCGCGGCTGTCTCCGTCGGTCAGTCATGTAACTCTTCTCCCTTGAAGGCCTTATCAACGTCCTTGCTTGCGCCTCGGACTGCAATGCTGACGAGATCTACGGATTCCGCCTCGGCGCGAACGCCTCTCGGTTCGCGGCGTCATAGGCCGTGCTGAACATCGGCTGGGTATAGGCGACGCATGCCAGTGTTGCTCAAGCGCTCGCCGACGAGCACGACTGTTTTTCACCTGCTAACATGCTGCAACGATGTGCGGAGAAGTTGTAGTTCCATGATTGGAGTAGATAAACGGGGCCTGTGTAGAGAGTTAATCTACTGCGGTGCATAATCGTTCGATTCAAATGTCAAAGGCGCGTTGCGTCGAGAATCTCTCTAGCCTATCAAAATCGTCGGATCGCGATGCAGTCAATGACTGCGGTGACGCTTGTCCGACTAGCGACAATGGTGACGAAAATGCCCAAACAGGTTGGACGACCGCGGGGAAGGCCAAAAGATGAAGGAAAGCGCGACGCCATTCTAGACGCCGCGCGAAGCCTTCTGTTGGCGCGGGGACTAGAGGTGACGACCGAAGAGATCGCGGCACAAGCAGGCGTGGCGAAAGCTACGCTATATGCCAACTTTTCTGACAAGGATGATCTGATCGAAGCCGTGATACGGCGGGAATCTGACAGAACCGTCACAGACGAGGATTTTGAGAGAAGTCGCTCCGGGCCAGCCGAAGTCGCGCTGGCTGAGTACGGAAAGCGATATCTTCACTTCATCAACCAGCGTGAAACGTTGGGGTGGGACCGTCTTATTAGTCTAGCGGCTGCGAGAAACCCGGAACTGCCACGTCGCTTCTTCTCTGCCGGTCCAGGGCGGGGGCAGAAGATGTTGACCGGGATCATCGATGCAGCAATGGAACGAGGTGAACTGAAAAAGGGGGATGCGTCGGCTGCAGCAGACGATCTCGCTGGGCTCTGGATCGGGTTTACAAACCTTGAGATCAAACTCGGCGCTCGGCCGCCCCTAAGCCCCGCTGAAATAAACGCCCGCGCGCTGAGGGGGGTGCAACTGTTCACGCTTATCTACGGCACCACGAACGCTGACTAGCACAGGAGTTGCAGCTGGCGCTGAGTTGTCGAAATATCCATCAAGATTCAGCTCAATGCCAGCCCACGAAAAGCGGGGATTTGATAGGTTTCCATCCAAGGGCGCACCTGTTCGAACGCCGCGCAAGCGGCCAGCAAATTGGCATCCTGCTGCAGACGGCCTATCAACATGAGGCCAACTGGTAGCCCGTCGGCTAGTCCTGCTGGAAGCGAAGCCGCCGGATTGCCGCTGAAGTTCGTGAGGAAGGTTGGACAAAACCCGATCAACGGATTTACCGACATCCCGTTAATCATATCAGGCCCGACGGTCTGGCCACGCTCCGCATTCCTGACGGGAAGACAAGTGGTGGTCGGTCCTGCAATGAAGTCCACCTTCTCCAATGCCTCGTTCAAGACACAGTAGACGTCGGACCGCATGATCTGATCGTCCTGTAGTTCCGCGAGTGTCTCGTTCCGCGCCTTCTCCGCCCACTCTCGGACCGTTTCAGGAAGGTCATGCTGCAGGGACATACCTTGGGAAGCGAAGTTTTCCAGGACGGCAACGGCGCCCTGGGAGATCATTCGGCACCACAGATCACTCAATTGATGATGGGAATAAGCGAAGCTGAGCGAGAGAGGGACTATCTCCGCACCCGCTTCTTGGAAGGCCAACACGGCCTCTGCAACCTTAGCAGCAACAGTCGGCTCAACGGGAAATCCTCCAAAATCCGGTGTGAAGCCGATACGTAAGCCTGTGATCGGCCGCTTCAGTGCCTCCGACCAATCTACTTTGGTCGAGATACTGAAAGGGTCGGATACATCTGGTCCCGCGAGGACGCTGAGGGCGAGTGCGGCATCTTCTACCGTCCGGGCAATTGGACCTTGATAGATAAAGGGCGCTGTCCCGCCGAACGCGTTTGGACGTATCGCGACAGGAACCCGACCAAAAGACGGCTGAAACCCAAAAACATGACACCAGGCAGAGGGGATACGTATGGACCCGCCGCCATCCGTGCCGTCGGCGAAAGGTAGAAGGCCATCTGCTACTGCCGCGGCGCTTCCGCCGGAAGAACCGCCACTGTTCCGGCGCAGATCGAAGGGATTCCGCGTCGGGCCATGCAGAGCGTTGTCCGTTGTACCCCGAAAGCCGAATGTGGGGCTGTTGGTCGTTCCCAGAACGATGGCTCCGGCGTCTTCCATCCTGCTCGGATAGATGGACTTCTGATTCAGGCGAAAATTCTTGAGTGCTGGCACCCCACCAAACGTCGACGGCCAGCCTGGGTAGAAATTGAAAAGGTCCTTCATCGCTGTCGGTACGCCAGCCAGGGGACCGACATCGTCGCCAGCGAGGATGCGTGCCTCAAGCTGCTTGGCTCGGCTGCGCGCCTGGTCAAAATCTGTGTGGGCAAAGGCGTTCAATGACGGATCCCGCGCTTCTATCCGTGAAATCGCATGCTCGATCACTTCGACTGGGGAGATTTTACGCTGCCGGACCACACGAGAAGTTTGGGCGGCGGATGCGTAGTCGAGGTTGGAGTGATGCATAGCCGAAGCTCCTCAGTTGGTCTTAAACGAAGGAGAGGCCGACAGCATGGCTATCGGCCTCTCCGGAATTGGTATCAACGATACGTTCGAAAACGCATTTCATCAGGCATGAAGCTCTTTTCATTGAACGGTGCTTCATTGGAGCCGAACGGCATCTGAGCGCGGAGCTTCCAATTTTCTGGAACATCCCACATCTGCTGAACCTTGACGTCTATCAAGGGATTGTAGTGTTGGAGGCTGGCGCCGATTCCGGCGTTTGCCAAGGTTGCCCAGACCGCAAGCTGTGCCATGCCGCTCGACTGCTCAGACCAAGCCGGAAAATGGTCTGCAAAGATGGCCCATTGCTGCTGAAGATCATGAACGGTCCGCTGATCCTCGAAGAACAGCACGGTGCCAACACCAGCGGCAAAGCGGTCAACCTTCGCCAGGGATTGTTCGAGCATTTCAGCCGGGAGGATTTCCTTCAGCTCATTGCGCACGATCTCCCAAAACGCCTGGCTTTGTTCGCCAAAAAGGATGATTGCGCGGGAACCCTGTGAGTTGAATGCGGTCGGAGATTGCCGAATGGCTTCGCGGATCCACTCGTCGATAGCTTCCTCGCCCGCGCCAATGTTGCGGCCCAAGGCATATTGAGTACGACGTTTTGTCAGTTGCTCCAGCATTATGTCCCCCTGAAGGTCTTCGGATCCCGATGGTGCGGCGATCGCTGTTTTCTCTGCGTTTACGTCCGGATCGAGAGGATTGCTGCCAGCAACATTCCACCCGTTACGGCGATGTGTTCGAGCGCGATCTGAAATTCCTGCATCCTGCGAGGCCCTTCGTAGGTCCAGAAGGGATGTCCGAGCGGGATTGATAACAACGTGAAGACGCCAAGCGCCCCGGCTCCCAACCACCCCAGTCCCGCGACATTCGTGATGATCAAGACGGAGCCGATTAGCTGGCAGATAATCGTTGCTACTGCGAAAGCTCCTGGCATCGGCAAGCCAGCACCCTTCATCTCTTCAACCACAACGGCGAAATTCAGCAGCCCGAAGATTCCTGCGATCCAGAAAAAGGAGGTGAGGACAACTCGGCCGCCGATCAGTGCAGCCGAACTCTCGAGAAAGGTGGTGATTATGCTAGGCATGGAATCCTCATTTATCAGACGCATCAGTATAGAAATTATATAACAGACTGTCCAGTATGGTAATTAGGCAGGTTTGTGCGCGAGTTTGCAGGCCGGTAAGGAGGTCGGCTTGGCCGACCTGCCAGACCAGGTGCCGGACTTAAATTTCGCCCAGCCCTCCGTCGACGGCCAGTTCTGCTCCATTGAAAAAGCTTGAATCGTCGCTGGCGAGGAATAGGACAGCGCGCGCAACATCCTCCGGTTCACCTATGCGCCCCAGGGGGATGGTTGAACCGAGATAGTCCACGAGGCCCTGCTGTTCCTTCGGGTCAGGGCCAGCGGCACCAAGCAGCAGGGGAGTTCGCGAAGGTCCTGGGCTGACGACGTTAAACCGGATGCGCCGATCCTTGAGATCCAGCATCCAGTTTCTGGCGAGGCTTCGTACCGCAGCTTTTGACGCTGAGTAGATGCTGAACGCAGGAGAACCCTTCCTCGCCGTAACTGATCCGGTCAGAATGACCGATGCCCCGTCTGCGAGAAGAGCCACTGCCTTCTGTACCGTGAAAACAACGCCTTTGACGTTGGCATCGAAAGTTTCGTCGTAGTGCTCTTCAGTCACGCTCGCGAGTGGCAAGAGGGAGAAGTTGCCAGCATTGGCAAACAGAATATCGATTTTCCCCTTCTTGGCAGAGACAGCTTCAAAAAGCCGGTCCAGATCAGCCATTTTTGAGGAGTCAGCTTGGATGCCAAATGCATTCGCGCCAAGCTCAGCGACTGCACTATCCAGTTCCGCTTGGCGGCGCCCTGTTAGGAAGACGAAAGCTCCCTCGTCAATGAACAACCTTGCGGCAGCGAGGCCAATGCCACTGGTCCCACCAGTGATCACGGCTACCTTATTTTCCAGTTTCGACATGGCGTGGCGCTCCTAAATCAATTTGCTCTGCAACCTAGATCGCGCATTGATGTAGATAAAGCTGACCTGTATGAAGATATAATTCATGAGAGTGCACAATGGGGAGCGCGATATGGACAGATTTATGGCGTTGAAGCTCTTCGTGCGGATCGCGGACGCTGGCAGTTTTGCCAAAGCAGCGGATCACCTCGATCTGCCCCGTTCAACGGCGAGCAAGCTCATCCGGGACCTTGAACAGCATTTGGGAGCTAAGCTTATACAGCGCACGACCAGAACTGTTTCTGTTACCGCGGAAGGGGCGAGCTACTACGAACGCGCAACGCGCCTACTCGCGGAACTAGATGATATGGATTCAACGATCTCAAACATGCCCGCGAAACCGGTTGGTAGGCTCCGTGTCGACGTCGGTTCCGTCTTAGCAAATCTCGTCATCATCCCGAGACTTCCCGAGTTCCGCCGCCTTTACCCAGGCATCGAACTGCATCTCGGCGTGAGCGACAGGCGTGTCGCACTGATCAGCGAGGGGGTTGACTGTGTCATTCGTGGCGGAGACCTGCCGGATACCTCGCTGATTTCACGCAGACTGTGCGATATAGATTTCGTAACATGCGCGTCGCCGAACTATCTCCAGGAGTACGGAACCCCGCGGATCCCGACGGACCTTGAGAATGGTCACGTCATCGCGAGCTACTTCTTTGCGCAGACGGGCAAGACCTATCCGCCCGTTTATCAAAATGGGACGGATCGATTTGAAGTGTCATTCGCATCAGCAATGCTCTTCAATGACAGCATTGCTCATCTGAACGCGGTTCTGGCGGGGGTCGGCATAGGGCAGATACTGCGCATCGCAGCCCAGCCGCACTTGGATCACGGCTCCCTTGTTCCGCTTTTTGAAGACTTCACCGGCCCCCGCCATGAGATGCACATCGTTTATCCATCCAGCCGTCATCTCAATGCGCGCCTCCGAGTGTTCGTCGACTGGATTGTTGAGGTATTCCGCAGACTGGGGCCGGCATAGAGCTGGAGTGCCCCCGTTTCACCGGACGCGGCGGCTATTGGGCTTGCTCTCGCGGCGGAACGAAAGAGCCTATATCCGATGAACCAATGTCCAGTGCCTGATGCCTAGGAACCGGGTGATTTGGTCTGCGGCGCATCATACATCTTTCGCGCTTTGGCAAACCCACGATCAGTCAGCATGAAGCGTGCCAGCATTGGGGCGATCAGCTTCGTCGGGTCATTGATCTCTTGCTTGGTCTCACGAGCCAGAATCTCGGCATAGGCCACGAGGTCGCCATGAAGCGCCGCCGGCAGTTCGATCGTCACCTTCACCGGCTTGTCGTCCGAAATTCGGCCGAGTTTCAGCTTTGGCATAATCACCCTCCATACGGTTCGAGGACGAGATCGCGCGTGACGATCACGCGCACCGGAAACCCGGGCCGAATGGTGAGCGTCGGTGCCACGTTGAGCTGGCGGCGTACGATTTGCTGTCCCGCATCGTTTATGGTGTCTTGGCCGCCGTTGCGGATAGCCTGAATCAGGCGGTCGTCGTCGTTGGTGGCGAGCTCCGCGCCGATGCTTAACAGCGTCGAGAGACCCGCCGCCTTGGCGACATCCCACCAGTGATAGTCCACGCCGTCTTCAAGACCGGCATAGCCTTGGGTGTCGGCGCCGGGCTGGCGTTCCAGAACGATGGAGCGACCATTCGGGAAGATCAGCCGATTCCAGACGAGCAGGATGCGGCGCTGACCGAAGCCAACATCGTTGCTGTACTCGCCGATGATGCGCGTGCCCTGTGGGACGAGCAGCAGCCGGCCGGTCGGGCTGTCGTAGATGCTCTCGGTGACCTGGGCAGTGATCTGGCCCGGCAAATCGGATCGGATGCCGGTGATCAGCGCAGCCGAGATCACCGCACCCGCCTGCAGCACGTAAGGTGAAGCGGGCGCCAATACGCGATCGAGCGCGACCATGCGGCGATCGACGCCGGCGTTGAGGAAGGTCATCTGCCGCTCCTGCGCGGTCTGAGCAGTCTGTTGCCCCGGCAATCCGAGGCCAGTTAGGCCTGGAAGCGCGGGAGCGTCGCCGCTGGGTATCCCCTGCGTGGCCGCCGTCCTTGTCTCTGTCTGAAAGAACACGCGCGAGGTGCGCGCCGCTTCCTCCTCCGATCATATAGATGCGCCGGTCGGTGGTAATCACGAGATTGGTCGAGAGATCCGGCCGCGTCGGTTTGACCAGGACATGGACGCGGCGTGTGACGCCGCTGCCGCTTTCGGTATCGCCGATGATCCAGCGCGCCGTGTCGCCGGCGGCGATCGGACCTGCACCGGTCAGGCTTTCGCCCGGCTCGAGCGCAATGTTGGTGATCTGCCCGGGTGCTGCATAGACTTGGTAGAGGGCGCCTTCGCTCCACGGATAGATCTGGATCGAATTGTAGTAGCCCTCGCGGCGCGGCTCGACCCGCGCGGCCGCATTGGCATTCTGTACACGGCCAGTCGGCGTGTTTGCCGCGGTTCCGCCTTTAGTCGGCGTCCAGGCTGGTGGGTTGTGAAGCGGACGGGGGCGCTCGTTCGTGACGGTGGCTGGAACGGCGGGCAATGCTGGCACATCGGCGTCGTAGCTGATCTGCGGCGGTTTCGGCGCCGTAGCGCAGCCGGCGAGCGTCGTTGCGGAAAGTAGGATTGCCGCAAACGCGGGTCCACCGAAAAGCGGCTTGCCGGCAGTACGGGAAGTCTGCCCGTTCATTGGCCCATCTCCCGTGACCAGTTGATGGCATTGACATAGATACCGAGCGGGTTCGCCCTCAGGCGCTCCGCGTTGCGCGGGACCTGCACGACGATCGTCAGGATCGCGGTCCAGCGCTCGGTTGTGGCAAGCTGGCCGTTCTCGTAACGGCGCTCGACCCAGGCGACACGGAAGCTGTCTGGAGACGCGCGGATGACGCTTGAGACTTCCACCGCGACCTGCTGGCGACCGACCTTTGTGAACGGGTCGTTGGAGCGGGCATAGTCGTTGAGCGCCGCCGCGCCGCGATCGGTCGTGAAGTCATAGGCGCGCAGCCAATTCTGGCGGACGATGATGGCGTCGGCCGGGATCGAGCGTACCTGCTCGATGAAGCGCGCCAGGTGGAAGGCGATCTGGGGGTCGGTCGGACGATAGTCGGCAACAGCTGGCGCCACGGCCTGCGCCTGGCCGAGCCGGTCGACCTGCACCACCCAGGGCACGATCGTGCCGCGCGCCGATTGCCAGACCAGCGCGGTTGCGAAGCCAGCGGAGAGGATCAGCGAACCGAAGGCCATCAGCCGCCAGTTCCTCGCCTGGACGCGCGAGGACCCGATCCGTTCGTCCCAGACCTGTGCGGCGCGCTGATAGGGCGTCTCGGGTTCGGGGGCTTTGCCATAGTGGGTAGAGGGTCGTTTGAACATCAGCGGTCGCCTTCGGAAAGATTGACGGAAGAGCCGCCGCCATGGGCATCACCGGAGCGCACGGCGTGTGCGGTCGCCTGGACGGCGTGGGTCATGCGTTGGGAGCGGCGCATACGCTGCGCCCATGCTGGCGGTCCGCCGGCGATTGCCGGTGCGGCCGAGCCGCCGCCGTCGCTACCGACCGATCCCATCGTCGAGGAGCCGCCAGTGGCATCGAACGCGGCCTTGCCGCCGGCATTGAAGCTGGAGCGCATGCTTTCGGCGGCGCGTGAGGCGGCGCGGCGCAGCGGTGAGATAGCCGCGTTGCCACCTGCCCGGGCGACACCGCCGAGACCTGACGCGACGCTACTGGCGCTTGACTGGCCGGCTGCGCCGAGGTTGTAGGCCGTGGATGCGCCACCCGCCATCGCCGCGCCGCCCCGGGCCGCGGCTGCCGCGCCTCCGGCAAGTGCCGCGCCTCCGGATGCAACGGCGCCGACCGCGCCGGCTCCGGCAGCGATCATGCCGCCGGCGGCGAGGCCTGTACCTACCGCCGCGCCGGCGCTGAGCTGCGGGCCGCCAGAGACGATGCCGCTGGCGATGCCGGGGCCGAAGATGCCGAGACCGAGGAGCGACAGCGCGGCGAGCACGATGGCCATGGCTTCGTCGATGGATGGTGTTGCACCGCCAAAGCCGGCGGTGAATTCGGAGAACAGCGTTGAGCCGATGCCGATGATAACGGCCAGCACCAGCACCTTGATGCCGGAGGAGATGACGTTGCCGAGGACACGTTCGGCCATGAATGCGGACTTGCCGAACAGCCCGAACGGGATCAGCACGAAGCCGGCAAGCGTCGTCAGCTTGAATTCGATGAGCGTGACGAAAAGCTGGATGGCGAGGATGAAGAAGGCGAGCAGCACCAGCGCCCAGGCGAGGAACATGCAGGCGATCTGGATGAAATTCTCGAAGAACGACCAGTAGCCCATCAGGCCGGAGATGGATTCCAGAAGCGGACGTCCGGCGTCGAGGCCGGTCTGCGCCACCTTGCCAGGTCGCAGCAAATCGGCGGTCGTAAAGCCCGTGCCGCTGGCCTTGAGGCCGAGGCCGGCGAAACTCTCGAAGATGATGCGGGCGAGGTTGTTCCAGTTGCCAATGATGTAGGCGAAGACGCCGACGAACAGCGTCTTCTTCACCAGCCTCGCCATGATGTCGTCGTCGGCGCCCCAGCTCCAGAACAGAGCCGCCAGCGTCACGTCGATGACGATCAGGGTGGTGGCGATGAAGGCGACTTCGCCGCTGAGCAGACCGAAGCCGCTGTCGATGTAGCGGGTGAAGACCTCGAGGAAGTGGTCAATGACGCCGGTGTTGCCCATGATGCTACCGCGTCCCGGCCGGCGGCCACACCGGTGCCGGTTGAGCCGGGACAGCCGCATCGGATGACGGATGCGGAACAGGCGGAGCGTCAGGCAGCCGCTCGGCGGGTCGAGCGCCCGGCGCAAGGAAGCGGTTGCGGTTCTCGGCCCAGGCCCGCAGGCAGGCCGCGTCACGCGGTCCGGCTTCTCCGAGGGCCTGGCAGCGGAACAGCTCGTCGCGCAAGGGGTCGGACGGAGCCGTGTTCGGCCGTGACGTAGCCCAGCTCTCCGTCGGCTCCTCTTTGCGGCTCATCTCGATCGCCGTCGCGGTGATGGCCACCGCGACGAACACCACCGCGCCAAGTCGGGCGAGCATCTTGCCGTCCATGGCCGCGCCCTCAGTTGCCGCTGTTGGGGAACATGCGGGCGTTCCCCGCCTGGTAGCCGGAGCCCGGCGTCAGGAAGCGGCGACGTTGCTCGCGGCCCTGTTCGGCGGCCGCGGCGCGCTCCGCCTCTGACAGCGCCTGTGCCCGACCGTTTGCAGCGACGACGGCCGTGAGATCGGCAAGCTGCTGTGCCTGAAGCGCAAGGAGCTGGTTGCCGGCCTGCGTCGCCTG
Organism: Phyllobacterium phragmitis; assembly: GCF_002980495.1. Taxonomy (GTDB): domain Bacteria; phylum Pseudomonadota; class Alphaproteobacteria; order Rhizobiales; family Rhizobiaceae; genus Paramesorhizobium; species Paramesorhizobium phragmitis. Next base: position 32,636 of record NZ_PVBR01000008.1, read on the forward strand.
CAGTGCGCCCGTTGCTCCTTGGCTGCGGCCGATCAGCGAGGACATCTCCGATCGGTTAGTGTCGATGTTGCCGACGACGCCGGCCTGAACGCGCATAGCGTCTTGCAGCCCGCCGACGGTGTTCTGCCAGCGCTCGCGCGCCCCCGCCACGAGCGCCTGGTCGGAGGCGGACATCGAAGCGTTGCCGTAGGTAGACGTGAAGGCCTGGTCGATGCGCTGGACGTCATAGGCGATGCCCTGCGCCTGTTGCAGAAGCTGTTGGGTGCGCTGAACCGACTGCTGAAGCTGCTGGAGAGAAGAGTATGGCAGGCTCGCCAGATTGCGGGCCTGATTGATCAGCATCGTCGCTTCGTTCTGAAGCTGGGTGATCTGCTGGTTGACCTGCTGCAGGGTGCGCGCCGCTGTCAGGACGTTCTGCGCATAGTTGGTCGGATCGTAGACGATCCACTGCGCGGCGGCGGGTGTGCTGAGGATCGGCGAGAGCGCGATCGGCGCGGCCAACAGCGCGGCGGTCAGACGCAGTGCGCGCGAGCGGAATTGAATGGAACGGGTCATGGGCGTGCCTCCGGATCGGTTTGGGGGGTGACGTTGGTGAGGTCAGCGATCAGGTCTGCCGCCCAGCCAAGCCGGTTCTCGGCAAGCCACTCGGCGAGGAACCCGTCGGTGCCGCTGCGGGCATGAACCTCGGCGATCAGCGCCTGGTGCTGCTTCGAGGATGCGGCGCAGAGCGCGAGCGCCACGTCCGACAGGCCCAGCTCGAATAGCCGGTTGCCGCGCCGGGACTGGCAGTAGTAGTCCCGCTTGGGCATCGCCCGCGCGAGGATCTCGATCTGACGATCGTTGAGCCCGAAACGCCGATAGATGGCGGTGATCTGCGGCTCGATCGCACGCTCGTTCGGCAGCAGGATGCGGGTCTGGCAACTTTCGATAATGGCCGGCGCGATCGCCGACCCATCGATGTCCGACAGCGACTGCGTCGCAAAGATGACGCTGGCGTTCTTCTTGCGCAGCGTCTTCAGCCACTCGCGGAGCTGGCCCGCAAACCCCTCATCATCGAGGGCGAGCCAGCCTTCGTCGACGATCAGCAGGGTCGGCCGTCCGTCGAGGCGGTCCTCGATGCGATGGAAGAGATAGGCAAGCACGGCGGCCGCAGCGCCAGTGCCGATGAGCCCTTCGGTCTCGAAGACCTGAACATTGGCTTGGCCGAGGTGTTCGGCTTCGGCGTCGAGCAGTCGGCCGTAGGGGCCACCGACACAGTAAGGGCGCAGCGCCTGCTTCAGATCGTTCGACTGGAGCAGAACGGACAGGCCTGTCAGCGTGCGCTCGGAAACCGGCGCGGAGGCCAGGGACGAGAGCGCAGACCAGAGATGCTCCTTGACCTCAGGCGTGACAGGCACGCTCTCGCGCCCGAGGATGGCGATCAGCCAGTCGGAAGCCCATGCGCGTTCAGCGACGTCGTCGATGCGTGCGAGCGGCTGAAGCGACACGCTGTCGTCTGAGCCTTCGGTGAGGCCAGCCGTCAACGCGCAGCAGGATGTCGCCGCCGGGCGTCACGGTCGGGATCGTCTGGCAGGCTTCGCCGGGAGCGACGGCGCGCAGGATGTCGAGCCGGGAGAGCACGGTGCCGTGCTCGTTCGCGGCCCAGCGCACCAGCGCGAAGGCTGCGCCGGGAGGGAAAAAGAGGATGCGACGACGGCGGTCGAGGACCTGTTCGCGCAGCTCGCGGCCGAACCGGATCCAGTGTTCGACCTGCTTCTCGATCCAGATGAGTTCGACTTGGGTGAGATCGTCGAGCGACAATCCAGTGGCGCGGCCGGCGCGCGCGGATGCGGCGGCAAGACCGGTCATTGGGCGTCTCCTTGTGGTGGTGGGAATTCGCGTTCGAACAGCGCGCGCAGCATGTCGGCAACCGTCTGGCCGCGCTGGAAGGCCGCGATCTTGATCCGCCCCCGCATGTCGGCAGTGACGTCGATCGTCAGCCTGGCGGTGAAGTCGGCGGCGGCGTCCGCACGCGCGGATGGACGGTCTGGCGCTTTGACCCAGCTTTCCGGATCGGCCGGGCGGGATGCGAAGCTGCGTTTCGGGGACCGCTCGCTCATGCCCCGATCCTCAAGATCTCGGCGGCGAGCGCGGCGATCTCCCGCGCGGCAGGCGATGTCTCGTCCTGCTCGGCGGCGATCCGGCCGGTCTGCACGACATCGGCGAAGACGATGCGCTGACCAATGGTCGTCGCCAGCAATGGCGGGTCGTGCTCCGCCAGCGTTTCGGCGGTTTCGCGGGCGAGGATCGTGCGGGCCGCACAGCGGTTCAGCACGAACCGCGCCTTAAGGTCCGGCCGATAGATCCGCGCTTCGCTGAGCAACGTCAGCATCTCGGCCGACGCCCAGCCGTCGAGCGGGGACGGCTGCACCGGGATCAGGACAAGATCGGCGGCGAGCAGCGCCGAGCGCATGAGACTGGCGACGCGTGGCGGTCCGTCGATGACGACATGGTCGGCGTCACGCGCCAGCTCCGGCGCCTCACGATGCAGCGTGTCGCGCGCCAGGCCGACAACACCGAACAGCCGCTGCAACTCCTCCCGGCTACGTTGCTGCGACCAGTCCAGCGCCGAGCCTTGCGGATCGGCGTCTATCAGCGTGACGCGCTTGCCGCCCCGAGCCCATTCACCGGCGAGATGCAGCGCCAGCGTCGTCTTGCCGACGCCGCCCTTCTGGTTGAGGAGCGCGACGATCATGACGGTCTCCCGGGAAACGGGGACTCGTCCACACGGCGCGAAAAGGCGGGTTCCGTTAGAAAGATTCCGTAGGAATCTAGGTTAGATAAGTTACGGGGCTCGCAAGCTGCTGATTCAGCGCGATGAATCGACGATTCCGGTCCCCGATAGCACGAGAGTCCGGTCCCCGATGGCACGATAGTGCCGGTCCCTGATAGCACGAGATGATTCACAGCTTATCCCCAGAGCGAGTTGACGAGCGGCGACGGCGGCGCGGGATGCCGAGCGCGTCGGGATCGGTTGGTACGAAGGACAGGATTTCGGGGCCGCCGACGCATTGCTCGATGGTGAGCCGATAGCCCGGCAGCGGCTGGCGGCGGACGATGTCGCGCAGGTCGTAGGCGAAGTGTTTGAGCGGCGAGAGGCTGCCGGACTTCGCGTGGAGGTGGGGGAAATCGAAGCTCCAGCCGAACTCTTGGCGACCGCCGTGCTTGCGCACCAGGCGGTAGAGCCAGCGCTCCAGGCCGCCCGTGAGACCGAAATAGTTTCGGTCGATTGTGAGCACGAGCGCGTCGTCGAGGACCGCGCCATAGAACCAGTCGGGGACGATCAGCTCGAGGCCGAGCGGACGACCGCGGTGATCGGCGCGTTCTTTCCATTCGTTGATCCAGGAGAAACGGTGCATCCGCCGCTCGTTCGGTTGGCGGATGGAGGTCGCGACCGTTGTCGACTGCAACCGGTCGAGTGCGGCCTTCAGGCGGTCGTAGTCGCGTAGCGACACGCCGCGGCCGATGAAATTCAGAATCTCGTAGGGCGTGGTTGCCATCAGGCGCGACGGGCGCAGGCCGACATCGCGCGCTTCGACGATCTGCGAGGCGGCCCAGATGAGGACATCGGCGTCCCAGATCGTGGCCATGCCATGTTCGGGCACGGCTTCGACGCGAATCTTGACCGAGCCCGCCTTGAAGTCGATCGGCGCCAGGCGCTTCGACTTGGCGAGCGAGAAGAACGGATAGGCCATGAGGTCTTGCGCGTCGCGCGGCGCGAGATCGCCGGGCAGCGCCCGGAATAGATCGAGCTGCGCGCGCTCCTCGCGATGGTGGGGGTGGGACGACATGGCCAGCCGTCTCAGCGCGGGAAGCGGCCACCGGCGGTGGCGGGCGAGGCGGTATGGCGTTTGGCCGGAAGCACGGTGCCGCCGCGCGGGTCGGAGGTCGAGGTGACGAGACCGCGATCCGCCCAGGCCTGAAGGTCGTCGATGGAATAGACGACGCGGCCGCCGAGCTTGCGGTAGATCGGGCCGGTTCCGTAGGTGCGATGCTTCTCAAGGGTGCGCTCGGAGAGGCCGAGGAAGCGCGCCGCCTCCTGCGTTCGCAGGTAGCGTGGCGGTATATTGGCGGCTTTCTCGGCCATGATCGAACCTCCGTGGTCTCGCGGGTGGCCGCTGCGGATGAGCGGCGGGTTGCGAGCACGGTGGCGTGAAGACGGCGCCTCGAACGATGTCGAAGTAAGGTCGCTAAATTCGACACCCTTGTGGGTGTCAGCGTTGGTTATAGTGTCAGTGCGGGATTGGAACCGTTCTCTCAGCCTAGAATGGTGCCTTGAACGGCCGGGGTCGTTAGTAAGCCGTCAAGTTGCTATGGCCCCATCGGGCTCGTCCGCGCCCGGCAAGCTCCACGCAGCGAGAAACGGTCTGACGCAGAGTGGCGCGGAGATATCAGCCCGGCTACTGTATTGACGCTTTCCCGGGCGTCCTCATCACGCAGAAAAGCCGCCATGCTGAGTGATGAGCGCGACGACGAAATCCATCACGGCGCGGACGGAAGGCGTCTTGCGCAAATCCCGATGGACAACAAGCCAGATGCCCCGAGAGAAGGATGGAACATCCTGCCCAACCCGCACGAGGTCCGGGTCGGCGTCTCCCAAAAAATAGGGCAGCCCTGCGACGCCTGCTCCGGCGCGCGCTGCGATAAGATGCCCGCTGATATCGTTCAATTCGCACGCGATCGGCCGTGGGCCGGCAATCCCGAGCAGCCATTGCTGCTGTGGCATGTCGGCGAAGCTCTCGTCGTAGGCGATAAACTGCCATCGGTCGGGCGCCTCGCGATGCTCGTAGTCACGGCGTGCGTAGAGACCGAATTCCATGACCCCAAGTTTTCGCGCGAAGCTGCCGGTCTCTTCGGGGCGCACCAGCCGGAGAGCCACATCCGCCTCCCTGCGGCTGAGCGACACCTGCTGCGCCTGCGCGGCGAGAGAAAGACGGATATCCGGATAGAGCGATCGGAAGTGCGCGAGATGCTGTGCCAGCACATGGGCCGCCAGCACCGGCGGGGCGCTGAGCGTGACCTTGCCGATAAGCGGCGTATGCGCAGCCCGGGCAATCCGGGCAATGCTGTCAGCCGCGCTTTCCATCGTGACGGCCTGATCGAAAACCTGCTGTCCGATCGCCGTCAAGCGACAGGATCGTGGCAGGCGGTCGACCAGCATCACATCCAGCTCGGCTTCGAGCGCCGCCAGCCGACGACTGACGGTGGCGTGGTCGACCTTTAACGCACGCGCCGCACCGGACAGGGTGCCACTGCGCCCCACCGCCATGAAATGGCGAAGATTCTCCCAATCGGCCATCTGTGCGATTTCTCCAGGTTCGCTGGCGAATATAGGGAATTTTCGCATAGAAATCACCGGCGTAATTTCGAGACGAATTGCCTTCGTAAGGTTGTCTCGATGTCCGTTTCTTCCCTTCAACACCCACGCATCACGCTTGCTGCCGCCGCGCTTGGCTTCGTGGTCGTTCTTCTCGACGTCAGTGTCGTCAACGTCGCGCTCGACGCCTTGCGCACGAGATTCTCCACCGACGTCGCCGGTCTCCAATGGGTCGTCAACGCCTACACGCTCATCTTCGCCGCCCTGTTGCTCATGGCCGGAGCCCTGGGCGACCGCTTTGGCGCGCGCGCCATCTTCATCGCCGGCTTCGTTCTCTTCACGCTTGCTTCGCTCGCGTGTGGGCTGGCGCCGACGCTGACGACGCTGATTGCGGCGCGGCTCGCGCAAGGTGTCGGCGCCGCGCTGCTGGTTCCGAACTCGTTGTCGCTGCTCAGCCAAGCTTTTCCCGACAAGGAGCAGCGCAACCGCGCGGTCGGATGGTGGGGAGCGGCGGGCGGCATCGCACTGGCGGCCGGCCCGGTGATCGGCGGCTTTCTGGTGACGCATTTCGGCTGGCGGAGCGTTTTCCTGATCAACATTCCGGTCGGGCTGGTCGGCTTGGCCCTGATCCTGCGCTATTCCTCAGCCAGTCCCAGGAACGAGGGCCGCTCGCTCGATCTGCCGGGGCAGGCCGCCGCCATCATGGCGCTCGCATCGCTCGCAATAGCGCTGACGGACGCGGCGTATCTCGGCTGGACCCATCCGCGGATTCTCGTGGCGCTTGGCGTAGCCGTCCTATCCGCAATCGGCTTCATCCTGTTCGAGGCGCGAAGCCACGCACCGATGCTGCCGCTGGCATTGTTCTCCAGTCCGGCCTTCTCGATTGCCTCGATCACCGGCGTTATCGTCAACTTCGCCTACTACGGGCTGATCTTCGTCTTCAGCCTGTTCTTCCAACTGGAGCAGCATCTTTCACCGCAGGAAACCGGCATTGCCTTCCTGCCGATGACCATTGTTCTGATGGTCATGAACATCGTCGCAGGCCGATTGATCACGCGCCTTGGCGCACGCCGGCTCATGGTGTTCGGCCTCCTGCTGGGAGCGGTCGGATATCTTCTACTGATCCCGGTCAGTGTCAGCGGCTCCTACTGGCGACTGGTCGTGCCGATGTTGACGGCGGCGAGCGGAATCGCACTGATGGTGCCGACGATGACGAATGTGACTCTCTCCTCGGTCGATCCGTCACGGGCGGGCATCGCGTCGGGTGTTCTCAACACGGCGCGGCAGGTGGGCGGCATGCTCGGCGTCGCGACGTGCGGTTATTTGGTGCGGGACACAGCGCCTGCCGCGTTTATGCAAGGCATGCATCTCTCGCTCATCGTCGCTGTGGTGCTGCTTCTCGGCACTCAGGCTATCGAGATTGTGTTGCCGCCATCGCACGGCCGGCAGATCAGCGGCCGCCTCCAAGCCGATTGTTGACCAATCGGGCTCGCCTCGTTCGAACGCCAAGAGGAATTGGCGGAGAGCATCAGGCATTGAGCCGACGATTTCGCTGATCAGCGCTTCACGCGCCGCCAGAAGGTCGTCGAGTGCGACCGGCTGCCGCGTCATGCCGATGAAGCCGCGCTCGAACTCAGCCTTGATGTCCTTGCGCCGTACCGTCAGCACCTCGGCCATGGGGCGGTCGTGGCTGATGAGGTAGACAAGAAAGGTCCGTCGCAGCGCGTCGTCGATGCCTTCGTTCGCCAGGAGGTCGCGCGCATCGAAGAGGTCACGTGGGTGCTGCCGGTCGAACGCGGCGACGATCTTGCCGGCATAGAGATCCGGAAAGGAGACAATCCGCATTTCCGCAAACCCGAACTCGTCTTCGACGCTGGAGGAAACCGGACGAAATTCGGGTTCGAATACGCAGCCACGCAGGACCGGCGTGACCTCGATTTTGATCTGTGCACTATCGCTGCGAACCACGAGCTTGGTGATGACGTTTTCGCGCGAGCGCGATGGCGCGACGCGGGTGCCACGAACCGCTTGAGTGATGCGCTCTGCGATGCGCAGCATCGCCGCATCGATGTCGGCCAACGAGGTCGCACGATCCTGAACGGGCAGATAGGTGAGGTCGATATCGACCGAAAGCCGTGGCAGGTCGCGGATGAAGAGATTGATGGCCGTGCCGCCCTTCATCGCAAAACACTCTTCCGCTGCGACGGAAGGCAGCGCGCGGATCAGGAGCGCGACCTGGTTGCGGTAGGCATCAGCAAAAGCCATCAGGGTGCCTCGTCTAGTTCTTTCGGCACGGTGATCTGATAGACGGGATCGTAGCGCCCCTCCTTGACCAGCATGCGCTTGCCCGAGCCAAGATCGATCGCAGCGCGCTCAATGTGTTTGAGCCATGCGTGGCGGTGCCGATCGGCGAAGAAGAAGAAGAGGCGCTTCACCTTCACGCTTCGACAGCGGACAAGCAGCTTCTGCAGCCGTCGTGGAGCAAGATCGCTCAGGCCCTCCATGAGCACGTCGACCTGATGGAAGCTTTCATGGTCGGGCAGCTCGTCGAGAAGCTCGAGGATCGCACGTTCAGGTGCTGAAACCGTAAGCGGCCAATCCCATTGTCCCCAGGCAAGGGAGCGCAGTCCGGCCTCCTGGAGAGGCCGGTCGCCTTCCTTGCCGGCACCCGGAACGAGGGGAGGGAAGTCAACATCGTCCAGGTCGCTCCCAAAGAGCGGTGTGCTGTTGCGGTAGACGAATTCCTCCTTGAGTGGCAGCGCGGCGAGCCAGTTGGGAGGCTTGGTTGGTCCGTGAAGATAGACCTTAGAACTGCCTTGCGAGACGTAATGGGCATAGCCCTGCAGCTCGAGAGCTGACCGGCCACCAACGACAAGGCGATGGCCGAGGAGCGTCTGGAGTGAGATAATGACCTGCTGCCAGCTCAACTGCCCGCGGGGGCGTCGATAGACCCGGCGTGCCGGCTGTTCGAGCCAGCCCGAGGCGACATATTTGGTGCGCAGGGAGGCATAGTAGTCGCGCGCGGTGAGCCACGCGGAATCAACGAGCAAGCCCTCCGGGAGGAGGCGCTCAAGTTGCTTCAGCTTTCCCGTGATTTGCTCACTCATGGTGAACATTCTAGCTTATCTTTAAACCGGGCGCTAGTTTGAAAATACCCCGGTTAGCATCACCTCGGTTAGCAAACGCGGCATATGGCAAACCCGCTGCTATCGTCTTGATACAAATCCTCGAATTCTGATGGCTGAAAACCCCGGTTTCGTATCAGCCAGTCGGAGAGGCCTAACCCGTCTCGGCTGCCTCAATCGGCAAGACCAACCCTCCATCCCAGCAATCTAGGATGGAGGTGGATGTATTGATTTTGCCGGTTTTGACGGTACTTTATCGGGACGCTAGATTCTACGTTTGCCGTCTATGCCTCACCGCGAAACGGTCGATAGATGCCGATAGTTCACAGAATTTTTTCTGTCGTGAAATTCCAAAAAACTCTAGCAAAATCAAGAGGTTGCCTTTTTGACGGCCCCGGCCACGGCGCTGAGAGCCCAAAAGGAAATTTTCTGCAGGAAATCAATTCCTTAGGACAGGAAAAATATTAGAGTGGGCGTGACGGGGAGTGCTGTGGAGTAAAGCAGGATAGAGTAGCGGGTTATATACGATCTTTTCCCAGCGATAGTGGTCGATAGTTCTCGCATCGCTCTGTCATCTGCAAACAATTCGACTCGCGCTAAAGTCCAGTGCATCAAGAGCTAACGTGCGATTGCATGAGGTGCTCTCAACGGGTCAGCTATCGTGAAGACGTAGGTTCAAATCCCGCCCCCGCAACCACTTCCGACATAATTCGCTGATAGTGCAAATATAACAACTTCTTAGACCGTACACGGGGCGGTCGCCTTGCGTTCAGGCTCCGGTTCTCGGACTGAGCCTGGCGATCGTGTTCATCGAACTCCACGAGAGGGCTGCCACTGTCGTCCGACGCTCAGCGCCCATTCCTACTAGGACGAGTAAGCTGACAGTAATCTCGGAATTAGTCTGAGAGCGGTCGTTCTCGCACCTGCATCTGCGAACAATAGAGCTTCTTAGGCGGCGGCTTTCTAGATCAGCGGGACCGACCATTACCAATTCTTCTCTCGCACAAAACCCTTAACTGAGCCAATTTGCGAGAGAGTTCAGTGGCAAATGGGAAGGCCGGCGTTTCGGTTGATCGCTGCAAAGGCGTCAGACTCAGCCAGACAGCGAAGTCACGGCCCTTTGCACATACTCCCGCACTCTGCGCGGGGTGTTTCGGGTGTTTTTGCAGCGCCCGAACCGTCGCGGTGCAAGTTTCCAAGCACGATAGCCAAAATTGAGAGCGCGAGGATGAAGAGTCCGAAGATGCCCGCCGTTTCCTCAAGCCCGATTTGCTGCGCGAGATAGCCAGCAGCAATGGCTGGCACGGCGTTGGCAAGATAGCTTTCGATGTAGAAGGCGGCCATGAGGCTTGCGCGCTCCTGTGGTGCGGCGAGCGGAACGACGCTGCGCAGTGCACCCAGAAAGCCGGCGCCGAAGCCCAGTCCCGCGACCACCGAGCCCAAAAGCAAAGCCAGTGGCAAGGAAAGCGCAACGCCGCAAAGGATCATGCACACACCGATGATGAGCGCCGTTGAACCTGCGATAAGCGAGGCGTGGGCCGAGTGTCGCCTGGCAAAGAGGATTGCGGTCGCACCGCTGACGGTGAGCGCCGCAACGGTGAGCCCCCCCATCCAGGTGGCATCGGATCCCGCGACTTCTTTCAGGAGCGAAGGCATCAAGGAGAGATAAAAGCCGCCCAGTGCCCAGGCTGCGACATTGACGGGTGTGACGATGAGGAGAGTACGCCTTGCCGCGACCGGAACGGCGATGCGCGGGCGCCAGTTCCAGGCGTGCCGCGCGCACTCCACTGCTGTCTCCGGTGATCGCGCGGTGCGGAGGAGTTGCATCAGGAAGACAGCGAGAAGCAGGAGATAGACGAGATGCAGCGGCGCCGGTGCGAACTGGGCCAGAAGCCCACCGCCAAGCGCACCGAGGCCCATGCCGGCCATCGGCGCCACGCTGCCGACAAACGCGCCGCGCTCCCGATCGATGTCGATCAGAGCCGCGCCGAGCGACGCGGTGGCAAGCCCCGTGGAGAAGCCTTGCAGGAGCCGGGCGGCGACCAGCCAGACGACATCCTTCGCCGCAAGAAAAAGGACGAGAGCGCCCGCTTGCAAAAGAAGCGCGCCGATGATCACGGGACGCCGGCCAAACCGGTCGGAAAGGGAGCCAAAGCACAGAAGAGCCACGAGCAGCGCCAGAGCATAGACGGCGAAAACGATTGTCAGGAGAAAGGGCGAGAAGCCCCACATCTCCTGGTAAAGCCGATAGAGAGGCGTTGGAGCGGCGGAGGCAGCGAGGAAGGCGACCAGGGAGATCGCGTGAAGGGCGATCGAGGGCCTGTGCGGCGGCACCAAGCCATCGAATTTGGTGGTCATCGGGTTGCTCCTGCGATAAAAGAGAATAAATTGCTTTTAGCGATGTAACCCCAATTCCACACTAACGCAAATATTTTGCTTTAATGCGGAATCGGGGCGGTTATCGAAAGGGTTTTGCGGTGGCAAACATGGGTGAAGCACGACAAAGAGGCGGCGCGCGCCCGGGCGGGCGCAGCGCCCGGGTGCAGGTCGCGGTTCATCGCGCGGTTCGAGAACTTCAGGCCAAAGGGGAACCGGGGGAGCTGACCGTACCGACCGTTGCTGCGCAAGCTGGCGTCACCCCCTCTACGATATACCGGCGCTGGGGCTCGCTTGCGCAACTCCTGTCCGACGTGGCGGCGGAAAAGCTTCGCCCCGATAGCGAGCCCGAAGATACGGGAAGCTTGAGAGGTGATCTGCGCACATGGCTTGAGCAATATGTGGAGGAGATGTCCTCGCAGCCGGGCCGGGCCATGGTGCGGGACGTCTTGGGGGGAAACCAGCCGGAAAATGCCGCTTTATGCTCAACCTATTTGCGCCAACAGTTCGAGAGCATCCAAGCTCGCGCGCTGGCGCGGGGCGAGACACCCCCATCGACGGACGTGCTGCTCGACCGGATTGTTGCGCCGATGATCTACCGCATCCTGTTCACATCGTCGGTGCCCGAGGTCGAGTATTTCTGGCGGCTGCTTGACGATGTCCTGGAGGGCAAACCCGCCGCACAATGATTGGGCGGAAAACATCGCAAACGCGCTTCGTGCAGCGCGCGATCAGACAGCGAGAGCATTTTGCAGTCAGGTGGACTCACCTGACGTCGCATAAATGCGGTGAAAACAAATGGACAGAGCGGAACAGCGTTTCCGTGAAACGATGATCCGTTCTAGCTGCGTCCGGCTCGATCGAAGCGCTGACGGGCTTGCTCGATCGCCTGCCAGTTGTCCCGGATCCAACCGGTAAATCCTTCAAGCGCCGGCAGCATCGTTTTGCCCATCGGCGTCAGCTCGTATTCGACGCGCGGCGGCACCTCGGCGAAGTAGTGGCGTGTCACCAGGCCGTCGCGCTCCAGGTTGCGGAGCGTGAGGGTGAGCATGCGCTGCGAAATGTCCGGGATCCCGTTCTTGATCTCGGAGAAGCGCAGCGCTCTTGCGGGATCCAGTGCGAGAATGCTCATCACGAGTATCGTCCATTTGTCGCCAAGCCTCGCCAGAACGCCATTTGGCGCGCATGGCGTGAGGATCGGCCCTTTCTTCGTTTCGATATAGGGCCGACCGTGGATCGTCTTTTCCATGCGTTACCTCCAGGTAACCGGCAGACAAAAATGTGCCGTCTTGCGTGCTTCTTATAGCAGTGCCATTTCGTAACTATCAATGGTTATGGAAAGGAACTTTTAATGGAAGACGAAAGGACGGTGCTCGTGTTCGGCGCCACGGGGCAACAGGGAGGGGCGGTTGCGCGGGCGCTCGAGAGTGCCGGATGGCATGTCAGGGCGCTTGTCCGCGACCCCGCCGGCGAGAAGGCAAAGGCGCTTGAGGCCATCGGCGTCGAGTTGCACAAGGGCGACTTTTCGGATGTCGCGTCCACCGAAGCGGCGATATCGGGGATGTACGGCGTCTTCAGCGTGCAGCCCAGTTCAGGACAAGGCGCGGCATATGGCGTTACTGACGAAGAGGAGGTCCGCTACGGCAAGATCGTTGCTGACATGGCCGTGAAGCACGGTGTTCGGCATCTCGTCTACACCTCCGCCGGTGCTGCTGGCAAAGGCAAAACCGGTCTGGGGCATTTCGACAGCAAGACGGAAATCGAGGAGCATATTCGTGGTCTGCCCATCCGTAGCACGATCGTGCGGCCGGCCGCCTTCATGGAGATGTTGATGCTGCCGGGCATGGGCCTGGACCGGGGATCATTCAGCTTCTTCATGCGGCCCGATCAGGCCATGCAGTTCATCGCGGTAAACGACATCGGAAAGATCGTTGCCTCGATTTTCGCCGATCCCGAGCGCTTTACGGGTCAGACCATCGAAATTGCAGGGGACGAGGTCACTGGAAGCGGAATGCAGGAGACGCTCAGCCGAGCCGCAGGCAGGACGATCACATACAATCGCTTCCCCGACAGCCTCCTTGAACAGAATGCGTTCCTTGGACGATTGGCAGGGCTCGTCGACGACGGCCGATGTGCCGGATCAGCGGACATCGACACTCTCCGCAAGGATTTCGGCGCACTGACGACCCTTGATGCGTGGCTCTCCGGACCCGGCAAGCCGCTTCTTGAGGCCGCCTTGCAGGCGCAGGATGCACCGGTCGCGCTTCGCTAAGCCTTTCTCACTAGCGGACGCGGACGCGGACGCCTGTGTACTGGCGTCCGCGTCCTCATCTCCGTCGGAGTGTCAATCGCTCCAGCGTACTCGAACTGACGTTCGACATTATCCTTGACGGCAAGGTGACCCAACCCAGTTCCGAAGAGCCATTCACAGCAATGTTTGCATTATGGGTTACAATGAGCTGACGGTTCTGCTTTGCGCTGTGAAGCCTATCGGTGAGATCGGCAATGATCTTATTTCCCAGATCACCTTCCGGCTGGTCGACGATTAATGGTCCGCCGAGCTGCTCAAGAAATATGGACGCTTTTGCAAATGAGATTTCGCGCGTTCCGTCCCAATACGACAGCGCTATTGAGGGCGAAGTGCACGCGCGCTCATCCCTCATGGCTGATTGCGGGAACTGATCCGCCTGGCTACCTGCTTTCGGTCAGGAGGGCGGACCGCGCCAGTTTTCGCGCGGGATTGATACCACCGCTGATATGGGCGCGCCCCACCATCTTCAAATGCATTCTTCCCTTTCGCCGACCATAACGCCCGCGCCCGTTCGCCGTCCTGACTGTCGAGCTTGTCGGCCATCCAGAGAAGCGCGCCGAAGATCATCGCGCGGTCATCGCCGGTCAGTTCCACAATGCCCGCCTTGACGACGAGACCACCGAGTTCGATCAGATGCCGCGTTCGTTTGCGGCGCTCAACCTGCCAGCTTCGCATGTCATGCCGCGCCCGTTGTGCCTGATGCCGGTTGCGCGCCGCCCGGTTGCGGCGGAGCGCTGCCGCTGTCGCGGTCAGCCGCCTTTGCAGATCGCCGCGACCGGCTGCGAAAGAACGCTGCACCACGTTTCGCCCATGCCTCCCTCTTTGCGGGGTCTTTCGTTTCCGAGAGCGCAACCAGTGCCCCCGCCAGTTCCTCGACACTGAGCGCATCTGCTCCCGTGGCGATCACCAGTTCACCCAACTGCTGCACCTTGCGTGTTTTCAGTTCCTTGGCCTTGTCCTCCAGCGCCTTGAGTTCCGCATCGAAGTTTCGCGGTTTCCGCATGTGTGCCTCCTATCGGTCTGCAACTTGATGATGCAGTAAGGATAGTTGCGTGAGGCGCGGAACGCAGTATTGTTGCCGGGACGGTCTGGCACGGTCCGGTCCATCCCGAGATTTTTTCGAGGGAGGGCGCGCTTATACGTCGTTCCGACGTGCGCTTGACCGTGCCATTCCTGGATCGCGATGGCGATCTATCATCTTCACGTCAAGGTCATTTCCCGCAAGAGCGGCCAGAGCGCGGTGGCGTCCGCCGCCTACCGCTCGGCCTCGCGTTTGCGCGACAACCGGCTGGACCGCGATCAGGATTTTACGGCCAAGCGCGGCGTCGTTCATTCCGAGGTGTTGCTGCCGGAGAACGCACCCGAGGTGTGGGAGGATCGCGAACGGCTTTGGAACGATGTCGAAGCCTTCGAGGTCAGGAAGGATGCCCAGCTTGCCCGCGAGGTGGAATTCGCCATTCCGCGCGAGATGACGCAGGCACAAGGCATCGAACTTGCCCGCGACTTCGCACAGTCCGAATTTGTCGATCAGGGCATGATCGCCGACCTCAATGTGCATTGGGACATCGGCGAGGACGGCATGCCCAAACCCCATGCCCATGTCATGCTCACCATGCGCGAGGTGGATGAAGATGGCTTTGGCAAAAAGCAGCGGGACTGGAACCGTACGGAGATGGTGGAGCGCTGGCGGGAACGCTGGGCCGAGCTTGCCAATGAACGGCTGATGGAACTCGACATAGACGCGCGCATCGACCATCGCAGCCTTGAGGCGCAGGGCATCGCGCTGGAGCCGCAAACACAGATCGGCGCCCCCGCGCAGCGCATCGAGGTCGAAGGGATCGAAGCCGCCGACCGGGCTGAATTGCACCGCGAGATCGCGCGCAACAATGGCGAACGCATCATCGCTAATCCTTCCCTCGCACTGGACGCGATCACACATCAGCAATCGACCTTCACGCGCCGCGACATGGCGATGTTCGCGCATCGGCACAGCGACGGCATCGACCAGTTCAACGAGGTCATGGGCGCGATGCGCGGTTCGCCCGATCTGGTCGAACTTGGTCAGGATTCTCGCGGTGTAGATCGCTTCACGACGCGCGAGATGATCGAGGCCGAACAGCGCCTGCACCGCGCCGTCGAACTTATGGCTGAGAAGGAATTGCACGCGGTCAGTGACAGGGACAGAGAGGCAGCGCTTGCGCGCGCCGAAGAACGCGGGCTGATCCTGTCCGGTGAGCAGGCCGATGCGCTGGCGCATGTCACGGACGTGCGCGATCTCGGCATCGTGGTCGGCTATGCCGGAACAGGAAAGAGCGCCATGCTCGGCGTTGCACGCGAGGCTTGGGAGGCGGCAGGCTACGAGGTCAGGGGCGTCGCCCTTTCCGGCATCGCGGCGGAAAATCTCGAAAGCGGATCGGGCATTGCATCCCGCACCATCGCCAGCATGGAACATGGCTGGAAGAACGGCCACGACCAGCTCACCTCACGCGATGTGCTTGTCATCGACGAGGCGGGCATGGTCGGCACGCGCCAGTTGGAGCGCGTGCTGTCCCATGCCGCAGACGTTGGGGCAAAAGTGGTGCTGGTCGGCGATCCGCAACAGTTGCAATCCATCGAAGCGGGCGCAGCATTCCGCTCGATCCACGAGCGCCATGGTGGCGTCGAAATCGATACCGTACGCCGCCAGCGCGAGGACTGGCAACGCGATGCCACGCGCGATCTGGCGACGGGCAGAACGCGAGACGCCATTCATGCCTATGACCGTCACGATATGGTGCATGCAGCGCAAAGCCGCGAACAGGCGCGTGACGATCTGATCGAGCGTTGGCACCGCGACCGGCAGACATCACCGGATGCCAGCCGCATCATCCTCACCCATACCAATGCCGAGGTGCGGGAACTCAACGAAGGCGCGCGGGAACGGATGCGGGACGCGGGCGATCTGGGCGAGGACGTGCGCGTCACGGTCGAGCGCGGCGAACGCAGTTTTGCCAGCGGAGACCGTGTCATGTTCCTGCAAAACGAACGTGGTCTTGGCGTCAAGAACGGTACGCTCGGTACAATCGAAGAAGTCAGTACCCAGAGCGTGACGGTGCGCGCCGACGACGGGCGCAACGTCTCGTTCGACCTCAAGGACTACGACCGCATCGACCACGGCTATGCTGCGACCATCCACAAGGCGCAGGGCATGACGGTGGACCGCACCCATGTGCTGGCGACACCGGGATTGGATGCACACGGCAGCTATGTCGCCCTGTCGCGTCACCGCGACGGCATGGACCTGCATTACGGCCGCGACGACTTCGCCAGTCAGGATAGGCTGGTGAACACGCTGTCACGCGACCGGGCGAAGGACATGGCCACCGATTACGAGCAGCAGCTTGACCCGGCGCAGGAGTATGCCGAGCGGCGCGGCATCACCTTCCGTGCCCGCGTGGCCGAGATCATGCGCAAGCTCGTGCCGGAGAATGTCCGCGACAGGATCGAGGACATCATCGATAGCTTGCGTTCCCCGGGCGACGGTGTGCCTGGATCAGATGCTGTGAAGCAGCCGGAAAGGGAGGTCGCCGGGAAGGACGCGGACCGCGAAGCCGCAGCACGCGTGCCGAAAGCGGAGATAGACCCGGAACAGGCAACACGCCGCGCCCGTGGACAGGCGTTCGTCCGTCATGCCCGAGCCGTGGACGCAATCTTCAAGGCGCAGGCGCACGATATCGCCGCAACGCCCGAGCAGATTGAGGAACTGCAAGAGGCCCGCACGGCATTCAACGATTTACGGCCCCACGGCTCTCACGATGCTGAAGCCGTCTACAAGAGGAATCCCGAATTTGCGACGGAGGTCGCTTCGGGCGATCCCGACCGAGCCTTGCCAGCAAGACGTGCCCTGCAACTGGAAACCGACCTGCGCAAGAACCCCGACCTGCGCGCCGACCACTTCGTGGAGCGGTTTCAGGAGCTTAAGCAGACCGGTGAGCGCCAATATGCGGCGGGCGATTATTCCGGCTACAAATCCATCCGGGCCGAGATGGGCAACATGGCAAAAAGCCTTGAACGCGATCCGCAGCTTGAATCCATCCTTGAAGGCCGCAAACGCGATCTAGGCATCTCGTTCGAATCAGGCATGGGCATCAGCCGTGACCTCGCCCTTAGTCACGGTCTCGGCAGGGGGCGAGGGCGAGATCTCGGCTTGTAAGGTTTTCCTTTTTACCGCCGATTGTACGCCGCAGCCCTACGCCGGCTAAATATTTCTTGCACAACGACAAATCCGTGCCCTGACTGGTCTCAGAAGCCGTCAGGAACAATCAGTAGGAGGCGTCGTCACCATGCCCGCATCAGATCGTATCATCCGTCTCAAAACCGTCCTTGCCCGCACCGGCCTGTCCCGGTCCACCATCTATCGCAAGATCGCTGAAGGCACATTCCCGACCCAACTCAAGATCAGCGTCAACGGAGCGGGATGGCGGGAATCCGAGATCAATCGCTGGATCGCTAACCCTGTCGCATGGCGACCAGAGGGAGAGCGCAGCGATGGCCGGTGACGAAAAGCACAATGGCAGAGAGAGCCCGACGAATGACAACCGTCCACCCGATGGGCAGGAGAGCGGGGAGAAGGCCGTGGCTTCCGAGCGGCTTGATGCGGTTGTGCTGTCCATTGCCCGGTTGATCGGCAGGCAGATGGCACGGGAGGACTTCGCCGCTCTTACTGCCGCCAACGATAATCGGGCCGGAAGCGCAGACCACTCAGAAAGCGCCGAGGATGATGAATGAGGGGAACCATTACCCAAAATATTGACATCTTATGGGATGTCTATAAATTGTCTCCCATGAGACTGGTTCTAGATACCAATGTGATCGTGGCAGGGTTCCGCAGTCGCAATGGCGCCAGCAACTTGCTTCTGCGTTTCGCGGATCGTGGCGTGGTGACGCCGCTTTGTTCGACAGCGTTGTTTCTGGAATATGAAGCCGTGTTGAGCCGACCGGAAACTCGGCACGCGACAGGGCATGGTCTTGACGATGTAGCCTTGGTGATGAGCGCGCTTGCCGCCATTGCCGAGGGCGTTGATATTTCGTTTCGGACGCGGCCAATGCTGTCTGATGTCGCCGACGAAATGGTGCTGGAAGCTGCCTTGAACGGGCAGGCCGAGGCCATCGTCACGCATAACGTGAAGGATTTCCGTCCGGCGCTCAGGCTGGGCGTGACCGTGGTTACACCGGGAGAGATCGTCAGGAGATTGAACACATGACACAGACCCAACGCTACAAATACCCGCTGCAACTGCCGCAGTCGCTCAAGGAGACGGCGGCGCGTCTGGCGCAGGAGGACGGCGTGTCGCTCAACCAGTGGATCGTCTCGGCGGTCGCGCAGAAGATCGGGGCCGTGGAGACGGCCAGCGAATTCCTGAAAGCGCGCGCAGGCACGACGAAACGCGGCGCTCTGACAGGCTTGCTGGACAAAGCACCGGATGCGCCGCCGCTGCCGGAAGACAGTATGTGACGCAATGAAGTGCCGGAATGCGTCTGCGGTGAAAGCCTTTTTGCCTGCTGGCAGTGGGCCGGAACGAAACCGCCCCCTCAAGGCCAGGCCGCGTTCCGCGGTGGCGCGTGCCGCGCCAGCCTTGACCGGTCGGCTCCGTCCCGGCGGGGGCTTGTGAGGCAGGAAAGGCGAGGCGTGCGCTGGCGAGCAGCGCCAGCCGCAACGAGACCGCCCAGACGCAGAGCATTGTTCGAATGAAGGAGAAGCAGACCATGACCCGTGCAGCCCTTTATGCCCGCTATTCCTCCGATAACCAGCGGGAAGCATCGATTGAAGACCAGTTCCGGCTTTGCGAAGAATATGCAGCGCGTGAACGCTGGCAGGTTATGGGCAGCTACCAGGATGCAGCCATATCGGGGTCGAGCACCATTCTCCGCACCGGCATCCAGCAGCTTGTGCGGGACGCGCAGCGCGGCGAGTTCAATATCCTTCTGGCCGAAGCGCTGGACCGTATCAGCCGCGATCAGGCGGACGTTGCCACGCTCTACAAGCACTTGAAGTTCGCAGGCGTCAGCATCGTGACGCTGGCCGAGGGCGAAATCTCCGAGCTTCATGTCGGCCTGAAAGGCACGATGAACGCGCTGTTCCTGAAAGACCTTGCCATGAAGACCCATCGCGGCCTTCGGGGCAGGGTGGAGAAGGGCAAGGCGGGTGGTGGCTTGTGCTACGGCTACAAGGTCGTGAAGAAGTTCGATGCCAACGACGAGCCGATCCGGGGGGATCGGGAAGCCATTCCCGAGGAAGCGAACGTAATCCGCCGCATTTTCCGCGAATTCGCTTCCGGCAAAAGCCCGAAGGCGATTGCCGTTGACCTCAACCGGGAGGGCGTTCCCGGCCCGCTTGGCCGTGCATGGGGCGACACCAGCATCCGGGGCCATGCCAGCCGGGGAACCGGGATCGTCAACAACGAGCTTTATGCTGGCGTGCTTGTGTGGAACCGCCTGCGGTTTATCAAGGACCCGTCCACCGGCAAGCGCGTGTCGCGGATCAACCCGGAAAGCCAATGGATCAGGAGGGAGGTTCCGCATCTGCGCATCGTGGACGATGAATTGTGGAACGCCGTCCGCGCCCGTCAGAAGCAGATATCGGAAATCTTCGGGCCGAACCTGGCCAATACGCTTGAAGGCCGGATGAAGCGCGTGCATCTGGCGAACCGCCCGGTTCATCTTCTTTCCGGCCTTCTGACCTGCGGTTGCTGCGGGGGCAAGATCGGCATCATCACGCCGAACCGTTATGCCTGCCTCAACCATCATCGGCGCGGCACCTGCGACAATGGCCGGTCCATCACCCGCGACAAGATCGAGGCGCGCGTACTGACCGGCCTGAAAGAGCGACTTGTGTCCTCGGAAGCGGTTACCGAGGCCGTCAAAGCCTATGCGGAAGAAATGAACCGGCTGAACCGCGACCGGCGTGCGCAGACTACCACGGACCAGAAGGCGCTCGCCAAGATCGAAAAGGCCATCGCAGGCATTATCGCGGCTATCGAGGACGGCATGTATCAGCCGAGCATGAAAGCGCGCATGGATGAGCTTGAGCGGCAGAAGGCCGAGATTGTCGCCCGCATGGCCGAAGCGCCCGCCGATGTGCCGGACATTCATCCGAATGTCGCCAATCTCTACCGCCTACGTGTGGAACGCTTGACCGAAGCCCTCAATGACCCGGACGGCGGCAAGCAGGCAGCGGAAGCCCTTCGTTCCCTTATCGGTGAAATCATCCTCACGCCTGGAGCCAAGCGCGGTGAGGTTCACGCCACCTTACGCGGCGAGTTGTTCGGCATCCTCGACTTTGCCAAGGCGGAAGAAACCGGCAGGCCAGCCGGATTTATGCCAGCAGTCGAAGCCTGCCCCCGCAACCAACGATTCCTGCGATATGACAGAAGGCGATCCAACCGGGTCGCCTTTTTCGTTTGTACCGGTTCGACGGGACCGGACTTGACGCTGCCCCTGAGCGGTCGACCCCGGAAGGAGGTCGTCGAGGACGCCGATCTCGGAAAGAGCCTCAGGGTCTTTCTTGTTCGCAGCAAAGCGCAAGATGGCCGCCAGATCGCCCCGCAGAACAATTTGAAGCTCGTTGCCTTCAGGAACCAGATCAATCCGGTCGACGAGGGAACGGAAGGTCTGCGCCGCCAGGGCCGTGGTCTCTTCGTTCTGAAGGTCGCCGTACAGCGCAGAGATGCGCTGATGGTAGATCTCGGCCATGTTCGGGTGCAGCAGAGGCGGCGGCTCATCGACGTTCGCCAACATCTCCGTCAGTTCCGCCTTGCGGGCCTCCAGCTTCTCCATCCGTTCCTTCAACTGCAAGGGTGGGACACCGGAAAGGATCGCGTCAATGGCCTTGTCCAAGTCACGCACGGTCTTTTCCAATTCTCGCTGGGCGGCATCCATATCTGTGCGGCGCTCGATCCGCCGGCGGTTCACCTCACGGGTGAACTCGGCGCAGAATTCCTTGAACAGCCCGGGCTCCATCAGATGCGTATGGAGGCCCTGGAGGACTGACTTCTCGAGCGCGTCGCGACGGATGTTCAGCCGATTGTTGCAGATGCCCTTGTTGCGGGCGCCGAAGCAGCCGAGCAGATCCTTGGAGATCATGGTGTAGCCGCTGCCGCAGCAACCGCATTTGACCATGCCGGTGAACAGGTGCTTCGGCCGCCGTCGTGCGTTCAGCATGTTCTCGCCGGGCTCGGACTGAGGCTCACAGGCGAGTACCTTCTGGCGTGCCTTCGCCGCGTCCCACACGGCCTGTTCGACGATGCGAAGTTCCGGAACGTCCTGAATGACCCATTCGCTCTCCGGGTTGAGGCGCGAAACGCGCTTGCCTGTGTCCGGGTCCTTCAGATAGCGCAGCCGATTCCAGACCAGCTTGCCGACATAGAGTTCGTTGTTGAGAATGCCGACGCCGCGCTTCGGATTGCCATGAATGGTGGTTGGTCCCCATGCCTTGCCCTGCGGACCGGCAACGCCCTCACGGTTGAGCGTCATGGCGATCGTGCGTGAGGACTTGCCGGCGAGGTAGTCGGCAAAGATGCGGCGCACGACAACAGCTTCCGCTTCATTGATGGTTCGATCGCCGCGGATCGCCTCGCCATTGACGTCGAACTGTTTGACGACATCATAGCCGAAACACAGTCCGCCCCCGGACTTGCCTTCCTCGACGCGGCCGCGCAGGCCACGGCGCGTCTTGTCGGCCAGGTCCTTCAGATAGAGCGCGCCCATCGTCCCCTTGAGGCCGATATGCAATTCGCTGACTTCGCCTTCCGACATTGTGACGATGGTGACGCCGGCGAAGCGCATGCGCTTGTAAAAACCAGCGATGTCCTCCTGATCGCGCGACAGTCGGTCTAGCGATTCCGTCAGGATGACGTCAAACCGGCGCTTGAACCCATCAGCGATCAGCTTCTGGATGCCGGGCCGGATCAGGGATGCGCCTGAGATGGCACGGTCTATATAGCTGTCAACGACCTGCCAGCCTTCGCGCTCGGCACGAGCGCGGCAAATGCGAAGTTGGTCTTCGATGGAAGCGTCGCGCTGATTGTCGGAGGAGTAACGGGCGTAGAGCGCAACCTTCATGAAACGACCTCCCTATTCCGGAAGGCGGTCGCCGGCTTTGCGCTTCCCTTCAGCTTCGACGAATTCCTTTGCGGCCTGTCGCGCAAGCATACGGACGAATTCGACGAGACGAGAGTCGGGCTTGGCCGGATCATAGGCCGGGGAGCGCAGGGATGGTTCGAGAACCACCCGTACCCTTTCGGTTGTTGTCCTTCTCGGCCTTGCCACAACGACGTCCTTGCCTTCGGGCGGACCATTCCGCTCCGGGCAAAGACTGGGCCGGAAGTCGGCGGATTTGAATGCGAAATCGCGGGCATGTCAGCGACCTTCAGCGTAGGGCGTCGTCCTCTGGTGTCTCGCCTCGTAGTCAAGCGTAGACTATGCGGCGGGAAAAGCGAATGCCGTCGTAAAAATACTGGAATTTCGCGGAGGCTCAGTCCATTCGTCGCCGATATCTCTGGAACAACTCGGATCATTATTCAGTCCTCACCGAAGCCGTTGCGCTCCAAATCCTTGATCCTGACCATCATGCTGCGTCGACGATCGTAAGGCAGATCTTCAAAACCGAAACGTCGATAGAAGGCGCGCACTTCATCATCGAGTGGATGCGTGAGCACACCGACGCAGCCGACCTCCTTCGCCACCCGGACGGAGGTCTTCAGAGCGTAGAACAGCAGCGACCGGGCAACGCCCGTCTTCTGAAAGCGACGATCAACCGCAAGCTGCCCAAGGAGAAAGATCGGGATGTTCTCCGGTCTGTTGCGCTGCGATGCCTTCGGCAAATACTCCCTTTCGATATGCCCCATGGCCAGTGTGACGTATCCGGCAATCTCGCCTGTCTGCGCATCGCAGATGACTGTGCTCCGGGAAACGCCGAGTTGCTGGTTGCGCCAAGCGTGCCGGCGGAACCATTCGTTCATTGAATCCCGGCCACAATCGAAGGCCTGTCGATTGTCTTCCTCGATGAGCTGGCGCGGTGGACTCAGTCGCGCCATGCCGGACGGGTCTTTGCAAGGTCGCGCAGGCCGGGAACATCCTTCGGCGGACTATTCACCCACGCCTCGAATTTTTCCCAATCGACGGCAGGGATGACGATGCGATTCTGATGGAGCAGTTCCATTTCAGCGGCTTCCACCGCCTTGCGGCGGATGAAGTCACTCAGATTGGTGCGGGACTGCTCGGCTGCTGCTTCGAGCAATTCACGTTCTTTCGACGATACCCGGACGCTCACAGGAGCAAGATTTGCCATGGCGACGTTCCTTCATTGATTGTAGGACGATAGCATACATTTCCGCTCTAGGGCCAGACATTTCTGCTGACAATTCGAATGCGGGGAAGAATCAAGCCGCTCGCCGATCCCACGACTGAGAGGAAGAGGTCGGTGCGGTTTGCCGCGACGGGTTGGGATTGGGAGAGAGGCTTCCAAGGCCCGTCGTGGAGACAATCCCGATGGCCAAACATCATCGCAACGCTCGTCCCAGCTCCAAGCGGACGAGCATTTATGACGACATCACCAACAAGATCATCGCCGAGCTGGAGGCCGGCCGCGTTCCCTGGGTTCAGCCCTGGGGCACCGCCGCTGCCAAGGCACCGCTCGGCCTGCCACAGAATGCGGCTACGAGCCGCAATTACTCCGGTATCAATGTGCTCATCCTCTGGGGCGCCGTCATCCAGCACGGTTTTCCAAGCCAGGGTTGGCTCACGTTCCGTCAGGCCCTGTCGCTTGGGGGCAATGTGCGCAAAGGCGAGCGCGGCACCACCGTCGTCTATGCCGACCGCTTCACGCCGGAGGACGAGAAGAAGCGTGCTCGCGAGACCGGCGAAGAGCCCCAGGCGATTCCGTTCCTGAAGCGGTTCACCGTCTTCAACCTCTCGCAATGCGAGAACATGCCCGAGGAGATGGTTGCGGTGGCGCCGCCTCCGCCCCCCGGCCAGATCGAGCCGAAGGTCGAGGCGCTCATCAAGGCGACCGGCATCGATTTCCGCATCGGCGGCAACAAGGCCTTCTACGTGCCGTCGCTCGACTATGTGCAGGTCCCTCCGCCCGCCGCCTTCTTCGAGCCCATCAACTGGCACAGAACGGCCTTGCACGAGATCTCCCACGCCAGCGGTCATCACAGCCGCCTCAACCGGGACCTTACCGGCTCGTTTGGCTCCAAGCCTTATTTTTTCGAGGAATGCATCGCCGAAATTTCGAGCGCCTTTTGCTGCGCGGCGATGGGGATCGTCCCTACTGTGAGGCACAGCGATTATATCGGCGCGTGGATCGACACGATGCGCGAGGATTCCCGCGTCATCTTCCGCGCGGCCTCCCAGGCCAGCAAGGCCGCCGACTGGATTCTTTCCTTCCTGCCGGACGATCAGTCCTCTGTCGACGCCATCGAGGCCAAGACGAGCATCGACAGGAGGGCCGCGGCATGATCCTCCTGACCGATGATCTTCGCGAGCGCCTGCTCGCCAATGGCCGTCAACGCGGCGCTGATCGCGTGCCCGTGGTGAAGTTCTTCAACCCCTTTGGTGCGGGTGTGTGGCTCGCCACCGAACTGGACGCCGATGGCGAGACCCTGTACGGCCTCGCCGAAATCTGCGAGCCGGAGCGCGGCCACTTCTCGCTCAGCGAGTTGTCCTCGCTACGGCTTCCATTCGCGATGGAAATCGAGCGCGACATCCTGTTCACCGGAACTTTCCGCTCTCGGCGTGGGCGGAAGCTGCCCGCCAGGCCGGCAGCATCCGGGCTGCGGAACGCGCGCTCTATCGCGCCGCCCGATCTTGGCCGCAGAGTCGGTAGCGCGCTGATGCCAGCGCCTGAAGGCGGTCGCAGAAGGACCGCCTCCGCCGGCATTTCCTGAACAAGGGAATCCTGTCATGATGAACCGTGTGCAGTTGCGCGCGATGCTGGCGCGCATGGAGTCGCGCCTTGCCGAAACCCGCCACAATCTCAGCCAGGCCGAGCGCGTTCTGGCCGTTAGGGCCGAGGCCGAGACAATCAGCCGACGCCCGAAGGCGAGACACTATCATCGCCGGATGAGCCGATGGACAGGCGCCGACGAAGCGGAATACCAGCGCATTCTCGATGACCTGCTGGAGATATCCGGTCCGGACCTCGACCGCTTGCGGCGCAAGATCGACCGGCAGGACGCGGCCATCGAGGCGCTACGCCGCAAATACGGCGTCAACATGGAGCGGCCACCGTTCCTGGACTGGTGACGGGAATGCTGACCTGCCGGCGCTGGTACTTGTGGCCGACGGATCAGAGAGCGAGAGGAGCGACCGGTTCGGTCGACGGGTTGGGAGGCTGAGAGAGAGGCTCTCTGCCGCCCGTCGCGGAGTATCCGACCATGGCCAAGGCTGCCAAGAAGATCGTCTTCTCGCGCTCGCGAGACATCCCCTTCAACAAGCTCGTGCTGAGCGAGTCGAATGTCCGCCGCGTCAGGCCAGACACCGATGTTGAGGAACTGGCCGACGACATCGCCCGCCGCCAGGACCTCGTGCAGGGACTCAACGTCCGGCCGATCCTCGATGACGACGGCAACGAGACCGGCATGTTCGAGGTGCCGGCGGGCGGGCGGCGCTATCGCGCCATCGAGCGCCTCGTGAGAGCCAAGCGCTTTCCGAAGGACGGCCTCGTGCCTTGCATCGTGCGCGATCCGTCGACCAAGATCCTTGCCGAGGACGATTCGCTTGCCGAGAACGTCCATCGCGTCGCGCTGCATCCGCTCGATCAGTTCCGGGCCTTCAAGGACATGCGCGACAAGGGCATGAGCGATGAGGAAATCGCCGTTGCCTTCTTCACCACCGCCCAAGTCGTGCATCAGCGACTGCGCCTCGCCGCCGTCTCGCCCGCACTGCTCGAGATCTACGCCGAAGATGGCATGACGCTGGAGATGCTGATGGCCTTCACCGTCAATCCCGATCATGCCCGCCAGGAGCAGGTCTGGGAAGCGATCCAGCATTCGTGGAACCGCCAGCCCTGGCATATCCGCCAGATGCTGACGGAAACCACGGTTCTCGCTTCCGACAGGCGGGCGCTCTTTGTCGGTGTCGATGCCTATGTCGCGGCCGGCGGCACCGTACTGCGGGATCTGTTCAAGGCCGACGACGGCGGCTGGCTCGAGGACGTGCCGCTTCTCGACAAGCTCGTCTCCGAGAAGCTCAAGACGGTGGCCGACGAGATCGCCAATGAGGGCTGGAAGTGGGTTACGGTCGATCTCGATCTGCCTTATGGCTACAACCATGACCTGCGGGCACTGACCGGCACCTCTGTCGATCTGAGCGACGAGGAGCGCGCGGAACGTGAAGCCCTGCGCGAGGAATACGAGCGGCTTGAGGCCGAGTATGCCGAAGCCGAGGAACTCCCCCACGAGGTCGACCAGCGGCTCGGCGAGATCGAGGCTGCTCTGGAAGCCTTCGAGCAGCGTCCGGTCATTTACGATCCTGAGGACAACACCCGCGCGGGCGTTTTCGTCAGCGTCGACCGCGATGGCAAGCTCGTCGTCGATCGCGGCTATGTCTGGCCTGAGGATGAGTCGCGGCCTGACGTCGAGGGCGAGGGATCGCAGTCCGAGCCTGGCAGCGAAGCCGAGCGCAGCAAGGAGCACCCGGTCCAGCGCGCCGTCATCACCATCGGCGGCCAGTCCACCGATGCGGAGGAAGACGACGACAGCGATGTCGTCAAGCCGCTGCCAGACCGGCTGGTGACCGAGCTCACTGCCCACCGCACGCTGGCGCTGCGCGATGCTCTGGGCAGCAATCCCCATGTCGCGATAACTGCGCTCCTGCACAAGCTGGTACGTGACACTTTCCAGCGGACAGGGGCACATGGCGGGAGCCTTGAAGCTTCGGTCCGGCACGTCTTCTTCCGCGAGCAGGGCAAGGACCTCGCCGACAGCCCCTACGCGAAGTCGGTCGCCCAGCGGCACGAGGACTGGAAGGCAGAACTGCCGGCCGACGACGACGCGCTCTGGGCGTGGCTGATCTCTCTGGACAATGCCAGCCGCCTGGCGTTGCTCGCCCACTGCGTCAGCTACGGGATCAACGCGCTCTACGAGCGGCCCAATCCCTACAGCGCCACCGGCGTCTCGCAGCATGGGCTTGACCGGCGCATGGCAGAAGCCCACCGCCTGACCCATGCCACCGGGCTCGACATGGTGGAAGCTGGTTTCCGTCCGACGGTCGAGAACTATCTCGGCCGCGTGACCAAGGCGCGTATCCTGGAGGCCGTGCGTGAAGCGCTCGGCGAGGATAAGGCCCAGCTCATCGACCATCTCAAGAAGGCCGACATGGCGAAAGAAGCCGAGCGGCTCCTGGCCGACAGCGGCTGGCTTCCCGAGCCGCTGCGGAACATTGATGTCGAACCGGAGACAGCTGTCGAATCGGAAGGAGACGCCGAGGCGTTGCCGGCCTTTCTCGACGGTGATGGCGGCGCATCGGCCGATGCCGATGCGGATGCTGACGAACCGGCGCAGGTGTTCGCCGCAGAATAGCTGCCAGGGGCGGCTTCGGCCGCTCCGTTTATTCCATCCCTCCACCTCAAGGCCCGGCATACGCCGGGCCTTTTTCGTTTCTGGAGTGTAACGACGTGATGATGAAGGCGCGGGCCTTCGTCGCGCGCGAAATCGCGGATGGCCTTTGGACGGTCTGAGAGCAAGAGGGCAGTGTGGCCGGGACGGGTTCGGATGGGTTGAGAGAGCGCCGTCCGGATCTGTCCTTTCCACGCTCTCCGGAGAAACAGGCCATGACGACCGAAGTGACCACACCCCAAATTGCAACCCTGGTTCCGGAAGACCGCCGTGAGATGTTCTTGCCGACCCTGTTCGGGCTTCCGCTGCTGATCGTCGCCGAAAACGCGGTCTATACATTCATGGAGCGGCTCAGCCCGCGCGATTATGGCGGCGGCTTCTGGAATTTCTACGAGCGCGATGGCAAGCCCCTGTTCCTCGCGCCGACCTCCCGGCCGCGCTTCCGAATCGAGAGCGACATCACGGAATATCGCGGCGAGGTTTCGGCAGAAGCCGCAGGGATCATAGCCACCCTGTTCACCTTCTCGCATCTCTCCTTCCGATACGAATCCGACCTTCTTGCGGAGGGCTACGACCGGCTTCACGCCTGCTTGGCCGGCCATCCGGAGGCATCCGAGATATTCCAGGCCATCGACTGAACCGAAAAATGCGCTCCGCCGATCGGCGGAGCGCTTCTTTCATGCCGGCCACGGCCGCCTCTTGAGAGGCAGAGGAAGGCCGGAACGGGTTTGAGCCGGTGCGGTCGAGAGAGAGCGCTGCGCGGCTCGTCCTGTTTCAGCTCTCCTGGAGGTTCCCCGATGAACATGATGCCCGCCACCGTGACTGGCGATACGGACGCGCGGATCCCGCTCAGCTCGGAAGCCGACACCGCCGGCGCCATCCTCGCGGCGGCGCAACTCCTTCTCCCTCATCTCGAGCGCGGCCAGCGCACCGACGCTCCGACGCTACGTCACGCGATGGAGACCGCCTTCGGCGCCTCCGATGCGTCGGGCGTCTGGACCTGGAAGACCGCCTACGAAGCCTGCGAGGCGGCGACAGTGCTGTTCCTGCGCAGGTACGGCAGGGCGCTTTTCCGCAAGGCTGGCTCGCCGGCCGCCGCGCTTTCCATGCTGGAGAAGATCGCTGATCTGCTGCCCACGCACACGCGCCGTTCCGAAGAAGCGCAGTCCTTCCAGCAGTTTTCCACCCCAATCCCGCTTGGCTTGGTCGCGGCGACCGCCGCAGCCATTACTCCGGTCGACCGCGTGCTGGAGCCGTCGGCCGGCACCGGTCTGCTCGCCATCCTCGCCGAGATCTCCGGCGGTACGCTCGTTCTCAACGAACTGGCCGAGACGCGTGCCGGTCTTCTTTCGTTCCTCTTTCCGGCCCTTGCCGTCACGCGCTTCGACGCGGCCCAGATCGACGATCATCTTGACCCAAGCCTTGTTCCGACCGTGGTGCTGATGAACCCGCCATTCTCCGCCATGGCCAATGTCGAGACGCGCATGGCCGGCGCGGCATTCCGCCATGTCGCCTCGGCGCTGGCGCGCCTGGCTCCGGGCGGGCGGCTCGTTACCATCACCGGTGCCAACTTCGCGCCCGACGCACCGGCCTGGGCCTCCGCCTATGCTCGCCTTCAGGAGCGCGGCCGTGTCGTGTTTTCTGCGGCTATCGATGGCTCCGTCTATGCGAAGCATGGCACGACGTTTGCGACGCGGCTTACCGTCGTCGATAAGCTGCCCGCCGATGACCCATCCGTGTTCCCGGCCGCTCCCGGTGTCGCGCCGGACGCGGCGGCGCTGATGGGCTGGGTAGCCGAGCATGTGCCGGCCCGTTTGCCGATCGATCCCGCCATGGCTGTTCCGGTCGCCGCTACGCCTGCGCCGCGCACCGTGCGCGGGTACATCGCCCGTGCCGTCAAGGCCGCGCCCAGAAAACCTCTGGCCGAGCTGGAGGGCGTTGATCTCGCTTATGAGACCGCCGAGCGGCGGGAGGCGGATGCCGGCCGCATCACGGACGCCATCTATGAGGAATACGCGCTTCAGTCGATCCGCATTCCCGATGCGCAGCCTCATCCGACCAAGCTGGTGCAGTCTGCGGCGATGGCCTCCGTCGCGCCGCCGAAGCCGAGCTACCGGCCGCGCCTGCCGGCCAATCTCGTCTCGGACGGCCTGTTGTCCGACGCCCAACTCGAAACTCTGATCTATGCCGGCGAAGCCCATTCCGATCGTCTCGCCGGATCGTGGACGGTCGACGAGACCTTCGACGTCGTGAAGGCCGCTCCAGACGATGCAACGGATGTCGTGCGCTTCCGCCGCGGTTTCATGATCGGCGACGGCACCGGCGTCGGCAAGGGCCGCGAATCCGCGAGTATCATCCTGGACAACTGGATGCGGGGACGCCGCAAAGCGCTATGGATCTCCAAGTCGGACAAACTTCTCGAGGACGCGCAGCGGGACTGGTCAGCGCTCGGCATGGAGCGTCTGCTGATTACGCCGCAGTCGCGTTTCCCCCAGGGCAAGCCGATCACGCTGTCCGAGGGCATCCTGTTCACGACCTACGCCACGCTTCGCACGGACGAGCGCGGCGGGAAGGCGTCCCGCGTCAAGCAGATCGTCGATTGGCTTGGCGCCGACTTCGACAGCGTCATCATTTTCGACGAATGCCATGCGTTACAGAACGCGGTCGGCACCAAAGGCGAGCGCGGCGACACCGCGCCCTCGCAACAGGGCCGGGCCGGCCTGCGCCTTCAGCATGCGCTCCCCGATGCCCGCGTCGTCTATGTCTCGGCCACAGGCGCAACCAATGTCCATAATCTCGCCTATGCGCAGCGGCTTGGCCTGTGGGGCGGCGAGGATTTTCCGTTCAGCACGAGAGCGGAATTCGTGGAGGCGATCGAAGCCGGCGGCGTCGCGGCAATGGAGGTGCTGGCCCGTGACCTGCGCGCGCTCGGTCTTTACACCGCCCGCTCACTCTCCTTTGACGGTGTCGAATACGAACTGGTCGAGCATGAACTGACGCCCGAGCAGACGCGCATCTACGACGCCTATGCCGGCGCTTTCGCCGTCATCCACAACAATCTCGACGCGGCCATGGAGGCGGCCAACATCACCGGCTCGTCCGGGACGTTGAACCGGCAGGCCAAGTCCGCCGCACGCTCGGCCTTCGAGAGCACCAAGCAGCGCTTCTTCGGTCATCTGCTGACCTCGATGAAGACGCCAACTCTGCTGCGCTCGATCACCCGCGATCTGGAGGCAGGCCATGCCGCCGTCGTACAGATCGTCTCGACCGGCGAAGCGCTCACCGAGCGCCGCCTTGCCGAGATTCCCACCGAGGAATGGAACGATCTGAGGATCGACCTCTCTCCTCGCGAGTACGTACTCACATATTTGCAACATTCCTTTCCGGTGCAGCTCTATGAGCCGTTCACTGACTCGGAGGGCAATCTGTCGTCGCGGCCAGTCACGCGCGACGGCCAGCCGGTCGAAAGCCGCGAGGCCGTCGCCCGGCGCGACGCGCTGATCGAAAAGCTCGCCAGCCTGCCACCGGTCCCCGGCGCGCTCGACCAGATCGTCCAGCATTTTGGCACCGACATGGTGGCGGAAGTGACGGGCCGGTCCCGGCGGATCGTGCGCAAGACTAGCCCCGGCGGCATCGATCGCCTTATGGTCGAGAACCGCGCCGGCTCAGCCAATCTCGCCGAGACCGCATCCTTCATGGACGATCAGAAGCGCATTCTGGTCTTCTCGGACGCCGGCGGCACCGGACGCAGCTACCATGCCGAGTTATCGGCGAAGAACACGCGGCTGCGCATCCACTATCTGCTCGAACCGGGCTGGAAGGCCGATGCCGCCATCCAGGGGCTCGGCCGCACGCACCGCACCAACCAGGCCCAACCACCGTTGTTCCGGCCGATCGCCACCAACGTCAAGGCCGAAAAGCGCTTCCTGTCAACCATCGCCCGCCGGCTCGACACGCTGGGCGCGATCACGCGTGGCCAGCGCCAGACCGGTGGTCAGGGCCTGTTCCGGCCGGAGGACAATCTGGAGAGCCATTATGCCCGCGATGCACTGCGCCAGCTCTACATGCTGATCGTTCGCGGCAAACTCGAAGGCTGCTCGCTCGACCGCTTCGAGGCGGCGACCGGCCTGAAGCTGATGGACTCTAATGGCATCAAGGACGAGCTGCCGCCGATCACGACGTTCCTCAACCGTCTGCTGGCGCTCACCATCGAGCTTCAGGGCATCATCTTCACCGCCTTCGAGCAGTTGCTGAACGCCCGCATCGAGGGCGCCATCGCGGCGGGCAGCTACGACATGGGCCTGGAGACGCTGCGCGCCGAGAGCTTTGTCGTTACCGACCGGCAGGTGATCTACACCCATCCGGGCACCGGCGCGGAAACCCGGTTGCTCACGATCACCCAGCGCCAGCGCAACCGCCCCGTCACGCTCGGCGATGCGTTCGCCCATCTCTCCGACGGACGGGCGAAGCTGCTCGTCAATGAGCGCTCCGGCCGTGCCGCCGTGCAGGTCCCAGCGTCAAGCGTCATGCTCGACGATGGGGAGATCGAACGCCGTATCCGGCTCATCCGGCCGATGGAGGCGCACAACATGCCGGTGAAGGTGATGGCCGAGAGCCATTGGGTCGAAGCCGACCGCGGCAGCTTTGCCGAGGCATGGAATGACGAGCTCGCGCAGGTGCCGGAGTTCTCGGATTCCACGCTGCACATGGTCTCCGGGCTGTTGCTGCCGATCTGGAAGCGGCTGCCGAAGGAGTCGACACGCGTCTATCGGCTCCAGACGGATGACGGCGAGCGCATCATCGGCCGCCGTGTCTCTCCCGCCTGGGTGGCCGAGGCCACCGCGACCGGCACGAGTTCGCTGACGCCGGACGACGCCTTTGCAGCGCTGATGGAAGGCCGCACCGTCCTCGACCTCACCGAGGGGCTCCAGCTTCGGCGCAGCCGCGTCATGGGCGCCAATCGCATCGAACTGTCCGGCTTTACAGACACGATGCGCGAGCGCCTGACGGCCTATGGCCTCTTCCACGAGATCATTTCCTGGAAGCTGCGCATGTTCGTGCCTGCCGACGCCAAGGGACCGGAGGTTCTTGCGAAGATTCTTGAATGCTGGCCGGTCCAGCGCATCGGCGAGCGCGAGGCGGCGTGATGTCCCGTCACGACGCCACCGAACTGGCGATTCGTCTCTGCCGGCAGGCCGAGGCGGTGTGCCGATACTATCTCTCTAACGGCCGGAGGCAGGGCCGCTATTGGCTGGTCGGAGATGTCCGCAACACGCCAGGTCGTTCCATGTTCGTCCGCCTTGTCGGCCCGGAGACCGGTCGGGGCGCTTGCGGTCGCTGGACCGATGCCGCAACGGGCGAATACGGCGACCTGCTCGACGTCATCCGCGAAACGCTGGGCCTTGTCGACTTCAAGGACGTGGCTGAGGAAGCACGCAGCTTCCTCAGGCTTCCGCATCCGAAGCCGGAGCGTCGGCGGGAACCGGCTCCATCCGGCTCCCCCGAAGCGGCACGGCGGCTCTTCGTCATGTCGCAGCCGATCCACGGCACGCTCGCCGAAACGTACCTGCGCGGGCGCGGCATCACGAATCTTTCCGGCACCGCCAGCCTGCGCTTCCATCCGAGCTGCTATCATCGGCCGGACGAGCTTTCCACCACCGAGACCTGGCCGGCGATGATCGCCGCCGTCACCGATCTCAGCGGCCGCGTCACCGGCGCGCATCGCACATGGCTGGAGCCGGATGGCAGAAGCAAGGCCCCAATCGACACGCCGCGACGTGCAATGGGCAACATTCTCGGGCATGGCGTCCGTTTCGGTCTGATAACCGATGTGCTCGCGGCCGGCGAAGGCATCGAGACGGTGCTGTCCGTACGCTCGGCTCTCGCCCACATGCCGATGCTGGCGGCAACCTCGGCAGCCCATCTCGCGGCCGTCCTGTTCCCGGCGACGCTGCGCCGGTTCTACGTCCTGCGCGATCGAGATCCCGCCGGCGACGGCGCGCGAGACCGGCTCGTCGAGCGAGCCACGAGCGCCGGCATCGAGGTAATCGTGCTGTCGCCATGGCTGGAGGACTTCAACGATGATCTGCGGCTCCACGGCATCGACGCGCTTCGGGCGGTGATCGTGCCGCACCTCGTCCCGGAGGACGCCAATCGCTTCATGGCGCTGGCGGCATAGGCGGGATCGGGATCGAGCCGCGGTGTCCACTGCCGTCCTGTTCGATTCCGCGTGGCCGGCCGAACGTCGGCTGAGATCGCGGCCCGGCCTTCTTGAGAGGGCGATCGGCCCACAAACGGCTCGGCCCGGCAATGGCCGCGCTCCGGCTATCGTCCGCCGGCGGGCAAGCCCGCCTTTGCATCGCGAAGCAAGATAGCCGGGCTTAGCCATCAAGGCCCTCGCGAGCGAGGGCTGCCGTTCCGGACCGCCCGTGGGCTTTCGACGCCTGCGAAGGCCGCGAGGGTCGCGGTCAGACCGACGAAGGAGACCATGCTGATGAGAAACGAACAGGACGGTATCGACCCGCATCACGCCTCTTCCCCGACCGACCATCTGCTCACCGAGCTTCAGCTCTATGGCTGGCGTCCCTTCCAGGATGAGCCCGATCCGAGGCCGCTCCCCGAAGGTGGTCATGTCGCCGGCGCCGTCGCAGACATCTTCGACGCCCTCATCGCCACCCTTGGCGACACCCGCCTCGAGCCCGACCTTGATGAGCTGCTCTGGGGCACGGTCAATCTCTTCCACCGTGCGGTCGGCCGGATCGAGCGCGAACTGGACGACAACGAGCAGGCGCAGCGCCAGCTTCAACGGGAACAGGACGGCACCGAAATCAAGGCCGTGGAGTTGGAGCGCCTGACGGCCGAGGGCCAGACGCTGATCGAGCGCCGCGACGCCTTCGAACTGATGCGCGACCAGGCGGCCGAGCACTACGAACACCACACCGGCACTGCCTGGCGTCCACGCTCCGGCTCTATGGTCAACCATCGCAACCTGACCTCGGCGATGATTGACAGCCGGGATTTTCTGGCCGCGAAGCGCCGGGCCGAGGCGCAGGTCATGCTGCCCGACGGCCCCAGGGTCGCCTTCACCGGCGGGCTCGACTTCAACGATCACCGGCTGGTCTGGGACATGCTCGACAAGGTTCTGACGAAGCACCCGGATATGGTGCTGCTGCACGGCGGCTCGCCCAGGGGTGCCGAGCTGATCGCCGCCAAATGGGCCGACGCTCGCAAGGTTCGCCAGGTCGCCTTCAAACCCGACTGGGACAGGCACGGCCGCGCCGCGCCCTTCAAGCGCAACGACGCCATGCTGGAGACGCTGCCGGTCGGGGTCATCGTCCTCCCCGGCACTGGCATCCAGGAGAATCTCGCCGACAAGGCGAAGAAGCTCGGCATCCCGGTCATGAAGTTCTCCGGCAGCGCGTGAGCGCTGCCTTCTTTTCACAGGAGCCGGCTATGACGCTGATCCTTCTCGCCATCTCGTTCACGATCGCGCTGACGATCACCGCATTTCGTTTCTCGATGTACGCTCTCCCGTGCATGGTCGGGCGGGCGGCGTTCCGTTACGTCCATGCGATGGATGCCGGCTTCCTGATGTCCGGTTTTGCCGCGCTCGGCGCCGCGTTCCTGTCGATCGCGCTGGTCGTTGCCCTGCTTACCATCGCAGGAAACTCCCGACTGCGCATTGTCATCCTCGTGATCTTCGCCGCGCCCGCCGCCGTCGCGGGCTACGCGCTGGTGTACGGCGTGGCGCACAACGCCGTCGATTCGGTCATCGCGCTGCGGACGCTGTGCGGCGCAGGCGGATTGTTCGTCGGCATCGCCGCCATGTTGAACGTCAACGCATTCGCCGCCGGTACCTCGGGGGGTTAGCCTAAATGACGGCAACCGACCCCAGTATGTCATTCGCTATT
The DNA here is from genome assembly GCF_002980495.1 of Phyllobacterium phragmitis. Lineage (GTDB taxonomy): Bacteria > Pseudomonadota > Alphaproteobacteria > Rhizobiales > Rhizobiaceae > Paramesorhizobium > Paramesorhizobium phragmitis. The sequence continues at coordinate 68,311 of NZ_PVBR01000008.1, forward strand.
GCATTGTGAAATCCCGAAAGCAGCCATTCCTCTGCTCACGGTAGTAGCGGTACGGCGCCCCAATTTTGCCATTCGGTAAGCCGCTGGGACTTGACAAAGTCAGACTTTGGCTTGGGCACTTGTTTGCTTCGAAAGGCTTGGATTTGCTGGCACCATGGCCTGCGTTGGAGAGCGATCCGCGTAGTTCTGAGGAAAACTCAGTAAACAGGTGAACGAAACGAGAAGGATGAGTTAAATATATGTCCCGTCTTCTGGAGTCGGCCCTTGGACAAAGACCTGCTACGCGCGATATTTCTGCCTACCCTCGACGAAGCCATCAAGAACATGGATGCCAAAAAGATCAAGTTGGCGCACTACACCTCGTTTGAGGTCGCCCTCCAAATCATCGAGGGTGAGGCCGTCTGGATGCGTGACGTGTCCCACATGAATGACATCGGCGAAGTGCGCTACGGCATTCAGGCAGTTGACGCATTTATCTCTGAAACGGCCGACCGGCAGACGCTGGTTGATACACTGGACGCTGTTCACTCTGGCCTCGGCGCTCAGATTGTCCCGCTCTGGCAGATGATGAAGGCTAATATATCTACTAGTGTGTACATCTCGTGCTTTTCCGAGCACCTACCCGGCAAGGAAGATTTCGGGCGGCTATCCATGTGGCGGGCATACTGCTGCAAGCCAGACGGCGTAGCATTAGTGCTGAACACAGAGGCGTTCCGTTTGGAATCGAATGCGCTCAACGCCTATTCAAGCCCCGTATTCTACGGCACCGTCGGCGAGTTCCACGCGAAATTCCGCGAGATGCTGAGCAACATCCAAGCGAACGCCGACATGCTGCGAACCATCGATCCCCAGATGCTGCTAGGCCATGTCATCATGGCTGTCCTTTTCGGCGCAGTTTGCTTGAAGCACCCCGGCTTTTCGGAGGAGAAGGAATGGAGGGTGATCCACATGTCGTCGATTAAGTTGCCGTCCCTTCTTCGGAAAAAGGAAGTGACTGTCCGTGGCAGCGACGAAACGATATTTGAGATTCCGCTGAAGGATGCGCCCGAGCAGGGACTAGTCGGAATTGAGATCAAAGACCTATTGCACCAGATCGTTATCGGACCGTCGAACCGGACAGAGACGATAAGATCGGGGTTGGCTGAGGCGCTGAGCAAGAAAGGTATCATGAACCCTGCTTCCCGCATCGTAGCCTCGGATATTCCTCTCAGGGTGGAAGCCTAATTATCGAACTGAAATCACCGCCAGTGTTGAGAACGAGCGCGACTATGCACCGGCTGCGGGAGTCCTTGAGCCGGCGCGGTGTTATTTACGCCAGCGCATAGCCCCGGCTACTTACTCCATTTTACTATCTCGTGCGGCATCCCTGGGATGGAACTGGCAACGGCTAGTGTATGTCCGCTTTCCCGATCCCATATCCCAAAGCAGGCCGACCGCTCCCCACCCTTTTAAAGCCTTCGCCTGGAACTGCGACCCGACCGCTGCTCAAGTTGGTGTAGTTAATCTTCGACTGCTGCAATGGCGTCCATCTCAAACAGAATATCAGGGCTGAAGAAGGCTGCCACCTGCACCAGCGTGCTTGTCGGCGGGCTTTGAACTCGAATGAATTGATCTCGTACGCGCCGCAGGGTGGCAAGGTTGGCCATGTCGGTCACATACAGTCCGATCTTTACTAAGTCACCGAAACCCGCCCCGACCTCTTTGAGGGCAATCTCCAGGTTCTCGAAAACCTTGACCGCCTGGGCTTCGAAGTCGCCCTTGCCGATAAGCACACCATTCACATCGAGAGGCACCTGCCCGGAAATATATATGGTCCGCGCTCCTTCGGGCACGACGGCTAAATGCGAGTAATTTGCGGTTGGCGGCAGCGCCTGCGGTGAACTGAACTGAATGGTTGGAATGATATGCCTTCCTCCTGGTTGGTGGATCATCCGCTTTTACCCAATCTGCCTCAGAAGCAGACAGTCTGAAAGCCACCCCACAGCGGAAGCCAGTCCGCCCCGTCAGGTGCAGAGTTGTCGCTTTGGTCTTAGTGGAGAATTGCCCGAGACCGCCACATTTGCAGAGTACCCGGCATAGTCGCCGTAAGCCGCTGGAGCCGCACTTGTTCAGACGCTCTTCCCTCGCCACCGCTGCCTTGTGCCTGATCCTCGCTACTGTGCCTGCACATGCGGATACGGCCTGCGAGTTTGAGAGTGAACCGCACGTGCTGATGGAAGAAGGTGATCCTCATGAGGTCGGCAGCAAGCTTCTGCAGGTGTGGGAAGTCCCGAACTGCCCGGTTCTCTGGTCGGAAACGCCTCCCGAAAGCGGCCATTATCGTCGTTTCAGGGATGATCTGGCCAAACGAAAGATTGAAACGGATCCGGTCCGCTTGCTGGAACGCAGCCCAACAGAAAACAACCGGATGGTGGTGCGGAATGCCGACGACTGGATCAGGCCCGCTGCTTGCCTCGAAATGCTGATGTTCGGCCATCAGCATGGACGCCTTGATACCTTTGAGACCCCAAGCGAGTTCGCGAGCATCGTTCTGCGTTCCGCCGATGGCGAACGCCTGCGAGTCTACTACTATACGATAAATCATGACGGCATCGGTCGGATGGACCCCATCGTAAAGCCAGCGCTTGAGGACAAGCGGGATGGATGGGAGGTGCTGGTGGCGCTGCACAGTCACGTGTTCCATCCGGATCAGCCCCAGATTGACGGCATCCTTGCCCCGAGCGAGGCCGATGCCGATTTCCATGTCCGGTTTCATGCCGAGTCTGGCGTCCAAGAGGCACGGATTACCAATGGCATTCATACGATCATAATGCCGGCGTCGAGCTTCGACGGGTTTAAGCGCCCCGCTGATGACAGAGAGATCAGCAATCCATCTGACTAGGCGGGGCTAAGCACGAAAGCAACCAGGCCCCCTCTATCGGGCAGCAACCGACCCCGAAACAGCGCTCTTCACGGTCGCTCAGAAAGCAAGTTCCTGGACTCGATGCAGATGGTATTCAGCGGCTTCCCGAATCTCTGCGCTGTGGGAAATATTCGCCCAACACCAGACGGCCACGCACACGCTCTTCAGGTCAGCATAGCGCCTAACGAGGGCTTGATCGATATCTCTGAAATGCGACCACGCGGCGAGCGGCAAGCCAGCGATGTCATATTCGCGAGGTCCGCGGCATGCGTCCTCAAAATCCGTCCACAGAGGGCCTCGCTCGCCAAGCAGGAGATTGCCGAGATGAGCGTCTCCGTGGAGGGGAACCCAATTGCTGGCCACTTCCTCGACTTCGTGACGAAGGCGGCGATATTGCGTCTTCAGGAGATCTCTATCGTGCCTGCTAAGCACGGCAGACGCTCCATCATCGACAAGCACAGCCCAACAGCGGTCCAGTGCAAGCGTGTACGGCGGCAGTTCGCCGCCGTAATCGAGCAGAGCTTCATGAACCGAAGCGAGCGTCGTGGCGGCGAGTGCCGCATCAGCCTCATCGGCCGTCCGCTCGTGCTTCACATAAGGCCAAAGCGTCACGACAGAATCCGCGATGACGTGCGGTCCCGCCAGATCCACCAGGGGCGCAACGACGGGTGCGCTGCGGGAGGCCAGGTGACGTGCGACGGCTACTTCCCTGATCGCCCTTTGCCGAGCCGCGTCGAGCGGCTCGGAGGATTGGACCCTCGCAACAATCGTGAGAGGAGAAATCAGGAGCGTAGTGTGATGTGCCTTCTTCAGAATAGTAGGCGTGACCTCGCCCAGTCCGAGGTTCCTGCATATGGTGGATACCACCGCAATCTCATCGTGGAAGTTCGGTCGGGACATGTTCATTAAAATGCGCGAGAAGCTGACCTTCCGCAAACCACCCCGAAGCTGCTGATCCGATTTCGCCCCCATAGCTGCCGTTGCACGTTCCCCAGTGCCGACCCATCTATGACGGAGGACGGGAGACCGATACATGGACGAAACCAGGATTCGGCCAGCACAGATCGACGAGGCCCCTCAGCTCACGAAGCTCTGTAAGGATGCGTCTCTTCCGTACGGTTATAACGAAGAAACGATCGAGCGATTTGAGCCTGCACTCTCGGTGAATCTGGCGCTGATCGCATCCGGGCTGACGTTTGTCGCTGAAAGGTTGGACTCCCAACCACTCGGCGTTATGGCTCTGAGGCCCATTGGGCTTGGCGGTCTCATCCTTCTGGACCGCATCTTTGTTCATCCGTCTGCGCAACGCCAAGGAATAGGTATGCAGCTATTTTCCAAGGCGGCCGATAAGTCGGCTGCAATGGGTGGAAGTGCAATCCTGATCTATTCACACCCGCAAGCTGCTGCCTTCTACAAGCGGGTCGGCTGCATCAACATTGGCGAGACACCCTTCTATCTCTCACACGACCTCAAGATGCCGATGATGGTGTATTCAATTCCCGCGTCTGAAGCGGGATGATCGGCTGCTTTCCACCAAACTGCGACGCTCCTGCGAGCTGAGCTTGCTTGCTGTGTTTCCGGGTCTTACTCCACGTTCTTCTGCGCGCTCCAGTTGCCGTGTGAATCTGACGGACGGTTGTCATGCAAATTCACATCCTGGCACATACGGTGGAGCACAAAACAGGGAGGCTGTCATGCTCCGCGTCACCAACGACGCACGCTTCTGGGATCGAATTGCGCGCAAATACGCCGCCGATCCGGTCGCCGACACGGCCGGCTATGAGCGAACGCTGGAGCGAACGCGGCAGCATCTCAAAGGCAGCGATACGGTATTCGAATTCGGCTGCGGCACGGGCACCACGGCGCTCAAGCTTGCAGGAACCGTCGAGCGTATCGTGGCAACCGACATTTCCGGTGAGATGATCGCCATCGCCCGCGAGAAGGCCGAAGCGGAAGGCTGCTCCAACGTCGAGTTCAAGATTGCCACCCCGGATGTGGCGCCGTGGTCGGACGGCACGTTCGACGTCGCGTTGGGCTTCAATGTCCTGCATCTGATGGCCGCCCGGGAAGCAGCTCTGAAAGGTGTGTACCGGCTGCTGAAATCGGGCGGGCTTTTCATCTCCAAAACGCCATGCCTCAAGGAAATGAACCCGTTCGTGCGCGTCGCCATTCCCGTGATGCAGCTCTTCGGCAAAGCGCCCTATGTGAGCGTTCTCGATGGGAATGAGCTCGAGCGTGAGATCGCGGCGGCGGGGTTCGAGATCATCGAGCGTGAGCGTCATGCCACGCGCGGCAAGGATGCGCGCCCGTTTCTCGTCGCAAGAAAGTGATCCAAGGGCTTGCGATCAGGTTGCCTTGAGCCTCTCCGCATTACCCCGGTTCTCCTGCGGAAACCGACATCTCCCCTGATCTCGGTCCCCGGGACTGAGCGTCCTCGTGGGTTTCTTGCTTCGGTGCGGTAATGCGAAGCCCGGACATACGTCCACGCCGTTTATCGTAGCTGTGATCGTCTCCCCCGCGCCGTTGATGTCAAAGCGGTGCCGCTAACCTGAATCCGTTAGCCGGTCTGTCCCGCTCCTCGAAGTCTGCAGCCAGGAAGCATGAGCAGGTGATGCCGCGGGATATGGCTGGTGCCACTTGGTTTGAGAGCATCGGGAGCTTGCCCGGTGTCCGGGCCGGCAAGGACGATGCGGCTGCTGTCGTCTCCGAAGAGCTCCATCGCAGGACTAACCCCTCCGACTGACTGATTCCCTAATCCCGAGCGGCTGCCGGCAGCAACCACCAAGATTCCGGCCGTGTTGTCGCTGAAGCGACTGCCCGCCCCACACCGGAACTTGGCGGCGAGCCTTCGGTTGCAACCGGCCTCCGGCGGGCTTGGCCGGGTCTCGTCGGAGGGATGGTCCCTCGGACGGAAGCAACGGAGACAGAAAAATGCAGAACATCGTCATTCTCGCCGGCAACATCGGTCAGGACCCCGAGACCGTCACCACCCAGGGCGGCACCCGCATCACCCGCTTCACACTGGCCACCTCGCGGCCCCGCTACGCCGACGGCAAGGTGCTTCGGGACGAGAACGGCTACCGGGTCCAGGACACCGAATGGCACCGTATCACCTGCTTCAACGGCCTCGGCAAGACGGTCCAGGAGCACTGCAATAAGGGCATGAAGGTGCTGGTGCGCGGCCGCATCCACTATACCAAGTGGACCGACCAGAACGGCAATGACCGCTACGGCTGCGAGATCATCGCCGAGACGGTGGACTTCCTCAGCCGGGCCAAGCAGGCGGAAAGCCAGAGCGGCAGCCAGCCCGACTACGATGACGAGATACCATTCTGAGCGGTTCGAATCGACGCCCGGCGGCGCAAGCTGCCGGGCTCTATGTTCATGCTCGCACCTTGCCGCTCGGGCCTAACCGCAGGAGATGCTGGTGATCGCCCGTGAATCCTCGTCGTAGGACACGTTCATCCGCTCGCGGCCGAGATCCGACGTCACCGCGCAGGTCGAACATGCCATTCGCCATGTAGCGCCGGCTGGCTTGTCGGGGAGGGCGTCGACCGGTTGGCCGACGAAATGCTGGAACTGCGAGGCGCGGCACTGATCCCCGAAATAATACAAGCGCGATCCGCCTTCGGTCTCCGCAATCCAGGTCAACGGATCGCGGGGATGGTTGCGGATCGTGGAGTTCTCGGGCGCCCAATAGGTGAAAGGCGGCGGCGGATCGGCTTCCATTACCACCTTAGGCTCAGCGAGCGGCGTAGGCTCCGCGTCCAGCACCACCGCGCACCCCGACGCCGCGAGCACAGTTACAACGACGAGAGCGGGCACTGCGGGAAGGAACTGCAATCCTGATCCTCCTAGACGGTGTTGCGCTGGCCGCGCCTATCATTGGCCTGAGACACCGGCTAACCCGCAATCGCGGCGTCAAAACGGCAGCGCTCTGGTCCGCACCTGCATGTTCGCAGTTCGTGCTCTTCGCAAAGCCGTGGTGGCGCGAAAGGCGTCGATCGATAACACGATGGTTGCAGAACAGACCTTTGGGCACCGCATCCAGGGCATGTCCGGCTCCGGTTGCCGGGAAGCGAACCCGCTCTTGGAGGCTTACCTTGGTTTCAATCACGGCCTTCCACGATCAACCCTGAAAGGGTCGGACTATGCGAAGCATGCCGCCGCTGAGGTGACCTCAGCGGTGATCGCGGCCGTGGCCGAAACACATCGGCGCCTGTCGAGCGGGCAATCGCCCCGCCAAAAGAACAGGAGCCGGAACAATGTCCTTCCCAGATGCGCAAGCCTTCGCCCTCAGCCTCGCCGACACCCTGATGATCTCCATCGTCATCTTCCGCGCCGGTGACGGCACGCACTCGGTGGTGCCCGCGCCCGAATACGACGGCGACGAGGATGAGATCGTCAGCGAGATTGATCCCTTCGCGCCCTGAGCGCGAAGGAACTGTGCGCTCAGGGCACACTTTCCCGCCGGCGTTGACGGGCGGCGGCGCTGGCTGCCTCAGTTCGCGAATGAGGAACGAATCCGCCGGTTAATGCATATCAAGAGACTATTCTGTCAGATCTGGCTATATCCGATTACCTAGTATATTGGGTGGAAGTATATTAGGTAGCTGGCGACTTCTCCCGTATGAGCTTACGGGAGAGAGTCGCACGCAATCTGCGCCGGCTGAGACAGGAGAAATCCATCTCGCAGGAGGAGCTTGCCCATCGTGCCCAGATCAACCGCAATTATGTCGGCATGGTCGAACGCGAGGAATATTCGATCTCGGTCGACAAGCTGGAGAAGCTTGCCGATGCTCTGGGCGTCGATCCGGCGGAGTTCTTTCGGAGCGAAGCCTGATGCGCCACGCCCGCCACGCATGGGGAAAAGCACAATATTCGTGGATATGGCGCCGCCGAAAACACCCGATCACCGCAAAAAAAGCGCCAATTCTCGTCATGGCGGCATGGTCTCATTCCGCGATTGCCGGATGCTTGCTGTCGCCAAACTTGTTGCGCTCATGACCGATAAGGTATTGTGAGCAACACATCGGAGGACGTAAAGACAGGCCGATGAATAAACCCGACTTCCAGGAGAGCCCGCCTCAGACCGACAGGGTGAATGCCTATGACGAGGCGCACCTTGCCACCTATCTGCGTCTGCTGGACGCGGATGAGGAAGGCGCCGACTGGCGGGAAGTCGCCGGAATCGTCTTCGGCCTCGACGTCGCAGCCGATCCGGAACGCGCGAAGCGCGTTCACGACAGCCATCTCGCCCGTGCCCGCTGGATGTCCGAGAAGGGCTATCGCCACCTTCTCAAACCGCGCATGCAGTGATCGGTAGCCGAAAGCCGCTCCACATCGGAATCCATGGCGCCAGAATGCTCAGCCGACGAAACAACAGCATTCCGATTATCTGTCTATACGATCCTCAGCCCGCCCCAATACTCGAATCAGCCTGAAGCCATCGGTTGAGGCGGGGGAGGAAGACATGGAACCACTGCACGACTGGCGATCACCGCAATTCGAGGAACAACTGGGCCGTCTTGACCGTGGCGGTGTCGCCTTCGAGTTTCTTCGACGCAACCTCCAATACCGGCAGGACTATGCCGAGATGCTGGCAAGGATCGCCTCCGGCGGCACGGACGAGGCAGCGGAGATCGAGCGCCTGTCCTGTCGCTGGGGGCTGTCCTTTCCCGGCGGACCCTTCTGTCTCTGCCGTCTCCGCCCACCCAATCTGGCAAGCCATCCACTTCCCCGCCACGCTCATTGTCAGGGCTGTTCCGGACGGCTTCGGAGGTTTACCGCTCCCTGATCCGCAAACACTGCCCGCCGATGGCCGGCTTGCCAGGGATGGTCTCCACACCCTCGTCGCCGACGACGATGGCGATCACCGGCTGTGGTTTCCCGATGGTAACGAGCCGACCAAGTCGGCCATCGTTCTGCCTATCGACGAGCACTTCTTCTGGCGTCACCGCAATGCGGGCCGCTTCGTACGAAGGCTTGAGGGAAAGCGACCCGGCATCTTGCCGCGCGCGCAGCGCCTCACGGCCTTCCAGATCCATCGCGCAGCTCTCATGCTGCGTGCCTGGGACGGCATGGAGGCTGGCGCGTCGCGCCGCATGATCGCCTCAGTCCTGCTCAACAGAAAGATAGAAACCTTGCGCGCCATCGAATGGCAGAACGCGCCGGAGCGCCGACGGCTCGCCCGCATCCTCAAGGCTGCGCGCGGACACATCGAAGGCGGCTATCTACGCTGGCTGCGAACTCGCAGGTGATCCGCGTGGGCTCTTATTCTCGACGCCCAGGACGTCCTGCCAACCCGGCTGGCGTGCGTCTCTGGCGACTCGCAGTGTTGCAGCTTGTGGTTCTAGAAACGTTTTTCGGGTTTTGGGAGTTTCGCGACGGCCGAACGGCTATGTCTGGTGGTTTCCTGTCTGTCCGCTTGCGGCGGTAAGGAAGAAAAGCGGGCCAAAGAATTGAGGAGAGCGAAGTGACGTCACTGACCACGGGAAATGCAGAACAGTATGGTTCCAGCGAGAGGCTTGCGGCGAGAGCGCGCCTAGCCTCCGAATACACCATATCGGAGCATCCTTGGTTCGCCTGGGTGGCGAGCCATCTCCCCATGAAGACTGGCGACCGGATTGTGGATGTCGGATGCGGGCCTGCATGGTTTTGGGAAGGCGCGGGTGCCGTGCCTGGTGGCCTCGATCTTACCTTAACCGATCTCTCACAGGGCATGGTGGAAGAAGCAATGAAACGCTGCGGTTCCCTGCCTTTTGCCGCTGTAGCCGGTCAGACAGCGGATGCGGCGTCACTGCCGTTCGAGGACGGGAGCTTCGACGGCGCGATCGCGATGCACATGCTCTACCATCTCACCGATCCGGCGGTGGCGGTCGCCGAGATGCATCGCGTCCTGAAGCCGGGAGGCTTCCTTGCTGTGACGACCAACGGCGCCAACAATATGCGTCGGCTCTACGAACTGACGACCGCGTTCGGTGGAACGCCTTACGATCCGGCGGCCGCCGCGTTTGGTTTCTCGGATGCCGAGCGGTTGCTTCAAGAGCGGTTCGGGAACGTGAAATCCTATGTTCATCCCGCCCATATGCGAGTGACCAGTCCAGATGACGTATTCCTCGCCCTGACCTCCTACCCACCGGGAGACCAGGCCGACGACCGACAGCTCATAGCCTTCAAGGACGCGATCCAGTCCGCCTTTGCGGAGGGCGGCGGAGCGTTGGATGTGCCGAAGGAGACCGGTCTGTTTCTCGCGATCAAAGACAATTCCTGACCCGAAGGGCGCTATCGGGCACGCCTATCGCTCCACAGAATGTCTCTGACGGGATCGACCTTTTCCGGTTCCCATCTGTCTCAAGGGGTGGGATGCGGATGGTCTGGTTCCAGGCATGAGATGACCAAAGCGGACGTGCTACCGTTTCTCGGTTCGTACGATGCCCACTCAGACTGCCGCTGCGCGGTACGCAGATAGGCGACCCCGATAGAACGAAGATCCTATCAGACATGCCGACAAATCGAAATCCTGATACTTTCTTGTTCGATATTGCTCTGTTAGCAGCTTCTTTAGGGGTCCATAACCGTCATTTCTGCGCATTGGGAGGTGCACGCATGATAATTAATTATGCCCCTAAATTGAAAACGGGTAACGGGCGTACTGCTGAAGTTAACACCGTCGATATGTATTATGAGGAGTATGGATCAGGAAGGCCGCTCCTGCTGCTACACGGTTTCGGTGGCTCGGGACAAAACTGGTATCCCTTCCTCGACGCGCTCGCAGAACGCCATCGACTAATTGTTGTTGACCTGCCTGGGCATGGGCATAGCTCTGATCCAACCAGCGAGTTCACCCACCGGCAAGCGGCGCTTGATGTGTTGCTGCTCCTCGAAAAGCTGGGAATTCATCAGCTTTCGGCCATGGGCATCAGCTCTGGTGGGATGACTTTGCTGCACATGGCTACGATCGCTTCCATGCGCATCGAAGCGATGGTCTTAGTCAGTGCAACCACTCACTTTCCCGTTCAAGCAAGGGACATCATGCGCGAGGCCTCGTTTGCCAGAATGCCGCAACATGTTCAGGACATGTACAGGGCATGCGCGAAACGGGGTGACGCGCAGATCCGCCAGCTTATAGCTCAGTTCAACGCGCTGGCCGACAATTTCGATGATATGAACTTCACTGAGGAGGATCTCTCCGTCATCAATGCGCGCACGCTGATTGTGCATGGGGATCGTGACAGCTTTTTTCCGATTGAGATACCCGTCAGCCTTTATCGGTCCATTCCTGATTCCCAGCTATGGATCATCCCTAATGGCGAGCACGTTCCGGTTTATGATCCCATGATCCCATTCGCGGCAACGGCCATGCGATTTCTTGATCCTCCAGCCTGTGCTTAAGTCCCGTCCGCTTCCAGTACATTGACCCTGAGTCTTGGATGGGGTGGACTTCTGCCTGTCCGCTTGTAGGTCTCTAGGTGAGGAAAGCAGCCGTTCTGGTGACCGCCGCACTTCGACCGCAACGCGCCTCCATGTCGGTCATGGAGGCAAAGTTGCCTTCCCCTGGAAGCGGACGTTCGAGCGAGGGTATTGAGGCTTGTGTCTCATGCAGAGCGTTGCTAGAAAATCGCGCGGAAGCTGTGACAGGTCACGAACTTCATACGGCCGCCCCACTTTTTGAGCGCGAGCGAACGCGCGTTGTTGCGCACCAATCCCTAGCCGCCATCGGGCAATCTTCGGGATTCGATGCTTCCGACCCTTTAGCGCCCGGTCGCCGGACCGGGTGACTGGCCCCGGCTTCTCTTCCTCAGAAAGGCTTTTCGGCCTTGTCGGTGCGATAGAGGCTGACAGCGACCTCTCGAGGCTTCACGCGCGGCCCCTTCGCGACCTTGCGCCAGGCGTCCAGCGCGGTTTGGTCGCGCCAGCATTCGAAGAGATTGACGCGCTCCGGATCGACCGCGTCCGCGCTTATGGAGAAGTCGAGACAGCCGTCGTACGCCCTCGCGCGTTCGACCATGCCCCTGAAGGCGTCCACGGCGCCGTCTCGCTTCTCAGCGTCGGTGCGGGTGTAGCCGGCTATGATGATCATTGGTTTTCTCCTTCAGGCTGACACGGCGCCGGGCATGGTCAGGTATAGCGACCCGAGGATCGCCGGTGCGATGGGAACGTCAGCCTCCCTTTACGTAGCCCAGACCCTCGACGATCTTTCCGTCCCGGACGCGCATAATGTTGACGCCTCGGATCCGGTCCGCTTCGCGCTCGCTCCAGCGAAGCTGCCAGCGGATGATCCCGCGGTCGCCCATCGCGGAGATTTCCTCAGCTGTGAAGGCAAGGTTGGCCGACGACGCCACTTTCTTCCAGAAAGCGAGGCAAGCCTCACGCCCTTCGTAGAGCGCGCCATCCGGGGCCGGCGCCGTGTTTTCGAGAACACAGCTCTCGCCGATGAGATCATCGAGGTCTTCGGGGCGATGCTTCTCAAACGCGTTGTGGAATCGTTCGACGATGTCGCGGGTAACTTTGCTTTCAGTGGTCATTTTCTCACCTCATTGAACGATGGAGCCACCGTAGATCCCGACCGAGTGGTCGATAGTGAACGAGGTCCGGTTGAACAACGAAATACAACGGTGCTTCCGACTCTCACTTTGTCTTGTCATCCTTTCCGCGGATGACGTGGGGCAACAGGCCACATACAACGGTCACTCGGGCAAGGGCGCCACCTGACCGGGTGTTTTGGCGTAAGCCAGGGCTTCGACGATCCGACCGTCGCGGACACGGATCAGGCTGACCCCGCGCATCGAGCCGCCGTCGCCGAAATGGAAGCGCAGCGGATGTTGGCGCGGTCGCCCATCACAAAAGTGTCTTCCACCTCGAAGCGGTTGATGCGGTCGGCCGCCATCGCCTGCCAGAATGCCAAGTTGATATCGTAGCCTTCATAGCGCGTGCCGTTTGGTGCCGGCTGGATCGACTCCATGACGCAGTCCGCTGCGACCAAGTCCTCGAAGATCGCAGGATCGTGTTCCTCAAACGCCTGATTGAACCGACGGACGACTTCGGCTGTGTCTCTCGCTTGCATGACGTTTTCCTATACAGACAGGTCTGTCTACATATTGCACTATACAGACCTGTCTGTTAGGGTCAAGCGATGAGACAGAAAAAATCTGAAAGCCAGTCTGAAGTAGGTTCCGCGCGTGGTCGTCTGCTCGACACCGCGACACGGCTTTTTTACGAAGGCGGCATCCATGCTGTCGGCATCGACCGCATCATCGCGGAAGCCGGCGTGGCCAAAGCGACCTTCTACAATCACTTTCCCTCGAAGGATGACCTCGTCGTCGCCTATCTCGAAGAGATAGACCGGCTCGGCCGGGCGGCAGTGGCTGCGCTTCCGAAGCAACCTCCTCGGAAAATGATTGCGGCTATCATGGCGCGTATCAGCGAGGCTGTGACCGCGGGAGGCTGGCGGGGGTGTCCGTTCCTCAACGCGGCGGCGGAATATCCCGATTCAGCCAGCCCTGTGCGCCAGGCGATCAATGCGCGTCGCGTTTGGTATCACGACAGCCTTGAGAACCTTCTCGCTGAGGATGGCGATCCCGCTCCTTCCGTTACCGCTTCCCTTCTCGTCGCGCTTTCGGACGGCCTGCTGGAAAGCGCCTATCTGGATGATGCCGAAAGCGTCCCCGCCCTTGTCCGCGAGGCGGTGACGAGACTGCTGGACCGGCGATGAACGCCGCTCGCAGCCCAAGCAGCACGGGTCTGCGCCAGTTCCTGGATCTCGAGCAGCAGCGCGATTGGATGGAGGGCAAGACGGTTCCGCGCGACGCCGCCGACCGCTCGGAGTCCCTCGAACTGCGCTTCAAATATGTCGCGCGGTTTGAGAAGCTGCTGCGCCAGCCGCAGGCACAGGAGGTTCTGGCGATTCTGCGGCGCTACGGTCGCGACTGCATCCCGATCCCACGCCGGACCGAGCGGCACTACTGGTCGATTTCCTGTCTGCCGTCGACTCCGGGCAAGGCGCTTCTTCGCATCAATGCGAGTTGGATGGAGCTCTTCTCGCTCTACGCGGACGGTGAGGGCATCCGCGCGCTTTTCGTGGTGCATCTTTCCGATTTCACCACCGACCATTCACTTGATCGCGGGCAAGTAGACGATGCTTTCCTTGAGCGCTGTGTCGTGACGCCGGAAGACATCAGCTACTTTTTTCCCCGCGGCGAGGACATGTTCGGCATCCAAGTCCGCGGCTTCCCCTCGATTGGCAAATTGCTCGCGGCGCACCGCGCATTGCGGGCCATCCGGACGTTCAACCTGACGCACATGAACCGGGGCCGGAACGCCTATCAGGCGAGCCACTGCTACAGCCTGGCCGATCACATGTTGAGTGATGAGGGACGCTGAATAACGGGTCAGAACATCGGGGAGCCTGCGGCGGCACCTTCCGACTTTGGTTGGAGACTGCTTTCCGCTGTGCTCATCCTGTAACCGGACAGGCCGCTTGCGGCCCCGACCCAGCCGTCAGTCTGAGCCTCACGAATGGCGGGTTTTGGTACTTATGCACCTTAGCCGAAAATGACCGGGACAAGGTCGAAAGCTGCCGTTTTCGCGTCGCAAAAATTCCCTAAACCCACGACGGATCGGGCAGGATCGGGACGGCCGTTCCCATTGCTGCACGTCCCGGACTGCCCGAATGGGTAAAGCGAGACGGCATCCCGAAAGCCGTTTCCCATGTCTCCGACACCAGACAGTGGGAGGGGGACACTTCTCCTAAGATCCCCCGAATTTTGTCACTCCGCCTGACCGATGTTTCTTCGCCATCGTCGCATCTGCAACGCCGCTCTGCCGGCTTACGCGACGGAGGCCGAACATGCAGGACAAGACCGACACCGACTGGCCGCGCTTCGTGCGCACGCCCGAAGCCGCCCGGCTCCTCGGCCTTTCTCCCCGCACGTTGGAAAAGTATCGCTGCGAGGGCATGGGGCCGATCTACCACAAGCTCGGCGGCCGCGTGGTCTACACGGTCGCCGATCTTGTCGCATGGATCGACGCCTGCGCCCGCCAGTCCACCTTCGAGCCGCTGACGCCGGGCTTTCCCGCACCGCAGGACGCGGACGCACCGGCCGGCGACCGCTGACTGGTCGCCTCCATGCCAACGCCCGTTCCCGCACCCCATACCGAACCGTTCCGGACGCATGCACGCGACATTGCCGCGCGTGATGCGCAGGACCTTATGTCCTGGCCCTTCTTCTCGCTGGCAAAATCCCGCCGCGTCATCCCGATCGACTTCCGCCTCGGCGACGTGTCGATCCGCGTCGAGGCCACGGCAGAGCACGGCATGGCGACCATATGGGACGCGGACATCCTGATCTGGGCCGCCAGCCAGATCGTCGACGCGCGTGACAACGGCCTGCGCACCTCGCGCTTCATGCTCGCCAGGCCCTACGAGATCCTCTCCTTTATCGGCCGCGCCGATACCGGGCTGAACTACATACGTCTGAAGGCCGCGTTCGACCGGCTCCAGTCCACCACCGTCGTCACTTCGATCCGCCAGCTCTCAGAGAAGCGCCGGCACCGCTTCTCGTGGATCGCCGAATGGAAGGAGCGGCTGGATGGCGCCCGCTCACTCGGCGTCGAACTCGTGCTCGCGGACTGGTTCTATGCCGGCGTCCTCGATGACGCGCTGATCCTGACCATCGACCGGGAATATTTTGCGCTGAAGGGCGGCCTCGAACGCTGGCTCTACCGGCTCGTGCGCAAGCATGGCGGCCGACAGCGCTGGGGCTGGAGTTTTGATATCGCCCATCTCCACCTCAAATCGGGGAGCCTCGCGCCGCTGCGCCGCTTCCGCTTCGAGCTGCGCGCCATCGTTCGGCAGCAATCGTTGCCTGGCTATTACCTGGAACTGGTGGATGAACCTGATGGCCGTCAGCGCCTGATCTTCCAGCCGGACAAACCCGATCTGGTGGGGCGTCGTACCGGAGGCGCAAAATGACGTCCCCCGCGCCGCACGGCAATTGTGGATGGCCTGTGAAACAAGCCGAACCAGCGGGAACACTCTTTCCCGTACCAGCAGGAACGCCATTCCCGTACCAGCGGGAACGAATACACACTGTAATCGGCGGATATTATTGGCGGATTCCAGCCCCTCTAACTTATCTAACATCAGGAATCCTTCGGATCCCTGATTCTAACGGCATCTCCGAAACCCGGAGAACGGGGATAAACCCCGGCAGGCAGCAAGGCTCCGAAACAGTTTTCGGATTGCCAGCCCGCGCGCGTCCGATCGCCAGCGATTGTTGGTGCAGGAGCGCGCTATGAGGACGGGCGAACATCATCCAGCCATTGCGTCCGCGACCACCCTGGTCGAACTGACGTGGCGCGAGAAAGGGATCGAGCATTGGCTTCGCTTCGGACGGATCGCCGGCGAACAACGTCTCGACCGTCATCGTCGGATCGTCAGCTTCACGCCGGGTAACGTCTTCGCCTTCGTGCGCTGGGCCGGAAACGAGTATGGCACGATCATCTCGCGTATCGACATTGTGCGCGCCGTCGATCAAGGCGAGCCGTTCCAGACATTGCCTTTCGTTCGGCCAGGGGGCGAGATCCTACTCCGTATTCATGGCTGGCCGAAAGTCGAGACGGTGCTGAAGGCAGTCGACGGGATCGAAGCGCTCGGCATTGATCCAGCTGACGTCGCACCGGATCACTGGCGGCACATCCACAATCGCGTCAGCGTCAATGAACCGTTCCGAGCCTATACGCTCGTACAGCACCGCGCCTGGCTGCGCCGCCGCGAGGTGACGTGATGTCCAGCCGCCGCCTGAAGATCCTTTCAATGCTCGCCGGGGTGGCGCTGGTCGCCACACCGGCATGGCACCGGCCCGACATTCGCTTCATCTGGAATGCCTCCGCCAGCGTGCCGGTCGGTCTCTACCGCATTGTCCCTGCGGATCGCATCGACGTCACAGATCTGGCCGTCGTCATGCCGCCCGACGAGTTGGCGGCGTTCCTCGGCGAACGCGGCTACCTGCCGCGCGGTGTTCCGCTCATCAAGCGCGTGCTGGCGCTCGGCGGTACCGAGATTTGCCGGTGCGGCAGCGCGATTATCGCCTACGGCATGAACTACGGACAGGCTCGCGGCCACGACACGCGTGGCCGGTCGCTGCCCGTCTGGAAGGGCTGCCGGACGCTCGGCGACGGTGAAGCCTTCTTCATGAACTGGGACAGTCCCGACAGCTTCGACAGCCGGTATTTCGGGCCGCTTCCCATCTCCACCATCGTCGGCCGAGCCGTCCCCATCTGGGCGGCCGACCACCCCGATCCGGTCGCGGAAGGCTTTCGCGAGCCGGTTTCCAACGAGCCGTAGCGGCTCGCTTCCGCCAGCAACGAAAGGAAAGACATCGTGGCCCAGATTGGAACCTTTACCCGCAATGACGACGGCTTCTTCGGCCGTGTCCGCACGCTCACCCTCGACGTCGAAATGACCATTCTTCCTGCCGAAGGATCGGACGCGGAAAACGCGCCGAACCATCGCGTCTTTTGCGACGGTCTGGAAGTCGGCGCGGCCTGGGACCGCACCGGCGACAGGGCGGGCGGCTACCTCTCCGTGACCATCGACGATCCGTCCTTCGTCGAGCCGATCCGCACCCGCCTGTTCGAGTCCGATACAAAGAAGGACACATGGAACCTGCATTGGACGCGCAGGAAGAAGAACGACGGCGAGGCATGACAAGTCATGCGGTGCCATCGTTCTCGTCGAACTTCTGGCCCAATCCCCTCGATCGATCGAGCGCCGGTCAATCCCCTCGACCCGATCGCCTGTCAGGCGGCCGTCGCGCGCAGAGAAGGTCAAGGGCGGCGGCCTGTTTTCCGGGAGACGCTCACGTTTTCGGACGATGCCCGTCCGGAAAATGTTGGCCGCCGGCGCAGCCTTGCCCTTGGCCGCAGCGAGCACGATGGCAGGCTGATGGCGGTTCGGGACGGCGGTGCTTGCGCTGCCGTCCCTACGACCATGACGATGCTCATCGCCTGTACGATGATCGTCGTCATGGCGGCTCCGTCGTCAGCAGAGCCTCCATCGGACGAGTCTCTGCCCGCCGCCATGGCGACGCGCGACGGATCGCCCGAGCGCTTGTCGGCAGTCGCGTCGGCGACCGATCCGTGGGCGGCTCACGTCACCGAAGCCGCCCGCCGTTTCGCCATTCCCGAGCGATGGATTCGCGCGGTCATGGCAGCTGAAAGCGTCGGCGATCCGGCTGCTCTGTCGCCTAAAGGCGCTATCGGTCTCATGCAGGTGATTCCCGCGACATGGGACGAGCTGCGCGTGAAGCACAGTCTCGGAAACGATCCCTGGCAACCTCGCGACAACATCCTCGCAGGTACTGCCTATCTGCGCGAGATGCACGACCGCTACGGCACGGTCGACGCGATGCTGGCCGCCTATAATGCCGGGCCGGCGCGCTACGACGAACATGTCGAGAGCGGCGGCGCGCTGCCAGCGGAGACGATCGATTACGTCGCGAAGATCACGCCGATGATCGACGGCACGGTTCCCATTGCGCGCGCTATTGGCAGATCATCGCGACCGACATGGCCCCACGCGCCGCTCTTCATTGCCCGCTCGAGTGTCCATTCAAACGACGATCCGGCGATTGCCAATCTTCCTTCTGGTCGCCCCTCAAACGATCCGGCGGTGGTCGATCTGTCAGCATTCGTGCCGCCATCCGACGGTCTCTTCGTGGGACGGCCGGAAGCGGAAGGAGAAACGCGATGATCATCGTGGTTTCTCGCGTTGCAGAGTGTGCAATCGCAGGCGTTGCGAGACACTGCGGGGCAGCCGGGACCGACCGAAGAGGAGGGCGGGATAAAAAGCCGCACATCGCGGCTCGGTTGGGTGGGGGGTATTGCTGGCTCTGCCGGAACCTTCCGCACATCGCGGCCAAGCACTGCGATGTGCGCGTCTTGACTTTATCGAGCGATTTCAACGGAATCCGCACATCTCAACGGAAATGGCCATGAGCCGCGACGACGATTTCCGCGTCCGGCCAGGCCGCATCCGCTCATCGAGGGCGCAGCGGGCAAAACCCTTCGTCGCCCAGGCGCTCGCCGCCGCGCAGAAAGCCGGCGGCCGCATCTCGCGCTCGGGCAGGATCACCTCCGGCAACGGCTCGCGCTTCGGCCGCGGCCGCGTCGCCAGCGTGCGCGCCAACCGCCTGATCACCAGCCGCTCGCGCGGCGCCGTCATCAAGACCCGCGTTGTCCGGCACACTGTGCGCTCCGCGACGCTGACCGCCCATCTCAACTATCTTCGCCGCGACGGCGTGACCCGTGACGGCGAAAAGGCTCGCATGTTCGGCCCCGAGACGGACGATGCTGACGTCAAGGGCTTCGCCGAGCGCTGCGAGGACGATCGCCACCACTTCCGCTTCATCGTCTCGCCCGACGATGCGCTGGAGATGACCGATCTGAAAACCTTCACCCGTGATCTCATGGCGCAGATGGAAAAGGATCTTGGCACGAAGCTAGAATGGGTGGCCGTTGATCACTGGAATACGGCGCATCCCCATGTCCATGTCATCCTGCGCGGCCGCGCCGATGACGGGCAGGACCTCATGATCGCCCGCGACTACATCAAGGAGGGCATGCGCAACCGCGCACAGGACCTCATCACCCAGGAACTCGGCTCGCGCACCGATCTCGACATTCGCCGCGTGCTGGAGCGACAGGTCGAGGCTGAACGCTGGACTCGGCTCGACCGTCAGCTTGTCCGGGACGCCGACAGATACGGTTTCCTCGACGTTGCTCCCGTGCCCGACCAGAAGCCGGACGAATACCTCACCCTGAAGGTCGGCCGGCTGCGCCATCTCGAGCGTCTCGGCCTTGCCGAGAGCGTCGGCCCTGGCCAATGGCTCATTGCCGATGAAGCCGAGCCGACTTTGCGCGAGCTCGGCGAGCGCAACGACATCATCAAGCGCATGCACCGAGCGCTCACCGAGCGCGGCATAGATCGCGGCCTCACCGATTACGTCATCGCTGGTGACACGCAGGCCGAACCGATCATCGGCAGGCTGGTCGATCGTGGCCTCGACGACGAACTGCGCGGCACCGCCTATGCCGTGGTCGACGGCATAGACGGCCGCACCCACCATATTCGCTTCCACGATCTCGACGCGGCTGGTGATTCCGCGCCCGGTTCCATCGTCGAGTTGCGCCGCTTCGAAGATCGTAGCGGTCGGCCCCGCACCGCGCTCGCCGTTCGCTCCGACCTCTCCATCGAGGCACAGGCGACGGCGGACGGCGTGACTTGGCTCGACCGCCAGCTCATCGCCCGCGACCCTGTCGATCTGGGCGGCCGCTTCGGCCTGGAGGTGAAACAGGCCATGGAGGCTCGCGCCGAGCACCTGATCCAGGAAGGGCTAGCGCGGCGCGAAGGCCAGGGCATCGTCTTTGCCCGCAATCTGCTCGCCACGCTGCGCGAGCGCGAGCTGGATGCGCTCGGCCAAAAGCTCGCGGCCGAGACCGGCATGCCCTTCCAGAAATTCGCCGCCGGTGAATATGTCGCGGGCACCTACCGGCAGCGCTTCGCGCTCGCCTCCGGCCGCTTCGCCCTAATCGACGACGGGCTCGGCTTCAAACTGGTGCCCTGGACCCCATCCGTCGAGAAGCATATCGGTCAGCACATCTCCGGCGTCGCTCGTGGCGACGGCGGTGTCGATTGGTCCATTGGCCGCAAGCGCGGGCTGGGATTGTGATCACCACCTATCGATACGGCATCGATCTGTCGTCACCGCTTGCCGCCGATCAGAGATTTGAGACGCCCCATTAAGCCGCCTTGGCGCCGCGGCGGAAGAGGCGTACTCTGCCCGACGGGTGGCTTGACAAAGATCGTCTGTCTCAGCCGCTCAGAGGCGACATCCCGTCGGCGCTCGGTCCGTGGCGATCTGACTCCAGGCAAGAGGTCGGCCTCGTCAATACCGAATGATGGCGAGCCCACGGCTTCGAACGGCATGGCAAGCCTCGTCGCCTTCATCCTTCGCACATGGTTGACGCTCATGGGAAAGAAGGCGCCGTCCGGTTCCTCGAACAGGTTGAAGTCTCCCTGCAGCACCTTGCACGCCGGGCAATGATTGGCCCAATAGGTCGTCTGCGTCGTCTTGCTGAAGGCCGGGCGATAAAGCGGCGCTTCCGACTTCAGCGTCTTCACGACCGCTGGCGGCAGATCGGTAATGTAGTGAGCAAAAGCCCATTCGTCGTGCCTGAACCAGAACCGCACCTCCTCGCCGTGCTCATCCTCGTCATAATCCCGCATCTCGAAGCCGGGCGCCATCAGAAGCCCGACCGCCGCGAAGGGCTCCGAACAGCGCCAGCATCGTGCCGGTGAGCGCACGAGATAGGCTTCCGCCGCCCGCAGATTGAAATCGCTCTCTGCCGGAAGCCAGCGAGCAAAGGGAGCCGGATCGACACCGTCCGGCACATACCAGACGCGCTTGCTTGGGTTCCAGCGGGCTCCGAGCTTCTTGACTTCGTCCTTCTGTGGGTAGGGAACATTGAGATCGATTCGCATCTGCGGGCACCTTTGAGCGCGCATCGACGCGCTCTGTTGCTCGCCGAAATGCGCAAATATTTTTTCGCTATCCTACGATCAGCTACGCCGGCCACTCAATATCAATTGGCCAACAAATCCCTTCTGCGCTTCTTTGGCTATTTGAATGCTTTGATGGGAGTCAGATCGTCTTGTCCGCGAGCCGCATCATGTGGGGCCAGATCATCGTCGTGTTCTCGATCGTGCTCATCGCGGTCTGGAGCGCGACGCAATGGACCGCATGGCGGCTCGGTTTCCAGGCGCAGCTCGGCCAGCCCTGGCTCGAGATTGTCGGCCTGCCGGTCTATCCGCCACCCGCCTTCTTCTGGTGGTGGTATTTTTACGACGCCTATGCACCACATATTTTCTATGAAGGTGCGGCCATTGCGGCCTCGGGCGGCCTTGTCGCTATCGCTGCCGCCATACTCATGTCGATCTATCGTGCGCGCGAGGCAAAGGATGTGCGCACCTTCGGCTCGGCGCGCTGGGCCGAGCGGCAGGAAATCAGGGATGCTGGCCTGCTCGGTGACGATGGCATCGTACTCGGCAAGCTCGACCACGAATATCTGCGCCATGACGGTGCCGAGCATGTGCTGTGCTTCGCGCCGACACGCTCCGGCAAGGGCGTCGGGCTCGTCGTGCCAACCCTGCTCACCTGGCCTGGTTCGGCCATCGTCCACGACATCAAGGGCGAGAACTGGGAACTGACCGCTGGCCTACGTTCGCGTTTCGGCCGCGTGCTGTTGTTCGACCCGACGAATGCGAAGTCGGCGGCCTACAATCCGCTTCTCGAAGTCCGGCGCGGCGAATGGGAAGTACGCGACGTTCAGAACGTCGCTGACGTGCTGGTCGATCCCGAAGGCTCGCTGGAGCGCCGGAACCATTGGGAAAAGACCAGTCACGCACTGCTGGTCGGCGCGATCCTGCATGTCCTCTATGCCGAAAAGGACAAGACGCTCGCCGGTGTCGCCGCCTTTCTTTCCGACCCGCGTCGGCCGATCGAGGCGACGCTTGCCGCCATGATGACGACGCCGCATCTGGGCGAGAAAGGTCCGCACCCAGTGGTCGCCAGTGCCGCGCGCGAACTGCTCAACAAATCGGACAACGAGCGTTCCGGCGTGCTGTCCACCGCCATGTCCTTCCTCGGACTCTACCGCGATCCGGTTGTCGCTGCCGTCACCAGCCGCTGCGACTGGCGCATCGCCAACATCGTATCCGCCGACAAACCAACGACGCTCTATCTCGTCGTGCCGCCCTCCGACATCAGCCGCACAAAACCGCTCGTGCGCCTCGTGCTCAACCAGATCGGCCGCCGGCTCACCGAGGAACTGCATGCGAAGGACCGCCGCCATCGCCTGCTCCTGATGCTCGACGAATTCCCGGCGCTCGGCCGGCTCGATTTCTTTGAATCGGCGCTTGCCTTCATGGCCGGCTACGGCATCAAGGCGTTCTTGATTGCACAATCGCTCAATCAGATCGAGAAGGCATACGGCGCCAACAACTCGATCCTCGACAATTGCCATGTCCGCGTGAGCTTCGCGACCAACGACGAGCGGACGGCCAAGCGTGTGTCGGATGCGCTCGGCACCGCCACCGAGATGCGCGCCATGCAGAACTATGCCGGGCATCGGCTCGCGCCCTGGCTCAGCCACCTGATGGTCTCGCGTTCCGAAACGGCGCGGCCGCTGCTGACCCCCGGCGAGGTGATGCAGCTGCCACCCGACGATGAGATCGTCATGGTAGCCGGTACACACCCGATCCGGGCGAAGAAGGCGCGCTATTACGAGGATGCACGCTTCACGGAGCGGCTGCTACCTGTACCCAAGAGCCCGAGTGCCGGGTTCTTGCCACAGCCCGACGACTGGTCGGTGCTGAAGCCGGTCGTACCTTCTCGTCCTCCCGAAGATGATAGTGGCTCAACGCTTCCTTCTGCCACCCAACCGAAAATCGCTCAATCTGCGAAGGAAGACGATCCGGCCAATGCCGGCCTGCGCCGTGAGCCCGGCCTCGAGCCGCACAAAGATATCGCACCGGAGCCCGCCAGGCCGCTGGCCAACGAGTTCGATCCCGACATTGATGAACCCGACCGCGAATCCACCGCCAACCGTGCGCTTGTGCGCAACATGCGCCAGGTCGCACGACAGGTCTCGATGGATCCCGGAGACCGTATGGAGATGTAAGCGATGCGTGAGCGTCCCGACAAGAAGAGCCGCCTGTCCGTCTATCTCGACCCGGATCTGATGCGCCTGCTGGCTGATTTCGCTGCTCGGCGCGAGCAATCCCGCTCCCTCATCGCCGAGGCGGCGATTGCCTCCTTTCTCTCCCCCGATGCCGACGAGCGGCAGGAGGCAGCGGTCGCCAAGCGCCTCGACCGGATCGACCGCAACATCCAGCGGCTCGAACGCGACATCGGCATCGCCAATGAAGCCTTCGCTATCTTTATTCGCTCCTGGCTGACCTCCACCGCGTCTCTGCCAGAAGCCGCACAAGTGGCCGCCCGGGCCAAGGGTGGCGAGCGCTATGACAAGTTCTTGGAGGCGCTCGGCCGGCGTCTAGCCAAGGGGCCGAAGCTCAGGCAGGAAGTGCTGGAGGATGTTCCCTAAGCCCACCGCAGGGCTGCGCCTAGCCCCGCCGACTAGCCTGAAGGCATCAGTTGCAGGCATGGAAGAAACGCATTGAAACGCAGGATGCGATCGTCGTTGAGATCGTGCCCGAAACGGCGCCTACGCTTTCCCAGGTCTGAACGGGAGAGCAGCGATGGGGCTAACACAAACGGTCAGCGATCCCGTGGTTGTGGCGGCATTGGACGAAGCCCCAGCAACCGTTGTAGAATATCGCCATGTTTGATGACGGCGCGTACCTGAAGGCGTTCGATGGTGCCCAGCTCGGATCGGTGGACATCGCCTTGAAGAAGGGGCGGACCGCCTCAATGAATCGCGCGCTGATCGCCCGTAGCTTCAAGGGGTATCGGACAGGCGCCGGCAGCTCCTATGATTTGCTCGCCCCCGACGCGAGTTGGACGAACACCGGCAACTCGCTCGCGGCAAAGACGTGTCCGACAAAGGACGCCTTCATTGAGGTCATCCGGCCGTTCAACGCGCGCGTGAAATCCCGCTTGGTACAGTCGGTCCGTAAGCTCTAAGCGGAAAATGAGACGGTCGTCGCCTTCGTCGACGCGACCGGTACGGCCCGCCACCAGCGACCTTGTTCCAATACCTACGCTTGGACTCTTGAGATCGAGGGTGGACAGATCGTTTGCGCCTGCGCATTTTACGACAGCGTTGCTTTCGATAATCTGTGGCAACGGATCCAGGTGACATCGGCGGGCGCTGCCGAGCCGCCGGGCGTGTCTGACGACTAGGCGGCATCGAGCAAAGAGGAACGGATGCACCAGACGAGCTATCGAACTGCGAAGGTCGACGGGATCAAGCTCTTTTATCGCGAGGCCGGGGTCGTCGGCTCGCCGAAGATCCTGCTGCTTCACGGATTTCCGACGTCAAGCCACATGTTCCGCGATCTCATTCCGCTGCTGACGGACCACTTCCATCTCGTCGCACCAGACCTGCCTGGTTTTGGTCGATCGGATAATCCAAAAGCGAATACATTCGATTCCATTGCTGAGACCATAGAGCGGTTCACCGAGATTATCGGCTTCGACAGCTTCGCAGCCTATGTGTTCGACTATGGCGCCCCCACGGGATTTCGGCTGGCTATGCGTCATCCAGAGCGCATCACTGCGCTCATCTCCCAAAACGGAAACGCGTATCTGGAGGGACTAAGCGACGGCTGGGGTCCGCTCCGCGCATATTGGGAGGATCCGTCGCCAGCCAACCGCGTAGCGCTGCAAACCCTGCTGACGCGGGAGACAACTTACTGGCAGTATACACACGGCGTGCCCGATCCTGCGGCTGTCTCGCCGGACGGCTACGCGCTCGACGAATATTATCTGAACCGTCCGGGCGCAGCCGATGTGCAACTCGATCTCTTCGGCGACTATAAGAATAACGTGGCGCTCTATCCGGCCTTCCAAGCCTATTTTCGAGAGGCTCAACCACGGTTGCTTGCGATCTGGGGCAGGAACGATCCCTTCTTTTTGCCAGCCGGCGCGGAGGCCTACAGACGGGACCTCCAGAATGCGGACGTGCGGCTTCTCGACACCGGCCACTTCGCGCTTGAAACCCACGCATTTGAAGTTGCCGACGCGATACGTGAGTTTCTGGGCGTCAGCGTGGCTGCCGGGCCTGCTCGCTAAAGCCTGGTTGGCGGCTGCAGGGTCTGACCGCGAAACCCTTCAATTGGGTGCCCCACGGCCGGTCCACGGATGTTTAGTGCGTCCTCGGCAGCGCTAGAGTTTTCCGGACCCTGATCGGCACACGGAATCGCTTCGTATGCCGATTTCATGAGCACGATCAGTGGTTTGCTGCTTTCCGCGCTATGGGACGAACAATGGCGGCCGGCCTGGAGGAGGGACAGGCCGGCCGCACGAACCCGGTGCAAGGCGGGGGGAGGAGGGGCCGGGTTCGTATCAATGTGCACATCCTTGTTGTCGAAGTGCACGGAGATCGACAAGTGAGGAAGTTGTGAGACGCTTCCAATCGCCATGGCGCGATTTCTTTGTTGATCTCAATCTACGCCACCACTGCCGATCCACTCCATCCTACGTCGGTGGGCTCGCGTAACGTCTTTGTCTGAACAGGGGCATACCATGGTCTATAGGCGTGAGCCGGTCCGGCGTAACCGACCCATGGGTGAGCCTTCGCCGCTGCTCCATTCGCCGGAGCGTTACTGAAACCGCCGACGTACATTTCGAAGCGGTCAAACAATGGTTACCCGTTGAAGGAGAGGCGGTGAGCCAGGAACATCTACCATCGACAGCGATGGTGCGTAATGCGTCCACGCGTGCTGCCGGCCGCAAAGCGCCGTTTAAAGCTCAGCCATACCAACGTATGAGCCGCGCAACCTCCCGTACGATGGCTACACCCGCATTTGTCCGGCAGCATCGTGCCAGCCACATTGCTGAGCTCAGCGAATTCGAAGCCGAAGAGGAGCTGCGATTGCCATGTCAGGTAGAAAGACGGATCATCGTGCCGATAGTGAAGACCGCGCACATACTTGGGAAGTGACGCGCCGGGAGACTTTCGAGATTGCTGCAGGTGCCGCCGTATTCGCAGCGATGCCGCTCACCACGTCACAATCCGCAAACGGCATGGGAGAGGGCAGCATGCAGGGCCACAGCATCGAGCTCGTCGTCAATGGACAGTCGCACGCACTTGCGATCGATCCCCGTCAGTCGCTGCTTGACGTGCTGCGCGAAACGCTGGATCTCACCGGTACAAAGAAGGGCTGCAATCAAGGCGCCTGCGGGGCCTGCACGATCCTCGTCGACGGAAAGCGCGTCGTCTCCTGCCTGACGCTGGCGGCGATGCATGACGGCGGCGAAATTACGACGATCGAGGGGATCGCCAACGGTGAGGAGCTCCATCCACTGCAGACGGCCTTCATCGAGCATGAGGGCTTCCAGTGCGGCTACTGCACACCCGGCCAGATCATGTCCGGCATCGGCTGCATCAGCGAAGGGCATGCCGGCTCGCCCGACGAGATCCGGTTCTGGATGAGCGGGAATATCTGCCGCTGCGGTGCCTATCCAGGCATCGTTGCCGCTGTCGCGGACGCTGCAGAGAGGAGTTGATCATGCTTCCCTTCACAATCCAGAAAGTGACTTCCGTCGAGGCTGCCATAGCTGCCGCGACATCCGGCGGCCGCTACATCGCCGGCGGCACCACGCTGGTCGACCTCATGCGTGAGGAGGTGGAACACCCGGAGCGCCTAGTCGATATCAATTCGCTGTCCATGAGCGACATCCGCGTTGAGGGCTCCGATCTCATCATCGGCGCGCTTGCCCGCATGTCCGAGGTCGCCGCCCATCCCGAGGTGCGACGTCTCCAGCCAGTGATCGCCGAGAGCCTGATCGAAGGCGCTTCGCCGCAGCTGCGTAACATGGCCTCGATGGGCGGCAACCTGCTGCAGCGCTGCCGTTGCCCCTACTTTCGCATGCTCGACACGGCCTGCAACAAGCGCGACCCGGGTTCGGGCTGTGCGGCGATCGACGGCCTTAATGCCGGCCATGCGATCCTTGGCACCAGCAACGATTGCGTGGCGACCCATCCCTCCGACGTCGCGGTAGCTCTCGTTGCCCTGGATGCGACGATGCGCGTTCGTGGTCCGGATGGCGAGCGAAGCTTTCCCGTGGAAGACCTCTTTCGCCTGCCGGGTGACACGCCGCATCTCGAACATACGCTGCTCCCGGGCGAGTTGGTCCTGGACATCCGCGTGCCCGGCGGGCCCGACAGTCGCCGCGCGCGCTACCTCAAGGTGCGGGACCGCGCGTCATACGAGTTCGCCCTCGTTTCGGCGGCCGCCGCGCTCGATGTGGAGGACGGCGTCATCCGCTCCGCGCGTATCGCCGTCGGCGGTGTCGGCACCAAGCCGTGGCGTCTGAGAGCCTGCGAGGAGGCACTTGTCGGTAAGCCCGCGGATCGCCCGACCTTCGAAGCGGCCGCTCAACTGGCCACGGAGGGCGCCCGCCCGTTAAGCCACAATCATTACAAGGTCGAACTGTTGCCGCGGACGATCGTCCGCGCCCTCGAGATGTCGGGAGAAGTCGCATGAACACGAGTGTCATCGGAAGGTCGCTACGGCGCGTGGATGGCCCCAGAAAGGTGACCGGGAGCGCCCGCTATGCGGCCGACTTCAACC
Source organism: Phyllobacterium phragmitis (assembly GCF_002980495.1). Taxonomy (GTDB): domain Bacteria; phylum Pseudomonadota; class Alphaproteobacteria; order Rhizobiales; family Rhizobiaceae; genus Paramesorhizobium; species Paramesorhizobium phragmitis. The sequence goes on from NZ_PVBR01000008.1 coordinate 96,531, forward strand.
AGCCAGATCAGGCCTACGCGGTGATTGTCGGCGCCACCGCCGGTCTCGGCCGGGTGACCGGCATCGACATCAGCCCGGTCGAAGAGATGCCCGGAGTTGTCGCGGTGCTCACGCATCACAATGCCGAAAGGCTGCCTTATCTGCCGCACAAGGCTGGCATCGATCCCGCTGTTGGGGAGCGTCTGCATGTATTACAGGACGATACCGTGCGCTTCTACGGTCAGCCGGTCGCGGTCGTCGTGGCCGACACGCTCGACGATGCCGAACGTGCGGCCGCGGCGCTGCGTATCAGCTATGAAGCCAAGCCTCCGATTGTCGATCCCACCGGACCCGATACGCAGAGGATCGTGCCCGAGGCAGCGGCCCGGCCTGGTGCCAGAACGCTGGCTGACCGGTCGCGCGGCGATGCGGATGCAGCGGTAGCGAACGCACCGGTGAAGGTCGACGCAAGATACGGCATGGCTCGTGAGAACCACAATCCCATGGAGCCGCATGCAACGATCGCCGCCTGGGATGGCGACCGCCTGACTTTGTGGAGCAAGAGCCAGTATCTCGTCAACGAGCAGGCCGAGATCGCCGCCATCTTCGGTCTGCCGACCGAGAATGTGCGCGTGATTTGCCCCTTCATCGGCGGTGCCTTCGGTACAAGCCTCAGAACCTGGCCGCATGTCACGCTGGCGGCACTGGCGGCACGGCATGTCGGGCGGCCGGTCAAGCTCGTTCTGACACGCAAGCAGATGTTCTTCACTACCGGCCATCGGCCGCACACCCTGCAGCGCATCGCCATCGGCGCGACGATGGATGGACAACTGACCGGCCTCGTGCACCAGGGTGCCGGCGAGACCAGCCGCTATGAGCAGTTCATGGAGGCGCTGACCTCGGTCACCGACTTCATGTATTCGTGCTCGAACCTGCGCACCGAATACCGGCTCATCCCGCTCGACACTGGCACGCCCAATCACATGCGCGGTCCGGGCGAAGCGAGCGGCGTCTTCGCCCTCGAATGCGCCATGGACGAACTCTCCTACGAGCTCGGCATCGACCCGATCGAGTTGCGCCGCCGCAACGAGCCCGAACTGGACGAAGCCGAGAACCGGCCGTTCTCGAGCCGCTCGCTGATGCCATGCTACGATCTCGCTGCCGAGCGCTTCGGCTGGTCGCGGCGGTCGCCCGAGCCGCGTTCGATGCGCGATGGCCGGCTGCTGATAGGCATGGGGGCGGCGTCGGCCAGCTACCCGGCCTTCCACGCGCCGGCGAGCGCTCGGGTGCGGCTGCTCGCCGATGGAACGGTCGAGGTTGAGGCGGCGGCCAGTGACATGGGCCCCGGCACCTATACGTCGATGACGCAGGTCGCGGCCGAGTTCCTGGGCGTGCCGCCGGAGCGGGTCCGGTTTCGCCTCGGCCAAACCGACTACCCTCCCACGCCCTCCCACGGCGGCTCGTGGACCATGGCGTCGGTCGGCTCGGCGATCCGCGCGGCCTGCATCGCGGTCCAGGAGGAGGCTGCGAGGCTGGCTATTGCCGACCAGCACTCGCCGGTGTTCGGTGCGTCGGCCGGGGACGTCGAATGGAATGAGGGTCGCTTGCACCGGCGTGGAGATGCCTCCCGGGGCCAGCCCTACGGCGATATCGCGGCGAGCGCCGGTCGGCCGATCGAGGCGGAGGGTTCGGCGCAGCGCGATCCGGAGGTCGCTTCGCGCTATTCCATGCACTCGTTCGGTGCGGTGTTTGCCGAGGTCGCTGTCGATCCCGATGTCGGCACGATCAGGGTCCGGCGTATCGTCGGCGCTTACGGGATCGGCCGCGTCGTCAACCCTCTTCTCGCCCGGAGCCAGTGCACCGGCGGGATGATCGGTGGAATGGGCATGGCGCTCATGGAGCGCACCGCGCTCGATCCTCGCGACGGCCGGCCGGTGAACGCCCACATGGCCGACTATCTGATGCCGGTGAACCTTGATATCCCGGAGATGGAGGCGCACTTTGTCGAGGAGGACGATCCTCACGTCAATCCGCTTGGCGTCAAGGGACTGGGTGAGATCGCCCTGGTCGGTACCGCGCCGGCGATCGCCAACGCCATCTTCCATGCCACGGGCAAGCGCGTACGTAACCTCCCGATCCGGATCGAAGATGTGCTGAGTGTTTAACCCCCTAGACCTGTGGGCGAGCCATGACATCCGTGAACGCTGCCGCATCCGGAACTTTCAAAATCGGCGGGGAACAACCCGTCACCCGCTTGGGCTTCGGCGCCATGCGCATCACGGGGCCGGGCATCTGGGGAGAGCCCGAAGACCGCGCGGAAGCCCTGCGTACGCTCAAGGCTCTGCCGGAGTTCGGCGTCAATTTTATCGATACCGCGGATTCCTACGGCCCCGAGATCTCGGAGCGCCTGATCCGTGAGGCGCTCCATCCCTACGGCGGTCTCTTCATCGCAACCAAGGGCGGGCTGATGCGACCGGGACCGAACAATTGGGTTTCGAACGGACAGCCCGAATATCTGATCGCACAGGCGCACAAGAGCCGGGACATTCTCGATGTCGCGAGCATCGACTTGTGGCAGTTGCATCGTATCGACCCGAACGTGCCACGCGACGAGCAGTTCGCGGCCGTGAGGCAGCTGATCGACACCGGCGTGATCCGCTTTGCCGGGTTGAGCGAGGTATCGGTCGAGGAGGTCAAGGCGGCACAGGCAGTGTTTCCTGTCGCGACGGTGCAAAACCGCTATAACCTCGCCGACCGCGGCAGCGAGGACGTGCTTGTCTACTGCGAGGCTCAGGGCATCGGCTTTATTCCCTGGTATCCGTTGGCGGCAGGCAGCCTTGCCCGCCCGGGTGGTCCGGTGGAGGCCATTGCGCCCCGCTATGGCGCAACGCCGGGCCAGATCGCGCTTGCCTGGGTGCTGAAGCGCAGCCCCGTCATGCTGCCGATCCCGGGCACGTCGAAGCATGCGCACTTGGAGGAGAACATCGCCGCCGCCGAGATCAAGCTCAGCGATGAGGACCTTGCAGCGCTCGATGATGGTACGTGAAGTGTCGATGACGACCTGTCTCTGCAAAACGCTCTTGTCAGGCTGATCCGTTCGCTTGGCTATAGCGCGGTTCGCGTCCGCCGAAGAGTTCCTCGAATCAGGCGTCATATCGGACTCTTCTTGCGTTATTACGGATATCCAAATACCGGGTATGAGTGGCATCGCTTTAAAGCGTACCATGGACGAGCGTGGATGCTGCATACCCGTCGTCATGATCCCGGCGCGTGCCGAGCTGGGCCTCGAAGAGAAAGCTCTTGCAAGCGGTGCTCTGTGCTTCCTCAGGAAGCCGATCGACGCGAAGGCTCTCGCTGAATGCATTTGAGCGCTTAAGCCAAATTGACCCAATCCTGGATAGAAGGTCCGACCCCATGGAGGTTGCGGTTCAGTCGGTAGGGAAGCTCGTCAACAAGGACGAATATTTGGCCGGGCGGGACGGGAAATTGCGAGACAAAGGGCGCAAGATCACACCTCCTCCGTCAAACTTTGATCTTTCCGTTGGTAGGTGCTTTTCGGTTGGCACTTCGCCACGGCCGACGGGACGGCAACAAGGCTTAACACGCTTTCACAGACCTAAACTCGATTAGCTCAATCAGGTAACGCAACGTGCATCAGCATTGCCGAAAAAGGGAGGCAACTGACGATGTACGTGTCTTATCAAGCCCGAGCGCTTCTCGAAAGCGCGGAGGCCAAAGCGCGAGAGTTGGAGGTGCCGGTCGTGCATCCCGATGATGCTGCCATAGCGCGGCAGGTCATCGAGCAAGCGGCAAACGACGGGCAAGGTTTTGATTTGGTGCATCGTCTGGTGATGCCCGACGGTTCCGTCAAATACGTTCATGCTGTCGCCCATGCCGCGCCAAACGGATCAAACGGCCGCCAATATTTCGGTGCGGTCTCGGACATCACCGAAAGCAAGGAGGCGGAAGAGCGGGCCCGCCAGGCGGAAGCGGAGTTGCGCGCGGCTATCGACACCATTCCGGTCAATGTCTGGACTGCTACGTCCAGCGGCGAGCATGCCTTTTACAATCAACGTCTGCTGTCCTACAGCGGGTTTACTCCCGAAAGTGCCCCAAGCTCGGGGCGGGTGCTCCATCCGGAGGATGCGCCGCGACACGCCGAGGCTTGGGAAATGGCCGTAGAAGCTGGCACCTCCTTCGAATGCGAAGTCCGTCTGCGGGGTTCCAATGGGCAATATCGCTGGTTTCTGGCGCGAGCCGAACCGGTGCGAGATGAGCACGGCAACGTTACCAAATGGTACGGAACGGACGTCGATATCGATGATCTGAAGCGAGCCGAGCAAGCCTTGGTGGCGAGCGAGCAGCGGCTTCGAAGACTTGTCGATACGGTGCCGTCGCTCATCTGGTGCACGACCGCCGAAGGAGAGCCGACCTACATAAACAAGCGGCTGGCGGCCTACAGTGGTTTGGCGATCGAGGACCTTGACTCTCCGGACTGCACGCGCCTTTCGCGGGCCATTGAAACCACCATCCACCCCGACGACATGCTTGCCCTGAGAGAGAGCCTGATGCATTCCTTCCGCACGGGTGAGACATTCGCAATGAAGTACCGCCGCCGCCGAGCCGATGGTGTGTACCGCTGGGTTGAAGGTCGCGCGGATCCGTTGCGCGACGAGGATGGCCGCATTCTCGAATGGTATGGCGTGACGGTGGATATCGACGACGAAATCCGGGCACAGGAGGCTCTTCGCGAGGCGCAAGATCGGCTCGCGCGCGCTTCGCAGGCTGCAAGCCTTGCAGAGCTTTCCGCCTCGATCGCCCATGAAGTCACCCAGCCGCTTGCCGCCATCGCCGCCAACGGCGAGGCCGGCTTGCGCTGGCTCGGCCGCCCCGAGCCGGATATCAGCGAACTGCGCGAGGTGACCGAAAGCATCGTCGCGGACGCCCGACGCGCAGTCGATATTGTTGCGCGCATTCGTGCTATGGCCGCCAGGCAGGCGCCCCAACAAACGCTGCTTTCACTCGACGATGTCATACGCGAGGCGTTGCAGTTCCTCCACCACGAAGTTCAGTCGCGGGCAGTCACCGTCTCGCATCAACCGGCGCCAATCGCGCCGCGGGTGCTCGCTGACCGAATCCAGCTCCAGCAGGTGATCATCAATCTCACCCTCAATTCGATGCAGGCAATATCCCAAGCGGGAGGTGCTGCGCACCGAATTACCATTCGGACCATCGCGCCTGATCCTGCCACGGTGTGTTGCACACTCGAGGACAGCGGACCTGGCATCGAGCCTGAGCACCTCGGTCGGCTCTTCCAGAGCTTCTTCACGACCAAGGAGGGGGGTATGGGCATGGGCCTGCCCATCTGCCGATCCATCATCGAGACTCACGGCGGACACCTCACTGCCGACAACAACAGCTCCGATGGCGGCGCCCGCTTCTCCTTTACGCTTCCGGCGGCCTCCAATTCGCACTGAAAGGACGCAGCGACAAGTTCACTGCTACGATTCTGCTATCAGTAGCAAGTTCGCAGTGACCAAGAAAGTTGAGGTCTGCCGCCACAGTGGCGTGCCATCTTGGCTGCTTCTCCTATCGTCGCTGAGTCCAAAGACGGTGCTGATTTAACGCCTGCGCTCTCGCAGAAAGTCGACCAGCGCCTTTAGGGCCGGCCGCATCTGCCGGCGGCTCGGATAGTATAGGAAGAACCCGTCCACCGGCGGCGGCGCCCATTCGTCGAGGACCGTCACAAGCCGACCCGCAGCAAGTTCGGGAGCGACCATTTCTCGCGTTGCCTGGAAGAGCCCCATGCCCTCAACCGCTGCCCGTACCTGCATTGTTGCCGTGTTGACGGTGAGGCGACCGTCTACATGGGCCTCGACCGGCCGGCCTTTCGCATGGAAACGCCAAGGAATTGTTGCCCCGTTTGGCAGGCGAACACTGAAGCAATTGTGCTCTGCCAGTTCCTGCGGTGTCCTTGGTTCGCCATGTTCGGCCAGATAGCGCGGCGAAGCGACAACCACGCCCGGAATTTCATTGCTGATACGCACGGCGATCATATCGCGTTCAAGCCGCTGGCCCGCCCGGATTCCGGCATCGAAGCGGCCGGCAACAATGTCGACCAGCCCGCTGTCGACGGAAATATCGAGACTGATCTCAGGGTAAAGCGCGAGAAATGACGAAACCGCCGGCTCAAGGGCAGAGTCCGCGGCCGGCGGGGCCACCGTCAGCCGCAGGAGGCCCGCGGGCTTGTCACGGAACTCGTTCGTGGATTCCAGCGCGGCCCGGTAGTCGTCGAGTACAGGCCGCAGCCGCTGAAGCAGGTGCTCGCCGGCAATCGTAGGACTTACCGACCGTGTGGTGCGCTCGACAAGCCGCACGCCTAAGCGCTCTTCCAGATTGCGCACCAACTCGCTGACCCGCGGCAGTGAGAGGCCGAGCTGTTTCGCCGCCCTTGTAAAGCTCTTCTGCTCCAGGACGGTGACGAAGGCATTTGCCTCCGCGAAACCAGGCGCGGTCATGAGGCTCACTCTTCGGCACTCCAATATAGTCTATTCTGGTTATTCGACATTATCCGTTTGGCGCCGCGTGTCCATATTCCCGGTCAGAGAGGACTCGAACAATCGAATGGATCCTCTCAGATCAAAAGGAAAAGACCAATGCGCAAGTTCATTCTCCTCACTTCTACTCTCGCCATACTCGGGCTCTGCCTTGGAAGCACTTACGCGCAGAACAACAGCCGCAGCAACGCACAGAGCCACGCCGGATATAATGCTTCGGACGACTTCGGATTCAGCGAACAGAACGACCTTCCATCCCACGGCAGGCAGCAGTTCGGTCGCTCCGACGTCGGGGTTATTACGGACAGGGACAGGATGCATACCGGTTACCCCGCTCTAGAGCAGCCCGGTGACACGAAGCGGGTCTACAGGGGTTGGATCTATAGGGGTTACAATGCTTCGGACGACTTCGGCCCCAGCTAAGGAAAGGAAACTGAACTGCACCCCAGGCAGGCGTCGGAGCACCACTATGAAAATCCTACATGTCGATACGAGCATCACCGGGCCGGCTTCGGTGAGCCGAAAGCTGTCCGCCGAGATCGTCGAGGCTGCGCTGCGGCGACATCCTGATGCCGAGCTGACGGTTCGCGATCTTGCCGCCCAACAGATCGATCATCTGTCAAGCGCACACCTTGCCGCCGCGCAGGGCACGGCGCCGGAAAACGCGCAGGTTCGTGAGGACATCGCGGCGGGCCGGTCCGCTTTGGAAGAATTCCTTGCCGCGGACCTCATCATACTGGGAGCGCCAATGTACAATTTTGGCATTCCCAGCCAACTCAAGGCGTGGATCGACCGCCTCGCGGTTCCCGGTGCAACCTTCCGTTACACCGAGAGCGGCCCCGAGGGCCTTGTCGGCAACAAGAAGCTGATTATCGCCTCGTCGCGCGGCGGCTTCTACGGGCCGGGTTCGCCGGCGGAAGCGCTCGATCATCAGGAGAGCTATCTCCGAGCGATCTTTGGGTTCTTCGGCATCACGGATGTGACGGTCGTGCGGGCCGAGGGTGTCGCCATCAGCGAACAGGCTCGTGCAACCGCAATCGACAGCGCACGCGGTGAGATCGCAGCCATCGCATCATAGCTGCCCATGGTATAAGTGAGCGCCACCTGGTGGGATTGCGGCTGTTCCAGCCGTCTTCTCCCAGGCGGAGTTCTGTGCTGTCGTTTGTTCGGTGAAAGGCGGGAGCGGTGGCGTGCCATTGTTCAATTCCTTTCAGGGACTGCGGATGCGCTCATCCTGACCACATAAGGCAGAGAGCCAAAGAGCCTCGGAAGTGTGACGAGGCTCTTTGGAAACTTAGTCAGGAGCTATTGCTCTGGGGCCGGCTTACCAAATGGTTGTTACCGTTTCCCAGTCGAGCTGGACACGATAGGCCTTACAAGCTGCCCCTCTTCGGCCTTGTAATAATATTGGCTTGCCACTAGCCACCCCTTGAGCGGCCTTAGCGGGGGGATGCAGGTAATGAGCATGAATGGCATTGTCGTAAAGAGATGCACCCAGAAAGGCGCCTGGTAGGCGACCTCCAGCCAGACGGCGAAAGCCACGCTGGGCACACAGGCGAAGCAGATGACAAAGAATGCGGGGCCATCTGCCGGGTCGGCAAAGGAATAGTCCAGTCCACAGACCTCACATTCCTTTCGCAGCTTAAGGAAACCATCAAACAGATGTCCCTCGCCGCAGCGCGGGCAGCGCCCGCGTATGCCCGTCTTCATCGGTGGGAGCGGCGGCCATTGGCGGTCGGCGGAAGCGGTCTTGTTGGACATGATCGTTCCTTTCGCGTTTGGGAACAGATGCGAAGGGCCAATCCGCCCATACATCTGACCGCTATATAAGGATTGTATGCATCGATGTAAGATCATTGTATGGAATATGTGCATTTGTCGCGCCAGACATCAAGACTCGGGCGAGCTGGAGAATGCGGTGTATAAGGAGCTTAATCTTGTCCGGTTGCATCGTCAGGATATCTCTTCGTATGGGAAAATAGCATGCAAGGAGTACCAATGTTCTCGTGGAAGCCCTGGACCGTCGAGGATTCCCGGCTCAAATATCTTGGCCTCGTGGAGGCGCTCGAAGCCGACCTTCGCCAAGGCCTGGTGAAGCCGGGCGACCGTCTGCCTCCGCAGCGCGCCATTGCCGAGGCGCTGGGCATCGACGTCACGACGGTGACGCGCGCCTTCAACGAGGCGCGGCGGCGTGGGCTGGTGGAAGCCAATGCCGGGCGTGGCAGCTTCGTGCGCGCGGCGCCCGAGATAGCGGCGGCTTCCGCCGACCGTCCGGTGGATCTCAGCATGAACATTCCGCCGCAACCTGCGGGCGCGGCCCTCCAGCGCCGCATTCCCGAGGCCATCGCAGGCATCCTTTCTGCGCCGCAGGGCATGTTGCGGCTTCACTACCAGCAAAGCGAAGGCAGCGCGCCGGACCGCGCCGCAGGCGCGGCCTGGCTTGCGGAACGGCTCGGCTCGCTTGCGCCTGACCGCGTCATCGTCGCTGGCGGCGCGCAGAGTGCGCTCTTTGCCATCTGCTCGGCGCTGCTTAAGCCAGGCGAGGCTCTGGCCGCCGGACGACTGACCTATCCCGGTTTCAAGGCAGTTGCCGCACAATTGAATCTGCCGCTCGTCGGTCTGGCCATAGATGAGAATGGCATTGTGCCGGAGGATTTTGAGCGTGTTTGCCATGAGCGCAGTCCGCGGGCTCTCTATGTCATTCCGGCCATCGACAATCCAACGACGGCGACGCTTCCCGAGGGGCGGCGGCGCGAAATCGCGGAAATCGCGCGCCGCCATTCCGTCGCAATTATCGAGGACGACCCCTATTCCTGCCTTCGAGAGCAAGTCGTACCGACCTTCGCCGAGATCGCTGGGGATATCACCTGGCACATCGCCACGCTCTCCAAATGCCTGACGCCGGCGCTGCGCATCGCCTATACGGTTGCGCCCGATGCCGGTGGGGCGATGAGGCTTGCGGGCATCCTGCGCGCGACGAGCCTGATGGCCCCGCCGCTGATGGCAGCACTCGCGGCGCGCTGGATTGCGGACGGGACAGCGCGTGAGGTCACCGATGCCGTGCGGCACGAAAGTGCGGAACGACAGAAGCTTGCCGCTACCGCGCTCGGCACGGCCACCTTCTTCGCCGATCCGAACGGCCATCATCTGTGGCTGAAGCTTCCCGACCATTGGCGCGCCGAGGAATTCGCCGCCGAGGCGGACCGTTCCGGTATCGCCATTGTCCCTTCCGGCGCGTTTTCGATCTCAGGCGATCCCGAGCGGGCGGTTCGCGTATCGCTCGGCGTAGCGCCTGATCGGGCCGCGCTCGAACGCGGATTGACGCTGCTGGCACGGTTGCTGGAGCGGCCATCCTACGCCGCTCGGGTCGTCGTCTGATCGGCCTGCTCTCTGGGGAGGGGAGGCGGCAATGAGCACGACAACCGGCAAGCCTTGCTACATCTGCGGGACCATCGACATGGTCAGCCATGTTCTGCCGGTCGAGCAGGGCTGGGTGGTGTAGGATTTCCAAAGCGCGAAGCGACCGGAGCAATCGGCTCGTGCTCGATCCAGCCTCAGCGCTCGCGGGAATAGCCGATCATTTCCCTCCAAGTGCGCGTCTGGAGCCAGCCCATTTGGACTATCTGGCGGTACGGGAATGTGAATTTGCGAAGCCACCCGCACGAGCGGATGGCTCTGGAAAACCAGAGTGTTAGCGCGCTAACACCTACCGACGTGACCGGCACATGCATGGGTGGTGGTTGGCGTACAGGGCGTCCGGTAGCCTTTCAACCGTACCAGCGCGGTCAGAAGCACCCTGACCCAACAGAGCCAACACGAAAGGAAATGCAATGCGCAAGTTCATCCTTCTCACGTCCACTTCTGCCTTGCTTGGGCTCGGCCTTTTCGGCGCCAATGCGCAGGGATACTCCGGCTACAACGCAGCGGACGACTTCGGCGTCAGCGAACAGAATGATCTGCCGCCTCGTCTCAGACAGTACTCCGGTGGCCCTGACATCGGAGCTATCACCTCCAGCACCGGCCAGAGCCGGATGACCGCACCCTATCATGTCCCAGCCCTGCCCAGTGGCATGGACCGGGCCTACAGAGGTTACAATGCTGCGGATGACTTCGGTCCCAGCGAACAGAACGATCTGCCATTTCGATTCAGGCGGTAGATCGCTGGTTCAGACATAGACGCCATGATAGCTCCGATGACCGTCGGTTCGGACGACGGGACCGTAGCCGATGGAGCAATCTTGAAACGAAATAGGCAGCCTCCACCGAGGCTGCCTATTGGCGTTCTTTGTCATAGAATCATTACGTTGCTGTCGCCGTGGTCCGATAAGCGGCGGGCCGATCACGAGATCATCCTGATCCGCGGAGATGATCTGTTTGATACGTTGGTATTAGTGCGCGAGCCGTGCGTACTATTCTCGATCGCCATGTCCTTCTTTAGCTTCTTTCCTGCGGGTTTTGCCGGAGAGGACAAAAAAGTCATGGCCACGATCATTTCGTCATCCGAAAACTTTTTCCCGGGGCTACGGTCCACCGCCGCTGTAGGCGAGATGGCATCTGTTTCCGCTCTCGCGCGACGTCGCAGCTTCCCGTCGCGGCACTAGCGCAGAACACAATACTCAGCGACAGCTCGAAAGGAGAGCTTCACATGAGCAGTGGATTCGTGAAGACCGAGGACGGCACCGATATCTTTTACAAGGATTGGGGGCCGAAGGACGCTCAGCCGATCATGTTCCATCATGGCTGGCCATTGTCGTCGGACGATTGGGACACGCAGATGCTGTTCTTCCTGGCGAATGGCTATCGCGTGGTCGCTCACGACCGACGTGGTCACGGCCGTTCCTCGCAGGTGGATACCGGCAACGATATGGATCACTATGCAGCTGATGCCTTCGCGGTCGTCGAGCACCTGGATTTGCGAAATGCCATCCATATCGGCCATTCGACCGGTGGCGGCGAAGTCGGGCGTTATGTCGCGAAGTTTGGCCAACCCAACGGCCGCGTCGCCAAGGCAGTGCTGGTCAGCGCGATTCCTCCGCTGATGCTCAAGACCGAGGCGAACCCCGGTGGCACCCCAATCGAGGTTTTCGACGGTTACCGCAAGGCGCTCGCGGGCAATAGGGCACAGTTTTACCTTGATGTGCCCTCGGGCCCGTTCTACGGCTTCAATCGCCCGGGGGCGAAGGTCTCGCAGGGCGCCATCCAGAACTGGTGGCGTCAGGGAATGATGGGCGGTGCTTTGGCACACTATGAAGGCATCAAGGTCTTCTCCGAGACGGATCAGACGGAAGATCTCAAGGCGATCACCGTGCCGACCCTCGTAATGCACGGCGATGACGACCAGGTCGTGCCATACCAGGACGCCGCTCTGCTTCAGGCCGAGTTAATCAAGAACAGCACGCTGAAAATTTATCCCGGTTTCCCCCATGGCATGCTTACGACGCACGCCGATACCGTCAATCCGGACCTGCTCACCTTTATCAAGAGCTGATGAAGATCGTCGCTTGGCAAATTGATCCTCACAATGGAGGCGTTGTGCCAAGATCAGGTGCCAAGCGATCGGCTCGGAATATCGCAGTTGTTGCTCGCGCGCATCAATGCTCATATCGCCACGATTGAATATCCTATCCTCGCAGGCGTGTTGCACGACACGCGGCTTATCGAGAAACTACAAGCTCTAATAGTTGCGGGTGCCAGACAGATGAAACCCACAAGGGAGTTGTAGAAAAATTCAAGAGCCACGGCGATCGCGAGGTGGAGAAATCGTCCAGCTAAAAAGCGCCTCGCGGGAGGGAAACGATTGGAACTGCGCCACCTTCGCTACATCCTGGCTAGCGCGCGCAACGGCAGTTTCAGCGCTGCCGGGCACGAACTCAATGTCCGGCAGCCGATCGTCAGCAAGCGCATCAAGGAGGTGGAGGACGAGCTTGGTGGCATTGCCTTGTTCGACCGTTCGACCTCAGGCGCGCGCCTCACGCCGACCGGAGAGGAATTCCTTGTCTCCGCGCGCCGCATTATCGAGGATGTCGAGCGGCTGACCGAACGCGCGAAAGCTAGTGCTGCCGGGAAGGTGGGACGCCTCCTCGTTGGCTTCTACAAATCGCTCTCGGCCGGAGCTTTCCGCGCCGCGCTGCACGATTTCCGGGAGCAATATCCCGATATCGAGGTGGAATTGGTTGAAGTTCCCTTCACCGAATTGATGGCCGGCCTGCAGTCTGACAGGATAGATCTTGCCGTCATCCTCGGTGACGCCGGCAAGTGCAAGGACTTTGCATCGGTCACGCTATGGGCCGAACGTCTCGTGGTCGCGTTGCCGGAATGTCATCCACTCGTCGACAGACCCCTCATCTACTGGCCGGAACTGAAGAGCGAGCGCTTCCTCATCAGCCACCACGATCCTGGCCCCGACATCCGCCACATACTGCTTCGCCATCTTGCAGCACCCTCGGACCACCCGGAGATTCTTGCGCGTCACCTTAGCCGCGAAAGCATTTTGAGCGAGGTAGCCGATCGCCAGGGCATTGCGCTGCAGTGCGAGTCCGCGATGGGGCTCACCAGCCTCGGCGTGGTGTTTCGGCCCGTCCATGATGGCCATGGAGCGACCCGCCTCGGCTACATTGCCTGCTGGAAGCCCGAAAACACTAACCCGGTTGTGAAGACCTTCGTTGATGCCATAAAGCCGCGCGGTTGATTCGGCTTAACCTTCACGGAGGTGGCTATCTACCGGCTCGGGCCGCCGAATACTGCCTGTATTTTTTCGATTGCCTACGACCGCGTACGTTACGCCGAAGAATAGTGTTGCGCGCGCGCAAATTGTGCCTTTCTTAATTGTCCCCGTTGCCATCCGATCGTTTCGTGGGTGGCCGGAAACGGGGGCGAGATGCCGGCACACCATCACCAGAATGAAAGACTATCGCGCGGCGCGCGCATGCTGCGCACGGCGCTCGGTCCCGCCATTGCGCGCTATCTCGAAGACCCTTCGATCGTTGAGGTGATGTTGAACCCTGACGGGCGGCTCTGGGTCGACCGGCTGAGAGAAGGGCTGATCGCCACGGACGACCTTCTGATCCCGGCCGATGGCGAGCGCATTGTCAGGTTGGTCGCGCATCATGTCGGCACCGAAGTCCATCCGGGCAGCCCTCGCGTCTCAGCCGAACTGCCGGAGACGGGCGAGCGCTTCGAAGGTCTCCTGCCTCCGGTCGTTGCGGCGCCCGCCTTTGCCATCCGCAAGCCTGCCGTCGCCGTCTTCACGCTCGCCGACTACGTCGCGTCCGGTATCATGACGGCAGCCCAGGCCGACGTGCTGCGCCTCGCCGTCGAGAAGCGGAAAAACATTCTCGTCGCCGGCGGCACTTCGACCGGCAAGACCACGCTGACGAATGCCCTGCTGGCGGAGGTGGCAAAGACCGCCGACCGCGTGGTGCTGATCGAGGACACCCGCGAGCTGCAATGCGCCGCGGCCAACCTCGTGGCGCTACGCACCAAGGACGGCGTGGCCTCGCTCTCCGAGTTGGTGAAGTCGTCCCTGCGCCTGCGCCCCGACCGCATCCCGGTCGGCGAGGTGCGCGGAGCGGAGGCCCTCGACCTGCTCAAGGCGTGGGGCACCGGCCATCCCGGCGGCATCGGCACGATCCATGCCAGCACCGCGATCGGCGCGATGCGTCGGCTGGAGCAGCTCGTGCAGGAGGCCGTGGTCACGGTCCCGCGCGCGCTGATCGCCGAGACGATTGACCTGATTGTAGTGCTCGCTGGCCGCGGCGCCGAACGCCGGCTGGCGGAGATCGCCCTTGTCGAGGGGCTCGATCCCGCGACCGGCGATTACCGCACCCTCAACGCGCAGCTCGTACCCGATCCGCAACGCCGTCCCGAAGGAGACGAACAATGACGCCTTCCATCCCCGCCCGAATCCGCAGCGGCTTGGTCCACGCGACCGCGCTCGCTGCCGCCACCGTGCTGACCGCGCTTCCCGCCCGTGCCGCCGGTTCCTCCATGCCGTGGGAGGAACCGCTTCAACAGATCCTAGAATCCATCGAAGGCCCTGTCGCCAAGATCGTCGCCGTCATCATCATCATTATCACCGGCCTGACGCTCGCCTTCGGCGACACGGCCGGCGGCTTTCGCAGGCTGATCCATATCGTGTTCGGATTGAGCATCGCTTTCGCGGCCAGCTCCTTCTTCCTGTCCTTCTTCTCCTTCGGTGGCGGAGCGCTCGTCTGATGATGGAAGAGGACGTTCGCGGCTTCTTCGCGCCGGTCCATCGCGCGCTGACCGAGCCGATCCTGCTCGGCGGCGCTCCACGCTCTGTCGCCATTCTCAACGGTACGCTTGCCGGTGCGGTTGGGCTCGGCCTGCGCCTTTGGATCGCCGGCCTCGCCATCTGGGTGATCGGCCATTTCGCGGCCGTGTGGGCGGCGAAGCGCGACGCCCAGTTTGTCGACGTGGTGCGACGGCACCTGCGCTATCCGGCCCATCTAGGCGTGTGAGGTCGCCATGCTCAATCTCTCTGAGTACCGCAAGCGTTCCGCCAGCCTCGCCGACTTCCTGCCCTGGGCAGCGCTCGTGGCACCGGGGGTGGTGCTCAACAAGGATGGCTCCTTCCAGCGCACCGCGCGCTTTCGCGGTCCCGATCTCGACAGCGCCACGCCGGCCGAACTGGTCGCCACGACCGCGCGCCTCAACAATGCGCTGCGCCGCCTCGGCTCGGGCTGGGCCATCTTCGTCGAAGCCCAGCGCAACCCCGCCACCGACTATCCCGCCAGCCTGTATCCCGACAGCGCGTCCGCGCTCCTCGACATCGAGCGCCGCGAGCAGTTCGAGGAATCCGGCCTTCTCTACGAGAGCAGCTATTTCCTTACTTTCGTCTGGTTGCCGCCGGCCGAGGAAGCCTCCCGTATAGAAAGTTGGCTCTACGAGGGCCGGGAACGAAGCGGCGTCGACCCCTGGGAACTGCTCAAAGGCTTCGTCGATCGTACAGATCGCGTCCTCAACCTTGTCGAAGGGTTCGTGCCGGAGGCCGAATGGCTCGATGATAGCGAGACCCTGACCTATCTGCACTCGACCATCTCGACGACCCGTCATCGCGTCCGCATGCCCGAGATGCCGATGCACCTCGATGCGCTGCTCGCCGACCAGCCGCTGACCGGCGGGCTGGAGCCACGACTGGGCGATCTCCATCTGCGTACACTGACCGTGATCGGATTCCCGACCACGACGTTCCCCGGAATCCTCGATGATCTCAACCGTCTCGCCTTCCTCTATCGCTGGTCGACACGCGCGATCATGCTCGACAAGCTGGAGGCTACCCGCCTGGTCACGAAGATACGGCGGCAGTGGTTCGCCAAGCGGAAGTCCGTCGCCGCCATCATCAAGGAGGTGATGACCAATGAGGCGTCGGTGCTGACGGACACCGACGCTGCCAACAAGGCCGCCGACGCCGACGCCGCCTTGCAGGATCTCGGCTCCGATCAGGTCGGCGAAGCATACGTCACAGCCACGGTGACGGTCTGGGACGCGGATCGCGCCATCGCTGACGAGAAGCTGAGGCTGGTCGAGAAGGTGATCCAGGCCAGAGACTTCACCTCGATCGTCGAGGGCGTCAACGCCATTGAAGCCTGGCTCGGCTCCATCCCCGGCCAGACTTACGCGAACGTCCGGCAGCCGCCGATCTCGACGCTCAACCTCGCCCATATGATCCCTCTTTCAGCGGTCTGGGCGGGGTCGGCCAAGGATGAGCACTTCGATGCGCCACCGCTCTTCTATGCCAAGACCGAAGGCGCGACGCCGTTCCGTTTCGCGCTTCATATCGGCGATGTGGGCCACACGGTCGTCATCGGCCCTACCGGCGCAGGCAAATCCGTATTGCTCGCGCTCATGGCGCTCCAGTTTCGCCGCTACGCGCATGCCCAAGTTTTCGTCTTCGATTTCGGCGGCTCGATTCGGGCGGCCACGCTGGCGATGGGCGGCGACTGGCAGGACCTGGGCGGCTCGCTGTCGGACGATGCCGTTTCCACCTCCGTCTCGCTCCAGCCGCTCGCCGGCATCCATCACACGCCCGAGCGCGCCTGGGCGGCCGACTGGCTGGTCGACATTCTCGTGCGCGAGGGCGTGACCATCACCCCGGAAGTGAAGGAGCATCTCTGGTCGGCGCTCACCTCACTCGCCTCGGCGCCGGTCGACGAGCGCACCATCACCGGCCTGACCGTTCTGCTGCAAGTTAACGCGCTCAAGCAGGCACTCAAACCATATTGCATCGGCGGCGCGCATGGTCGGCTGCTCGACGCCGAGACCGAACGGCTCGGCGAGGCGTCCGTCCAGGCCTTCGAGACCGAGGGGCTGATAGGCACCAAGGCCGCTCCCGCCGTGCTCTCCTATCTCTTCCACCGCATCGAGGCCCGCTTCGATGGGCGGCCGACGCTTCTCATTATCGACGAGGGCTGGCGTGCGCTCGATGACGGCGACTTCGCCGACAAGATTAAGGAATGGCTGAAGACGCTGCGCAAGAAGAACGTCTCCGTCGTCTTCTCCTCGCAGTCGCTCGCCGACATCGAAGCATCGCCGATCGCCCCTGTCATCGTCGAGAGCTGCCCGACACGCATCTTCCTCGCCAACGAACGCGCCCTCGAGCCGCAGATCGCTGCCGTCTATCGCCAGTTCGGCCTGAACGATCGCCAGATCGAGATCGTCGCGCGGGCAACGCCCAAGCGTGACTATTACTGCCAGTCGCGGCGCGGCAACCGCCTGTTCGAACTCGGCCTGGGCCACATCGCACTCATCCTGTGCGGAGCTTCCGACAAGGCGGCCCATGCCCTGATCGACGAGCTGCTCCGTGAGGGCGTACGCCCTCACTTCCTTGAAGCATGGCTGCGGGCCAATGGCCTTGGCTGGGCCGCCGACCTCATCCCCGACATTACAAACGTCATCGACCAGTCCGCGTCCGCGGATGCGCCGGACAGGTCCGTCGCAGCCGATGAATCCGTCACGGCGGAAGATCTTGATCCCACCCATCCGTCATCCGAACAGGAGGTTTGACCATGCCCCAACATTCCCGCCTTCATCACGCTCTTGCAGCCGGCACACTTTCCATCGGCATCGCGTTGGTCGCCACACCGGTCTCGGCGCTGATCGTGTTCGATCCGTCCAATTACGCGGAAAATGTTCTGACCGCGACACGCACGCTGGAACAGATCAACAACCAGATTACCTCGCTCGCCAACGAGGCGCAGATGCTTATCAATCAGGCGAAGAATCTGACCAGCCTGCCGACATCGATGCTGTCCCGGATCGAGGGCAATTTCTCGGAGATGAAGAGCCTGCTCGGCGAAGCCGAGCGCCTCGCTTACAGCGTACAGGACATCGAGAACCAGTTCTCCGCGACCTATCGCGACTTCGCCGCCGACAAGACCGGCGAGCAACTCGTCACCGCCGCCCGCGAGCGCTGGCGGCAGTCCGTCTCCGCCTTCGAGCACTCGCTGAAAGCCGGAGCCGTCGCGGTCGGCAATATCGAGGGCACGCAGGCACAGACTCGCAACCTGGTCGATGCCAGCCAGTCCGCTGCCGGAATCCTTCAGGCGACACAGGCCGGCAACCAGTTGCTCGCCGTACAGGCGAGCCAGATCGCCGATCTCACCGCCATGCTCGCGGCCCAGGGGCGGGCCGACGCGCTGGAGCAGTCGCGGCGCGCGGCCGCGCAGGAACAGGCCCGCGAGCAGTTCGGTCGCTTCATGGCCGGCCGAGACTACACCCCGTCCACCGTGCGCATGTTCAACGAGTGAGGGCACACACGCGATGGACCTGAAGATCGCCGCCCGGATGATCGCCGCCCTCGCCATCGGCGCAGCCATGATTGCCGCCGTCGTTGCGCTGCGCGAGGTAGGCTCGGAGGACACCGCCCCCACCAGCCGCCTCCGTGATCCGGGCGGCGAGCCCGCAAATACCGAACTGGTTCGCTGCCGCGACCTGGGCATGGCGGCTGCCGACGATGCCACCTGCAAGGAGGTGTGGGCCGAGCATCGTCGGCGTTTCCTCGAAACGCGCAGGGAGCGCTCGCACCCGTGAACGATGTCGGCGTCATCGACCGCTTCCTGGGCACCTTCACCGCCTATATCGACTCCGGCTTCGGCCTGCTCGGCGGCGAGGTGGCGTTTCTCACCACCACGCTGATCGTCATCGACATCACGCTCGCCGGCCTGTTCTGGGCTTGGGGCGCGGACGAGGACGTGCTTCAGCGGCTGGTGAAGAAGACGCTCTATATCGGCTTCTTCGCCTTCATCATCGGCAACTTCAACGCGCTCGCCGGCATCGTCTTCGAGAGCTTCTCCGGCCTCGGCCTCCAGGCTGGCGGATCGTCGCTCTCCGGTTCCGAACTTCTCCAGCCAGGCCGCGTCGCCCAGGTCGGCATTGACGCCGGCAATCCGATCCTCGAGGCCGCCAGCGAGCTGATGGGCTATATCTCCTTCTTCGAGAACCTGATCCAGATCGTCGTGCTGATGACCGCTTGGGTGATCGTTTTGATCGCCTTCTTCGTTCTCGCCGTCCAGATCTTCGTCACGCTCATCGAGTTCAAGCTGACCACCTTGGCGGGATTCGTGCTGATCCCGTTCGCGCTCTTCGGCAAGACGGCCTTCCTCGCCGAAAAGGTGCTCGGCAATATCGTCGCCTCGGGTGTCAAGATCCTCGTGCTCGCCGTGATTGTCGGCATCGGCTCCGGCCTGTTCGGCGAGTTCACCTCGGGCTTTCCGGGCGAGCCGACCGTCACCGACGCCATGTCGCTGGCGCTCGGCGCGTTGGCGCTGATGGGTCTGTCCATCTTCGGTCTCGGCATCGCCACCGGCCTTATTTCCGGCGCCCCGCAGCTCGGCGCGGGCGCCGCCGTGGGCACCGGGCTCGCCGTCGCCGGTATGGGAGCGGCGGGCTACATGGGCGCGCGTGCGGGACTGAGTGGTGGTGCCGCTGCGATCGGAGCGGGCGGGCGCATGAGCGCGGCCGCCGCACGCGGCGGCGCGCATATGGCCGGCAGCACATCCACGGCCTACGGGCTCGCCGCCGCCACGTCCGGTCAGAGCGGCATGGGCGCCGTCGCCGCCGGACTGGGCGGTGTTGCAAGGGCCGGGGCCTCCGCCGCAGCCCAGCCCGCGCGGCAGGCGATGTCGCGTGCCGCCGGGGCCCTGCGCTCCAGCTATCGCTCCGGCCAGGCCGGCGCATGGACCGCGACAGGCGGTCAATCGCCCGGCGCCAGCATGGACGGGTCCAGTGGCGGCACCGCTGCCGCCCCCTCGTCGGAGCAACCGGCCTGGGCCGCCCGCATGAAGCGTGGCCAGACCATGAGCCACGGCGCGACCGCCGCTGCCCACGCAGTCCGGTCCGGCGACCACGGCGGCGGCTCCATGAATGTCTCACTCGATCAGGATGACCGCAGATGAACCCCTTCAAAAGACCATCAGTGCGCTACGCACGCACGCCTGAACCCGAGACCCCTTACCAGAAGGCGACCCAGGCCTGGGACGAGCGCATCGGCTCCGCCCGTATGCAGGCGAGGAACTGGCGGCTTATGGCGTTTGGCTCGCTGCTGCTGGCCGGCGGCTTCGCCGCCGCACTCGTCTGGCAGTCGACGCGCGGAACCATCGTGCCCTGGGTCGTGCAGGTCGACAAGTTCGGCGAGGCGCAGGCCGTGGCCTCGGCCTTTGCCGACTACGAACCTACCGATCCGCAGATCGCATGGCATCTCGCCCGCTTCATCGAGCAGGTCCGTTCGATCCCCGCCGACCCGATCATCGTGCGCCAGAACTGGTTGCGCGCCTACGAATACACGACCGATCGCGGCGCCATCGCGCTCAACGACTATGCCCGTTCGAACGACCCGTTCACCAAGGTCGGAAAGCAGCAGATCGCCGTCGAGATTTCCTCGGTGATCCGCGCCTCGCCAGACTCCTTCCGCATCGCCTGGACCGAGCGGGCCTACGAGAACGGCCAACTCTCCGGGACCGAGCGCTGGACCGCCATCCTGACCGTGGTGATCCAGCAACCCCGCACTGCCGAACGCCTCAGAGCGAACCCGCTTGGCGTCTACGTCAACGCAATCAACTGGTCAAAGGAGATGGGATCATGAGGGGGGAAAACAGGAAAGGCACTTCCGCTTTGCTGGCCACGCTGGTGTCCGCGGCAGCGCTCGCTGGCTGCGCGAAGAATTATATCCCGCCGGAGATCGATTATGATAACGCGGCACCTGCCATGCTGACGGTCGATCCGCCCGGCCCGGTGAAGGTCGTGGAATTGCCTAAACCCTTACCGCTGCCAGGCCAGTTGAAGCCCGTCGACGGAGTGGAGGAGAACCCCGAGCCTCCCGATCCCAAGGCCCGTGTCACGCAAGCCAACAAGGCAGCGCGCGTGCAGCCTGTCCGCGATGGCTTCATCAATGCCGTTCAGGTCTATCCCTTCTCGCCCGGCGCTCTCTATCAGGTCTATGCCGCGCCGGGTCAGATCACGGACATCGCGCTCCAGCCTGGCGAGCAGCTTGTCGGCTCCGGCCCGGTCGCGGCCGGCGACACGGTGCGCTGGATCATCGGCGACACCGAAAGTGGGGCAGGGGACCGCAGGCAGATTCATATCCTGGTGAAACCAATACGGCCCGACCTTCAGACCAACCTCATCATCAACACTGATCGGCGCACCTACCACATGGAGCTGCGCTCCACGCCCTCGACCTATATGGCTTCGGTCTCGTGGCAATATCCACAGGACCAGCTAATTGCGCTACGCCGGCAGAACGCAAGAGCGACCGCCGCGCGGCCCGTCGCGACCGGCGTCGACATCTCGAAGCTTAACTTCCGCTACCGCATCGAGGGAGACTTGGCACCCTGGAAACCGTTGCGCGCCTTCGACGACGGCTCGAAGGTCTACATCGAGTTCCCGGCCGGCATCGGCCAGGGAGAGATGCCCCCGCTCTTCGTCATCGGCCCGTCGGGCAATTCCGAGTTGGTCAACTACCGTTCCCGCCAGAACTACTATGTTGTGGATCGGCTGTTTGCAGCGGCCGAACTGCGCCTTGGCGACAAGTCTTCCGAAAAGCGCGTGCGGATCGTGCGCACCGATGGGCGTAGATCGGCGCGCAGCGCGGGGCTGTTCCGATGACAGATGCTCAGAATCCATCTCCCGGCGGCGACATTCGCGCCAAGCTGCGCCTGCGGCCCGAGCCGCCCCGCGTCACGCGGCTCTCTCGCAAAATGCTGGTCGGACTTGGCGGCGTCAGCGCCGTCGCGATTCTCGGTGCGCTGGTCTGGGCGCTCGATTCGAGCCGCCACGGCAGCGAGCAGCCTGCGGAACTCTACAGCACCGAGAATCGCTCGACGGCGGACGGTTTGCAGAACCTGCCGCGCGACTACACCGGCCTGCCGCGTCCGGACGTTCCGGAGCTGGGGCCGGCGCTGCCCGGCGATCTCGGCCGGCCGATCCGCCGTGCGCAGGAGCGAGGCCAGCCCGTCGCGCCGCCCGCCATCGAGACGCCAGGCGCCGACCCGGAGGAACAGCGCCGCCTTGCCGAGATCGAGGCCGCCCGTGTGGCAAGGCTGTTTACCGACAGCCGTGGAGAACGCACTGCCGGCGGCGAGGCCGTCGTGGCGAGATCGGGCGACGATCCGGCGGCGGGCCTGCCGCTTTCGGCGGAGCCGCCGCCGACCGATCCGGGATCTGTGCAGAATATGCAGGACCGAAAGCTCGCCTTCGTCAATGCCGAGACCGACCGACGCACCGTCAGCCCCGACCGCGTCCAGGAGAAGGCCTCGCCCTATGTTCTGCAGGCTGGTGCCGTCATCCCCGCCGCGTTGATCACCGGCATCAATTCCGATCTGCCCGGCCAGATCACAGCACAGGTGACGAGTCATGTCTACGACAGTCCGACGGGAACGTATCTCCTCATCCCGCAGGGCGCACGGCTGATCGGCCAATATGACAGTCAAGTCGCTTTCGGTCAGCGTCGCGTCCTTCTCGTCTGGAACCGGATTGTCATGCCAGACGGCACCTCCATCGTGCTGGAGCGGCTACCCGGCGCCGACACGCAAGGCTTCTCCGGCCTGGAGGACGAGGTGGACTACCACTGGGGCCAGATTTTCCGCGCTGCGGTTCTTTCGACACTGCTCGGCGTCGGGACGGAACTCTCCAGCGACGATGAGAGCGACATCGCCCGCGCCATCCGCGAAAGTACCCAGGATTCCGCCTCCGACATCGGGCAGCAGATCGTGCGTCGCCAGCTCAATATCCAGCCAACGCTCACGGTGCGTCCCGGCTTCCCGGTGCGCGTGGTCGTGGGCCGGGATTTGGTCATGCAGCCCTACGGAACCGCGAGGGAACCATCATGACAAAGCTGAGACTATCCACCATTCCCGATGACAGGCCGGTCAAGATCACTGTCGAACTGCCGGCGCCAGTGTTCAGGGACTTGCAGACTTATGCCGAAATCCTCACTCGTACTACCGGCGAGAAGATTCCGCTCGATCCCGCTAAGCTTGTTGTACCAATGGTCCAGCGATTCATGGCAACCGATAAGGGATTCGCCAAGGCAAAGCGCACCATTCCGGTGACGATCAAGGGAGCAGTTTGATCCATGTCGGCCGTTTACGTCGACTTTTGCAACGGCCCGAAGGCAGAAGATATTGCCGCAGGCCACGCTGGAGATCTCGGTTGCGAAGCGCTTCACATCGAACCCAGTGCGGTCCCTTCTTGCGACGGGACTCAGGTTAAGTGACGAGGTTCGCCATCAGCATTGGATGCTCACGTTCCGTGCTTCGAAAGCCGCATAGATTGCATTGTGGAGACTGGTAGCGAAATGAGCGGCTGTCTGATTGCGGCCCATTTTTGCGTATGGCGCGCCGGTCTAGGAGCTTCAGCTCAGCTCTACCAACAGACGTTTGGCCACCTGCAAATCTGCAGTGTCAAAACCTTCCATGAAAAGATCATAGACCTGTGAAAGTGTTTGGCGAGCTTCCTCGTTCCGACCTTGATAAGACCGAAGCCGTGCCAGGCTTGTTGCGGTTCGCAAACGCCAGGACAGTGATGCCTGTCGATCCGCCAAGGCAAGGGACTGTTCAAGGCATTTTTCCCCCTCCGCCCAATCTCCAGCCATTATGAGGACATCACCACGAACACGTATCAACTCTGGTAAGTTGAAGGCCGTGCCATGAGCTGCCACCTTCCCAATGGCGTCATCTATAATTGACAGTGCCTGATCGAAGTGCTTCCTAGAGGCGAGAGCTTGCGCCAATGTGCAGCGGAAGCCGGAAGTATAAAGTTCGTAGCGCTCTCTTTTTAGGCTCCGGAGAGCTTCTCTCAGGATTTTGATTCCGCCATCCAGTTTCTCTTCGGCTATCAACGTCTCGCCTTTTATGCCGAGACCGACCGCGCGATACGGCGCCAGCGAATGCCTTTCTGCCTCGTCGATCAGCCTTTCAGTGTGGGTCGCCGCGGCAGCCCAGTTTCCTGTCCACTGGAAAACTGATATGGCCCAGATCAATGCGATGCAGAAAGTGACGACGTCCTGACGCGGAGCAAGCTCTTTCGCAACACCGTCGGCCATAGCTTCTGCCGCATCTGGATGCCCCTGTAGCCAAAGTGCTCGCGCTATCGCAATCTGAGGACTGCGATGGAATGCGAAGTGGCTTGCTCCGACCTGCCCTGCGGGCGAAGCATAGTGAGTGCATGCTTCCAGATGAGCTTGAGCGGCCGCTTGATCGCCAAGCAGATGATAGGACACACCCAAGAGAACATTCGCCGCAGAGACAGCAATAGGGTCACGCAAATCTGCAGAGATTTGTTCCGCGCGCTCAGCGATCGGAAGAAGCTTGTCAAACTCTCCCGTCCTCCGAAAATACATGTGCAATCGGCTAAGAAGCCTGAACTGTGCGAACGGGTCTTCGAGCTTCTCGGCAATGGTTAGGCCTCTTTCAAGGGCTGTCTGAACCCGGTCGTCGTTGCCTTCGCAAAACATCATTGCGTGCCCCAAAGAAGCCTGCAACTCTAGTTCGCACTTCGTTCCACGCTCGCTGCTTTCGAGGGCTGCAATCGCACGCTCTGCCCAGGAACGGCATTCCGCCACTAGTGACAGCTCAATGAACAGTGCAGTCGCGGCAGCCGCAAGAGCCAAGCTGAGATCGCGATCTCCGTCAGCCGAGAAGCACAGTTCCAGCGCCGCACGGACGTCCCCCAGCAGAGCCTTTCGAGCTTGGCGATAACTGGCAAGCAACTCCCCGGATGAAGCATCGGCTGTTCGGCCGAGAAACGAGATGCAAAAGCGAGCATGTCTTCGAAGAGTGTCTGTTTCCTCACCGCTCGCCACCAGTTTGTTCCGGGCATAGGTGCGGGTAGTATCGAGCAGCCTATATCGGTTCGCACTATCGTCTAGCTGATGAAGGACGAGTGACTTGTCAGCAAGGAGTTCCAGGATTGCAATGACTTGGACATCATCAATCTCGGTGTCCGACGCCACGGCTTGGGCCGCTTCAAGGGAGAAACCGCCCACGAACACGGACACCCGCCTGAGCACCCGCTGCTCTGGTTCGCTGATAAGATTGTAGCTCCAATCCAACATAGCGTGCAGCGTCTGGTGGCGCGGCGATGCAGTGCGTGACCCTTTCCACTGCAACTGCAACCGATTATCGAGAAGAGCTGCTGTTTGATCCAGCCCGAGTACTCCCGTTCGCCTTGCCGCAAGCTCCAGTGCAAGTGCTATGCCCTCGAGACTGCGGCTGATTTCGGCAACCACTGATGCATTCTCTTCGGTAAGCTTAAAAGCCGGCCCGCTGGCATAGGCCCGCTCCACAAAGAAGCGAGTCGCAGAGAACGTGAGGAGATCTCGTCGACAGTGAACATTTTGCCCTTTGGCGGCACATCCAAAGGCGGAAGACGGTACACGTACTCGCCATCGACGCGTAGTTGTTCTCTGCTCGTGACGAGTACCCTCACTTCTGAAGCCTCGCGGACGAGGTGGTCGGACAGTTGTGCCACTGCATCAATCACGTGTTCACAGCTATCGAAAACGATCAGCATTCTCCTCCGGTTGAAAAATTGAACCAGACTTTCCGTAGGATCGTCTGATTGAACCATCAGCCCCGCTGTGCTTGCGAGCGCGCTGGGTACGAGATCCGGGCGGACGAGCGATCCGAGATCGACAAATAGGACTGCGCCATCAAAATCCACCTGCTGCGCATAGGCAACAGCAACGGCGACGGTTGTCTTGCCGATCCCGCCGGGGCCATGCAAGGTTACAATCGGTGCCTTCTGGATGAGTTCCGAAACGGTGGAGATCACTGCGTCGCGGCCGATAATGTGAGTCAGAGGACGAGGAAGAATGCAGGAGACGGCGTCTGTGCCGTTGGAACCAGCCATTCCATTACTTCGGCTGAGGGACCCCACGAAACTATATCCGCGCCCTGGAATATTGGCGATATACTTATTCTCTTCAACTGTATCGCCGAGTGCTTTGCGAAGGCTTACCATATGAACGCGAAGACTGCTTTCCTCGACAACAAGGTTTGGCCAAGCACGAGCAATTAGATCTCTGCTCGTTACCACCTCTCCCGGCTTCTCCACGAGTGCAACGAGGATGTCGAAAGCCCGACTGCCGATTTTGATCGGCGTCCCATCCCTCTCGATAAGCCTTTTCGAGGGGGTCAATTGAAAAGGGCCGAAAGAGAGGCTGAAATCGGAAAGGTTGGTTTCGGAACGCATTTTTTCGCTGGTCTTCGAAAAACTTAGAGTACAGTATTGCTACCATTTTCACAAATTCACTATTGCACACTTCAGCGACAGATATTCAAAGGTTGAGGGGTGGGGATCCTATGTCGGCGACCAGCGTGCAGATCAGCGGCGAAGGCCCTGTAAATGTTGGAGGATTTCGATATGTCCTCTGGGTATTGATGTTCACTTGCGCCCTCAATTTCCTCGACCGCCAAATCGTCAATATCCTCGCAGAACCGATAAAGGGTGAGTTTGATCTCACAGACCTGCAGCTCGGGTTATTGACCGGCTTCGCGTTTGCCGCCTTTCACGCCTTGCTGAGCATTCCAATCGCCCGTTTCGCAGATCGGACAAACCGATCGTTCGTGATTGCGGGATCGATGGGCATCTGGAGTTTGGCAACCGCTGCTTGCGGCTTGGCAGCATCTTTCTCTCAGCTTTTGATAGCCCGGATGTTTGTCGGCTTGGGAGAGGCTGGTGGTATAGCTCCTGCACACGCGCTTATTGCGGACTACGCGCCGAAGGAAAAGCGGGCTAGAGCTTTGGCATTCTATTCGATCGGAATCCCGCTCGGCGGCCTTTTGGGAATGGCTATGGGAGGCTTGGTAATGGATGCTTACGGTTGGCGGACGGCTTTCTTTATCGCTGGTGTACCCGGTCTGCTCCTCGCTCCGTTGCTCGCTGTCACCGTAAGGGATCCCAGAATCCTGAAAATGGCGGCCAATCCACCTGTACCACCTATACCGTTCAGGAAAGCGCTAAGCGAAATGCTGTCGAAGAAAGCATTCCTGCTCGTAACCGTAGCAGGTGCAATCCAGATGTTGGTCGGTTTCGGCCAGGCAGCGTTTATCGCTTCGTTCTTCTTCAGAGTTCACGGGGCCGCACTGTCCAACATTGCGTCAAGTATTGGCACTATTCTTGGTGTGGCTTTCGGCGCGGCCGCGTTTCTCGGGCTCGCTTTAGGATTGTGTCGAGGCGTGACGGGCATTGCCGGCATGTTAATTGGGGGACAGGTGACTGATCGGATCGCCGGGCAAGGATATAGAGCCTACACGACGATTCCGGCTCTCATCGCCTTGCTGCGAGTTCCAATTATAGTCGCTGCGCTCTTGGTGGACGATGTTCTCTTGGCCCTTGCGCTGATTGCTGCTCAATGGTTTTTCTCCGGGGTCGGAACCATCGGCGGCTTTGCCGCCATCCAAGGCCTTGTACATCCTAGATCGCGTGCAACGGCTGCAGCTGTCTATGCTCTTGGGATCAATCTGATCGGCCTGGGCGTGGGGCCGTTGGTGGTGGGGATGCTGAGTGACCTCATCGCGTCTGACGGACGGGGCCCGGCCGAAGGCCTGAGGTGGGCGCTGGTAATTTCAAGCGGTCTCTTGATTCCGGTCTCGCTCCTGTATTGGGCGGCCCGAGATCTAATCTCGCAGGAGAGCGTTAGTTAAGAACTGCCGTTCAGTGCTCTGCAGCAGTCCTGTTTTTAAGGTGCTGCCCCGGCCCAATGGTGTTTCTTGCGGAGAGTTTTACCCGTCATCCGTTGCCGTGGAAGCTGACATGCTTCCCTGTACAAGTCCCGCAAGCAATCGGTAACTTTTCATATAGATGCCGCGAATTCTCTGGAACTGCTCGAGACAGTGGTCTCAAACTTTGATCCTTCCGTTGCGGCGAGGCTTTCGTTTGACACTTCGCCACGGCCGATGGGACGGCAACAAAGCTTAACACGCTTTCACAGACCTAAACTCGATTAGCTCAATCAGGTAGCGCAACGTGCATCATCATTGCCGGAAAAAGGAGGCAACTGACGATGTACGTGTCTTCTTACCAAGCCCGAGCGCTTCTCGAAAGCGCGGAGGCCAAAGCGCGAGAGTTGGAGGTGCCGGTCAATATCGTTGTTCTCGATGCAGGAGGCCATTTGAAGGCCTTTCATCGCATGGACGGCGCTGTACTGGCATCCATCGATATCGCTATGCGCAAGGCCAAGACCGCTGCGCTGTTTGAATGCAATAGCGAGGATATCTGGGAATTCTGCAAGCCCGGCGCCGCGGCTCCCGGTCTCGAACTCACCAACGGGGGGCTTGCCCCTTATGGCGGTGGGATAGCTCTCAAATGTCCAAATGGAGTTACTGCTGGGGCGGTCGGTGTTTCCGGCGGCAGCATTCAGCAGGACATGGAAATCGCTCAGGCGGCCCTCGCTACTTTCGAGGCAATGCTTGGTTGATGCCCGGGTTTCATAAACAGAAGGAAACGTGAAATGACCAAAACCATCCTTATCACCGGTGCCGGTTCGGGCTTCGGCAAAGGTGCAGCCATCGGCATGGCCAGGAACGGCCATAGCATTATCGCAACCACCCATGTCTCATCCCAGGTCACGCCGTTGCGCGAAGAAGCCGCAGTGCTCGGGCTGAAGAACTTCCGTGTAGAACGCCTCGACCTCTTTGATCCCTACGATATTAAGCAGGCACAAAGCTGGGACTTCGACGTGCTCTGGAACAATGCCGGCATGGGCGAAGCAGGTCCGGTCTGGGAAATTCCAGTCGATCTCGTCCGCAAAAACTACGAAGTCAATGTCTTTCTGCCACTGATCCTAACGCAGGGGGTCGTTCAGAAATGGGTACGTGAAGGCAAGAAGGGCAAGGTGGTATTCACCTCATCCATGGGCGGTCTCTTCACGCCAGCCAATTGGGGCACCTATGTCTCGACCAAGCATGCGCTGGAAGCCTTTGCCGAGGCCATGCAGCAGGAACTGCATCCTTATGGCATCAAGATCCAGACCGTCAATCCAGGTGCCTACTACACCGGCTACAACGAGACAATGGCCGACAACCCCTTCCGTTGGCTTGATGACAGCAAGAACTTCACTAAGCGCGCCGACCTCCGAAAGGGCTTCGATGACTTCTTCGCCACGCCCGACGGCAAGATGGATCCGAAGGAAATGATCGACCGGATGATCGAGATCGTCCCGGCTGACACCGGCAAGTTTCGCAATGTGGTTCCGAGAAAAATCGAGGACATGCTGAAGCGACATCAGCTCGCAGCCTGGGAAAACCAGATCTGATAGCGAGCAAACGAGGTCCCCGGAGCGGCTCTTCCTCCCCGCCGCTCAACCTGCCCCGGGGGACATGTCACCATCAGTTCCCCGGGGCCTTTTCTAAGGACGCCTTCAGAATTCCCCCGTCAGCTCCAATCGCTGGCCGGAACATCGCGACAATCGCTGCAACCTGGCGACCGCGAGCTCACAGGTGCATCTGAGAACTCATCTGTGCGTTGCTTCCCCCGCCTCGGTTCACAAGGTCACGGACGAGGCGTTGGAAGAAAATGTCCGAGCGACCGTGGCCAATTCCAGGTACCTCGTGCTCAGCCGTCTCCCGGAGCGGCCCATACTGCAGTGACTGAAATAGTCGCGCTACAGGTCTGCTCGACCGCTTCGTGATATCCGGTGCTAACACCTAGGTATGATTTCGGACGCGACAGGCTTGTGCCACGAGTGCGGGCTAGTGCTCTGCCCGTGTGTCTAACGGCGCCTAGCAACAGAAAGGATGCCGCGTGGCAGCAGAAGTTTTGATTTCTATTATTGACGACGACCTGTCCCTGCAAGTCGCCCTCGTTAGGCTGATCCGCTCGCTTGGGTATAATGCGCGAGGCTTCGCATCTGCAGAAGAGTTCCTTGAATCAGGCGTTATCGCAGACTGCTCATGTGTCATTACGGACATTCAGATGCCGGGCATGAGCGGCATCGATTTAAAGCGCGTCATGGAGGAGCGCGGATCCAACGTACCCGTCATCATGATCACGGCGCGCACAGAGTCCAGCATCGAAGTGGACGCTCTTGCAAGTGGCGCCCTCTGCTTTCTGCGGAAGCCTATTGACACGAAAGTTTTCATCGATTGCGTGACGCGGGCGCTGAAGGCATAGGGGCGTTGCCCTATGCACCTGCTGTGATCAGTTAGCTCGGCTCAAGCGCTGTTTCGATTTCGGGGTCCTCATTCGAAGGCGATGAAAGTCGCTCGTGGAGACGGTGAGCCTTGCGGCTAGGTGGGGGCAGACGCATGACGCTACGCTGCCAACGCCATGCTACCAGAGGAACCACGACAATTTTGCGCCGAACTGCTACGCTCACCGCCATGACCGGAATTGAGGGGCGCAAAGATGGCCGACCATGGTCTGGTGAGCTCAATCACAGCTGTAACAAAAATTCTGGGTTCAGCGCCGCCCATCATTCCGGAAATCTTCAACGGAGGAACACGGTTAACTGGCCGCTACGTCAATGTTCCGTTTGATACATACATTCCGGCAATGAAAGAGCACGTCCTTGTAGCGCATTATTCAGGCGGAGGCCATACGTGGGCCAAGATTGACGGAAAGCGCCTGATGTACCCCACCTTCCCTGGCAGGATCACTTTTGTGCCGAGAGGGCATGATAGTGAACGGTCGACCAGCGCACCGTTTAAAGTGTCTAACACTTTTCTCTCACAAGATCGCCTCGTCGAATGCGCCAATCAGCTTAACTATAGCCGTGTCCCTGATTTGATCGATCGCCAGAACTTCTCAGATCCGAAGCTCTTCACGCTTCTCAATCTGCTGTGCGAGGAGGTCGAGTCGCGTGAAGCCGCATCTAGGCTATTCATCGAGCAGTTGTTGGATCTCATCTGCATCCAGTTGTTGCGCGGGCACTCTGTGTCCAGCCTACCCAATTTCAGTGCGCACGTTGGTCTTGCGCCCTGGCAGGCGCAACGGGTGCTTGACTATATGCGAGACAATCTGGACAGAGATATTGGACTCCAAGAGTTGGCTGATTTGACAAACCTGAGCCGGTCCCACTTCTGCGGTGCTTTTCGCAAGGCGACTGGCCGCACACCACATCAGTGGCTTATGAAACTCCGTATTCAAGCAGCGCGACAGTTGCTCGCCTGCTCTGCGCTGCCTATCGTCGAGATCGCCTTGAATGTAGGTTATCAGACGCACTCGGCGTTTTCGGTGGCATTTCGAAGATCTGTGGGTGTTACACCTCAAGAGTATCGGCGGCTGTATTCACGTTCATAGGCGCTGAATCGGGAATTCGATTACGTGCCGCACCGAACGCGTGAAATTAGGCCGGTCACCGCTCGCAAGCTGCGTATGTATGATTTTGAAGACACTGATCTCAGTATTTTCAGTTGTGGCATGGCTGGTGCCTTTGGCCAAAGATCGTTCGATGCTTTGCGCATAATTTTGCTGCTTGAGCAGCACCGCTTTTGGGCCGAGACGGTAAAGGTTCCATCGCTTCCGACGACCCCTCAATAGATCTGTACTTAGCCGCACGATTCGGATAGCAGCCGCAACTTTGGAAAAGCGACAAGGAGAGAATTCCTCCATACTCTGCTTCCGGTTTCCCTAGGGGGAGAGAATGTGATCACTTACAGGAATCGCATCTCGACAGATCAATGAACTTTTCATCTGGTTCCGCGGTCGAACAGAATGACGGCCTCCAGGTTTTATGGGGGGATAGCGAGCGCGTCTTCTGCCGAGGGTGGTGCCTGAACGACGATGGCAGCCGTAGTGCCGTTCTGGTCGTGCGACCCGCCATAGACCCCGCGCCGCCTGCCAGCCTTGATCGCCTCATTCACGAATATGCATTGAAAGATGCGCTAGATGGCGCGTCATCGGTTCGACCCTTGGCGCTCGATCGTGACAGCGGTCGGACTGCATTGATGCTTGAGAATTTCGATGGCGAGCCGCTCGATCGGCTGCTCGGCGCCCCTATGGAGGTGGAAAGCTTCTTGCGCCTTGCCATCGCCATCGCGGTAGCTGTGGGCAAGGTTCATCAATGTGGTCTCCTGCACAAGGATCTCAAGCCAGCCAATATCCTGGTGAACAGCACGTCCGGGGAGGTGAAGCTCACCGGGTTCGGTATCGCATCGCGCCTGACGCGTGAGCGCCAGTCGCCGGAGCCCCCCGAGATGATCGCTGGCACGCTCGCCTATATGGCGCCCGAACAGACTGGTCGCATGAATCGTTCAATCGATTCCCGCAGCGACTTATACGCACTTGGCATCACTTACTGCGAGATGCTCACGGGAGTTCTTCCGTTCACGGCGCTAGATCCCATGGAATGGGTGCACTGCCATATTGCGCGGAGGCCGGTCGCGCCGAGCGAGCGCTTGAAGCACATACCGGCACCGATCTCGGCCATCGTCATGAAGCTGCTCGCCAAGACCGCCGAGGACCGTTACCAGACAGCGGGTGGTGTCGAACGCGACCTGCGCCATTGTCTGGTCGAATGGGAAGCTCGCCGTAACATTGCCGACTTCCCGCTTGGCCAAAAGGACTCGCCGGATCGGCTGTTGATACCCGAGAAGTTGTACGGGCGCGAGCGCGAGGTCGAAACCTTGCTTGCCGCATTTGATCGTGTCGTCAGCGGTGGCGAGCTGGAACTCGTTCTGGTCGCAGGATACTCCGGAATCGGAAAGTCTGCGCTCGTAAACGAGTTGCACAAGGTCCTGGTGCCGACCCGTGGCCTTTTAGCTGCCGGCAAGTTCGATCAGTACAAGCGGGATATTCCCTATTCCACTCTGGCACAGGCCTTTCAAAGCTTAGTGCGGCTCCTGCTCAGCAAGAGCGACGCCGAGCTGGCCAACTGGCGCGACGCGTTGCTGGAGGCGCTGGACCAGAATGGCCAGCTAATGATCGACCTCGTCCCCGATCTGAAGTTCATCATCGGCGAGCAGCCCCCCGTTCCCACGCTTCCGCCACAGCAGGCGCAGAGCCGCTTTCAACTCGTCTTCCGGCGCTTCATCGGTGTATTCGCACGTCCGGAGCACCCCCTGGCGCTATTCCTAGATGATTTGCAATGGCTCGACACGGCGACGCTAGACCTCCTCGAGGATCTGTTGAATCAAACCGAGCTGCGGCACCTGCTCCTGATCGGCTCCTATCGGGACAACGAGGTCGATGCCGCGCATCCGCTGGGCCGCAAGCTCCAGGTTATCAGAAATGGTGACGCCAAGGTCAGCGAGATCACGCTTGCGCCGCTCGCAGGCGAGCATCTCGGGCAGCTGATCGCCGATGCTCTTCGCTGCGAGGCGGAACACGTCGCACAGCTTACTCAATTGGTGCGGGAAAGGACAGGCGGCAACCCATTCTTCGCCGTTCAGTTCATTTCCGCGCTTGCTGAAGAGGGATTGCTTCGCTTTGACCATGGGGCTGCTTGCTGGTCCTGGGATATCGATCGCATTCACGCCAAGGGGTACACCGACAACGTCGTTAACCTCATGGTCGAGAAGCTGACCCGTCTACCCGCTCCTACGCTGGCAGCGGTGCAACAGCTGGCCTGCGTCGGCAACACCGCTGAGATTGCGACGCTCTCCACTGCTTTCGGAATTTTGGAGGAGCAGGTACACGCTGATCTATGGGAGGCCGTTCGCCTGGAGCTTATCGAACGACGGAGGAACTCGTACAAGTTTATCCACGATCGGGTGCACGAGGCCGCCTATTCGCTGATTCCGGAAGCATCACGTGCACCAGCCCATCTACGAATCGGGCGCCTATTGGCAGAGCAGGTGCCTCCCGAGCAGCGACAGGAGACGATCTTCGAGATCGTCAATCAGCTCAACCGGGGCGCGGACCTGATCACCGGACAAGATGAGCGTGAACAACTCGCCGAGTTCAACCTGATCGCAGGCAGGCGCGCGAAGGCGTCGACGGCCTATACTTCGGCCTGCGGCTATCTGCGTTCCGGCATGAGCTTGCTAGGCGATTATGGTTGGACGAGCCGGTATGAGCTCACGTTCGGCTTGTGGCTCGAGCGCGCCGAGTGCGAGTACCTGAGCAAGAATTTCGAGGAGGCCGAGCGGCTCATCGCGGAACTGCTGGCAAGAAGCGCCTCAAAGGTCGACCAAGCCGCAGCCTACCGTATCAAGGTTACTCTCCACGTGCTGAAATCCGAGCATGTCGAAGCCATTGCCGCAGCTGTGGAGTGCCTCGATCTGTTCGGCATCAAGATTGCGCCCCATCCGCCTCGCGAGGAGTTGGACCGGGCCTATGCGGAAGTCATTCGCAAGCTCGACGGGAGGCCGATCGAATCGCTGGTCGAGCTCCCCCGTCTGACCGATCCCGATGTTGAGGCGGCGATGAGCATCCTCGCCACCATGTATGCCCCCGCCATTTTCACCGACGAGACCCTGTCATCCCTGCACCTTTGCCACATGGTGCTGCTGACGCTGGATTATGGGGTGACGGGCGCATCGGCTCCCGGACTGGCCACCTTCGGGATCGTGCTCGGGCACGACTTCGGGCGCTACGAGGAGGGCTACCGGTTCGCGATGCTTGCCCGCGCTCTGGTCAAGCGGCACCGCTTGGTTGCGAATGAGGCGATGACGCTGTGGGCCTTGGAGATCGTCAGCCTGTGGACACGGCCGGTGTCGGACGCCGTCGAGGCGATCCGGGCGGCATTCCGGACCGGCGTGGAGGCCGGCGATCTGCCGATGGCGTGCTATGCGTGCAATCACCTGATTACTGACCTACTCTTGCGCGGCGACCGGCTTGATGACGTTTGGGCCGAATCGGAGAGTGGCCTCGCGTTTGCCCGTCGTGCTCGCTTTCGAGACGTTGTGGACGTCCTTACCGGCCAGCAGCGATTCATGCTGGCGATGCGCGGGCAAACAAACGCCTTTGGACGCTTCGACGGTGACGACTTCGTCGAGGCTGCGTATGAGCAGTCGCTAACCCCCGACCGCGCAACCACGATGATCTGTTGGTATTGGATCATCAAGGCACAGGCCCGCTTCCTGTTCGGGAGCTTCGATGAGGCCCAGGCCAGCCTGCTGCGAGCGGCACCGCTGCTGTGGTCCTCACCGGGGCACATCCAGCTTCTCGACTACCATTTCCTTGCCGCGCTGACCGGCGCCGCGTTGGAGTCGACCCTGTCAGCCGTTGGCGCCGGCGAGCGCCGGGCCCGGCTTGCCGCGCATTGCGACCGGCTGGCGAGATGGGTGGAGAGCTGCCCGGCGAACTTCGCCGACAAGCACACGCTGGTCCGCGCCGAGCTTGCCCGGCTGGACAACGAGAATGACGCCGCCGCACGCCTTTACGAGGAGGCGATCCGCCTGGCGAAGGCGAACGGCTTCATCCAGATTGAAGGCATGGCCAACGAGCTCGCCGCGCGGTTCTACGTGGCGCGCGGCCTCGAGCAAATCGCCGGCCTTTACTTCCGCAACGCGCGGCGCTGCTATGCGCGCTGGGGAGCCCACGGCAAGGTGCGGCAGCTCGACGAGATGCATCCGCACCTCCTGAAGCAGGAAGCGGCGCCGGCGCCTACCAGCACTATGGGGGCCCCGGTCGAGCACCTGGACCTCGCCACCGTCATCAAGATTTCACAGGCCGTGTCAGGCGAGATGGTGCTGGAGAAGCTGCTTGATACGCTGATGCGCACGGCGCTCGAGCAGGCGGGTGCCGTGCGCAGCCTGCTGGTCCTTTCGCGCGGGGCCGAACTGCGGATCGTGGCCGAAGCTGCCGTCTCCGGCGACACTGTCGTCGTGCGGTTGCCGGATGAACCCGTAAGCCCGACCGCGCTCCCGTCATCGGTTCTCCAATTGGTCCTCCGCACGCAGGAAGGGCTCATTCTCCACGATGCCGCGATCGACCCTTCATTTGCCGGCGATACCTATATCCGGCAACATCAAGCGCGGTCCGTCCTCTGCCTTCCGCTTATCAATCAGGGGAAGCTGATCGGCGGGCTCTATCTGGAGAACAATCTGGCTCCTCACGTCTTCGTGCCGGCCCGGATTGCGGTGCTGAAACTGCTTGCCTCGCAGGCCGCGATATCTTTGGAGAACACCCGTCTCTACCGGGACCTTGCAGAACGCGAAGCACGAATCCGTCGCTTGGTCGATTCCGACGTTATCGGGATCGTCATCTGGCACATGGACGGACGCCTGATCGACGCCAATGATGCGTTTCTTCGCATGGTCCAGTACGGACGCGAGGATTTGAACGCGGGGCTTCGCTGGTTCGACATGACGCCGCCCGAATGGCAGGAGCGCGTCCCGCGCGAGCTGGAAGAGCTCAGGACCACCGGCACGATGCTGCCCTCCGAAAAGGAGTTCTTCCGGAAGGACGGCAGCAGGGTTCCTGTCTTGATCGGCGCAGCGTCTTTCGACGGCCAACCGGACCAAGGCGTCGCCTATATTCTCGACTTGACCGAACGCAAGCATGCCGAAGCCGAAGCACGCGAGAGCGAGCGGCGGTATCGCGAGACGCAGGCGGAACTGGCGCACGCCAATCGAGTCTCGACAATGGGGCATCTCACCGCTTCGATCGCGCATGAGGTGAGGCAACCTATCGCCGCAACGGTGGCGAATGCCGAGGCGGCGCTGCGCTGGTTGCGTCGCGATCCGCCGGACGTAGAGGAGGTCCGGCAGGCTCTTGCAAGCATAGTAGATGACGGAAACCGAGCGGCTGATATCGTCAGCCGAATCTACGACGCCGTAAAGAAGGCGCCGCCACGGAAAGATCTGTTGGAGATCAACGGAGCAATCCGCGAAGTGATTGAACTGACCCGTGGTCAAATTATAAATTGCGGTATTCTAGTGCGGACGACGCTCGTGAGCGGCCTACCGCTGGTCCAGGCGGATCGGGTACAACTGCAACAGGTAATCCTGAATTTGGTCGTT
This sequence comes from Phyllobacterium phragmitis, assembly GCF_002980495.1. Taxonomy (GTDB): domain Bacteria; phylum Pseudomonadota; class Alphaproteobacteria; order Rhizobiales; family Rhizobiaceae; genus Paramesorhizobium; species Paramesorhizobium phragmitis. The sequence goes on from NZ_PVBR01000008.1 coordinate 133,432, forward strand.
AACGCGATCGAGGCAATGAGCAATATCGGCGACGAGCCGCGAGAGCTGCTGATTAGCACTGGGATGGCCCAGACTGGCGGCGTGCTGGTCGCGGTGCGCGATTCAGGGCCGGGGCTGGCCCCATATGCTCTCGAACACATCTTCGATGCGTTCTATACGACCAAACCGAGCGGTATCGGGCTGGGTTTGTCGATCTGCCGTTCTATTGTCGAAGCACATGGTGGACGGTTGTGGGCGACAGGGAACGAGCCTCGAGGCGCGATGTTCCAGTTCACCATGCCTGCCCAAGATACCGCCGGTGACAACTGCGGATAGACTGATCGCGAGCGGCAACCTTCAGGTGCCGAATTCGACATTGTATGCCTTTATCTCCCGGCGAAATTTGCCGTGCTGAGCTTTGGGCCGCGCGGGGATTGCCAGAGGGCCGTTTCGTTTGAGTCACGCCGCCATGGCCGGCTCCTCCAGCATGGAGTGGCCGGCTGGCAGCATTGCGAACACATTGGTGCAGCGCGCGATCGAATACCTGCGCCGTGTGGCGAGCCGGCTGCAGAGGGAGCCGATTAAGCGTCGCATTACACTTCAATATGATCCGCTGTTCCCAAAGTACGATGGCTACTCGTGTGCGAAGATTGCAGCATGGAAGTGCGAGCAAATTGCAGAGATAGGCGAATTCCTCGCGCAAAGAGGCAACAAAATGAATGTCTTCAAGCATTTTACCGCAACTGCTGGCGACGAGTACATCACGAGTCTGAAGCAAGCCAGCGATTTCCAGGCAGCACTGCTTGGTATGGCAGGTCACGATCTGCGCCAGCCGCTCCATGTCATCCAAAGCGCCTACGAGTGGCTGGAAAGTCGTGTTGGCTCAACGTCCGAGAAGGCGCGGCTGGAACGCGGCGAGCGCGCGATTGCCAGATTGACCGAGCAACTGGATCGCCTCGTGGGGGCGTTGCGCCTCTATGAGTATACCAAGGGCATCGAAGCGTCGCCGATCGCTTTGTCGCCGTTGTTGGCACGGGTTGGCGATGAGAGCGATGACGCGGCCTTTGAAAAAGATATTGACCTGCGGATTTGCCAGACAACTGTACAGGTAATGAGCCATCCCGTGTTGCTGGAGGGCATCCTGCGCAATCTGGTGCGCAATTCCCTCAAGTACACGGAGCCTGGGGGACGCATTCTGATCGGCTGTCGTCGGTCGGGTCCCGAGGTGCGGGTGGACGTCTACGATACCGGCATCGGCATAGCGCCAGAGCACTTGGTTCGGATATTCGAAGCCTTTCAGCGCCTCGACTCAGCGCAGAATCACGGCCTGGGTATTGGGCTTTTCGTCGTAAGGCGAGCGGTGGAACTGCTCGGGCACCGCATTGAGGTCAGTTCCGCTGTGTCGTGCGGCACGCGCTTTTCCGTGTTCGTGCGCAGCGCCCCACCCAAGCGGCAGACGTGCTAACCGCGAGATCGCGAGAGCCGCCGCAATCGGTGAGCGGCGCTAGCGCAACAGCTTAAGAATCTCCATCGTCGCAATGAGACGCCGGACAAGGGCTCCAGACAACCATCGAACATTCGAGGAGAAACTCCATGTTTGAAACAGAGAACGCTTCGCCGGCGGTAAAACTGGCCTTATTGGAAGAGCGTCTGCTGTCGGCCGCGCTGAGTCCCGACGATTTCCTGACAGAGGCCGCGGAGGCCGGCGTGCCGCGAGCGGAGGCGTTGGATGCCGCTGCCAGGTTTTTGGCCATCGCCGCTAACCAGTCGCGCCTGCGACAGACCCTTAAATCCTCCTACGACTACATCGTCATCGGCTCGGGCGCATCCGGTTCGGTCGTTGCCAGCCGTCTCGCCCAGCGGACGGATGCGCAGGTTCTGTTGCTGGAATCCGGCGGCAGCGACCTGCAGCCAGGCGTTCTAATCCCGGAGACCTGGTTCTACAATCAGACAGGCCCATTCGACTGGAATCTCGCTGGGGAACCGGCCGTAAGCGTCAACAATCGGCAGGTCGTGCAGGCCGCCGGTCGCGTGCTCGGCGGCAGCACCAGCATTAACGGCATGGTGTGGGCGCGCGGGCATCGGAATGACTTCGAGGATTGGGCGCAGCTCAGCGGTGATGCGGAGTGGGGCTATGACCATGTGCTGGATATCTATCGTCGGATAGAGGATTGGCGTGGCACACCCGATCCGGCGCGTCGGGGGAGGGGAGGCGAGGTCTTTGTCCAGCCCGCGCCCGACCCGCATCCCATCGCTCCGGCATTCTTAAAGGCTGCCGAGGCGCTCGGCATTCCTACTTTCGCCGACCAGAATGGGGTGATGCAGGAAGGCGGCGGCGGGGGCGCCATCACCAATGTCCGTATTCGCGACGGAATGCGGCTGAACACCACGGCCTCCTATCTCTATCCCGTGATGGACCGTCCGAACCTGACGGTGCTCACCGACGCGCATGTCGTGCGCCTGGTCATGCGTGGAAAAGGGGCGGCGGGCGTTGAATTCGATTGGCAGGGCGAGCGGCGGCGGATCGATGCGTCGTCGGAGACAATCGTCTGCGCAGGTGCGTTGCAGACGCCGAAGATCCTCATGCTCTCCGGCATCGGCGATCGTAAGGACCTACAAAGATTCGGCATCGACAGCACCGCGGATCTGCCCGGTGTGGGTCGCAATCTTATGGATCATCCCATCATCGGCGCGGGCTTGTGGGAAGCGCACGAGCCGATCCCGCCGCGCAACAATGCGGCCGAGGCCAATCTGTTCGCCAAGAGCGTGCCTGATCTGCCGACTCCGGACCTACATCTTTGGTTGATCGAAGTCCCCTATCTCTCGGAGGTGACCGGGCGCCACGCAGTTCCCAACAGCTGGTCGATCAGCCCGGGTCTGGCGCGGCCGGAAAGCCGCGGTTCCCTCCGCCTGAAATCCGCTGATCCGCGCGATGCGCCGGAAATCAACGCCAACATGCTGTCCCACCCGCGCGACCTGGCCGCGCTGCGCGCGGCGATGAAGCTGGCGCGCGACATCGGCAACAGCGAGGAGATGAAGCCTTTCGTGAAGCGGGAGATCCTGCCGGGTCCGCTCGATGACGAGGCGCTGGACAATTTGATCCGCGATGGCGCGATGTCGATGCACCATCCTGTCGGCACCGCGCGAATGGGCCAGGACGATATGTCCGTCGTCGACGCTCAACTCCGGGTGCACGGCGTCGGGAAACTGCGCGTCGCCGACGGCTCGATCATGCCGCTGATCTCGACCGGCAACACGCAGGCGCCGTGCGTCATCATCGGCGAGCGCATGGCGGAAATCCTCACGCGCTGAGCATTCGTTCCCTCTCTGGAAGGAGGGCCGAAGGGACGGGAGAATGCCGGCCGCCCCCACCATCTCGCCTGAGGCGGTTCTCCTACGTCCCTCAACTCGGCTGAGGCTATTGCCTCACCGGCACGCAGCGCAAGGAAGGACGTTCCCGCTCGACGACAGACGCCGAATAGAGAAGCCCGCCATGACCGCCTCTCTGACGGAATTTGCAAACCCTCAGCACTCCACCTCAATGGGTTCCCGGATCATACCTTCGGGTTATCTATTTCGTGGCTTCGCCATGCTACGATCCTGTGTCTCTCCGCAGATACAGGGGCTACAATGGCGCGCGAAGTGAGCAATGAGGCGATTGTATACATCATTGATGATGATGAATCGCTGCGCCTCGCACTCGACCGCGTGTTCCGTTCTGTCGGACTGGAAACACGAACCTACGGAACCGCGCGTGAATTCATCGAGGCTGTCCGGCCGGACCTGCCCGGGTGCGTTGTCCTCGACGTTCGGTTGCCTGGGATCAACGGCCTCGACCTTCAAAGGCAGCTTGGCGATCTAGGCATCCGCCTACCGGTGGTATTGATAACGGGCCACGGCGATATTCCCATGTCGGTCCAGGCAATGAAGGCCGGTGCCGTGGACTTCCTGCCGAAGCCGTTTCGCGACCAGGACATGCTCGACGCGGTGGCCGCGGCGATCGACCGAGATCGGGTGCGGCGTGCCGACGAGAGCGACAGCGTCGAGATACGGGAACGATTCGCCACTTTATCTCCCCGTGAACAGCAGGTGATGATGCTGGTGACCGCAGGTAAGATGAACAAGCAGGTCGCGGGAGACCTTGGCTTGAGCGAAGTGACCGTCAAAATCCATCGGGGTGCTGCGATGCGAAAAATGAGCGCCCGCACCCTCGCCGATCTCGTGCGCATGGCCGATGCCTTGAAGTCCAACGTTTCCTGAACGCCGTGCACCAGGACAGATCAACACCTTCAATATACCAAGAATGTTGCGCTCGTGCATGTCGGGCAGCCGGACGATATTGCAGGATCGTTCTCTTCTTCGCAAGCAACGACGCCCACTTCGTTACTGGCGGCGAGGTGGCCGGTGATGGCGAGCAATCTGCGGGACGCGCCGACTACGAGGACTTGCCGAAATAGCATGAGCAAAACGTTCGACGATATCGGTTTGCACCGCGGAACACTCTCGTCGATCTCGTCCGCAAGGCTGATGCCTTGAAATCGAGCACTTCCTAATATGCGGCTTTAACACTTAGGTACGATTTCGGATGAGCCAGGCTTGTGCCACGACGGGAATGCTCTGCCCGTATACCTGAGGGTCGGGAAACAGAAAGGATGCCGTGTGGTTGCGGAAGCTTTGATATCCATTATCGACGACGACCTGTCCCTGCAAAGTGCGCTTGTCAGGTTGGTCCGCTCGCTTGGATATAGCGCGCGTGGTTTCGCATCCGCAGAAGAATTCCTCGAAACGGGCTTCATGCCGAAATCTTCCTGCGTCATCACGGATATCCACATGCCGGGCATGAGCGGTATCGATTTAATGCGTGTCTTGGAGAAGCGTGGGAGCTGCATACCCGTCATCCTGATCACGGCACGTACCGAGACTGTCCTTGAAGAGAACGCTGTTGCAAGCGGCGCCCACTGCTTTCTCAGAAAGCCGATTGACACTGAGGTTCTCAGTGTATGTATCGAACGAGCACTTAAGCCGTGAGATACAAAACAAGCTGCTTGGTTGAACCGCGGTTCGCTTGGACTTCAAACGGGAGCCGCCCTCGCACGGTCTCAGGTTTACGTGCATCCTAATGCAAATCAGAACGAGTTGCCTTACGAACTGAGGCAACGGATCGACAGAACGATCACGGGCAGCGTGATTCCCGGCTCCGCGCCGTTACGCAAGCAGGGACGAGTTTCATGCACCCTCACTCGGATACGAACGAGCTTCCGGACAAGCTGCGGGTACTCGCTCTTTTTCCAGTAGAACCTCTTATAATTCCATCATTTCTCTAGTGTCTGAAATTACAACTATGAAGGCGCGGCTTGGATGGGCTCCAGGCCGCGCCGGCAGTTCGTTCGGACAGATCAAAGTATACACCGTTCAGACTAAGGCGTTACCGGAACTCCCGAACGTAGAATGGAGTGGCTTGGAACAGGTCGTGTAGGTTGGCGGAGATGACCACGATCAATCAGGGAGATAGACCATGCGTGATTCCATCATCGCTTTCGCTGCTCTGGCGGCAGCCTCCTCCGCGACCGGACCGATTGCCGCCGCCGAGGAGAATAAGCCGACAATCGTTCTGGTCCACGGTGCTTTCGCCGATTCATCGAGCTGGGACGGTGTCACCAACCTATTACTTAAGAGTGGCTACCCCGTTGTCGCCGTCGCCAATCCGCTGCGCAGCGTGTCCTCCGATGCCGGATATGTGGCGAGCGTGGTCGAGAGCATCGACGGCCCGGTTGTTCTTGTTGGCCACTCCTATGGCGGCGCAGTGATTTCGGCGGCGGCTAATGGTGCCGAGAACGTGAAGTCGCTGGTCTATGTTGCCGCCTTCGCTCCCGAAGCTGGCGAATCGGCGGCCGATCTGAGCGGCAAGTTCCCCGGAGGCACACTCGGCGAAGCGCTTGCTGCTCCCGTCAAACTCGCGGACGGAAATGTCGATCTCTACATCGATCAGGCCAAATTCCACGGCCAGTTCGCCCAGGATATTCCCGCCGAACAAGCCGTGCTGATGGCCGCAGGCCAGCGCCCAATAACCGAAGCGGCGCTGACCGAAAGTGCGGGGGAGCCGGCCTGGAAAGCTCTGCCGTCTTGGTTCGTCTATGGCGAGGCAGACAAGAACATTCCTGCCCAAGCCTTGGGCTGGATGGCCGAGCGAGCACAGTCGAAGGGAACGGTTGCCGTCGATGGCGCCTCCCATGTCGTGATGGTTTCCCATCCCGACAAGGTGGCTGAAATCATCGAGCAAGCGGCGGCAAACTGAGACAAAGGCACCGACGGGGCGTAATGCCGACGGTGCCTTGCCATCGTTTCATCTGCCGGGCAAAAGCGGCCTGTCTGGAATACGACCCCGAAGCGCCATCATCGCTGGAGCGACGCTTTATTTCGTTGTTCGAAGAGCGCTGCCACGAACGCTTTTACCAATCGTGCCTTCTGGGCGTCCGGCCTGAAGAGAAGATAGTAGCGAAAACTGACACGCGGCTCGAATGGTCGGACCGCAAGCCCGCGCTCCACGAATCCATGAACCGTGAACGGGCTCACGAAACCAATGCCGACTCCGGCCAGAGCCAAAGCGCAAACGGTAGAGGAACTCGGTGTCTCGACGATGTAATCAGGTTCCACATCTTCGGCGCGAAGCGCCTCATCGATACGATTGCGGGCGCGGTCCTCGGGGGCGAGGCCAACAATTTGGTGGTCGCGGAGGTCGGCCGGCCGAATGACTTCAAGCGAAGCCAACGGATGGCCGGCGGGAATGGCACAGACGACCGAAAAGTTGCCGAAGAGCTGCGAGTCGAGGCCGGATAGATCCACCTCATCCGCTGCCAGCCCGACATCGAACTGACCGTCCATCACGAGGTTTCGGACATTGGAGGAGGAAAGCACCTGAAGGGTGACCTTGATTCTCGGGTTACGGGTCAAGAAGGAGTGGATTGCGTTGGGTACAAGCTCCGCACCGAGCGCGGCCAAGCTCGCCACACGTATGCTTCCCGAGCCATAGTCGCGGATCGTGGCGGCGGCGGCACGCAGGCGATCGAGTCCTTGGAAACTGGTATCCACCTCGCGAAAGAAGAGCTGGCCTTCCGGCGTTGGTACGAGACGGCCGCGCACCCTGTCGAACAGCGCAAAGCCTACAGCCGCCTCCAGCTCGGCGATGTTGCGGCTCACTGCCGGCTGCGTGACCTGCATGAGTTCGGCCGCACGCACGGTGGAACCCGTCGTCATAACCGTACGAAACGCCTCAAGCTGACGAAAGTGCACCTTAGAGGCCTCCTGCCAATAAGTTTATTGCATAGAGTTATGCCGCCAGATCAATTGTTTTTCTAGGGCAGCCGATATCTCCTGTCCTCATTCACGACAGGAGTTCCAATGCGCGATCAGACCCGCACCGTTATCCCCCCCGAAGCCTCGACCGAAGGTTTCGCAAGTCTGAGCGTCCCGACCTATCGCGCCTCAACGATTTTGTTCAGCGATGCCGAATCCTATGCGGCGCGCGGCCAACGGGGACTCGATGGCTACTCCTACGGGCTCCATGGGACCCCCACGAGCCGCACGCTCGAAGCTCAGTTGACGGAGCTGGAAGGCGGCGCGCGGACGGTGCTCGTGCCGTCGGGCCAGTCTGCCATCGCGGTCGTCATGCTGACCGTGCTCATGCCGGGCGACACGGTTCTCATTCCCGATACCGTCTATCCGCCCGTAACCGGCTTCTGTGCGAACTATTTGAAGCCGCGCGGCATCAACCATCGCATCTACGATCCGATGGCGGGCGGCAGCATAGCGGACCTGATCGACGAGACGACAAGGCTCGTTTGGGTGGAATCACCAGGTTCGACGACCATGGAGGTTCAAGACGTTCCGGCGATCGTTGCGGCCGCCCATGCCAAGGGTGCTTATGTCGGCTGCGACAACACTTGGGCGACACCGCTTCTGTTCAAGCCGCTCGCGCATGGCGTCGATTTCTCGATGCATGCATTGAGCAAATATGCCGGTGGGCATTCCGATCTCCTTCTTGGCTCGGTGACGGTCTCCGATCTGGAGCTGCGCAAATGCCTGCGCGACACCATGCGCATGCTAGGGCTCGGCATTTCGCCGGACGACGCGAGCCTCGTTCTGCGCGGCCTCCAGACCATGGGCGTCCGCCTGGCCCATGTGGGGAAGGTCTCGCTAGACATAGCCAAACGGCTCGCCGCACGACCCTCCATAGGGGAAGTTCTCCATCCGGCACTCCCCAACTGTCTCGGCCACGAATTTTGGGCGCGCGATTTTGCCGGCTGTTCGGGGCTCTTCAGCGTCGTCCTGCCGGCGAGCGCGGAAACACGTCTGGGCGACGCTTTGTCCAAGCTCAAGATATTTGCGGTCGGCTCGTCCTTCGGTGGCACGCGCAGCCTGATCGCACCGATGTCAGTCAAGGCGCATCGTGCCCTTCCTGAAAAACCGCAAGAGGGAACCATCCTGCGCATTAGCATCGGGCTCGAAGATCCCGAGGATCTTTGGGCGGACCTCGTGACGTTGTTCGATGCTTTGCGCGAACCGCAGGAAATGGCTCGCGCATTGTGAGCCATTTCACCAAAAAAGAGGGGAAACACCATGCAAAAAAATCTCAAGATGTCCTTCCGAATACTTCTTCTCGCGTCGTCTGTGCTCGCCGCCACACCGGCGCTCGCACAGTCCACCCTGGAAGCCGTCAAGGAACGCGGTCATATTATCTGTGGAGCCAGCCAGGGCACGGTCGGTTTCGGCTCGCCGGATGAGGATGGCTACTGGCGCGGCCTTGATGTCGAGACCTGCCGCGCGGTTGCCGTCGCGGTCTTCGGCGACAAAGATGCCGTCGAATTTGTGCCGTTGTCAGGGCAGCAGAGGATTCCCGCGCTTCAGACGGGCGAGATCGACATTCTACCGCGCACGCTGACCTGGACCCTGCGTCGTGACGCCAACGGCATCAATTTCACGACTCCGACTTACTACGAATTCACCGGCTTCATGATGCCCAAAGCGCTCGGCATCGAAAGGGCCGAGGATATGGCGGGCGCATCCGTTTGCGTGCAGACCGGATCGACGACGGAGGTCGTGGTCAACGACGTCTCCACGAAACTGAATCTCGATCTTCAAACGGTGATCTTCGATAATGTTGCCGCGACGCGGCAGGCGTTCTTCAGCGGCCGTTGCGATGCCCTAATCACCGACGCTGCCGCATTGGCGTCCGTTCGCGCGACCCAGGCAGACAACCCCGACGACTACGTCATCTTTCCGGCCACCCAATACATGGATGCCCTCACGCCGGCTGTTCGCCACGGAGACGACCAGTGGCTCGACGTCGTCACCTGGTCCATCCAGGCGCTGACCGCGGCGGAGCTTTTCGGCATCACGCAGGAGAACGTGGATGACATGCTCAACTCGGAGGATCCCCGCGTAAAGCGCTTCCTCGGCGTCGAGGCGGGCAATGGTGCGGCTCTCGGCCTTAACGAGGACTTCGCTTACACGATCGTCAAGCAGCTCGGGAACTACGGCGAAATGTTCGACCGGAACCTGGGCATGGAAAGCCCACTCAAGATCGAGCGCGGACCCAATCGCCTCTATAAGGATGGTGGCCTGATGTTCCCGCTGGTGTTCCAGTAGACGGAGACGGGCAATGCTGACCAGACTCTGGGACAATGAGCGCTTTCGCAATTGGTTCGGCCAGCTGCTCCTGGCCGCGGCGTGCCTATCGCTGATCGCCTGGATCTACACCAATACAGTCGGCAACCTGGCAAGCCGCGGCATCAAGGTGGGGCCGGAATTCCTCTTCCGGCCCGCCAATTTTCCGATCTCGGAAAGCATTCTGCCCTACAACCCGTCCGATCCGTTCTGGTGGGCCTATGTGGTGGGTCTGGGCAACACCGTCTTCATCTCGGTTCTGGCGATTGCCTTCGCCACGGTACTTGGACTCGTGGTCGGTCTTGCCCGGCGGTCCGGCCATCCACTTGTCTCCGCGATCGCCGGCACCTTCGTCGCGATGATGCGCAACATGCCGCTAATCGTGCAGTTGCTTTTCTGGTACGCTTTGGCAACGACCACATTTCCCGCGCCCCGTGAGGCGTGGAACCCGCTGCCGGGCGTGTTCCTGACATTACGAGGTGTCTATATTCCCGGCTTTCAACTCGGTCCCTCTGGCGCGCTGTTCGTCTCGCTTGCGCTGCTTGGGCTCGTGGCGGCTGTATTTGCTGCGCCGATGCTGAACAGGCGGCTGAATCTCGGTGTCACTCTTTCGCTGCTTTCCACCCTCTCAATCTACGTCCTCTGCATTAGCCTCTTGTGGACGGGGCTCGACCTGCAGCCGCTTGCGACATGGCCCGAACTACGAGGCCTCAATTTCGTCGGCGGTTTCCGCCTCTCGGCCGAGTTCACGGCGCTGATGCTCGGCCTTGTGATCTATACGTCGGCCTTCATCGGCGAGATCATTCGCGGCGGCATCGATGCCGTATCCAAAGGTCAGTGGGAGGCTGCGCGTGCGCTGGGGCTGAGGGAGCGCCAGACGCTCTTCAAGATCATCATGCCGCAGGCGCTGCGCGTGATCATCCCACCGCTGACAACGCAATATCTGTCGACGGTCAAGAACACGACGCTCGCGCTTGCCGTCGGCTTTCCCGAACTGGGGCTGATCGTCGGCACGGTCATCAACCAGACGGGCCAGGCCATCGAGAGCATCCTGATCTTGCTCGCCGTCTTCCTGAGCGTCAGCCTTTCCGTGTCTTTCTTCATGAACTGGTATAACGCGCGCGTGGCGCTGGTGGTGCGGTGATGGCGGTCTATGCGCACAGCAGTCCAACGGCAGCCGAGATGATGCCGCCGCCGGTGCGCCGGACACCGCTTCGCGAAGTCTTTTTCGGAGATCTCTTCAGCGCTTGTCTCAGCGTTGCGGCGATAGGCTTGCTGTGGTCGCTCCTGCCGGCGCTCAACTGGGCTACGCTCGACGCGGTATGGGTGACGGATGATCCCGGCGAATGCCGCGCAGGCGGTGCATGCTGGGCGTTTATCGCCGACAAGCTCCGCTTCATTCTCTTTGGCATCTATCCGCCCGAGGAACAGTGGCGGCCGCTTCTGGTGATCGGCCTCATTCTGGGCATGACGCTGATCTCCCTTCCGCCGAAGGCGTGGAGCACAAAACTGCTCGCCGGCTGGATCGCTGCGATCGCGGCAATGCTGGCGCTGATGTGGGGTGGCTTCGCCGGCATGAGTTTCGTTCCCACCGGAAAATGGGGCGGGCTGCCGGTCACGCTTCTCCTGGCACTCCTATCTTTGAGCCTCGCTTTTCCGCTTGCCGTCGTACTTGCGCTCGGCCGGCGCTCGAACCGCGTGGTGCCGCGTCTGTTGTCTGTGCTGAGCATCGAGATCGTACGCGGACTCCCACTGGTGGGCCTGCTCTTCGTCGCCTCCATCATGCTGCCGCTGCTGCTGCCTCAGAGCTGGACAATAGACAAGCTTGGAAGAACGCTCGCCGCGCTCACGATCTTTGCCGCCGCCTATCTGGCGGAAGTGATCCGCGGCGGTTTGCAGGGCGTGCCGCAGGGGCAAGGAGAGGCCGCCGAGGCGCTTGGCATCCCGCGCTGGAAGATCGTCTGGCACATCATCCTGCCGCAGGCGATCCAGAAGGTCATACCGCCGCTCACCAACACCGCGATTGTGATGGTCAAGAACACCAGCCTCGTGCTCATCGTCGGCGTTTTCGACATGCTGAGCGCGGGACGTTCGGCCGCAACCGATCCTGAATGGCCCGCCCCCTTCGCCGAAAGCTACATCTTCGTCGGCGCGATCTACTTCCTGATCTGCTTCGGAATATCGCTCTATTCGCGCTGGCTGGAGGAAGGCATCCATAGCCGGGAGTACAAATGATGCATGCACCGCAAACCGCCACGACTGGATCCGCCATCCGCATCGAAGGCGTCGACAAATGGTTCGCCAGTTTTCACGCCCTGAAGGCAGTGGATCTCGATGTGGCCGCCGGCGAGCGCATCGTTGTCTGCGGCCCGTCCGGTTCGGGAAAATCAACCCTCATCCGCTGCATCAATCGCCTGGAATCGCATCAGCAAGGCCGGATCGTTGTCAACGGGGTGGAGCTGAATGAAAGCCTCAAGAACATAGACGCGGTGCGACGCGATGTCGGCATGGTCTTCCAGCATTTCAACCTCTTCCCGCACCTCACGGTTTTGGAAAACTGTGCCCTTCCGCAGATCCTGTCGCGCGTCACGCCGCGGCGTGATGCCGAGGAAAAGGCGATGACGCTGCTTGAGCGCGTGCGTATTCCGGAGCAGGCGCAAAAATATCCGGGACAACTCTCAGGCGGCCAACAACAGCGCGTAGCGATTGCCCGCGCCTTGTGCATGAACCCCAGGGTGATGCTTTTCGACGAGCCAACCTCGGCGCTCGACCCGGAGATGGTGAAGGAGGTGCTCGAGGTGATGGTGAGCCTGGCCGAGGAGGGCATGACGATGATCGTGGTGACTCACGAGATGGGGTTCGCCAAAGAGGCTGCCGACCGCGTCGTCTTCATGGATCAAGGGCGCGTTGTGGAGATCGCCGAACCACGGGTTTTCTTCGACAGCCCCAAGCATGAGCGCACGCGCCACTTTCTAAACCAGATCATTCATTGACTGGTCTTCACACCCAACCTGAGCTACCGCCCTGCTGTGGGTTCGCTTTCAACAAAACGTACGCCCTTGGCCTGCCATCCACCTAATGTTGCCAACGGTTCCGGCAAACGCATCTTCAACGTGCGGCTTCAGCTGAACAGCGCACTGGATGCGCCAGCATTGCGCGGTCTCGGTGCTTGCGTGGATGTTTATATGATCAGGGCAAAGGGCAGACGCGAGCGATTTGAATATTGATTAGCTGTTCTAGTTTTGGCGTCAGCTGAACGGCGGCTGATTGGCGCTTTCGTTCTGATAGCAAACCGGCAGCTTCCGGCCAGCAGGTGCCAATTGATTTCCGTTTCGCGCCCCATGTCGGTCGTTCAGGCAATGTTGGCGATCTCTTGAAAGCTGCCGGTCCGTTCAGGGTCAATAAGCTGTCCATGACAGGGTGGGAAGCGGCTCTCCCTCTATCTGGAAAGAGCACAGAAATTTGACATCGCGGAAATGACGCCATCGGCAAAATCATCCAACGATGTCATCAGATCGAGGCCGGTATAAGGTGTTGTCGACGCGAAGCGCCGATGCGATACTTAGACAAGGGGAACGATTTAGGGGCGGACGTGACGAAGCCAGCAACGCGCATCGTCGAACTCGAGGACAACGAACTCGAAGAATTCGTCGAGATATACGCCGAACGGAAATCGAAAGACTACGTCGAAGTCGAGCGTGTTGGTGCGGCCAATGATAAGGGCCGGGACGTGATAGGATTCCTCTCGCGCGCCCGCCACGAGGGCGAGTGGGACCTTTACCAGTGCAAACGGAAGACGCGCGGCTCGAAGCTCCGGATCGGCGAGGCTATGGCGGAACTGGGCAAGGTCTTCCACCATCATGCGGCCGGCGCCTATGCGACGCTGCCGCGACGGTACGTCTTCGTTTCGCCGCGAGGCATCGACGGCTCGTTGACCACGCTGTTGCAGAATCCGTCCCGAATAGGGACGGCGCTGCTGGAGACTTGGGACAAGCATTGTCGAACAAGGATAACCGCCCGGAAACCCGTCGAGCTCACGTCGGAAATCCGGGCCTCGATCGAGGGCTATGATTTCTCGGCAGTCGAGTGCCTGACGGCTCCGAAGCTGGCCAAGGATCCCGCCGCGCTTCCGGCTCTTGTCCAGGTACTGGGCCTGCCGCCCGGCGAAGCGCCCGAAGGCGAAACGCCCGACGAAGTCAGCGACACTGAGCTGACATATCTGACTCAGCTTCGGGAAGTCTATGCGTGTTCGGCCGGATCGGACTTCGCGACACTGGACGACGTCTTTGCCGACCCCAAGTTTGGAGAGCACGTTAGGATCCAGAGGCAGCGCTATTATCAGGCATGCGCGTTCCGCGACTTCCACCGTGACAATACGGCGGCCAGATCGGTCGACGTATTCAAGAACGACATCTTCCATTTACTGATCGACGTCTATAACGAGGCGCATCCGTCGCCCTTGGCGAGGATCGATGCGGTGATGAAGCACGCGGGGGCGGCACCCGCAGGAATCCTAGGCACCATGGCCCGACCTCCCGTGAAGCAGGGCACGTGTCATCACCTCGTCTCGGACGGAAGAATCAGGTGGAGCCCATGAGCGCGAGCATTTCGGACCTATATCATACGCCGCTCGAAGCCGGGATCCGTGCCGTGGTCGTGCTCGAGCATCTGCGGCCGATTACCGCCGACCTGAGCGAGGTCGTCCTTTATGATCACGTCGTCGTCCACGCCTCCGACGTTGGCGGACCGATGTCGCTTCACGCCGCGGTTAGCGGCCGTAGAGGCGAACTGCTCGTTCGGCGCGGAATTGTGGAAGCAGGACTCGATCTTATGCGCAGATGCCACCTGTTGGAGAAGGTCGCTGACGATGAGGGATTCGCGTGGCGAGCCTCTGAGGAGGCGGCGGCGTATGTCGAGCTGCTCGAATCCTCCTACTCTGAAGATTTGAAGACCTGCGCGGGCTGGCTGGCAGGACAGGTGCGGGAACTATCAAAGGCCGGGTTCAAGTCCATGGTCGTCGGTCATATCGGGGAATGGACCGAGAGTTTCGGGCATGGCACCTCCCAGGCAGGCGCCTGACATGTCACCGCCTCGGTTCATTATGCGTCACCTCGCCTTCACCGGCCCGGATAGAGAGGCCGTAGACCTCGACTTTGCGCCGGGATTAACGGTGGTCTGGGGTGGCTCGCAGGCTGGCAAATCCTTCGCCGTCAAAGCGCTTGACTACATGTTTGGAGGCGGGTCCGCCCTCCCGGGCTTGACCGAGGCCGTCGGATACGACAGGTGCTGGCTGGAAATGGATCTGCCGAAAAGCGGTCGGATTACTCTCGCCCGTTCGTTGTCGAAAGGCGGGTACGAGCTTTTCGAGGGTGAGTTTGAGCAGGCACTTGGCCGGAAGAGTGATCGCACACTGGCCGAAAACCACACCACCAAGAAGGAGAGCCTTTCGACTTTCCTGCTTGGAGAACTCGGCGTCGGCGACACGGAAATCGCCAGGACTCTGACTGGAGACAAGGCGACGTTCACGATCCGGCATTTCGCCAGCTACCTCTTTACGGAAGAGACCCCGATGATCGCGGAGGAAAGCCCGATCGTCGTCGATCGCCAAAGCAGCGACACCTTTAACAAGAACGTCCTGAAGTTCATCCTCACGGGCGTCGACGACAAGTCGATGGTGAAGGTGCCCGATACCAAGCAGCAGAAACAGACGAACGCTGGCCGCATCGAGATCATCGAAGAGATGCTGAACACGGCAGTCGCGGAACTCGCCGCCATGTATCCCGACGTCGAGGATTTGACGACCTTGAAGCTCAACGAACAGGCCGAGCGGCTAGATGCGACGCTGGAAGCCTTTAAATCGAACCTGGCTGCGGGGCATTCCACTCTCGACGCGCTCTCCATGGATCGTCGACGGCTGGTGTCCGAGCGCGATGAACTGACGGAAAGAGCGGACGAGGCAGTCCTGACCATCGAGCGGTTCGAGCTGCTTGCCACGAGCTTCGCAAGCGATATCCGAAGGCTCATAATGTTAGAGGAGGGAGCAGCGGCCCTTATGGCCGGAGCGAAGCGTCCCTGCGTCTTGTGTGGCGCTGATCCCGAACATCAGCATGTCGAACACGGGTTCGAGGCCGTCGAAACTTCCCAAAAGGCCGTGTCGGCGGAATTGCGTAAAGTCCGCGCCGAAAGCGCCGGGCTGACGAAAGCGATCACTTCACTACAAGCCGAAGCGGTCGGGATGCAGAGGCGGATCGCCTCCCTTTCCCGTGACATCGAAGTAAAGGACGGGGAGATCGAGACAGCACGGGAAGCTGCCGTAAAGACGCGTGAACACTACGAGGCTATCGATGCTGCCCGAAAGAAGCTCTATGACGCGATGTCCGTTGAGAGACGCATTAGTGGACTTCGGATCCGCCAAGCAGAGCTGGCAAAGTTTAAGCCGAAAGGGATCGCCAAAGGAAGCGTCGTCGCCGGTGTGGGTACCGTTATTGGAGATGAGCTCGCGGCAGCAGTGGAGGACATCTTCAGGAAGTGGAAATATCCGGGGGAACCCCGCATCACTTTCCATGAGCAGACGCATGATATCCTACTGAACG
Source organism: Phyllobacterium phragmitis (assembly GCF_002980495.1). Taxonomy (GTDB): domain Bacteria; phylum Pseudomonadota; class Alphaproteobacteria; order Rhizobiales; family Rhizobiaceae; genus Paramesorhizobium; species Paramesorhizobium phragmitis. Next base: position 149,667 of record NZ_PVBR01000008.1, read on the forward strand.
GGAAGCAGCGTAATGCCAACGGTAAGGGTGTGAGGGCGCTGCTGAATGCGGCGTTCAAGATCGGAGTTATGGATGTCTGCCGGAAGCGTGAGTTGCCGCATCCCGGTATTGTCGTCCTCGACAGCCCGCTTCTCAGCTACCGCGACCCGCTGAAGTCGAAACACAAAGAACTCAGCGCGGACGAAGCGACCGTAGCCGCGGCAGGTCTAAATGTTCACTTCTACAACTATCTGATCGAACGCTCCGACGATGCGCAGTTCATAATTATCGAGAACCAAGATCCGCCATTCCCGCTTCCGGACGGCGTGCGCGAGCACATCTTCGCAGGCGAGCACGGCAACGCGGGCAGGCGCGGACTGTTCTGATCCGGTTAGTGGGTGCTTGTGCCAAGGATTGTAGCGCACCAGCAGACGGCAGCTCCCCACTAGATTTTGATCGCTGGATCGATCCACGCAGCGATCCTGGCCAGAATGTTCTTGAACTCAGGATGCGTTGCCTCCCACGCGGGCTCGGACAGTTTCGCCAGCACCACGTCCGGTGTGGCCTTACCGGTAGTCACGCCGAAGCAGCGCTCGAGATCCCGGGCCACATTATCTGTAGATCGGCAACACCCTTGTGCTTGTCGATCTTCTGTCGGGCCTTCAGTGTCATCGGCTTGATGCTGCCATCAGGCAGCAGGTCCTCGTCTGTCACCGCGCACCAACGGATACCAAGCTTGCTGGAGATGGAAGTGAAAGCGGGAATGGCGCCGACGTCGCCGCACGGGGTAATACTCACCGATCGCCCATCGTAATCCATGCTCGTCTTGTCGAAACCCAACCGGGTGGCGAATCCATCGTCCTTCCCTTCGCAGAAGATAGCGGCGGTGCTGAACAGGAAGTCGTGGGCGCCGCGCTCGTCGAGCTTTGACTGCAGCTTCGCCTCAGGATCGATCTGATCGGTATGCACCGTCCCGCTAGTCACCTTTCCGGCGTGGCGCACCAGCCGGTGGATTACCTGCTTCTCGTCGAAGCTCACGAGTTCCGGGGAATGCGTCGAGAGCACGATGACCCAACCCTTCGCGGCGAGCTCGCCCAGCACCTTACGGATGCGCCGGCGAAGATGAGGGTGAAGATGCGTCTCTGGCTCCTCTAGTAGCAGCACAACCCGATCCTTGATCAATTCCTTGAACTCGGTCAGGGCCTCTAGCGCTGCCAGACGGATCACGGCCTGCCATCCATCGCCCATGCTACGGAGGGGTGTTGGCGCGCTCTGCGGATCGGTCGCCAATGAGATCGCCAGCTGTTGGGCGAGCCAATCCTCGATCACCTGCGTGCTTGGCTTGAGATCGATCTGCGCCGGCGCACCTACGTAGCGCCCGAAGATAGCCTCGAGCTTGGGCTTCATCTCCTTCTGCCAGAAGGGGAAGTCGTCGACCGCTCGCCGGAAGAAGCCATACGCCGCATGAAGCGCATCCGGCATCTTGCGCTGACCGCCGGGCACTTCCAGTACCCAGTTGTCCACGAGGAAGCGCTGCGCCAGCAGCTTCGACAGCTTCTGGATTGGCCCAGTCTTCCAGACGTAGAGGGAGACCTCGATGTTCTGCGGCTTGAACAGCCAGACCTCGGGAGTGAAATCGTAGATGTCGTCGAGACGGGCGTTCACGACTCGGTAGTTCACGTCGTGCTCGGCGAACCGCTCCTTGTCCCCAGCCTTCAGCGGGGACCGGTGCGACATAGTGATGGTCTTCATCGCGGCGTCTAGAAGCGTCCGGCTGTGGCTGATCTTGCCTGCCCGTGTGATCTTGCCCTTCACCTGCAAGCCGTGGACCACGTGCACGTCGCCGATACCGTGCACCGCCGGATAGCCTTCTTCCCGTTCGGCCTGGAACAGCACCTGGACGAGAAATTCCGAGGCGCGGTTGCCCTTGAGGTCGGTGTAAAAGTCGGTTTCCTCGGGAGACCACTGGTTGAACGAAGGATTGTTCAAGGCCAACGCGATCGCCGCAAGCACCGTCGACTTACCGGCGTTGTTGGAGCCGATCAGAACAGTTGGGAAGCCCTCACGCAGATTGATCTCGAGCTGGTCAATGCCGCGGAAGGATTTGATGACGACCTTCGACAATTTATAATCGATTGGCATTCGCCCCCCCAAGACTCGTGCCACTTGCTCAGGCTGAAGTTAGCGTGTCACGCAGAGCAATGATGCTATGCGAATTTAGCAGTAGCGACGCAGTCCCAAGTGTTTCAAGAAATACTGCTGATATCTCGTCACCATTCACGCGCAGCGTGTGTCCGACGCGAGTCAGCCGCAAATCCAACTCGTTGAACCCGGCAAGGTCGTCGTGGTGGTGTGCGCCGCCGCACCTATTGGCCACATAACGGATCGTCGCCTCGCGCGAGATGGTAAGGCCAGCGACGCCTAAGCAAGGCTGTAGCAAGAACTTCGACAGTTTGATGTCTGCAAGGACGTGCGTACAAGGAGAGCTGGCGACCTGTCTTTCGAATTGCGGCCGGTGAGGACTATTGGATCCTGGTTCCCGGTAGACGAAGTGCGGACGGACAGTTGCGAACCCCAGTTGATAGCCGCCACAGGCAAAAAGGACCGCCTCCTCGATTGGAATGCCGTCCAGCAAAGGTGCCCGTACCTGAATAGTCTGGCCCAGCTGATGGGCAGCTTGGGCGAGCGCACCATCAAACAGAAATCGTAGGGAGAGGCTGGCGCGAAGCGCCTCTGGCACGCCCGGCTTGGATGCATTGAGGAGTTCCTCGAGTGTATTGAGGTGGATATCGACAACCTCAGCGCGTCGTATAAGCACGTCCATATTCTGCGTTGATGTCCCCCTACCGGAAATGGATCTCATCGGGTTCGTCCACCTATCTAGGCGCTAGGTTCAGACGCCCGTTTCCACATCGGCGCACCGCTGCCATAGTGCAAATCCCTGTCAGCGCGTTCGGTGTAAAAGGCGTCCAAGCCAGGGTATGGCAGGTCCTTCTTACGTTCCTTGGCGCCGTATTGGACAACGGCTCGCTGCCACTTGAAGTCGAGATTTGGGCCGCTCTCGACGGACAGTCGCCCTTCACTGAGTCGATAGCTTGGAGTGACGAACTCCCGAACATAATCGCACACTAAATTCGCAGCTCGCGTAAGTTCAAGCATAAGGTCCTCGACTAAATCGACGTGAAAATCATACCTGCCCAAAAGATCATTGTATTTTTCCTCATTCCATTCCGGAATTTTATAAAACTTCCTTGTCATAAGCTCATCGTCACCAAACGGTTCAGCGTATTCACGAAATGTTTCCTGAAAATCTTGGAGGATAAGGCGAAAATTGTTCAAAGCGCTCTCCAGCCTTGGATAGCGGCCCGGCCAAATCCGATTCAAAAGCCATTTTCTCAGCTTGAAAAGATCGTCGTCAACTTCCTTCCATATGCTTGGCTGTCCGTGAGAGAGAAGAGAGCTGCTCCAACTTGACCATTGGTCCAGGTGCGCAAGCCTCTGCCACTCATCGATCATACCGGAATAATATTCGTCATCTTTTTGCTTTTTCTCATCATAGCTCAACTGAGATTTTACCCAATCCTCGTGCTCCTTCTTCATTCGAACTAGATATTCGACGGAGTATTTTTCCGGCTGACTATCAACAATCTTGTGGTGAATGCGGCAAAGGAGAATCAGGTTTCCGTAACTGTTGCGTCGCTCGATCGGCATTGTGGGGTCGGCACGCGGCCCGTCGTCGCTTTCCGCCGCGATGTGGCAGTTCTCTCCAATGAGGGTGGCGTCATCGGTTTCCGTCTGGTCCTCGTATAGCTCGATTCGGCAACCCGGCTCGGAACACCGGCATGCAGCGCGTCCCCAGAGCATTTTGTGTGTCTTTATGGAAATCGACATGACTGCTGAAATCCTCCCGCTCGCATAGTTCCCAGATTGCCTATTGTTCCTGTATTGTTCTACATTCGCCAGTTCGGCGCAACAGTTGAATCCACCTGCTGGGGGACTTCCTTTGGTCGGCAACACCGTAACGATTACCATCCCGGACATAGAGAACATGCCCGACGACGAGTTCGCCTGTTTCGCCCGGATGCACGATGGCCGCTGGAGCGACCAGACTAAGGCGATGATGCACCGCTTCGGAACCGGCAAGCTCAACCTCAATCGGGCTTGGGCAGGCGCGACGCAGGCCTGGAATTGCCCATGCTGCAAGAGGACAAAAACGGAAATTGCCCGGCTCACGTCTTCAGGCGTCCTCCTATGCGCGATCGAGTCTCACCACGATCATCTAGGCGACACGGCCGGTGACCGGTTCAAGACGATCATCGGCACCAGCGAAGACCGTGAATTCACCATCCAGCGCGAGCATGCCAAATGCGGGATGCTCCAGTTCGTGGAGCGCTTCCAACGGACGCTGATCTGCATTGACTGCAATGTCGCCGAGACCGCCGCCAAAGACCTTCTGGGCAACGTCAACGACGACACCTTCATTTTGCGCAAACGCGAGTTCAGTTTCTCCCCGCTGGAAATCGCCGGCTTCATCAAGCCGGCTGCGAACAAGGTGCATCAACTGGACGCAGATGCCGTCCGCTCGACGTGGGAAAGGGTAAAGCCGGACATTATCGATCGCATGGATTTCTGCGAACGGATGGCCCGGCGCTTCGTCAACGGGAAGAACCGCCGGGAGGTGGCGGTGGGCACCCGTGAGCGGCTGGAAATGGATGATCACCTCGTCATCATGGAACAGGTCAGGGAGGCACTGCCAGAGCTTTCCAGAGGCAACAGCATCGCAACGCGGGTGATGATCCGATCGGTTGCCAGAGACGCAGTGCGGCACTCTGATAGGCCGAAGACGAAGCCGGCGACCCGAGCGATTACCGATGCGGAATATGCGAAGGTCGACGCCGCCAATGCCGACCAGAAACACTGGCCCAAGGTCGATGAGAACTGGCGCTGTGCATGCTGCCAGCGGACAAAGCGGGAGATATGCCGACTATCGAACAAGAGGCTATGGCATGCCAAAATCCATATTCTCCGGGACTGGATCTTCGATGCGACGGAGCCGAATGCTCGATACTGGAGAGCTCCGCTGGAGAACACGAATCTCATGATCGTGGACCACGTCCCGTCGCTGGTTTGTCAGGACTGCCGTCACGTCGTGTCGGAAATCCAGAGGATGGATGACAGCGTGGACTGCAACGCCCTGACGATCGCCGACATGGCCGAGTCGATCACCGCGATTGCGCCGCACCAGCTACACGACATCGACTATCAGTTCGCCATGCAGCGGGCGCACGACAACGGTGACATCGTAGCGGCCGTCGAAGCCTACCACGCCCATGAACAAGATGTCCGTTTCCAGATGGAAAGGATCAAATCGTTCATGAAGCGCCACCGCTGCCCAATCGAGGATGCGCGGAACACCTTCGCCTACGAGTATGCCAAGGCGGTGGACGTGGAACTAGAGGAAGGCCACGCATTCATGGATTGGATGATTGCCGAGGGAAGGCGATTCGAGAAGCGCCGAGGTTCTGAGTAAGAAGACTTTGGCGTCCGGTTGCGCTCCAATCAACTTGAAGAAGGGCTGCCAGCGCCCGAATCGGCGAAGCGAAGTTCAGTTTGCAAAGGTCGAAATCGTGCTGTTTATGCTCCAGTCGGCCCGATCGGATACGCTGAACGACGGCAACGTCCGCTTTCCAGTGAGTATGTTCCGAGTGCGGACTGACAGCTGCCGGGACATTCTGCGTTGCGGCACATCATTCCGAATTCGCACCCAAATAGTCCTAACACGACTTGGACGCGGTCGCTGTGCGTGCAGTAACAAAGCGACGAGCCAGCAAGAAGGAAACGAAATGCGCAGACTTGTCCTTTCCGTCGTCGCAACACTTCTCACCTTGCCCGCATCTGCGGACACACGAACTATTTGCACCCTTGTCGCTGACGCCAACAGTGGACAGACTCTGGTTGAAGAGGGCGATTGCGCGCAGCGAATGTCACCCGCATCCACCTTTAAGATCACTATCGGCCTCATGGGGTTCGATGCCGGTATTCTCAAATCGCCCTCGGCACCGGAACTCCCATTCCGTGAAGGCTATATCGATTGGCGGCCGGAGTGGAAGCAGGCGACTACGCCGTCGCGCTGGATGAAGCATTCGGTCGTCTGGTACTCGCAGCAGATCACTCAACGGCTCGGCGAAAAGCGATACAAAGCCTATGTCGAGAAGTTCGATTACGGAAACCGGGACGTTTCGGGCGACCCGGGTAAAGCGAACGGTCTGACCAATGCGTGGCTCAGTTCCTCGCTGCAGATTTCGCCGGTTGAGCAGGTGGAGTTTCTACGCAAACTCGTCGGCCGCGAATTGCCGGTCAGCGAGGCGGCGGTCACCAATACGGCGGCAATCTTGGACTATGGCGTGCAGGACGGGGGTTGGCAGCTCTACGGCAAGACCGGTGCGGGGCTACCGCGCGGTGCCGACGGGCAGGTGGTGAAAGGCCAGCCCTTCGGCTGGTTCGTTGGCTGGGCACAGCGGGACGGCCGCACCATCGTTTTCGCCAGGCTCATCCAGGACAGCAACCGGCAGTCCACACCTCCAGGTTTTCGGGCGCGCGACGGTCTGATAGCTGATCTATTGGGCACGGAGAGCCCACTGAACTGACTTCAAGCGCGGATGTGCCTGCTCCTTCATTGGGGCAGGTCCTCTCGGCAATGGTGGGTGCATGAATATCGATCTTCTCCGCGACTTCATCTGCCTTGCGGAGACGCTGAGCCTCACCCTTGCGGCCGAAATCCGGCATACGACTCAATCGAACATCAGCAAGCGGCTCCGCCGCCTTGAGGAATCCCTTGGCAAAGCGCTTGTCGATCGCCGCAGCCGCCCCATGCAGCTAACCCAAGCAGGCCAGGACTTTCTGCCAAAGGCGCGCATGATCCTTGAGGAACTCGACGCCTTTCGCGGCTCAGAGGCGCCATGGAGTCCGAGCGAAGGCGGCATGACGATCGCCATGCCGCATAGCGCGACAGTCTCTATTTTTCCCCGTTTCAAGGAACGACTCTCGCATCAGATGTCGGATGTGTTCTTTGCGCCGCGCATTGCCAATCAGGACACGGTCGCGCAGATGCTGGCGCGATCCGAGATCGACCTCGCCCTCGTCACCCGGCATCCCCGTGTACCACCGGCGGAAGAGCTTGCCGTGTTTCGGCCGGTCGATATTGCGCGGGATCGGCTCGTGATTGTCGCGCCGCCAGGCATCCCGGATGCCGAAGAACGGCCGCTCCACGTTTCACACCCGCTGACTTACATCGGGCGCATCTGGAAGACCTGTCGGGGCAATGTGCCCACAACGCGGGAAATCCCCCATGGAATGGCCGCCGACATTCGCGCCCATTGCCTCGCTGGCGGAGGCCGGGGCGTTCTGCCGGAAACGCTGGTCGAAGCGGACATCGCGGCGGGACGGCTCTTGGTCTACCCCAGCAAAAGCGATCTAAGCTTTGTAGTTTCGCTTTTTGCATCTCCCCGTGCTTCCCGTCGAGCCAAGCGAATATGGCAGCTTGCGGCAGATTGGGACGATCAAAAATCTAAGTAATTTCGCCGACGGGAAGCCTTATGCAGAAGATTATCATGTGCCTAGGAAGCCTCGCGATCACGGTGGCATGTGCGGGAACGGCCGAAAGCAATCTTGCCGACGTGATGCGACCACAGTCGTCTGCTTTCACAGAGACCTTCGATGCCGAAACCGAAATGCGCGCCTGGATCACGGATTTCCGCCCCCGTGCGTTGGCGCGAGGGATTAGCCAGACAACGTTCGACCGAGCTTTCGCTGGCGTGCGCTACAACCCGGAGGTTATAAGACGTGACGGCAATCAGGCTGAGTTCACAAAAACAATCTGGGACTATTTGGACGCTGCGGTGTCGGATACCCGCATCGAGAACGGCCGCGCTACGTTAGCCCACTACAGCACTATACTTAACCAGATAGAAGCTGAATATGGTGTCGACAAGGAAATTCTTGTCGCCTTCTGGGGCATTGAATCGAACTACGGCACCCACAGGGGCGACTTTCCTGTTGTCGAGAGCCTGGCAACGCTTGCCTATGAAGGTCGCCGTGCCTCCTTTTTCGAAGAACAGCTCATCGCTGCACTCAAGATACTGCAGGCAGATGACGTTGAAACTTCGGAAATGGTAGGCAGCTGGGCTGGCGCGATGGGGCACACCCAGTTTATGCCAGACACGTTTCTGAGCTATGCGATTGACTTCAGTGGTGACGGACGGCGCGACATTTGGTCAGATGATCCTACAGATGCGCTGGCTTCGACATCAAGTCTTCTCGCGCGGGGCGGCTGGCAAAGAGGCCAGGTTTGGGGACTGGAGGTCAGCCTGCCGCGAGGCTTCGACTACGCACAAATCGGCCGGCGAAACCAATTGCCAGCCTCCGCGTGGGCGGCGCAGGGGGTACGTTCTGTGGACGGGAAAGTTTTCCCTCCAGGGCAGGCATCAATCCTACTGCCCGGCGGAGCCGAAGGCGCAGCCTTCCTAGTTTACCGCAACTTTCATGCGATCCGGCGCTATAACCCCGCAGATAGCTACGCCATTGCCGTGGCGCATCTTGCGGACCGGTTGAGAGGGCTGGGCCCGATCCAGCGCATTCCCGCCAATGTCAGCCGCGCACTGAGCCACGAAGAGCGACTGGAATTACAGGAGCGGTTGACGCGGGCAGGGTTTGACACGAGGGGTACCGATGGGAGAATTGGCCCAAATACTGTCAAGGCTATCAGGGCTTACCAGCGCTCAGTCGGATTGATTCCGGACGGCTTCGCGGATGAAAGGTTGCTTCGGCGGCTGCGCTGACCGCACAGGAACTGCCTTTGCTACCAATCTGGAGCACATCGGCGGCAGCAATGCGCCTCCATCCCGGTCTTTGAACTCACCATGGCGGTGCTCCAGAAGCGGACATCTGTAACCAGTGGCTACCGCACTGTGAGACAAGCCTGGTTACACGCCGGTTCCTTCGAACTCCCTTAGCGCTATGTCAGTCGACTGAATAGTTAAAGGTGCCGCACAGTCCGGGGCTGTTGATGTCCTTTGGCTCCTTCGATCCCTCGAAGACGGCTACTCCAAGCAGCGACGCCCCGAACGACAAGGATTCATGGAAGACCAGATATTTGGCTGCCTTGCCGCAAAGCGTGTTGCCGTTGAGAAGCGTGCCGGGATCCTTTGCGACCTTGAACACCTCGGCAGTCACTTTCTTGCCGTCGACGTCATCCCACTGACGCCAGGACGCGCCAACGGACGTCAACTGGGCCTTTTTGCCGTTGCCGAAAGTGATTGTCATCTTGCTTCCAGGGGTCGCGAACTGATTGTTGCCGGACAGCCGGATTGCACCAGTGATCGATTCCGCAGTGCGGCTGTAGGGTTCGAATTTCCGTTTGTCCTGCCAAACGTGGTGTTCGATAGCCGATTGCGCGAGGACCGGTCCCGATAGAAGGGATGCCGCTATAGCAAGGGCTAGCGGATATCTGTGCTGCAAAGCCATCATTCTAAGAAGCATGCTCAGTCATGGCAGTTTCCACCAGGCCGATCATGTCTGTTTCGTCCGGAGTCTTCCTCCGGGAGCCGCCAGCCTTCCATGTTTCGGCGATGATGCCGTCTTTCCCTAGTTCGGCGCAGACTTTCCTTGCGTCTGTCCGGCGAAGCATGAAGGTCTCCAACATGGGTGGCCAAACCTGCGAGAAGGGGAAAGCGCAGCCGTTTTCCTTCAGCTCGTCTTGAAGCCATACCTTAGCTTGCTTCCTGTATTCGGCGACCTGAGTGTCAATCGGCGGAACAGCGTGCAGGTCGGCAACCGAGAATATGCTGCCCTGTCCAGTTTTCGCTTCCAGCAGTGCCTGCTTCGCCTCAAGCCTCCGCATGCCGTGCTCTTTCATTGCGGAGTACTCGACCTCCCGATAGGCCTCCACCCCCTTCACGTTCCTTGAGCCGTATACAATGCAGAAATGCGTGCGGTCCGCCAATTTCTCGATTGGGGTCGAAAGAACGTATCGGAAATCCCCTGCCTTCTTGAACTCCTCTGCGAAGATTGCTTGCACCGCCTCGTCCCGGGGGAGCGAAGAAGCCTCGATCCGAGCCTTCCAATCTTTGCCGAGAATGCCGTCGAAAGTGGCGGCGATCCTTGGATTGTCCCACGCCGTGAATCTGTTCACGAAGTCGAACATGTAATTCAGCAACACCTCGCCGGGCGTGTGCTTCATGATCCTTGAGATTTTCTCGAATTCGTAGCCCGTCCATCCGGTAGGATCGATGAAGGTCAGGGCAAACGAACTGCCGACCACTTTCATGATCTCGTCGACGGCATCTTCGAAGCGGCCATGAAAGGTGTACACATAGAACTCGTTGGCCGGATCGTGGTGCTTCGTCACGGCCGCTTCGAGCTTGGCGTAGGAAGAAGCCTTTTCTTCGACGAAGAAACACCGGATCCGTTTGCGCTTGCCTTGCGCCCGCATCTGCTGCTGCACGTCCCTCAGAACGCCGATCGCGATCATGAAAGATGTGTCGGAATAATCGGAAGTCTGCGATTCCCACGGGCCGGAGAAGCCGTCCACGTATGTCAGCGTGGGATGACCGCCCTGCAGAAGCTTGAAGGCCAATGTCTGAAGATACTTCCTCAGGATGATGTGCTTGGCTTGGGTCTGTTCCCGATCCCGATAAACGTTCATCTCACCCTGGCTGGAAGGTTATTCTGCAGCGACAGAAACTATTCCTTGGCTTGGTTCTTCAGACGGTAGCTGATTCCATTCGAATCCGTCGAGTGTTCGACCCCCGGACTTCGGGCGTATTCCGCCCCATTGCTTGAAAAAGAAAGCAACTCCGGCTTCCACGCACTGATCACGGACCTCCCTGACCCAGTCAGGAAGCATCGGCCGTGCCCGTGGGCCGCTCTCTCCGCCAACGATCACCCAGTCGATTCCGTCTAGGTTCATTTGACCCATCGGCCCAATCAGGGGTTCAACAGACAGGAATTTTATGGAAGCGTTCATTCCCTGCATGTGACGGATGCGGGATTTTCTCGATCCGTCCTCGACCGATGTTCCAAGCCATATGTGCGCAGGCGCGGCTTCGTCCTTGTAGCGCCTGTTCACATAGTCGCGCATGCGGGAACTGCGTTTGGTCAGAATCTGGAAGGTATGCCAGTCCGCACGCTCCATGGTGTCGAACACCCTGTCAACGAATGGGAATGGCACCTCCTTGTGGAAGAGATCGGACATTGAGTTCACGAAGATCATCTTCGGTGACTTCCATGCCAGAGGCTGCTCAAGTCGTTCCGGACGCAACAAGAGATCGAAGCCATGCTCGAATGGGTGCCCGGGAACGCCACGGAAGCGCTCTGAGAACCGCTCCGCATAGCAGTTGTCGCAGCCTGCGCTGATCTTCGTGCAACCAGTCACCGGGTTCCACGTGGCATCTGTCCACTCGATTGCAGTTGTGCCAGCCATCGTACGCCCTTGGAACATAAAGAGAACATATGCTAGCCAAACAAGGTTAGCAACCGATTAAGATTCGCGTCGCGAGTGGCTCCGACGATGGCCTTTCACCCTTGTCGCCCCTCTTCCCCATCACCCCTTTTCTCAATTCCCTTCTTTCTCCCGCCGTCATATATCGGGACCGGGCATTGGGGAATATTCATGAAAAAGCTACTTCAGCTCGTCATTCTCGCCATCGTTGTCGGGTGGCTGGTCAATCGGTTCGGCGGTGATGACGATACTTCTCCGGTTCAGTCGACGGCCACAAACTCTGAAACCAACGTCAGTACGGCCGTCAGCGTGCCCAAGGCCTGTGGCAACGGTGGTCGGGTTGTAGACGACATCGTTGCGGTCACGGGTGAGTACGAACCACGGGCGACCCCTGAGCAAGACGGTGCCAAGATCAAGAACGTCAAGGCTTCGGAAGCACTTGGAAAGACGCACTACCACCAGATCGATTCCTCGACGACTGTGCGCCGCCTTTGCGATCACGGCAACTGGACGGAAGTCCGGATCGTCACCCCGGAATGGCTGACCCATGTTCAAGGCTGGGTGCCGACGAAGGTGTTGCGTGTTATCGAGCGCACGGCCGCCGGCGGCCGCGTGTATGTCGAAGACGATTTCTTTTGGGATGACGACACCTCGAAGTTCAAGCCGGAGATCGTTGCCGTCGTGAACCAGATCGCCCGCGAGCACGACGGGTGCTCGACGATTGACACGGGGACAGTCGCCAAGTCGCCTTCCCGAAGCAAACCCGGCGATCCGGTTTTCTTCGTGACCTGCGGGTCCTCGCAGCCCTTCAACGTCTGGTTCCGGCCGGGGGACGCGAAGAAGACATTCAAACCCGTCGCGGCTATTTCTCAGGGCGATGCCGTGCTTGCATGCGAGAAGGCAGCCAAGGCGGCGGCGACGCATCCTTCGACCGTCGATTTCTCCCGTTTCCTGGACGTTGCCTATTCCGCCCGCCCGGTCGGCCGAGTTTCATTGGATTCGACGTTCACGGCGAAGAACGCTTTCAATTTTGAACTCAAGTACCGGATTCGATGCCTATTCGACGGGAGTACGCTCATCGAAAGCCAGATTGTGGAGTCGGACTAGAAATAGATGACCGCAACTAATCCTCTTTCGGGGATGCCCCCTTGCCGAGCCTTGGAAATACGCTGTTCATGTCGTTCCAATAGATCATTTCTCCCCTGCGATCGGACAGGAAGGACGGAGCATTGCCTGCGGCCCTGAGAACCACTGCGAAACGTTCGGTGATCACGGTGACCGACCGCCATCCGCTACACACGCCCGCCGCTGCCTCGGGAAACGGTTCGGTGGGATAGAGATGCCTGCCTCGGAGGTTCACGTAGATAAGTAGGTCAACGTCACTGCATTGGTCGGCGTATTTTTGAGCCTTCTCCTGGCATCGATCCGAGATCATTGCCGCATATTCTCGAGGAGGAATCGGATTGCTCGAGATGACGCCCGGCTCGAAGAGGTCGTCGAGGCGTTTTGCCCGTCGTATGCGGTCCGATCGCTACTTGATTTCAAGGTTCCTGGGGCGGTCTTTGTCGAGAATCTCGGTCACCTGAAATCGGGCATCGCGGAACCAGGCATCGATCGGCTCCGGACCGCGCTTGGTGATCTCTTCTTCCCGATAATCCAGTCCGAGCACGCGCAGAAGTCCCGCCACGGCGGTTCGCTCCTGAAGCTCCTGACCTTCGTTAGAGAACAGTTCGACGGCTTCCTCAGCGTCTCGGCTGAGGCGTTTCAGGTATTCCTTTTCCGAATTTGACATTGGCCATGTTCCTCCTGGCACATGGCGAGACTCAAGTCTGCCGCCGTGTCACTCTTCATAGTCCCAGTTCGGATCGATCGAGCCGAAATCGATCACTACACGGATGGGAGTGATTTCGATCCGCTCAACAATGGGTTCCTCCTCAATTTCGCGCTGCATGGAAATCGTCATTGGAATCGTGACCGTTTCCTCGGTTTCATGACTGTCTGAACCAAGGCTCACGTAGTCCCGATCAACGCTGTCGTGCACGGAGTAGGAGAATGTCCCCTCGAAACTGACGATCGCCGTTACGGAGAGGGTGAAAACAATGATCTCCGAGGAGGCATACAGAATCCTGGGGTCGACTTCGGCATTCATAGCCCAGTGCTGCAGGGACGGATCGATGTTGTCGATCTCGTATTCCAGGGATGCATACGCCTCGACCTCCGGGTCGAACTGCTCGAGAAACAGCTCGATGGCTCTCTCCATCTCATCATGCATATCAGCGGCATCGGCCTTCCGCAGCATTTCGAGAGCGCGACCGACTGTTTTCCGAACCTCGTTGCTCACATTGAAATGGTCGAGGGCGGTACCAAGCTCGGAGACAACCACGAGGCAATCCGATTGCTCCGCGAACTTTCTCCAGTCTCCATCAGCGCTGACTAACAGAACCGACGTCTTGTTCGCGGTTGCCCATGCCTCAAGGGACAGCAGAGCGAGAGCATCCGGGAACTCGCTCTTCTTGGCCTCCTTCTTCGAGAATGGCGGCTCCGTGGCGAAGTACCGCCTGATCACCTCGTCGTGCGAGACGAGACCTTCAACCTTGACGATCTCAGGTTCGGTCTCGTCGGCAAAATCGTCGAAGAAGACTTCCGCGAACGCCTCTGGCGACTTCGGGAGACCAAGCAGTTCGTCCACTGCCCCTATGTCGGGGTCGCATCGCCATCCTTTTCGGACCTTGTTCAGCGCGATCCTGAGCTCGGTATGGGATTCCGTGGCCATCGCCGTGATATGCGACTTCACCTCGTTTACGACGATCTCGGATAGCAGGAACCTGGTCCCGGTGCCTTTGAACTGTGATAGGCCCCGCAGTGCTCGAACGTTCAGATTGCATTGGTAACGGTCGAAGGCGGTGGTATCGAGTGAGATCGCACCGATCTTGCCGGAAAGCACGAGTTCGCCAAGCTGGTCTTCTCCGACTGAAGGCATTCAGGTCCCCGCTTCCTTGGTCAAATTCGGCTTTCTGACCTCCCACGTGGAAACCAGGAATGTCGCCATCGTCCCGGACAGATTGACGGCGAGTTGCGCGTGTCGAGCAGCTGGCTTCACCCGCTTCGGCCCGGGGCTGTGTGCGTCGCTGATCTTGTTCCGCAGCGACCCAAGGGATTCGACGACGGATTGGCAGCTCCCGAGAATTTGCTTGAAGACGGGTTCGGTGTGACCGTCGGGGGCCAGGTTCAGTATCTTCGCCAGTTTCCGGTAAAGGACTGGGAGGTCGTCCTTTTCCTCGAACGTCTCCCCTGCCTCGACGATGATCCACTTGCACACGTCCTCGAGCAGCGTTCTAGCGAGTGTGATCGCTCCTGCGGGATCGGTATCCCGACGGTCTAGCGCCTGGGTCCATCTGGCATGCACCGTGTCCGGGTCGAAGTCGGCGAGCGCCTGCGAGATCGCGTCATCCGCTGGACTGCCGAGGGCAGCGGGCTGCACCTCGTAAACGGGACTGCCTGAGAGCCGACGGACGATGATCAGCCGATAACTATCATGACGAAGGTGGTCATTGATCGCCGCGGCGAGTTCTGTCTGAGCCTCGGGCGATTGCGTGAGAGGGCTGGTGACTTCCTCTAGGAACCGGAAGAATTGCCTTTGCGAGCATGTCAGATATCCGACCGCCTCAAGAACTTCTCGGTTGCTCCAGTCGAAGTTCCGCACAATCGCGTTGAAGAGATCGTCGTCCAAGGTGTGTTCTGACGGCGTATTCTCGAAGATGGAAGACATTCGGCTTGTCGGCCATACGCGGCGAATGAAGTCCAAGTCCTGGAATTCCGTGCTGAAGGGCCGCTTGTCGAAAAGCGCCATGATGCGGCGACGGGTGAGCTCGGAAACGCTGGCTTGGTTGGTTTCCTGAAGCTTGGCCAGGGCCTCGGACACGTCATAGGAGTCGACTTCTTCAAGAAGGCGCTGAGCGATCGGGATCAACTCCGCCGCCGATTTCTCGATCAGTCGCCGCTCCGCATATTTGAATTTGCTCTTGAATGACTCCTCGCGATCCCCGTCTCGCAGTCCGAGACGGCTGCAGAGGGACGGCACCTCGTTGGCGCTGAAATCGTATATCGCACCTGCCAATGCATTTCTAAGCTGCTTGACAGCCGCCGTCGGATATTGCTGCGCTGCTTGCTGTTTCACACCCCGACCCCCTTTCTCCGCTCAATTTACACGCAGACTTGGCGGCCGTGCCAGTGAAAGTCACTCTTGTCCTTGACTCTTCTGTTCTATTTTTGTTCTACGCGACTTCAGAAATGGAGGCAGTCATGTCCGAGCCTGCGAGGCCGTCGGCCTCGCGCCACGCGTGATCGCGATCCACGACCGGCTGGTCGCTCCGCACGGGTTCCAGCCGGACGGCACACGGCCTGCTGTATGGATCGCGCCGACCTGAGCAAAGACGCGGCTCTGCTTTGCGAATGGCTTGGCGAGATGTCGGCTGATCTCTGAACATCGGTGCCGGCATCTCTAGGTGCTATTATCAAGGTAGGCATCCAGACCAACACCGTGACGGGCAGGA
The DNA here is from genome assembly GCF_002980495.1 of Phyllobacterium phragmitis. Lineage (GTDB taxonomy): Bacteria > Pseudomonadota > Alphaproteobacteria > Rhizobiales > Rhizobiaceae > Paramesorhizobium > Paramesorhizobium phragmitis. The sequence continues at coordinate 165,696 of NZ_PVBR01000008.1, forward strand.
GGCGTGGAGGGGAAACAACTGCTCGGGACTCAACCGGCTGGTTCACCTGAACGTCCGCTGTCCGGCAGAAAAATCTATTCGGGAATGGCCGCAATGGGCTCTGTGACGACGATGCCCAAGCCGCCCGGGATGTCCGCAACTCAAGGGCGGCCGCTGGGAGCCGACTGTCTGGTTGCGGCCCCGATACGGCCATGCCTAAGCCTGTTCGCTGATAGAGGCGAAGGGGACTGTGGCGTGTGATCGGCGGTATACCGGTAGAGCTATCCCGCTTGTGAGAACCACGCCTCATAGCCAAAGTATCTATCTAGTTGGTAATTAAATCTGTAATCGATCAGTTTGTGCGGCAATTGGCGGTGTTTGGCGAAACGGGAGGGATTCGAACTGGTTACTCGCGCAAACTTTCGATGGAGCACGTTAAACGATTGGCTACGCTGAACGGGCGTGCCAGGATCGCAGCTATGCGCTCGACTGGCACGCCCGTTTTTGTCATGCACCGATAATCGACCGGCGCACGGCCAGCGAAAACTCAGCCAGCCTGACGGGCTCCGAACGGGTTCGCCGTCATTCCCATCGCCGCGCTCGATCCGCCCCACAGTGCGGCGTCTCCCGCGGTCCCCGCGCTTATCGGGTCCGGGTCCCCAACGCTATTCCGCAGCGGGCCTCATGCCGATGCTGTCAATCTCAGCAATCGACCGAAACTCGCTCAGGTACTCATGGCGGTTCTGCTCCAGCCAGCGCGCCACACGCGGATTGGAGAGCAGCTTTGTGACGTAGCCCTTCGCCACCGTCAGGTGCAGGTTGTCTATACCAAAACTCTCTTCGACCGATTTCACCTGGCTTTGCAGACTCGCGAGTTCCCGTTCCATCCGGGCAATCTGTTCCGAAGTAACTGGGTTGCCACGCGTTGGCTTCTTTTTGCGTGGGTCGACCAACTGGCTTTCAGGTGTTGCCGCCAACAGCGCCTTTGCGAACATAGTCGAGAAGTTGTTCTGCCCGATCATCAGGTCGGCAGCCTCGACCTGCCGGATCGGTGCCATCTGCCGCAGGATTTCGAAGGACTGCATCGGGCAGTTGGTTTCCTTCAGCATCTCAACGGCTTCCGAGCAGATTCCATCGAGCATGCGGAACCGGCGTCGGATGGTGCTCACATCCAGTTCAAGGGCTTGGGCAATTTGTTCAGCAGGAACACCACGGTCCATTGCACGGACAATCATGCGGTGCTCCTGGACTGCTGATAGCCGATTGATGCGCTTGTTATAGGTGTACGCTTCGTCGTCAGTCGATACGAGGCATTCGACCTCATCGCTGCCGATGTCTTTCAAAGCCTCGATACGCAGCAGACCATCGAGAAGGAAGAAAGTACCTTGTTGCTTGGGGTCCGGCGTTACGACAGGTGGCTCGACCAGCCCGATCGCTCGAACCGAGCTGAGAATCTGAGTATACTTCTTGCTCTCCTTTGCACCGGGACGCAGCGACTTCAGCGGAATGATCTGAGCGAGTTTCAGCAGGACGATATCGCGCTCAAATCCGAGCTGAACGCCGGACCCATTGTTTTCGCCAGTCATGATAGCGCCCTTCCTTCGATCCGCATCTTGAGAGCGCGCGGCATCGTCTCCAGCCGCTCGGCTCGCAGTAACGTCGTGAAGCCTTCGTCGGAAAGAAGGTCTTTGAGCGCTTCCACGATGAAGAGAAGCTTAGCTTGGGCATAGTCAGACTTCTTGACGAGGATGCGCTGTTTCTCTGCCTCGTTCTGATATAGCCGCATCAGATCAGCCGCCGTGATCTTGCGGCGCGGCGGGGTTCTGCCGAGGCCACTATCCTTGATGCTTTTGTGGCGCTGCATACGCTGATCGAGCATACGACGCACCTTTCCAACCTTCTTACCCTTGATTTTGCCGGCAGCGTAGGCGTCCATCAGGACGTTTTGAACCTCACTGTGGTCCGCACGGGCGATATCGATCGCGAAACTGACTGGGATGAGGCCTGTCTCGACGGCGGAAACCAGCCGTTCCTCACCATTGTTGAGAAGGACGACGATCATGTTGACGTAACTCGCCGTCACTCCGATCTTTCGCGCGATATCGGCATCGGAGTAGCCTCGTTTGTGCAGGCTGCCAATTTCATGCATGAGGTCAATCGGTCTGTGCTGCCGTCTCGCTATATTCTCCACGAGGCTCATGACGAAACACTCAGCTTCGGAGGCATCGACTACGATGGCCGGTATCTCAGTCTCACCCAGCATCCGGAAGGCTTCGAGCCTGCCCTCTCCGCAGACAAGATCATAACGCATCGGCCCTGAACTGGGCCGTGGGCTGACGGTGATCGGCCTCTTCAGACCCACCGCCTCGATGTTGCTGACGATCTCCCGATGCACCCGTTTGTTTCGGGCTCGCGGGTTGAGGACGTTGATCCGTGCGATGGGGATCATCTCGATATGCTGATTGACGGTGCGAGACATCAGGCAGCCTCCGTAACGATCTCGGGCCTCAGAAAGTTGTAGAAGGGTTCGAGGGATTCGAACCGATAACCGTCGAGGGCGAGGCCGTTCTCCTCGGCGAGCTTCAGCTTTTCGGAAGCAATGTCGATGCGCGGCAGAAGGTAATAGTCGAGTGGGGTCTTGTTGGCTGCGTCCATTCTGACAGCGATGGTGATGTCGGGTTGAAGGCCAGCGTCGAAGCGCAGGCGCCAGCGGTAGGAGCCGCCGGAAGTATGATGGCATCGCGCGATCACCACAGATATGGTGAGTTCACCGTTAACCGAAATAAGTTCGGTCTCGGGGATGGTATGGAACTGGCACCCGACCGCCTCCAGACAGCCGAGGATTTTGGTAAGGACGTCGGGGTGAAGGGTACGCAGGTGACGGTTGATCTCGACATACCGATAGTCCCGCTTTGGCGTATAGCCGACCAGCTTGTATGCCTGAAGCAAACTCCCGAACCGCGAGCTATAGGCGCTGCTTGAAGGCAGTCCCTCTGCCTCGTCGATGATCAAGCCAGAGAGCAGGCCTTTATCCTGGCGGAGCTTTTGCAGCGCCTCCAGCATCTCCTCATCGGACAGCCGGAAGGATCGCTCTCGAATGATCGTTTGCGCGGCATCGAAAAGGTGGTGGTCGACAATCGCAGGAAAGACGCCATCTGCACGGATCCACATGTCCGGGCTGTTGCGGACGCGCTTCTTCTTCAGCTTGAAAGAGACACGATTCCACACATTGTTGCCGATGTATTTTTCGTTGATCAGGATTTGGTGCACCGTGCCTCTTGTCCAAGGTCGGCCAAGATCCGTGACGATGCCGCGGGCGTTGAGTTCGTCTGCGATCTGCCGCTCGGGGATGAGGTCTTCGACGAAGCGTCGATAGATCTTACGCACAACGGCGACCTCGGCGTCGGGGCCGGCAATCAGAACGACACGGTCAGTCTGGATGCTCTTGTGTTCGCCATGAGCAAGCTCGGCCTTGAAGGCGCCATTCTGGTCAATCAGTGCGCGGCGCAGCCCGTATCCTGCGGGCCCACCTTGGCGATGGCCCAACTCGATCTGTCGGCCCTGACCGGCAAACACCTTGACCGAGAGCTCACGGCTGTGTTCTCCGGCCATCGCCCGCTTGACGCCTTTGACGATTGTCGCGATCGGGCTGCCGTCGTTCTCGAACTGCTCCGCGCAATATTGAACGCTAATTCCGGCCCGCTTGCAGATGTACTCGTAATAGGCGCCTTCATCTGCGTCCTGAAAGCGGCCCCAGCGACTTACGTCATAAACGAGGATAGTGTTGAACTCGGCCTGTCCGCTTTCGACATCTTCTATAAGCCGTTTCAGTGCGTCACGCCCGTCGAGGCTAAGGCCGCTTTTACCTTCATCGGCATAGGTTTTTACAATGTCGATTGCTCGAGCGGCTGCATACTGGCGGATCGCGTCGGCCTGATTTTGGGTCGAGTATTTCTGGTGGTCGGTCGACATCCGGACGTACTCCGCGGCGCGGACGCGTTTTTCTGGCTGCGCCTCGTTATCGGAGTGATGTCCATTCCGTTCGGCCACGACGTTGCGTCCTCACTCGGCTTTGGTTCCGAGGAAACGCCACGCGACACCTCGACTTGCCACAATGATGGCGGCCAGGGTCGCGCCTGCCGCCTCCGCATCGTCATCAGTCTAACTGCTGAGGAGCGGAAATATGTTTCCGAAAAAGGGCAAGAAGTTGCACCGTGGTCCACAAAGGCAGGGCAGGGACGATGAATTCAGGCAAGCTGTGGCCGCGGCGTTGAAAAACGAACTCGGGACAACACATCAGGCAACCAAGACTGTGATGCGCTGGACCGGTGCGAGCGAGAGGACCGTGAAACACTGGTTTGCAGCAAGTCATGCTCCCAGCGGCTATCATCTGGTAGCCATTGCGCGCCATTCGGATGCGGTGCTGATGTGCTTTCTGCTCGCGGCAGGTCGTCCTCAACTATCGGTAGGATTGCGCTGGAACAGCGTACGACCAATGCTCGTTGAATTGCTCAATGCGATAGATACAAATGGCGCACTGTGAAATACCCAGTCGATAGAGGCGTTCCTGCTTCGTGTCGCTCAGCCGAAAAATCCTTAGGCTTTTCTGCACCGGCAGCAGAAGGGTGCCAAGGCGGTGCTTAAGAACAGTGTGTCGGAGCAATCCATGCCACGATCCTCCGGAGAATCAGCTATTTTTCCGATGAATCCTTGAAAAACCCATCATGATAGGTTATTTGGTTTCATGGTCACGATTTACCGTGCGTACGGCCTGCGCATCGTCATCTTCACCGACGACCATGAGCCGGCCCATGTGCATGTGTTTGGCGACGGTCACGCCAAGGTCAATCTGATCGGTGCCGATGGCGGGCCGGAACTGATCTGGGCCGAAGGCATGAAACGCAATGAAGTACGCCGCGCGATGAATGTGGTGGCCGAGCAGCAGGCCGATTTTTTGGCTCGTTGGAGAGACATACATGGCTGAACTGACTGATACCGCAATCGACACTGCCCTGGAGCGGGGCCGGGCAGCGCGCGCAAACGAGCCGCGTGCTGCCGCAGCGCGCTATGATCGGGTCTCCGGTCGTGTGATCGTCGATCTCGAGAACGGCTGCACCTTCGCCTTTCCGCCGCGTCTGGCTCAAGGGCTCCAGGATGGATCCGACGACCAACTCGCTGCCGTAGAAATCCTTGGCCAAGGCTATGGATTGCATTGGGAGGCGTTGGATGTCGATCTTTCCTTGCCTGGCCTGATGGCCGGTATCTTCGGCACTAAAGCTTGGATGGCCCGTCGCGCCGGACAGGCCAGGTCCGAGGCTAAGGCCGCTGCCGCTCGCGCGAACGGGGCGAAAGGTGGTCGCCCCCGTAAAACGGCAAGCTAAGCTGAGCTTGATCGCTTACGCTGCCAGTTTTGGTATCTCATGTTCGATCAATCGCAGGAATCGGGTGTTGCGAGCCCCCGCAACCACTCTAGAGCACGCCAGACCGCTCTATTCTACGATCCTCTACGACACGCTATCCCCTTGAATCGGTAGGTTCAAATCAGGTTTGGACCGTTTCTAGGCAGCCGCCGACCGACCTCTTGCGTGACCCGGGTGATGGTAGCTCCTCCAAAAAACGAGAACGCCTGACCGCCTCCGCTTTTTCGCCCGGGCCGACGGCAGCTTTGCGCCCAATTTCGGTCGTTCGTACCACAGTAGGCTAACCTCGAAAGCTGCCCTAGGTTCGGCTGGCATCGAAAGTCCAACATTGATGGATTGCGACAGTGTTGGTCGGGGGGCGATTGAGATCGACCGGAATTCCGGTACCCAACCCGTGGGCGATGCCTAGGGCGTAGGCTTACATCGCTGGCGCTGGGCCTGCGTGCGTGCGAATATCACTATATGGGGAGACTTGGTCGGGACATATATCGCAGGAAGCTCGGTCGGTTAATTTCACAGAGCCTTGATGAAGACATGATCTCGCTCATCTCGGCCGTGGTGGCTGTCCAATCGGGCAACCAGAAGGCGCTTCGCGCTGTCCGCGACCTTCCCCCCGAAGCTGTCAGCGCGGAGCTGGGCTCGCCCTACCACATTCCGCTGTGGTCGCTCGAAACGCTGGTCAATGAATTACTAGCGACGCCGAAGCCCAAGGGGTTCGGTGTAGGTCGAACCAGGCTCCTCAACGCGAAATTGTTCCGCACACTCAAGACCCTGCATTCCGTCCTCGTCCATCTCGAGAACGCCGAAGACGGTATATTCCTCGAGAGCCACGATGTGTTCTCCGAGATGGCCCGCATAGCCCAACGCCAGTTCCCATGGCAGCGCGGCGTGGTCAACGCACCACATCTCTACCGCTCGATCCTGCTCTACGGGACTGGGACTGCCCGCGAGTACTTCGAGGTCAATGCCGGCACCTCGCTGCCCGACTTCGTGAAGACCGCAACCTACCTCTACGCAGCTCTGAGCAAGAACGGCTTCATCGACCGCTCCCGCGACTTATCTACGATCGGCGTCACGCCTGCCATGCGCGAGGCGGCGTTAGCGAGGACTGCGATTCTGCACGCTGAGGCGCGCACTCTCACAGCCCGGATGCGACGGGGGAAGCGCCATACTGCCTATAGTCCCAGCATCCTGCGAGACTTCCCGATCCTAGCGTTCGGGGATCAAGGTGAGCGACTCCGCGCACCGATTCCCGACCTAATCATGCACCGCTACACCTCGGGGCTCTACCTTGATGTAGTGCAGGGGGGGCCGTCCGTCTGGACTGACATCGGCAGACGGTTCGAGACCTATGTGCTCGAATATCTGCAGGCGATGCTGGAGCCATATCTAGTCACGGGCGAGAAGGAATATGGCCCGAAGAAGGCGCGGCATAGAACGCCGGATATCCTTGTTGCCAGAGATACGGGAATCGTCGCCGCTGTCGAGTGCAAGGCCAAGCGGATGAGCTTCGACGCCCGGTTCGCGGACGACCCCGTCGCAAGCGCCGCGCTCGGGTTCGACGAGCTCGCGAAAGGCATGTTTCAACTTTGGCGCTTCTTCTCGCACGCAAGGCGCGGACTCACGGGCGACCTGTCGGTCGACCTCGCGTGCCAAGGCGTGATCGTGACAGCGGACAGCTGGCTGACGATGGCGGCGAAGCAGGCCGAGAAGGTCGTCGCTGCGGCCCACATCCTCGCCAATGCCGAAGGCGACATCGAGGATATCGACCGGCGGGACATAGCCTTCTGCCAGATCGACGATGTCGAATACTCATTGCAGAACGGGACCGCCGAAAGCTTCCTCGCGGCGTGCCGCGAAATCGCGTCGGGGGAGAAGAAATGGTTCATGCTTTCAGTCGCAAGCTCTGCCAACCGCGATATCCTGCGGGAATATCCCTTCAAACACCGCATCCCCGAGCTGCTGCCCTGGCTGGATGATCCGAGCCGCCCTTCAGGCTGAGCTGCGCCCGCGCCCCATCTCAGACACTCGGGCAACCTTTACCTTCTCCCGAAAGCGGACGTTCCGGCTCGGCTCGTCTTAGCCGTGTCAGGCGCTGCTGACGCTGGCGGACTGCGAATCCTTGCGCAATATTCGTGTCGCGGCCTTGTTATGTTCCGGCGTGTTCCAGACCACGCCTTTGTCCGAGGGCGCCGTCAACAGGACCGTGGAGCAGGGCAGACCAGCTGCATCGAATTTGCGCGCGATGAACTCACTCTCGCCACGATCATGGCTCGACATGATCAGCTGATAGCCGTTCAATTCGACCATATTGCGCATCACGTCGACAAAAGCGGCAGTGTGGATGATGTCATTATGCTGCAGCGGATCGTCGAGCAGCAGTGCGCGCCAGCGTGACCAAGGATAGGCGGTACTCGCCGCGCACAGGATGCTGAAACCGTTCGCGGCAAGCTGGCCTTCACTCAGCACGACCTGAGGCGGCAAGTCCTTTTTCGTCTCGATCGCATTGTCGACCTTCTCGCGGTAGCGCAGCGCCATGCCGAAACTGGTCGCATCGACCCTGGTGTCGGCCTTGAACTGAACGCTTTCACCGGGCGTGCTCAGCATCGCCTCATTAAAATCGTCGATCACCGTATTGAGCGGGTCTAGCACGCGTGCCGAAAAATCGTCGGCCTGCTTCTGAAGGTCTTCCGAGTAGCGCTTTACCGCACTGCGTGCCGTGGTGGTGAGTTTGACCGCCGCCCGCGCTGCCTCGAGCTTGGTCTTGAGCGCGGCCAGATAGGCCACCGGATCCCGAACACCATCGTCGCCTCCAGTCGCCCGCATCGAAGCGACGATTTCGTCGATCTCGCTCTGGAGAAGCGCATCCTCATTTTCGCGGGCAAGGACGAGCTGGCGTTCGGCCAGTGACCGCAAACCCGCAAGAATGGCGTCGATGGCGGCGAGCCCGCGGTCATATTCAGTCTGGCTCGGAATGTCGTTGAGACCAGCGCGGGTCCAGCGCTGCTGCATCTGCCGCGCCGCCAGTTCCGAGGTTGTGCGGGCTGTTTCGGCCGCGGCAAGGTCGCGCTGTGCGAGGTCGAGCGCGGCCTGCTCGCGCTGGACGTCCGCAGAGGCGGTGGTCGCCGCCTCGCCCAGCTGTGCCAGACGAGCCCGCGCGCCTTCGCCGCGCTCGCGCTCAGCCGTCAATCTCGCCTCAATGTCGCCGATCGTTGCGTTCGACAGATTGCGTGCGGCGATGCGATCGGCGCAGGCCTTGTCCTCTGCCTGATACTTTGCCAGCCGGGTGCCAAGCTGATTGTCTCGCGCGATTAGTTCGTCGAGATTAACCGCAATGCTCAGCCGCTTTTCGGTTGCTGCCGCCGCGTTCGCAGCCAGCGGTTCCAGCGCTGCCTCTGCCGCTGCCAATGCGGCATCCGCATCGCGTGCCCGGCTTGCCGCAAGCGCGGCAAGGTCGCTATCGGGGTTGGTAGCGAGGGTTTGGGCAACGCTGGAGCGTGCATTTGTCACGGCGTGAGCGGTTGCCCTCGCGTCCCGTTCAAGCCCCTCGACCGCCGCCACGATCCCGCGAAGGCGACGGATTTCGTCGCTGAGCGCGGATCGGTTGCTCCGCAACGCCTCCAGCGCGTCATCGGCTTGCGCGAGACGATGGTCGCTGCCTGATGCGGCAGCATCGGCTAGCGCCTTGAGCGCGCCCGGTTCGAACCGCGTCTGACACACCGGGCAGTCGGTATCTTCCTCATGGATATGGCTGGCAAGCTGCGACAAAGCCGCGCTGATCGCCGATGCATGGCGATCGGCCTCGGCGCGTTCGCGTTCGGCGTCGGCAATCTTGCTGTCGAGATCGGAAAGCCGCGCTTCGAGCGGCGCCAGTTCGATTGCTGCGTGCGCGGCGGCTTCGCGTCCCTGCGTCAGTGCGGCCTGGGCGGCCCCGGACTTGCCTTCGAGATCGAGACAATCCGCCATCGACTCGTTGAGCGCGCGGGCGGATGCGGCGAGGCTTCGCAGCCGCGCGACTTGGGCACTGGCCTCGCCATGCTGGCTGATCGCCCCGTCGGCTTCCGCGATCGTCATGCGGTGCGCCGAGATCGCCTCGGTGAGCGACGCCCGATCCTGCTGCTCGGTCGAAATCGATACGGCCAGCTGGTCACGGTAGGCGAGATCGATACGCGCGGCGTCAAGTACGGCGATATTCTGGTCGATCGCGGCGATCGCGGCGTTCTGCGCGGTCACCGCGTCGCTGGCCGAGCTTACCAGCGGAGAGGCCCGATCTAAGCGCGCCTGCGCATCGTTCACCACGCTGCGCAGCCGCACGAGACTCGGGTGATCTAGCCGACCTTCGGCCTGACTGACCAGGAACTGCACCGGCAGCGCCGAGAGCCCCTCCAGCTCTGCCTTGCGTTCGCCGGTGGTACGCAGCGCCTCACGGATCATATCGCCAAGCGCCGCGAGGCGCTGCCCGACGCCTTCTATGGTGACAACTAGCGGCTGGCGCGCTGCGAGTTGCTGAAGGTCATTCTCGAGCTGATCGATCCGCGCAGCGACCTCGTCAGCCGTCAGCACTCCGGTGGCGCGGGCAGCCGCGCGAAGCCGCTCAAGGCGCGTCATCCATCCCTGCCAGTCCGCGATCTGCCGATCGAGCGTGACGACGACGCCTTGTTCGGCGTCGAGCCGGCGCGTGAATGCAGCGATGGTCGGTCGCCCGCGCAGTCCCGCGCGAATACGCTCGAGTCGATCAATGCCACTCGGCCCCTTGAGCGCCTGCCACTGGTCCTGCGGGTCGCGGCTGGTGAACCGCTGCTGCGCTGCCTGGCCAAGGAAATGAGTGAGGGCGAGATAGGTCCCAAGATCGTTAATTGTGCGGCGGTCGGGCCGCGCAAGTTGCGCGACGATGTTCGCCATCGCCGTACCGCCGGTGGCGCTGCGCTTGACGGCGTTGCCGTCCGAGAAGGTCAGCGTGACGCTATGCGAATCCGGCTCGGCGCCCCGGCGCGTAAGATAGTCCTTCTCGACGAGTTTTTTGCGGCCGTTGCTAATATATGGTTCGAACCGCCGAATCTTACTGGTCAGTCCCCATTCGATCGCATCGAAGAAGCTGCTTTTTCCCAAGCCGTTGGTGCCGGTGAGCAGAACAAGACCGGGCGCCGCCGGAATGTCGATCGCAAAGTCGCCGAAGGTCCGGAAATCATGGATCGCGATGCGGGAGAGGAAAATATCGCTCATGCCTGACCCCTCCGCCCCCAGGACTTGACTAACGCCGCAACAATATCATCCGGCGTCTTCTTCTCGTTGAGCGCGATACGCTCCCATTCGTCCGCCGTTGTCCGCGGTAGACCCGGCGCCGTCGCACCGGTGCCGCTCAGCTCATCAAGCGCCACGTTCTCAAACTGACCTTCAGCATGAACCCATGGTCGGGCGAGGAAGGTGCGCTTGAGAAAGTCGGCGAAACTCTCGTCGTCATTCAACGGGTCTTCGGGTCGCAGCCACGCCAGCTTGCGAGCAACACGGTCATCGCGCTCGACCATCAACGCCATCGCGCGCCAGGCTTCCTGCCGCTCGCTCGCACGTGGTCCCAACAGCATCAGCTGGAGATCCAGCGTCTCGTTGGTCCCAAGGAACGAGCGCGCGACGACGCATTGGTTGCGGCAACGCCTCAGCGTCTCGATCACCGCTTCCATGGCAGCGACGTCGGGGAGGATACCCAGCACGATGTTGAAGCGATCGATCCGGATCGCATGGCTCTCCGCCGGCAGATCGGTCGGACTGAGCGTCGTCGACTTGGTCGATCCGCCGTTGAAGGTTGCGCTCGCCAGTTCGGGCCGATCCTCAACCTCGAGCTCGAGCGCCAGCGCCGCCTTGCGCAGCCGGTCAGAGAAATCCGCCAGCCCAGGTGACTGAGTCGCAGTATCCGTCATGCCGCGCCTTTCATGATCCTCTTTTCGAGCGCCTCGAAGTGCCGTGCCTCTACCGTTGCTAGCAGAGCGCGTAGCTCGGTGAGGCCCGCCGCCGCCGCGTCGATGAAATCGCGACTGATCGACATGATCACCGGACCAGAGCCATCCGTATCGCTGAGCCCCGGCTGGTCAGTTTCAATCTGCGCGAACGGCCGCTCGGCGACTCGGCTGATCTCAATGGCATTTTTAACGACGAGAATGACGAATTGGGTTTGCCACATGAACGATGCGGCACACAGTGACATCTCGTCACCGTTGATCATATCGGCCGCGCAGCCATGACCGGCCCATTCGCTGTCACCGTTGCGCAGACGAACCAGATTGCCCGGCCTCGCGCCTTTCGGCGATGTAGCGTCCCAGGCTGCAGCGATGGCTAGCGCGACCGCGGTACCGCGCAGGATCACTGGCCATTTGCTGGGTCCGACGAGAATCTGCGCCGCATCGCGATGATCGTCCTCATCGACCGCACAGATCATCAGGCGTAGGAAATGGTTCAACAGCGCCGGGTCGTCGGTGAACGACGCATGCCATACCGCCCAGGTTGCGGCCATGGCCGCCCGAAGATCCTGCGCGATCTTCACGTTGATTGGCCGGCCGGGATCGGCATTGCTGGCGAAGAACGGCTGGAGATGCGCGTCCAAACGTTCTAGCAGCCAGCTGTCGAGCGACCGGTGGATACGACGCGCAAGAATATCGGGCGGCAGCGAAACCGGATCTTGGGCTGCACCGCCGGGATTGCCGTCGACGATCGCCGGCATCGCCATGCCTTCGGCATGCGGCGATTCTAGGCTGAGCTCGCGGACAAGCTGACTCCACAGGCCAGGCGCGGCGTGGAGCCGGCAATTGCTGCTGTGGCATGCGACCCGCAGCGCAGCACCGGCGACAGTACCAAGCGCCTCGGGACCATCCGGCAGGATGATCTCAAAAGGCTGTTGCTCGCTCCAAGATCGTATGAGCTGGTCCGCCGCGATCGCGCCCGACCAGCGAATGTTGGCGCCTTCGCGTAACAGCTGCACCGATATGGGAAGCTGGTTGGCCGCCAGTCGCTGCAGCCGCGGCGCGAGGACATTCGCGCTACGCGCCGCCTCCCGGAACAAAGCACGTGCCGGTCCTGACAATTTCGGGACAAGTGTCGCCTCGCCGTGTCGAGCGAGCCATTCCTTATGCGTCACATCAAAGCTGGCCAAGTGCGGCGCAAAGGGTGCCCGCACCACATCCCGCTGGGGACCGCGCCGAATGATCACCGCATCCGCCGCTACCGTCTCCCCGGCGCAATCGAGCCAGAAGGGGGCGACCACCGGTGCTGGATCCGGCGCGTCAATCCGGGCGACGACACCGCAATGCAAATGCCGGAAGGAGCGCCGGGCGTCGCCCGCACAAGCCTTGATGGTGAGATAGGCGGCGAGCCTGTTGATCGTTGCGGTGGAGACGTCGAACAGCTCTGCATGCTGGGTCTGAAACGTCAGCTGCACGCCGGGACGGAGTTGCTGCGCAACCTCCACGACGTCGGCCCGGCCGGCACGCGCGCCTTCATGGGCGCTGGCGTGGATCAATTCGTCGAGCACGATCAAGTCGCCCTTCTGAGGCAGGGTGGTCAGCACGGCGAAGTTGGCGAGATAGCCGCCGCCGAAGAACAACGCGCGCTCGGAGCCGAAGAAGCCGGCGGCCTTGGCCTCCAACGCCTCGTGCTCGGGGTCGTTGCCGCGCAGCAGGCGCGAGCCGGTGGCGCCGACAGGCGTGCCGTTGGCGATGCGGTTGCAACCGCATCGCCCATGCGCTCGCTGCTCGCCAGGGCGAGATAATCGTTGGAAGCGAAATCGAGCCCGGCGCGGCGGCTCAGCGAACGCAGCCGGTTCTTGCGGGCCAGCCCGCGCAGGCTGACCTCGTAGCGGTCGAGCAAAGCTTGCCTGTTCACTGGGCGTCGCGCTCCATCGGCTGGATGCCGAGACGGCGGAACAGAGCGCTGTCCTTGTCTTCCTCGGGGTTTTCAGCGGTCAAGAGCGTGTCGCCGACGAAGATGGAGTTGGCGCCGGCGAAGAAGCACAGCGCCTGCATCTCGTCGCTCATCGCCGTGCGCCCGGCCGACAGGCGCACATGCGACTTCGGCATCGTGATGCGGGCAAGCGCTATGGTGCGCACGAACTCGATCGGCTCGATCGGCTCGGCCGCGCCCAGCGGCGTTCCTTCGATCGGGATCAGCATATTGATCGGCACGCTGTCGGGGTGCTCGGGTAGGTTGGCCAGCGTCACCAGCATGTCAATGCGGTCAGCCTTCTCCTCACCCATGCCGACGATGCCGCCGCAGCAGACCTTGATGCCGCTGTCGCGGACATTGGCGAGTGTGTCCAAGCGATCGGCGAAGGTGCGGGTGGTGATGATCTCGTTGTAATAGCGCTCAGAGGTATCGATATTGTGGTTGTAATAGTCGAGGCCAGCCTGCTTCAGGCGCTGCGCCTGGCCGAGATCCAGCATGCCGAGCGTCATGCAGGTCTCCATGCCGAGATCCTTGACACCCTCGATCATCGCGACCACGGCATCCATGTCGCGGTCCTTGGGGCTGCGCCAGGCGGCCCCCATGCAGTAGCGCGTGGCGCCGGCGGCGCGCGCTTTCCTGGCTTCGGTCAGAACGCGCTTCACTTCCATCAGCTTCGAGGCCTTGAGGCCGGATTCGTGATGCGCCGATTGGCTGCAATATCCGCAATCCTCAGGGCATCCGCCCGTCTTGATCGAAAGCAGGCGAGATAGTTGCACCCGGTTCGGATCGAAATTCGCGCGATGGATGGTCTGCGCTCGAAAGATCAGGTCGTTGAAGGGCAATTCATAGATCGCCTCGGCGTCCTCGCGGCTCCATTGGCGTCGTGTCCTATTGAGCGGTTCTACGTTGGGGTGCGGGTCCAATCCGGCGTTCATGCGCTCTCCATTGTGGGGACGTTTTACCGGCCATCCCGCTCGAGGCGAGCCATCTGCCGCACCGAAGGACGAAGTCCGGTCCGATATTGAAGCGAATGGATGGGCGGTCCATTTGCCCACCTTCGCCGCATCGGCTTTCAGAAATTATCTATAATTTCGATTCTCTATCGCTAAAATAATACGTAGAAACGCGGTCGTGGCAATAGCTAGCGCGGAGACGGCGGGATTCGTGGTCAGTCGTGGGTCGAAGCAGCCGCCTATTGGGGTTTTTTTTGTCCGATCGTTTGGATGTGGCGGGCGAGCGCGGACGCCGCGATTTCCGTCTGGCCAGCCCTTAAGGCATCGAGGATCGTGCGATGATCACGATCGGTGGGGGCTTCCCATTCAGCCCGCCAGCCAGAGAAGAGGAAGCGCGCGCTTGCCGTATGCAGGTCCTCAATGGCCTTGAGCAGTCGCGGCATCCCACAAGGACTCAGGATCGTTCGGTGGAAGCTTCTGTTTGCCGTTTCCCATGCCTGAACGTCACGGGCGCGGTCGCCGGTCCTGTTGGCTTCCTCTGCCTGGTCGAGAATGGCCCTTGTCAAATGCGGCATGGCGTTGCGCAGGGCCAGGACTTCGAGCGCCGCGCGCATCTCGGCGACTTCCCGGACTTCCTCAAGGCTGAAGTCTGCTACACGAACGCCTCGGCGGGGCTCGCTGACGACCAGCCCTTGGGATTCCAAACGCCGGAATGCCTCCCGGACCGGCACATGGTTCGCGCCGAATTCCTCGGCGATATGCTCCTGCCCGAGCCGGGAACCCGGTTCGAGTTTCCCTGCGATAATTCGATCTGCCAGCACCTTGCTGATCTGCACGGCGATCGTGTCGTCTTTCGCTTTTATCATGTTTTATAGATAATTCGGATGGATGGCGCCGTCGAGCAGTAAAGCGGCGACGAAACCTGCTCGATGAGACCGCGCTCGAGATCGCACTCCAGCATTTCTGGACGTAGCGAGAGGAAGTCGAACGTATAGGGGTCTTTGAGAATCTGGTGGGCAAGCTCGGATTGCTCGGCCAGGAGGGCCGCGAGAAGTCGGTCAGAGCATTGCCTTGCCGACGAAAGATTGCTGTCAATCTGGTGGACGTGAACGTTCCGGCTCCAGCCGTACTCGCTACGAAGCCAGCGGAAAGATGGGCGAAGGGCAGGGTGCGCGCGCCGACATCACCTACCGCCTCCGACGGTCGCATGATCTATGTGCCTGAGAATACCGGGAAACCACCCGAGTAAGTGTGGCTGCACTACTAAAAGGTTGGCGGTCCTTTTTGGCTTCAGGTCATGCGGCGTTCCGTTCCCAACTTGCGTCCGTCGGCCTCATACTCAGAACAGATTGCTCGAGGTTTCACTGCATTAGCAGGAGGTCTCTGCAAAGCGCTCGATGCGAAAATCATGTAGCGGCGTTTCGGTCCGCCCCTTGGCGATAAGCTCGGCCATCACGTCGCCGACACCGGGGCCGAGCTGGAAGCCGTGTCCGGAGAATCCGAAGGCGTGGAATAGACCGGGCGTGGTCGCCGACGGTCCCATCACAGGGAGGCCGTCGGCCACATAGCCCTCGCAGCCGGACCAGGTGCGAATGACGGAAACCTTCGCCAGTGCGGGCAGAAGCGGCAGCAGCACGAGAAGCTGTCGCGGCAGGCTGGCCGGATCGGCTTTCGCGTGGCCTGGGTCGAGCGCGACCTGGGTGCGCTCGACCCCGCCGCCGAACACGATGTTCCCCCGCTCGACCTGACGGAAATAGCCTTCGATGCCGTCTCCGCCCCAGACGCCGACAACGGGCATGATGCGGTGTGGCAGGGGTTCCGTGACACCCATTTGCGGACCGCGCGCCTCGATTGGCACCGGCTCCCCGAACGCGGCGGCGATCTGCGCACCCCAGGCCCCGGCGGTGTTGAGCAGGACTTCCCCGCCGATGCTGCCCCTGGAGGTCTCCACCTCGAACCCCGAGGCGGTTTTCGTGATCGAACCGACCTCGACCTGTTCGACGATCTCGGTGCCGAGACTTCTTGCCGCTGCAGCAAAGGCGGGTGCTATCAGACGGGGATTGCCGCTGCCGTCGCCGGGTGAGAAGGACGCACCGATTGCATCCGGGCCGATGCCCGGAAAACGGGCGCGGACTTCACGCATCTCCATCTCGTCGAGGACCAGTCCCCAGGGCCTCGCTGCATCGATGAACGAGCGCATCGATGCAAGCCCATTTTTACCGAAGACGAGGCGCAGGTGGCCGGTCGGGCGAAACTCGACATCCTGCCCCAGCATCGCTTCGGCCTTGCGCCAGAGGGACAGCGAGCGGTGCGCCAACGGAAGCTGCGGCAGATAGCGGCCGCTCCTGCGGATGTTGCCGAAGGAAGCGACGGTCGCCCCGCTGCCCACCCGATTGCGTTCGACAAGTGTCACCTTCAAGCCGCGCCGGGCAAGAAAATAGGCCGAGGCGGTCCCCATCAGCCCGCCGCCAAGCACGATGACGTTCACGCAGAATTCCTCCGGTTTCATGCCCTCCTCAGACTGTGTGCGGATGGGCGATGGAAGTCAAAGTCGGGAATGCATGCCGCCCATAAGTGCGGCCTATGGGGCATCGACCCAAGAGTATAAGCGGGACTTATGGTCGCCCACCGTTTCGATCTTGGACCTCGGCCGCCAAGCCGTGCCAGCTTTTTGCAAGAGCAGCGAAAGGACTGGACATGACAAGCGCTACGAATGCGGCCTCGACAGACCGGGCCGGTGGCGAGGACTGGAAGGTGGGGGTAGACATCGGTGGAACCTTCATCGATTTCTGTGCGCTGGAGGCACGATCCGGCCGCGTGACCTCTCTGAAGGTTTTGACGGCGCCCGACGATCCGGGCGCGGAACTGATGATCGGGCTGACGCTCCTCGCCGAACGTGAGGGCCTGGACCCGGCGGCAATCAGCCGCTTCGTGCATGGCACGACGGTCGGCATCAATACCGTCATCCAGCGGCGCGGCGTCTCGCTTGCGCTCTTGACCAATGCCGGCTTCGAGGATGTCATAGAGTTGGCGCGCCTGAGAATGTCCGATGTCTATTCGCTGTTCTGCGCGCGTCCGGATCAGCTCATCTCGCGCGACATGATCTTCGGCATTCCGGCGCGCCTGCGGGCCGACGGCAGCGAGGCACGCGCGCCGGACATGACAGCCGTCGCAGAGGCCGTCGCGGCCGCGAAGGCGAGGGGGGCTGCCGGCATCATCGTCTCTTTCCTGCACGCCTGGCGCAATTCCGCCCAGGAAATCTCCGTCAAACATGAGGTCGAGCGGCTTGCCCCGGAGCTGTTTGTCTTCACGTCGTCGGAAGTCTGGCCGGTGATCCGCGAATACGAGCGCACCACGACGACGATCCTGAACGGCTATGTCCATCCCCGCATCTCCGGATATCTCACCGCTCTCGAGGAGAGGCTGACGTCGCGCGGCGTCACGGCTCCCGCCCTTCTCACCAAGTCGAACGGCGGGCTGATGAATGCGGCGGAGGGCAAGCGCTCCTGCGTGCAGATGCTTCTCTCTGGAACGGCATCGGGCGTGATCGGAGCAGCGTGGCTTGCCCGGCGAGCTGGGGAGCGGCAGGTGCTGACCCTCGACATTGGTGGCACCTCCGCCGACTTCGCACTCATCATTGACGGCGAGCCGCAATTCGGCACCGGAGAGTTGATCGGCGAATTCCCGCTGCATATTCCCTCGGTATCGGTCAGCTCGATCGGCATCGGCGGCGGTTCGATCGCCAGCGTTGATCAGCACCGCGTGCTGCGTGTCGGCCCGGAATCGGCGGGCTCGGTACCCGGCCCCGCCTGCTACGGCCGCGGCGGCAGCGAACCGACGGTGACGGATGCGATGACGGTCTGCGGCTGGCTCGGTCACAGTGAGATGGCCTATGGTCAGCTGCAGATCGACGTGAGTCTGGCGCGTGCGGCGGTTGCCAGGCTTGCGGCCCGGATCGGCCGCCCGGTGGAGGCGGCTGCCCGGGCGATCCTCGATGTGGCGATCTCGGAAATGTTCGTCGAGGTCGAAAAGCTCGCCTCGCGCGCAGGCGTCGATCTCCGGGACTTTACGCTGATACCCTTTGGCGGCGGCGGCCCGATGCTGGGCGCATTCCTCGCGCGCGAGTTCGGCATGGCAAAGGTCATTGCTCCGCCCCGGCCCGGCGTCGTCTCGGCACTGGGGGGACTGGTCGCGGACCTGCGCGGCGATTTCATTCGCACGGTCTTTGTCCAGCTCGCAGAAGAGGCGGCTCCCGTGCTGCGCGAAGCCCTCTACGCTCTCGTATGCGAGGGCCGGGTCTGGCTTGCCGCACAGGGGCACGAGGGCCCGGCCGACCTCAGGATATCGGCCGACATGCGCTATTTTGGACAGAGCTTCGAGATCGAGGTGCCGATCGAGCCGGCGTGGATCCACGACGGCAATCGTCCGGCAATGGAGGCGGCGTTCCACGCCATGCATGCCCATCTCTACGATTTTTCTGATCCGGAGGGCGAGGTCGAACTCGTCAACCTGCGGCTTTCGGCGATCGGCGCGGGCCCTGTCCTCGAATTTCCGGTGGCGTCGAAAGAGGTGGCGAGCGTTGCCTCCCCCGAACGGATGATCCCGGTCTACATCGGTAGCGCTGTCGAGGAGATAGGCCTCTTTCGTCGCGATGGGCTCAACCCCGGAGATCACTTCAGCGGTCCGGCCGTGGTGGCACAGGACGACACGACCTTTGCTATTCCCGCCGGCGCCGAAGCTCGCGTCGACCGCCACATGAACATTCATCTCACCTTTGCGGAGTAACGCCCATGTTCGACCAGATCAACCTGCGTGTTTTCGCAAACCATGTGCGGGCGGCGGCCGAGAACATGGCCTATACGCTGCAGCGCACGGCGCATTCGGCCTTCGTCAAGGAAACGGAGGACTTCACCGTCATGCTGATGAACCGCAGGGGCGAGACCTTCGGCGTGCCAATGGGGCTCGGCGCCACCTGGTATCCGGGCCTCACCTGGGGCCGGGTCATCGATATGGTGGAGGACTACCGGCCAGGAGACGTCGCCTTCACCAACGATCCCTATTCCGGCCATGTCGCGACCCATGCGCCGGACACCCATCTCTGGAAGCCCGTCTTCTACGACGGCGAGATCATCGCCTGGACCGGCGGCCATATCCACAATACCGACATGGGCGGCGCCGTGCCTGCGTCGTTATCGCGAGCCCTGACGGATATCCATCAGGAGGGTATCCGCTTTCCGCCGATGAAGCTGGTCAGGGAGGGAATCTTCGATGAGACCATCCTGAGAATCATGACGACCAATGTGCGCAAGCCCGACCTCAATCTCGGAGACATCAAGGCGCTGGTCGGTGCGCTCAACACCGGCGAGCGCAAGATCCTCGCCATGGTGCAGAAGTTCGGAAAACAGGTCTTTCTCGAAGGCGTCGAGGCGCTTTTGGACCACGCCGAGGCGCAGGCGCGGGCCATCTTGCGGTCTATACCGGACGGAACGTGGGAGTTCGTTGACTATGCGGACGAGGATTCGGTGGAAGCCAATCCGTGCCGCTTGAAGCTGACATTGACAATCAAGGGAGACGAATCGGTTCTCGATTTCACCGGTTCCGATCCGCAGCTCGGCTCCTCGCTGAACGTGCCCTCTGGTGGTGATCCACGCCATACGATGCTGCTGGTCGGCGTTTATTACGTCCTCTACACACTGAACCCGAACATCCTCCTCAATACCGGGCTCACCCGCCCCTTCACCTGCATCGCGCCCAAGGGCAGCGTGCTCAATCCGGTGCAGCCGGCTGCGGTCGGCATGCGTTCGCTCACCTGCGCGCGGCTGCGGTCCGTCATCTTCGGCGCTTTCAGTCAGGCCGTGCCGGAGCGTCTGCCGGCCGCGCCTGCCGGCAACAACTGCATCGTCAACGTCATGACGACGGACGAGAGGTCAGGGCGCAGTGTGCTGGCGGCAGTCAACCCGGTGGTCGGGGGTGGCGGCGGCATGCCGCATCGCGACGGCACCAACGGCTCGGGCGCGGATGCCGCCTATCTCAAGAACACGCCAATCGAAATCACCGAGACGGAGGTACCGATCGAGTTCCTGCGCTACGGGCTGGCGCGCGACAGCGGCGGGGCTGGGCGCTGGCGCGGAGGTCTTGCCACAGAAATGGCCTTCAGGGTTTTTGCGCCGGGAAGCCGGATCACCGCACGCAACCGCGACCGCAGCTTCTTCCGCCCATGGGGCGTGCTGGGCGGCTGCGCTGCGGGCCTGTCCGACATGGTGCTCAACCCCGGAACGGATCGCTACCGGCGGCTCGGTAATATCGACACGGCCGTCCTGCAACCGGGCGACGTGCTGGAGATACGATCGGCCGGAGGCGGCGGGCGAGGCAATCCGCAGGAACGCGAGATCTGGCGTGTCGCAAGGGACGTGGAGCGGGGCTATGTGTCCGTCGAGGCTGCCGAACAGGGCTACGGGGTCGTGATCCGTCAAGGCGTAGTCGACGAGGCCGCGACGGCCAGCCTGCGCTCCGTGGCTGCCGCACCTGCCGGGCATTTCAACTTCGGTCCCGAACGCGAGGGCTACGAGGCGCAATGGACGCCCGCCTCCTATGCCCTGTTGACGGATATCCTTGCGGGGCTTCCGATCCATTGGCGCTTCTTCGCCAAGACGGAGATTTTTCGGCGCATGAAGAACAGGGCTGGACATGACGGCGTCGCGGCCGCCTTCGCGGAAGTCCGGGCACGCTTTCAAGAGATGCCCGAGCCGGCTCTGGCCGGCCGGCAGGCCGCCGAATGAAACCGGATATGCGACAAGACTTCGGCGGCGGGCGGATCGTCCGCCTTGCGGAGTTTGAGAGGCCTCGGGTCCGATTTTTCCTGAATGGCGTCGTATGCGAAGCGTTGGCCGGCGACACGGTTCTGACGGCCATTCTTGTTTCCGCTCCGGCGCTTCGGCGCTCGGAGTTTGGACCGGAGGCGCGCGCAGGATTCTGCCTGATGGGCGCCTGCCAGGACTGCTGGATCTGGCAGGAGGACGGGATGCGCCTCAGGGCGTGCTCCACCCCGATTGCGGAGGGAATGCGGCTTGCGACCGAGGTGCCGGAGTGCTGGCCATGACCGTGCCAAAGGCATCAACAGTGGTGATAGTTGGCGCCGGGCCTGCCGGAATCCGTGCCGCAGGGGTGCTTGTTGCTGCTGGCATCAGGCCGGTCGTCCTTGATGAAGGGCAAAGGGTGGGTGGGCGGATCTACCGCCGCCCACCCCAGGGCTTCATGCGTCCGCCGGAACTGCTCTACGGGCCGGACGCTGGCAAGGCATGCGCCCTGCACGTGCTGTTCGATACCATGGTGGCGGAGGGCCGGGTTGACTATCATCCGCTGAGCTCCGCCGTCGCCGTGGCGGACGGTGCGCTTTATGCCATGACGCCCGGTGGCCGCAGGACATTCGCATATGACCGCCTGATCCTCGCGACGGGTGCCACCGATCGCCTGGCACCGGTGCCAGGCTGGCAGTCGGCCGGTGTGTACAGTCTGGGTGCGGCGCAGATTGCGCTAAAGGCGCAGGGCGTGGCACTCGGCCGGAAAATCGTGCTGGCCGGATCCGGGCCGTTGCTGACGCTGGTTGCCTCTCAACTACGGAAGGCGGGCGCGAAGGTTGCAGCCGTGCTCGACACCGCGCCGCTGTCCGCGCAGGTGTTGGCTTTGCCGGGCATGCTGGCCCGGCCCGGGCTGGTGCTTAGGGGCTTGCGGATGCGCCTTCGGCTCGGCCGGTGCTACCATGCCGGTGTCATGCTGGACGGGATCGATTGCAACGAGCGCGGCCCGGTCAGCATCCGCTGGCGCGACATGCGGGGCAGATCCCGCGTCACCGCCTGCGACATGGTGGGTCTCGGCTGGCATCTGCGCGGCGAGATGCAACTTGCTGGACTTGCCGGCTGCGCCTTCGATTATGATGAAGGGTGGGCGCAATGGTTGCCCCGCACTGACAGGCTGGGCCGCGCGGCGGAAGGACTTTATCTCGCCGGCGACGGTGTGCGGATCTTGGGGGCAGATGGCGCCGAGCTTACGGGGCGGCTGGCAGCAACTGCCTGCCTGTCGGATATGGGCCTGCCTGCGCCTGATGTCACACCCGACCTGTGCCGGCTGGCGCGCTACGAGCGCTTCGCCCGCGCTCTGGCCCGGGCCTTTCCCTGGCCGGACGCCATGCTGCGCACTGTCCCCGACGAAACGATCGTCTGCCGCTGCGAAGGGATCACGGCCGGAGAGGTGCGCGAGACCGCCGCCTGCAGCGGTGCGGAGGCCAACAGGGTGAAGTCGCTTGCCCGCATCGGCATGGGCCGCTGCCAAGGGAGGTATTGTCAGTTGGCTGGTGCTGAACTGATCGCCGCGCGGGCCGGCATCGCGGTCTGTGCGGCCGGGCGCCTACGCGAACAGGCCCCGGTGCGTCCCGTCCTCATCGGGGCATGGATCGGTGAGGGATAGGTTGCCCGAAAAATGAAGGGGTTGTGCCCTATCTTGCCACGCTGCCGACCCGCAGCACCTTCAGGCAGGCATCGCGCAGGCAGTCGCGCATGGCGGCATGATTTCCCGTGAGCGGCCGGTCCTTGCTGGTAAGCAGGGCCACCGGGACCGTCAGTCGGGGCAGGAAGGTGCGGCGAACCAGACCCGGAAACTGTTCCCACGGCAGTAGACCGTCGACGATTGCGATGCCGAAACCGTCGCGCACGAAAGGCAGCGCGGTGATGGAAATGTCGATCTCGATGGCGGGGTTGAAAGCAAGGGTTTCTGCCTCTGCAGCACCTGCGAGCAGTTGGCCGGGAAGCGTGTCGGCGCGATAGGAAATCAGGGGCTCGTCCTGGATGTCGGCAAAGCCGATCATGTCTTGGCTGGCCAAGCGATGGTCTTCGGGCACGACGCAGATCAGCTCGGCATTGCCGAGCGTCTCCACCTCGATCCCATGCCGGGGCATGTTGTTCATGACGATGCCGATGGGGGCGTCGCCGCTTCGCACCATATCGACCACATTGTCGAGCGGGGCTATCAGCGAGCGCACGACAATGTCGGGATGGACATTGCGGAAGGCCGAAAATGCCTTCGGTACAATGGCCATGGCCGGTGGAGCGGAGGCAGCGATCCGGATCAGACCGGTGCGGCCGAAGCGCATGTCCATCGTGCGTCGTCTCAGTGCGCCGATCTCGGCAAATATGCGCTCCGCTTCGGGATAGAGTTCTTCGGCTTCGCGCGTCGGAACCAGCTTTCCGCGTACACGGGTGAACAGTTTAAAACCGAGTTGATCTTCGGTGTGCATGAGTATCTGGCTCAGCGCCGGCTGCGAGATGTTGAGCATTTTGGCGGCGCCTGTCACGGTTCCGCGGCGCATGACCATGCAGAAGACTTCGAGCTGGCGTGCTTGCATCGGGACGTCCGGTCTTTATGGCACATGGGCGGCGGAGGCAGCCTATCGCCAAATGCGGTGTTTCAA
The DNA here is from genome assembly GCF_002980495.1 of Phyllobacterium phragmitis. Taxonomy (GTDB): domain Bacteria; phylum Pseudomonadota; class Alphaproteobacteria; order Rhizobiales; family Rhizobiaceae; genus Paramesorhizobium; species Paramesorhizobium phragmitis. The sequence continues at coordinate 189,440 of NZ_PVBR01000008.1, forward strand.
AAGTCTGTGACTTTACCCCATGCGGATTGCGAGAATCGGTCCGGATGATAGGGGCGGGGGTCGACCAGAGGGTCAGATCCCATGACGATATCCGCGATAAGATGACCGGCACCAGGGCCAATACCGAAACCGTGACCGCTGAAGCCGGCGGCCAGGATGAAACCAGGCACTGCCGGTGTCTCCCCGATGGCCGGTACGCCGTCCGGGGTCGAGTCGATGTAGCCAGCCCAGCTCGCAGTAACGCGGCGGCCCTTCAATGCCGGCAGCAACTCTGCGGCGCGATCGAAAGTCCGTCGGATCGTACCGCGATCGACGGCAGGATCGAGGATCCGCATGTGTTCCATTGGCGTTGGACGGTCGATCTGCCAGCGCGTCAAGCTCTCGTGGCCGCTGCGTATGCCTTCGAGGCCGCCCGGCGATAGGGAGCGCCAGCGGCGCAGGAACATCGGCAGGAATTGAGGAGCAAAGCGGATTTTCTGGAGGGTGGGGTCCACCCGGCCACGGCCGCTGATGGCAAGCGTATATCCGCCGTCGCTGCGGCGTGTTACCGAGACGCGGGCCGTATGCAGCGCATCGGGAAGCACAGCTTCTCCCGGAGCGACGGAAAGGATCGATGATCGGATGGACGCCTGGGGGAACCGGATGCCGAGTTGGCGGCAGAATGAAGAAGCCCAGGCACCACCGGAAAGGATTGCCGTGCCGGTGCGGATGGCACCATGCTCGGTGACGACGGCGGAAAGCCGCCCGCCCTCCGTCTCGATGCCGCGGGCGGCGCAGTTCTGGAGCACGGTTCCGCCAAGCTTGAGGATGGCGCGAGCGACAGCCGGTGCGGCGCGGGACGGGTCGGCTGTCCCGTCGCTCGGTGAAAAGACGCCGCCCTTCCAGGCGCGGCCGGTCGCCGCCCCCCGCTCGCTGGCAGCGGCGCTGTCCAGCATATGGGTCGTCACGCCGACGGTGCGCGCGAAATCCCGCCACCGCGCCCAGCCGGCCAGTTCTTCCTCGCTGTTGCTCAGATAGAGAAGCCCGCAGCGGCGAAAGTCGGTGTCCTCGCCGCTCTCTTCGGCGAATTGCTCCCAGAGATCGAGGCTCTTCGTCGCCATGGGCAGTTCACGTGCATCGCGGTTTTGCTGGCGGCACCAACCCCAATTGCGGCTCGACTGTTCCGCACCGACGCGCCCCTTCTCCACCACGACAACTTTCAGGCCTCTTCTGGCGAGATAATATGCGGTAAAGACCCCGACGATGCCGGCACCGATGATGACAGCATCGGCCGAGCGGGGGAGTTCGTCTGAGCTTTCCACAAGCGTGAGCGGTGCAGGCATGGGTATCGGTCTCCTTGTCGCGCAACCAGCATAACGGCTCGTCCGTGCCAAGGGTGCCGCACATACCTGTTGCGCAGCAGAATATTCCGTGACGGTGCATCAATGCCGATGGTTGTGCGGAGGGCTTCTGGGCAGAATGGAATAGACAAGCTTCGCCATAGTGTTAAGCTTGATCGAGGACTTCCGCAGCATATAATTCCGCCGCTTTTTCGGCGCTTATCGGAGAGCAGCGTAGATGAAACTCGACAGGATCGACATCAAGATTCTCTATGAGTTGCAAAAGAACGGCCGCATCGCGAATGTTGAGCTAGCCGGGTTGGTGAACTTGTCTCCCAGCCCGTGCCTGATGCGTGTCAAGAAGCTTCAGCAGGAAGGCTACATCAAGGGTTATTCCGCGCAGATCAATGTCGGCAAGCTCGGTCAGACACTGACCGTTTTTACCGAAATCACCTTGAAGAACCACCGGCAGATCGACTTTGCCCGATTCCTGGCGGTCGTGGAGAAGATCGATCAAGCGATCGAATGCCATCTGGTGTCGGGCGGTTACGACTATCTGATCAAGTTCGTCACCGCCGGTATTGGCGAATATCAGGGGATCATGGAACGGCTGACCGACATGGATATCGGCATCGACAAATATTTCAGCTTCGTCGTGCTGAAATCGCCGATCGTCAAGGCTCATATGCCGCTGACCAGCCTGTTCCCGCTTTAGGGCAGTTGCTCGATTTCAAGTGTGCCGACAGCGGCCGATGTCAGTTCTGGCCGTAAGTCCTGACCAACTCCGGATCAAGTTCAAGAGCATCCAGCCAACCAGGATCGAGCTTCGGAACCGAAGAGAAGAGCAGTTTCGCATAGGGATGTTGCGGTATCTTCATCTGTGCCGGCGTGATCTGCTCGACCTTGCGGCCGCCATACATCACCACGATCTCGTCGCAGATTGCCTCGACCACCGACAGATCGTGGCTGATGAAGATGTAGGATAGCGAAAGCTCCCGCTGCAGTTCCTTCAGGAGATCTATGACGGCTGCTGCGACCACTGTATCGAGAGCCGATGTGACCTCATCGCAAATGATGAGCTTCGGCTCGGCGGCGAGTGCGCGCGCGAAGTTGACGCGTTGTTTCTGGCCGCCTGAAAGCTCTTGCGGCCGCCGGTGACGGAGCGACTTCGGCAGATGCACCATGTCGAGCAACTGCCCGACGCGGGCCTCTCTCTGTTTGCCTCTCATGCCGTGATAGAACGTGAGCGGCCGACCGAGGATTTCTTGGATAGACTTTTCTGGATTGAGCGCGGTGTCGGCGTACTGGAAGACGATCTGCATTTGGCGCAGTTGGTCGCGGCTGCGCTGCCGGACTGCCGCTGCAAGCTCGCGTTTTTCGAAGATGATGGTGCCGGAGGAGGCAGGCAGAATGCCTGCAATGGCACGGGCCAGCGTGGACTTGCCACAACCGGATTCGCCGATGATACCGAGGTTGCGGCCCTTCTCCACGGTCAGGCTTACCTCCTGGACTGCGCGTATCAGCGGCAATCCGTCGGCCTGGATCGGGCCGTAGCCGGCGGACAGACAGCAAACTTCGAGAAGGACTTCGCTGTCCTCCACCACCGTCTCATCGCCACGCGGCTTGGGCTCGTACGCGGCCAGGAGTTCGCGTGTGTAGGGATGTTGGGCACGGGTAAGGATGTCAGCCGTTGTGCCCATTTCCTGCATTTCGCCGTTGCGCAGGACCACGATGCGATCGGCGATCTGGGCGACGACGGCGAGATCGTGCGACACGTAGACGCCGGAAATGCCCCCCTTTTTCATCACCGACTTGAAGGCGCGCAGGACCTCTATCTGGGTTGTGACGTCGAGCGCGGTCGTCGGTTCATCGAAGATGACAAGCTTCGGATCGCCGATCAGCGCCATGGCAGCCGAGAGACGCTGCAACTGGCCGCCGGAGACCTGATGCGGATAACGGCCGCCGATGTTCTCGGGATTCGGCAGCGAGAGCGCGCGAAACAGCTCGACGGCTTTCTGTCTGGCTGCGTCGGCGGGCATTAGTCCATGGATCCGGGTGACTTCGATCACCTGGTCGATGATCCGCTTGGCCGGGTTGAATGCCGCCGCAGCAGACTGGGGGACATAGGCGACTTCGGTGCCGCGAATGGCGGCGCAATCACGTTCACTGAGCGTAACCATGTCCTTGCCGGCGATCCGGACATTACCACCGGAAATGCGACAGCCCGCGCGGGCGTAGCCCATAAGCGTCAAGGCGATGGTGGTCTTGCCCGATCCGCTTTCGCCGATGAGCGCCACGATCTCTCCCGGGGCGATGTTGAGGCTCACGCCCCTAATGATTTCGACGCGGCGGCCAGAATCCGTGGTGGCCTCGACTTTCAGATCACGAACTTCGACGAGGTTTTCCATTCAGGCGCTCCGGTCGCGGATTTTTTGCGGCAGGTTGTCGATCAAGAGGTTCACGCTGATCGTCAGGCTTGCGATCGCCAGCGATGGAACGATGACGGCGGGCGCGCCGAAAGGGAGGCCGCCAACGTTTTCATGCACCAGCGCGCCCCAATCCGCATAAGGCGGCTGCACGCCGAGGCCGAGGAAGGAAAGGCCGGACAGCAACAGCACGATGAAGACGAAGCGAAGGCCGAGATCGGCGAGCACGGGGCCGGTGATGTTCGGCAGGATCTCCGAGCCGATGATGTAGAAGATGCCTTCGCCGCGCGTGCGCGACACCGTGATGTAATCCATGGTGTTGATGTTAACGGCGAGCGCGCGGGCGAACCGATAGGCGCCGGGCGTGTAGATGACAGCGAGCGTGACGATCAGCACGGTGATGGACGAGCCGACCGCCGCGACCACAACCAGTCCGGAAAGCTTACTCGGAATGGAGTTCATCGCATCGAGAAAGCGGCTCAGCGCGGTGTCGAGCCACCCGCCGACAACCGCCGCCGTCATGCCGAGGACGACGCCTGAGAAGCAGGCGATGGAGACGGCGGCAAGCGAGATGCCGACGGTGTAGCGGGCGCCCATCAAAACCCGGGCAAGCATATCGCGGCCGAGATAGTCCGAGCCGAGCCAGAACCGGCTGCTGATCGCGCCGAAATAGTCTTCATCCACGATCTCGCCGACTGGGTGGGGAATGATATGCGGTGCAATCAGCGCGATGATTCCCCAAAAGAGCACGATCGACAGGCCGATCATTCCGACCCAGCTGAAACGGTAGCCGAACTTTTGTGAAAGAGTGATGGATGGTGTCATGATCAACGCAGCCTCGGGTTGGCAAGGATGGCAATGATGTCTGCAAGTGTGATCAGGCTGAGATAGGCGACGCAGAAGATCATGGCGCAGGACTGGATGAGCGGCAGGTCGCGGGTTGCCACCCCGTCGACCATCAGCTTTGCAATGCCTGGATAATTGAAGATGGTTTCGACGATAATCACGCCGCCGACGAGATAGGACAAGGAAAGGGCGACAGCATTGACGATCGGCCCAATGGCGTTTGGCAACGCATGACGCAACACCATGCGCGGGCGGGAGGCTCCCTTCAAAAGAGCGGTTTCGACATAGGGCGTGTTGATGGTGTCGATGACGGCGGCGCGGGTCATGCGGATCATCTGCGCCGCGACAACGAAAGTCAGGCTGATCACCGGCATGGCGTAGACTTTAAGCATCTGCCAGACGGAGGTGACATCATTGGCAAAAGAAAGCGCCGGCAGCCATTTGAGGTAGACCGAGAACACCAGCACCGCCGACGTTGCGACCATGAATTCCGGGATCGAGATGACGCCGATGGTAAGGATGGTCACTGCGCGGTCGTAGAGCGAACCGCGAAACATCGCCGCCGTGATGCCGAGCGTCAGTGCAAGCGGCACGGAGAACAAGGCCGTGATGCCGGCAAGTCTCATCGTATTGACGAAGCGGCCGCCGATCAGGTCCGCCACTGCGACGTTGTTGACATAGGACGTTCCGAGATCACCACTCATGAGCCCACCAAGCCAGCGCAGGAAGCGCAGATAGGCGGGTTCATCAAGGTGCATGGCGCTGCGCAGTCCGGCGACGGCTTCCGGCGTTGCGGCCTGGCCGAGCAGTATCGTCGCAGTATCGCCCGGCAGCATCGCGGTGGCGAAAAAGACTGCAAAGGACACGATCAAGAGTGTCAGGGCAGCGATCAGCAGCCGAACCGTGATGAGATTGAGTACATACGTGCTCAAGAATAGGCCCCCTGCTGGACAGAGTTTTAACATGACGGACAACGCCGCGGGGCGAAAGTCCGGCGGATGGTAATTTGTCAAGCAAGTACCGACCCGCCATGGACGAGGAAGGGAAGGCGCAGCAGTGGCACCTTGCCGCTCCAGCGCGTGTTAGGCCTCCAGCCAGACATATTCGGCGAAGGCGTAACCCATCTGGCCGCCCAGCGGACTGGCCTCCAGGCCCTTCAGGTTACCCGAGAGGGCGTCCACATTGGAAAGAAAGACCGGGATCACTGTACCGGCTTCTTCGGAGATCATGACCTGCATTTCGTCGTAGATCGCCTTGCGTTTCGCCTGGTCGAGAAGACCACGAGCCTCGACCAGCATCCCGTCGAATTTCGCGGACTTGTACTGGCTTTCGTTCCACGGTGCATCGGAGGAATAGAGCAGCGAGAACAGGATGTCGGGCGTGGGGCGCGGGTTGATGTTGCCGAAATGCACAGGCGCCTTCAGCCAGTAGTTCGACCAGTAACCGTCGGAGGGCACGCGCTGGACGTCGAAATTCATGCCGATCTCGGCGCCTGCCTGTTGAACTAACGTGGCCATGTCGACCGAGGAGGTCGCCGCATCGGACGCGACGACTGGGATGGACTGGCCAATCAGGCCTGCCTTTTCGAAATGGAACTTCGCTTTTTCGGGATCGTGGGTCTTCGGCTTCAGTTCGGCATTATAGTAGATGCTCGCGGGCGAAACCGGCTGGTCGTTGGCCAGTTCAGCCAAGCCGCGCATGACCGATTTCCGGATCTGCTCGCGATTGATCAGATGCTTCATGCCAGCCACGAAATCGGCCTTGTTGCCCGGCTCCATGTCGAGGCGCATGTTCAGGTTGGTATAGTTTCCAGACGTGGTCTGCGACAGGACGAAACCGGGTTGGCTTTCCACTAGCTTCATCGAACGGGGCTTGATGGACGCTGCCAGATGAATGTCTCCCGAGAGTAGCGCGTTGACCCGGGCATTGTCGTCGCTGATGGCGAAATATTCGAAGGAGTCGATATATGGCCCTTGGGATTTGAAGTAGTCGGCATTCTTGACAGCAACGGACTTCACACCCGGCTCGAAGCTCTCGAGCTTGAAGGCGCCTGTACCTATGCCCTTGGAAAAGTCTGTCGTGCCATCCTGGACGATCATGAAGTGGTGCATCGACAGGATGGTCGGCAGGTCGGCATTGGGGTTGGCCAGGGTGATCTCTACCGTCAGTGGGTCGACAGCTTTGACGCCGGCGATCTGCTTGGCGATCGAATTGACCTTGGAGCCGACATCGGGATCCAGGTGCCGCATCAGTGAAAAGACGACGTCTTGCGACGATAGTGTCTTGCCGTCATGAAAGGTGACGCCAGAGCGCAGCTTGACCGTCCAGACCTTGGCATCCGAGCTTTCGATATTCTCTGCAAGCTCCATCTGGGTCAGGCCGCTCTTGTCGAGGAAGGTTAGGCGATTGTAGAGCGCGCAGCAGCGCACATAATCCGTCGAGAGTGAGGCCTTGGCCGGATCCAGCGTGTCGGCGGTCGATGACGACCAGCCGGCAGCCTTCAGGTGTCCGCCCGATTTCGGCGTTGCGGCATAGGCGCTGGCGGCTCGCCCGAGAATGGCTCCACTGGCCGTAAGCGCAACGCCCCCGGCCAGCAGCATGTGGAGGAGCTCACGGCGCGTGGCGCCGCGGTGAATGGCATTTTCGACCATCGCGTCGTCTGACGGGGTCCAATTGAGAGTTTTATCGTTCATGTCATTCCCCTTTTTTTGTTGTCTGGTTATCGGGCTGCCTGTCTTGAAGCAGGCTTGGCTCGTCTTTGAGGTGATCGCCGATCAGCTCCGCGCCGCAGTTGCGGCTTCGGCAAGGCCGGCCATCGAGGTAAAGTGGTAGTCCGGCTTGGTGAACTCGGCCGGTTCGATCGTACCGCCATAGCCCTTCTGCGCGTGGCGGCGCTCGATCCAGCAATTGGTCATGCCCAGGTTCCGCGAGACGCCGATGTCGTGATACTGGCTCTGGGCCACGTGCAGGATATCATCTTTGCTTGCGCCCTCACCGGACACGAAATTGAAGACTTGATGAAAGAAGGCCGGGTCGGGTTTCTCGGCACCGGTATCGTCTGCGGTGAAAGCGGCATGGAAGGGATTGCCGAGCTCCGCCGAGAAATGTTCGAACGCCCAGCGGCGGGCATTCGTCATGGCGATCAGCCGGTAGTCTCGGGCAAGCCGCGCCATGGCTTCGGCGCTGTCGGGAAAGGCTTTCCATTTTTTTGCGGAATCGCGCAGGCGCTCGCCATAGGCCTTGTCGACGGGCAAGCCGAGCTTCGGAGCGATGGCAAGGTAGACGCGCACGAGATCGTCCGGGAAAAGATCGGCATCTTCGGCATAGCGGGCGGCGCGATAGAGGCTCAGCGCTTCCTCGCCGTCAATGGTCACGCCCGCTTCGGCCGCGATCCCGTTGAGGCAGGATGTCAGGCCGCCTTCGAAATCGATCAGCGTTCCGACGATGTCGAAACTCATGTATTTGAATTCAGGCAGAGACTTGCTCAATTTCATATCCCCGGTTTCGAACGCACAGGGCGCCACCTCGGCATGCTCGACGAAAGATTATGCTGTTCCTGGTCCCAAGTTTTCCGGGCTCTGTGTCAAAAGCCCCAAATTTTAAGGGGTACGGGCCTTTGCTGTCTTCGAGTTTGGCATCTTGACCACATCGTTTGCGCCGAATCGATGGCATGGTGCGGCACAAAATTCTAAAATGCAGCGCTCCGCGATATTTCAGGAGCACCTATTGGTGGCCGTTTCAGTCCTTCAGCGCCCGACGGACATCCGGATCCTCCAGTGTTTGGTCGAGCGTCTTGGCGGTTCGTTCGAGAATGGCGTCGATGTCCTGATCGGTGCAGCAAAGCGGCGGGGCATAACCCAGCACGCCATTGGCGAAGGCGCGGATGACCAACCCGTTGTCCCAGGCCCGATCGAAGATGCGGCGCGACGGCTGTGCTTCGGCAGGCAGAGGTGTCTTGGTCTTCTTGTCCGAGACCAGTTCGATCGCCGCCAGCATGCCACGGCCGCGCACGTCGCCGACCAGCGGGTGATCCCGCAGTGCCTCGAGGCCCGCCATCAGCCGCCCACCCGCCTTCACTCCGTTTTCCAGCAGGCCGTTTTCGTAAAGCCTCAGCACTTCGAGGCCGACGGCTGCGCTGACGGGATGGGCTGAGTACGTATAGCCGTGGCCGACCGCAGATGCGCCTGCGCCATCGGCAATCACCTGATAGACATGGTCCGCCATGAAAACCGCGCCCATTGGCACGTATCCCGAGGTCAGGCCCTTGGCGGTCGTCATGAAATCGGGGACGATCCCATCGTCCGAGCAGGCAAACAAGGGACCGGTACGGCCAAAGCCGGTGATGACTTCGTCGGCAACAAAAAGGATATCGAGCTCCCGGCAGAGATCACGCATGGCCTTGATCCAGCCTTTCGGCGGAACGATGACGCCTCCGGAACCCTGGATCGGCTCGGCGTAAAAGGCTGCGACCCGATCGGGACCGATCGCCTCGACTTTGCCGCGCAGTGCTGCAAGCGATGCCTCGATGATTGACTTTGCATCCTCCCCGACGGGGTTGCGGTAGGGATAGGGGGACGGAATCTTGTGCTGCCAGTCGAACGGAACGCCGAAACCGGCGTGAAAATTGGGAAGTGCGGTCAGGCCCGCGCCGACCGTGGAGGAACCATGATAGCCCTGTTCGATCGAAATGAACTGGTCGCGCTGCGGTTGGCCCTTGGCGATCCAATAGTAGCGGATGAAGCGGATCGTGCTGTCGATGGCGTCCGAGCCGCCAAGGGTGAAGTAGATGTGATTGAGGTCGCCCGGCGCCCGGTCGGCAAGCTCGGAGGCAAGACGAATCGCCGGTTCGCAACCGAGGCCGAAATAAGCCGTCGCATAGGGCAGTTCACGCATCTGGCGCGCCGCAGCCTCGACGATCGATTCATGACCGTAGCCTGCGTTGACGCACCAGAGGCCAGAGAAACCATCGATAAGCTGATGGCCGGACGCATCTGTAACCATCGCTCCCTTGGCGGAGGCGAGAACACGAACGCCCTGCTGCTCATGGCCGCGATAGGAGGCGACGGGATGGACGAGGTGAGCGCGATCGAGCTCGATGAGGGAATTGCTGTACATTGTCGTCTCCGGTTCAGCCGAGGGCCTGGTTGGCAAGGGCGAAGGTGGTAACCGCAATTACGGCGAGCGGAATGATGGCAGGGCGGCCCATGGCGATGCCGCCGCCAACATGGGCGAGGCCCTGATCGGCAAGCCAGGGGGCAAGGCCGGTTTCAGCGCCGGTGTCGACACGCAGGAAGGCCCCCTGCCGGCGGCTGATGAAGTGGGAAACGAGAGCCTTGGCGTCATTGAGATGTGGCGCGACGACGGGGCCTATCACCTCGCCCCGGCCGAAGTTGCGTATGGCGGCAAAGGCCGAAACGCCGCCGTCGCTGCGGACTACGGCGAATTCGCCGACATCGGCAAGCCTGCGAATGAGCGCGGTGCGGTCGGCGCCGTAAGCCTGCCTGTCGAGGTCGATAATGGCAGGAAGGTCGTCCGCGGTGGCAACGTGTGTGTTTTCAGGCGCTGCGATGGCCAGGGCAATGCCTTGATGCTGAACGATGGTTCCGGTTTCCCGGAAGCCCAGCCGTTCATAAAGTGGCAGTCCATCAGCCGTGGCGACAAGGCGCAGCGGCCGGTCACCGGCGCGCGCCATCGCTGCATCCATGAGCCGCCGCCCAAGGCCGCGCCCGCGCATGCCCTCGTCGACTATCACCATGTTGATCGTTGCGCACTCCTGGCCGTAGGGCGTGAGCAGGATGGTGCCGGCAACCGCGCGCGCGCCAGTGATCGCGACGAAGCCTTCGCTCAGGTCCATCATCAGCCGCCAGTCTTCCGGCCGATGCGGCCAGCCGGCCTGGCGGGACAGCCGGACGGCACCGTCGAGATGTTCCGGACCGATGGGCACGATGGCGATGTCGATCGTCTGCATGGGGCAATACCTTCATTTTCTGACCCCAAGTGTTACGGGCAACGCGCCGGAAGATTGTCTGAAGGCAGTGCCAACGGCGATATCTTCCGCCGTAGCTTCCGGTGGCCGCCGCATCTTATGCCGTGGGGTGGTCGGCAGCACGACCGGAACGGGCTCCAACGTGCCCCCGGCATGGCCGTACTCCGCAACCAAATACCATTACGGCCGGGTGATACGGAACTTTCTGCTTTCAAATTGCGCAATTCAGTCGGCGTGGGCGCCGGAAGCCGACCTATGATCTAACCAACACCAAACCGGCTCTAAGGCCCGCCATATCGAGGACGACGCGCATGACGACCTTCCGCCCGAAATATATCACCTTCGACTGCTACGGCACCCTGACCAATTTCCAGATGGCGGAAGCAGCGCGCGACCTCTATGGAAACCGCATGGATGAACCGAAGATGCTGGAGTTCATCAAGAATTTTGCCGCCTACCGGCTCGATGAGATCCTGGGTGACTGGAAGCCTTATGCCGACGTGATCCACAATTCCCTAGAGCGGACCTGCAAGCGCAACGGTGTCGCCTTCAAGGACGAGGACGCCCGGTTTGTCTATGAGCGCGTGCCGACCTGGGGGCCGCATGCGGACGTGCCGGCCGGTCTCGCAAGGGTTGCCAAGGAAATTCCGCTCGTCATCCTGTCCAACGCCATGAATTCGCAGATCATGTCCAATGTAGAGCAGCTCGGGGCGCCCTTCCATGCCGTCTATACGGCCGAGCAGGCCCAGGCCTACAAGCCGCGCTTCCAGGCTTTCGAATACATGTTCGACATGCTGGGCTGCGGTCCGCAGGATATTCTGCATTGCTCCTCCTCGTTCCGCTACGATCTGATGTCCGCCCATGATCTCGGCATCAGGAACAAAGTCTGGGTCAATCGTGGTCATGAACCGGCCAATCCCTATTACGGCTATGTGGAGATCGCCGACATCACCGGCCTGCCTGGCGTCGTCGGGCTCTAAGGAAAGAAAAAACCCATGAAATACCTGTCCTATTGGCACGATACGGCACCCGGGTTCACGGGCGCAGTCGAGGGGCCGATCGAGGGTCACTACGACGTCGCGGTGATCGGCGGCGGCTTTACGGGCCTCGGCGCCGCGCGGCAACTTGCCAAGGCCGGGACGAAGGTGATCGTGCTGGAGGCGGAGACGGTCGGTTGCGGTGCGTCGGGACGCAACGGCGGCCATCTCAACAACGGTCTGGCGCACAGCTATCTGGCGGCGAAGGCGGAAATCGGCAAGGAGCGTGCCATTGCGCTCTATCATGCGCTGGATGCCTCGATCGACACGCTGGAGGCAATCATTGCCGAGGAGGGTATCGACTGCAATTTCCGCCGGGCCGGCAAGCTGAAGCTCGCCTCCAAGCTGCAGCATTTCGAGAGCCTTGCCAGGAATTTCGAAGCGGTGAATGCCGAAGTGGATGCCGATACGGCGCTGCTTTCGCCCGCCGACCTCAAGAATGAGGTCGGCTCGCCTTTCCACGGCGCGTTGCTGTCGAAGAAGAGCGCGATGATGCACATGGGGCGTTATGTCGTAGGCCTCGCAGGGGCGGCAGGTCGGAGCAGCGCGGTCATTGCCGAAAAGGCGGCGGTCAAGGAGCATCTTCAGAGGGATGGCCGTCATGTGCTGAAGACGGCCAGGGGCATCGTGACGGCAGATCAGGTTCTGGTCGCAACCGGCGCTTACACCACATCGAATTTCAGCTATTTCCGTCGCCGCATCATCCCGGTTGGAAGCTTCATCATCGCCACCCGACCGCTGACGGATGCGGAGGTTGCCGCGACCATGCCCGGCAACCGCACCTGCGTGAACTCGATGAATATCGGCAATTACTGGCGTCTTTCGCCGGACAACCGGCTGATCTTCGGCGGGCGGGCGCGTTTCTCGGCCACGTCCGACCAGCGTTCAGATGCCCGGAGCGGCGCGATCCTGCGCGAAAGCCTCGTGCGGATATTTCCGCAGCTTGCCAAGGTCGAGATCGACTATTGCTGGGGCGGTTTGGTCGACATGACCAGCGACCGTTTCCCGCGGGCGGGCTATCACGATGGGGTTTGGTACGCGATGGGTTATTCCGGCCATGGAGCACAGCTCTCCACCCATCTCGGCATGACGATGGCCGATGCCATGCTCGGACGGCCCGACCACAATCCGCTCAAAGGCCTCGAATGGCCGGCGGTTCCCGGTCATTTCGGCACGCCCTGGTTCCTGCCTCTGGTTGGAATTTATTACAAGGCGCTCGACCGGCTTCAGTAGGGGACCAGTCCGGTTCCCGGCTGGTTCCGCCAGGCAAGCAAAAGGGGGAATTGTTTTCGTAACTCCCCTTCTTCATTCCTGCGGATGGAGGGTTCAGGCGAGCCCGCCGATGTGGAAGGACTTCATTTCCAGATATTCCTCGATGCCTGCCCTCGCACCTTCGCGACCGAGGCCGGACTGTTTGACGCCGCCAAACGGGGCGACTTCGGTGGAGATGGCACCGGTGTTAAGACCGACCATGCCGAATTCGAGCGCCTCGCCGACACGCCAGGCGCGCCTCAGGTTTTCCGTGTAGAAGTAGGCGGCAAGGCCATAGGGCGTACCATTGGCGGTTGTCAGCGCCTCTTCCTCTGTTTCGAAGCGGAAGAGCGGTGCCACCGGGCCAAAGGTCTCCTCGCTGGCAAGCTGCATGTCCGTAGTGGCGCCCGTCAGCACGATTGGCGCGGCATACTGCCCGCCGGCCGGCATGTCCGTGCGGGTCGTGGCAATCGTCGCTCCCCTGGCCAGCGCGTCTTCGACATGGCGATTGATCTTGGCGATGGCGGCCTCGTTGATCATCGGCCCGATCGAAACGCCGGATTCGGTGCCGGGGCCGACCTTCATGGCATTCACGCGGCTGCTGAGCTTTTCGGCAAATGTGTCGTAGACCCCGGCCTGGACGAGCAGGCGGTTGGCGCAGACGCAGGTCTGCCCGCCATTGCGGAATTTCGAGGCGATCGCACCCTCGACAGCAAGGTCAAGGTCCGCATCGTCAAAGACGATGAACGGCGCATTGCCGCCAAGTTCGAGCGAAAGCCGCTTCACGCTGTTGGCCGCGCCGCGCATCAGCAGCGAACCGACCTTGGTCGAACCGGTGAAGGAGATTTTCCGGACCGTCTCGTTCGCCATGATCTCGTTGCCGATGTCCGTCGGCATGCCGGTGACGATGTTGATAACGCCGGCGGGAATACCGGCTCTTTCCGCGAGCCAGCCGATTGCAAGCGCTGAAAATGGCGTGAATTCGGAAGGTTTGATGACCACTGTGCAGCCGGCGGCAAGGGCAGGGGCGACCTTGCGGGTGATCATCGCATTGGGGAAGTTCCAGGGCGTGATGATGCCGCAAACACCGACCGGCTCCTTCAGCACGACGATCCGCCTGTCGGGTGTCGGAGACGGGATGGTGTGGCCGTCTATGCGTCGGGCCTCTTCGGCAAACCATTTGACGAAGGATGCGCCGTAGCGGATTTCGCCGCGTGCTTCGTCCAAGGGCTTGCCCTGTTCCGTCGTCAGGATCAGCGCAAGATCCTCGATGTGCTGGAGCATCAGCCCATGCCAGGCTTCGAGCAGTGCGGCCCGCTCGGCATGGGTCTTCTTCTTCCAGGGGGTATAGGCGGCGGAGGCCGCCTCGATGGCCGCGCGTGTTTCAGCCGTGCCCATGTCCGGCACGGTGCCGACCGCGGATTGAGTGGCTGGATCGATCACGTCGATATTGTTGCCTGACGCCGCCTGTGTCCATTGGCCACCGATCAATGCCTGCTGGCGGAAAAGGCCCGGTTCTTTCAAGGTCTGCATTTTTGTGTCCTGTCCCAACTGGATCATAATGCGGCGAGAATGGCGGTGGTGATCGCCTCTGTCCGGTCCTTGCCCGGAATGGTGCCGATGCCGCTCGCGGTCGTGCGCTCGAGTGCCGCCATTATGGCGGTCGCCGCGTCCGTTTCACCCAGGTGGTCGAGCATCATCGCTCCGGACCAGATGGTCGCGATCGGATTGGCGATGCCGAGGTGGGCGATGTCGGGCGCAGAACCATGCACCGGCTCGAACATCGAGGGCGCGCTTTTGTCCGGATTGATGTTGGCGGACGCGGCAAAGCCGAGCCCGCCCTGGATGGCCGCCCCCAGATCGGTGAGAATATCGCCGAAGAGGTTGGAGGCGACGACCACGTCGAGCGATTCCGGTGTCATGACCATGCGCGCGGCCATCGCGTCGATATGGTAGCTGGTGGCCTCGATATCCGGATACTCGGCAGCGAGTTGATGGGTCACCTCGTCCCAGAACACCATCGAGTATTTTTGCGCGTTCGACTTGGTCACCGAGGCGAGCTTTCCGCGGCGGGCGCGCGCCTGTTCGAAGGCGAAGCGCAGGATACGCTCCACTCCGGTACGGGTGAAGATCGAGGTTTCGACCGCCACTTCATTGGCTGTACCCTGATGGATACGGCCGCCGGCGCCGGAATATTCACCCTCCGTGTTTTCGCGGATGCAGAGGATGTCAAAGGCCTCGGCCTTAAGCGGACCTTGTACGCCCGGCAGCAAGCGGTGGGGTCGGATATTCGCATACTGTATGAAGTTCTTGCGGATCGGCAGCAGAAGGCCGTGCAGCGAGACCGCATCGGGCACCTGTGTCGGCCAACCGACCGCGCCGAGCAGGATGGCGTCGAAACCGCGTAGCGTCTCGATGCCGTCCTGCGGCATCATCGCGCCGGTCTCTCTGTAGAAGGCGCAGGACCAGGGGAATTCGGTACCTTCGAGGACAAAACCGGCCGTATCGGCGGCCTTCCGGAGCACCGACCAGGCGGCGGCTGTGACATCGCGCCCGATGCCGTCGCCGGGAATGAGGGCAATCCTGTGGGTTTTCATGGCGGTCGTGTCCTCAAAGGCTGATCAAGACGCTCTTGCTCTTGCGGTTGGCATGAAAGGCTTCGCGGCCAAGATCCTTGCCGATGCCTGATTGCTTGTAGCCGCCGGTCGGCAGGATATGGTCGCGCGAGCGGCCGTAGCGGTTGACCCAGATGGTTCCGGCCTGAAGGCGACGGGTGAGCCGGATCGCGCGGGATAGATCGCGGGTGAAAAGGCCGGCGGCAAGTCCGTAGGTGGGATGCTCGGCCAGCGACAGCGCCTCCTCCTCCTCACGAAAGGTCTGGAGTGTCAGCACAGGGCCGAAGACCTCTTCGGTGACGGCCGGCGATTTTGCGTCGACCCCGGCAATAAGCGTCGGCGCATAGAAATAGCCAGGTGCATCCATCGGCGCGCCGCCTGTCAGGCATTCGCCACCAGCAGTCACCGCGGCCGAGACGATCGAATGGATGCGCTGGCGCTGTTTGTCTGAAATGATCGGCGAATACTGTGCTGCCGCATCCCAGGTCGGCATGGGATGAACCGTCTTCATATGACGCAGGATCGCTTCGACAAGCGGAGCTACAGCGCTTTCTTCAACGATGAGGCGCGAACCGGCGACGCAGGCCTGGCCGGCATTGCTGATGATGCTGGTGGCGATCGCTGCCGCCGCCTTGTCGAGATCGGCGTCGGCGAAGACAAGCTGCGGGCTCTTGCCGCCGAGTTCCAGCGTCATCGGCTTGATGCCGGTGCGGGCGATGTTTTCCATGATCGCGGAGCCCGCGCGGGTCGAGCCCGTGAAGCTGACCTTGGCGATGTCGGGGTGACCCGTGATTGCATTCCCCGTTACCTGGCCGTCGCCGAGCACGACATTGATCAGCCCGGCCGGCATGCCGGCGCGCACAGCGAGTTCGGCGAGGTAGATGGCGGAAAACGGGGTCATCTCGGACGGCTTCAGCACCACGGCGTTGCCGGCGGCGAGCGCCGGGCCGAGCTTCCACACAGCCATGGAGACGGGGAAGTTCCACGGTGTGATGGCGCCGACCACGCCATAGGGCTCGGTCAGGATCATGCCGAGATTGCCGTCATCGGTCGGCACGAGATCGCTGCCTTCCTTGTCGGCGAACTCGGCGAAGAAGCGGATCTGCTCGGCGGAAATAGCGATGTCTCCGTCGACGAGATGGCCGACCGGCCGCGTCGAGGAAAGGGCTTCGAGCCGGGCCAGCGTCGCGGCTTGCTTCTGGATCAGATCCGCCCAGCGGTGCATCACGTTCAGCCGTTCGCGTGGGCGAATGCCGCCCCAGTTGCTTGTCTTGAGCGCGGTCTTGGCGGTCTCGACCGCATGGTCGACCATGTCGGCGTCGGCCAGTGGGCAACCGGCATAGGCCTTGCCATCGGATGGCCGTCGCATGGGGATGACGCCATCCGCCGGGACGCGGCGATCTCCGATGAAATGTCCAATGGGAAGGGATAGGCTGTCTGGATCGAAACTCAGGGTCATTCGGATTACCTCGGATCGCTATCTGGCAAGGCTAATGGATCGGCGGGAGTAGCTTGATCCGATCGCGGCCGGGGCGCCGGCCGAAAAATCCGTTTTGCAGCCGTCGCGCAGCTTATTCTTCGGCGCTCCGTCTGGGCAGCGGCAGGCTTGAATGTGCGCCGCTGCCGCGCATTTACGCTGTCACGTAAATCTTGCGGACCGTCTCGATGGTCTTCCAGATTCCGACAAAGCCGGGCTTCATGACGAAACTGTCGCCGGCCTTGTAGATCACTGGCTCGCCGCCTTCCGGTGTAATTTCCACGAGGCCGGAGAGAATATGGCAGAACTCGAAGGTCTCGCCCTTGATCGAGTGGGTAAGTCCGGGCGTGGCTTCCCACGCGCCGGTATGGATCGTCTCGTTGCGGGCGGCGTCCTGCGCCCAGGTCTTGAAGCCGGGGTTTCCGGAGATCAGCCGTTCAGGAACCGGCACGGCCTCGCGCGGTGCAAACGAAGGGTTGGGTTCAATGGTTTTCAGTAGCGACATGGTTTTCCTTTCGGGTTGAAACGTCAGTATCCGCGGCTGCGGTCGACAAGGCCGACCGGATCAATGCCGGCGCGATGGCGCTTTATGTTGTCGATGACGGCGCGGGCTGCGGTGTGCGGCTGGGTGACGCTTGCCACGTGGGGCGTCAGCAGGATGTGGGGATGGCTCCAGAAGGCATGGCCAGCCGGAAGCGGTTCGGGATCAGTCACGTCGATCACGGCGCCGGAAAGCCGGCCGCTGTCGAGGGCTGCGACGAGATCTTCGTGGTCGAGCTGCGGTCCTCGGCCTGCATGGACAAGGCCGGCACCCTCCGGCAGGCGGGCGAAGAGATCCGCATTGAGGAAACCGCGCGTTTCGTCCGTCAACGGCAGAAGACAAATAAGGATGTCGGTTGCCGATAGCATGCCGGTCAGAGCACTGTCTCCTGCGTGGCATGTCACGCCTTCGATCTCGCGCTGCGTGCGGCTCCAGCCTGAAAGCTGGAAACCGAAAGGCTTCAGCCGCTCGAGCACAGCCTGGCCGAGCATGCCGAGGCCGAGCACGCCGACACGCCGCTCGGACGCCTGTACCGGGGGGAGGGCCTGCCAGATCCGATCCCGCTGCTGGCCGAGATAGGCTGGTAGGTCGCGGTGGAGCGAGAGCACGGCGAGCGTCGCATATTCCTGCATCATGCGCACAATACCTTCTTCCACCATGCGCACCACCTTCACGTGGTGCAGGACGTCAGTGATGCGGAACTGGTCGACGCCCGCGCCGATGGAAAACAGCACCTCGAGATTGCGGTAGCGTCGGAGGTCTTCGGGAACGGTCCATGTGATCAGGTAACGCACGGAATCGGGATCGACCGCCGCAGGGGCCGTGGAAAAAGGCAGATCCGGCAAATCCCTGGCAAAAGCCTCACGGAAGATAGCGCCGCGGCGGGCATCGGAGTGAAAGAGAAAGGTCATGGTCGGGGTCCGTTTCGCAATCTGTCTGAGCTCAGGCGCGACAGTGCATGCCGAGCGCCTCGATCATCGACTGGCAGGCGGAAAGCTCGCTTGCCAGGATGTATTCGTCGGGCTTGTGGGCGCGGCCGATATCGCCTGGGCCGCAGATGATGGCGTCGATGCCGGCTGCCTGGAAGAGGCCTGCTTCGGTGCCGTAGCTGACGGCAGCCAGGGGCTCCTGGCCGGTGAGTTCCGTCAAAAGGTCGGCAAGGGCGGTCTGCCGCGCCAATGAGAGGGCGGGATAGGCGCTCAGTTCTTCCCATTCGACACCGATCCCGGATGCTCGCAAAACCTCGGCGGCGGAGCGGATCGGCGCCAGCAAGGTGGCGGGATCGACGTCCGCGATGGCCCGTGCCTCGATGTCCAGGGTGCAGCGATCGGGAATGATGTTGAGCGCCTGGCCGCCCTGGATCAGGCCGCCCTGCAACGAGGAATAGGGCGGTTCGAAGGTTCGGTCGTACGGCCCGTTGGCAAGGTCGTGGGCGGTCGATACCGCTGCCTGCAGCACGCTTGCCATGGCGTGCACCGCATTGAGGCCAAGATCCGGACGGGAGGAGTGACCGGAGCGGCCCTGCAGGGTGACACGGGCTGCCGCCTTGCCCTTGTGCGCGAGGATCGGCCGCATGCCGCTCGGCTCGCCGATCACCGCGCCCGCCGGCGGCGCACACAGATCGGGCAGCAGGGCAAGGAGATGAGGCACGCCGCGGCAACCGGCTTCTTCGTCATAGGAAAAGGCGAGATGGACGGGCCGCGCAAGAGGCGAGGTGGCAAGCGCGGGGACGGATGCCAGCACTGCGGCAAGAAACCCCTTCATATCCGTGGTTCCGCGGCCATAGAGCCGTTCTCCGTCGCGCCGCAGGGCGAAGGGATCACCAGTCCAGTTCGTCTCTTGCGCGGGGACGACGTCCATGTGGCCGGACAGGATATAGCCGGCTTTATCCGAAGGGCCGATGGAGGCGAAGAGATTGGCCCTGTCGCCCTCGGGCCCGGGAAGAATATGGGCGATGATGCCGAAACCCTCGAGATAGGATCTGATCCACTCGACGATGGCGGCATTGGGCGTGCCGACGACCGACGGGAAGCTCGCCAGCGCTTTCAGGATGTCGGTGGCATTCATTGCGCTGTCCCTTATGCGGCTTTTGGCACCCGCTTCGGCCCTTGATTTCGGTTCGACTTGAAAGATTAAGTGCGAACGGCATGAATGGCTGCCGAAAGCGACCGCCATACGGTCAATTCTTGTGCAGGAGCGGGCCGTAGAAGCGGAATGTTCTGTAAAGGGCCGGCTAGGATGCTCTCAAGAGAGCTCGTTGCGCGATCGATGGGCAAATCATGTGGCATCGGAGAGGCGGACGATGGATTTGAAAGTGCCGGAGACGTTGCATGTCGACGCATTTCAGATGCGTTTTGCCCACGTGGCCGATGTCGATCTGGAGCAGTTGCATGCGCTGTCCATCGCGGTTGGCTGGCCGCACCGGGCCGAAGACTGGCAGTATCTGCGGGAACTCGGCGACGGTTTCGTCGCTCTGGACGATATCGGCCGGGTCATGGGATCGGCCATGTGGTTCCGGCACGGCGAGCATTTCGCGACCCTTGGCATGCTGATCACATCGCCGCGGCTGCAGACGAACGGGACGGCGAAATGGCTGATGCAGCGCGTCTTGGCCGAGTGCCCCGGGATGAGCTTCCGGCTGAATGCGACGCGCGCGGCACGCCGGCTGTATCGATCGCTGGATTTTGTGACGCAGCAGACTGTGTTCCAGTGCCAGGGAAAGGCCCGCAAACCGGACGGGGCGGACGAGCCGCCAACCGGGCACGAGATCAGGCAATTGCGGGCAAGCGACCTCGATGCGGTGATCGCGTTCGATGCGCCGGGATTTGCTGTTCCCCGCCCTGTCCATCTTGCCCGCTTGTTCGTGAGTTCGCTCTGCTACGGGCTATTTCGAGGCAGGGAGTTGCGGGCCTGCTCCATGAGCCGCGCCTTCGGGCGGGGCCACGTCCTAGGTCCGATCGCCGCATTGTCCGTGGAGGAAGCGATCGCGGTTGCGCGGCCGCAGGTGGCAGTTCATGCCGGTCGTTTCCTGCGCGTCGATACCCATTTTGAGGGCGGCCCCTTCGCGAGCTTTATCCAGCGATGCGGCCTGCCGATCTTTGACACCGTGACGACGATGACGCTCGGTGACGGCGTCGATTACGGCACCGCCGGCGACGAGAGTGCCGTACTTTTCGCTCTTGCCTCGCAATCGTTGGGATGACTGGGGCAATCCGTTCAAGACCGCGGGGGCGGGCCATCTTCACCCCACGAACATACGGTCTAATCCGACGCGACAAGGTCGGCGAGCCGTTTGCCTAAAGTGCCATCGATGTCTCCCAAGTCTAGCACAATGCTCATATGGTTGAGGCCGGATGCTGACAACACTTGGCTATCCTCTCCTTTGGATCGCAATTTTTCATGCAATTGAGCCGCCTGATCGTGGAACGGTGCAGTCTCATCCCCGCCGTAGGCAATGATGCGTTGTAGGCAGGGGGTCTGGGTCGAGGAGAGTGGTGACCACGTGGCGGCTTCCGCACGAGTCATCTCGGCTTCGTGACGAAGGAAGCTGTCGGGAATATCGGACAAGTCGTAAATTCCGCTGACGAGAAGCAGTCCTCGAAGCGGTGGGAGCGATGGCGCAGGAGACTCCTCCGGGCCCGTCGCTGCCAGGAACGATGCCAAATGCGCCCCGGCCGAATGGCCGCTGACGGTCATGCGATCCGGGTCTGCACCGAAGTCTTTTGCATGGCCCTGTAGCCATCGCACCGCCCGGCGGACCTGATCTACGAGAACTGGCAAGCGCTGGCCCGGCATGAGGTCATATTCGATGAGCGCCGCCACCCCGCCTGCAGCCAATACTGGTGCTGCAACGAAGCGGTAGTTGGCCTTCTCGCCGGAACGCCAATAGCCGCCATGCACGAACACGTGCAATGGCATGTCCGCTGTTGGGTGCTCGGGCATGATCACGTCCAGCGTCTCGCGCGGTCGCGTGCCATAGGCCATGTTGGCGCGCATCGTCATGCGCCCCGACAGCGCCCGACTGCGTTCGGCAAACTCGGCCGCGATCGCGTCGAAGTCCGGCACGAAATCGCGAATGCAATAGGGATCTTGCCCTTTCATCTTCTCTCCTCCTGCTGCGTCAGAATTCAACGGCGTAGTATTTTGCCTCCATGAATTCCAGGATGCCCGTTACACCACCCTCGCGACCAAGCCCGCTTTGCTTGACCCCGCCAAAAGGCGCAGCCGGATCGGACATGAGACCGCGGTTGATCCCCAGCATGCCCGTTTCGATGCCTTTGCCAACCCGCATCGCGCGTTTCAGGTCACGCGAATAGATATAAGCCGCCAAGCCATACTCGGTGTCGTTCGCTAGTCGTATGGCGTCCTCCTCGCATTCGAACTTGTAGACGGCCGCGACGGGGCCGAAGATTTCTTCCCGCGCGATAGCGGAATTGGTGGGCACGTTTTCAAGAACCGTGGGAGGATAGAAGTTCCCCGTTCCGGCAAGCGGCGTTCCGCCGGTCGTGGCGCGGGCTCCCAGTTCGATGGCGTTTGACACGAGTTGGTCGATCTTACGCACGGCGTTCTGAGTGATCATGGGTCCGCATTGTGTTGCCGGATCGTAGCCTGGGCCGATCTTCAGGGCTGCCATGCGGGCGGTGAGGCCCGCGACGAAGGCGTCGTGGATCCCCGCCTGAACATAGAAGCGGTTGGCGGCGGTGCAGGCTTCGCCGGCATTGCGCATTTTTGCGATCATCGCGCCGTCGAGAGCGGCCTCAAGATCCGAATCGTCGAAAACGAGGAAGGGTGCGTTTCCGCCGAGTTCCATCGAACAGCTGACGACCGACTTGGCTGCTTCGGCAAGAAGAATACGGCCGACGCCGGTCGAGCCGGTGAAGGAGAGCTTGCGCACGCGGGGATCGGCGAGCATAGCATTTGTTACCCCGCTTGGGTTGCGCGTGGTGAGGACATTGACCACGCCGGGCGGCACGCCCGCCTCCTCGCCGAGACGGACCATGGCGTAGGCCGTCAGCGGCGTCTCGGAGGCGGGTTTCAGGATCACCGTGCAGCCGGCGGCAAGGGCTGGACCGATCTTGCGGGTTGCCATGGCGGCGGGGAAATTCCAGGGCGTGATGAGGACAGCGATGCCGATCGGCTCATGGTCGACAAGGATGTTATGCGAGCCGGAAGGGGTGTGCCGATATTCACCCGGAATGCGCGTTGCTTCCTCGGCATACCAGCGGAAGAACTCGGTGGCATAGGCTACCTCGCCGCGCGCGTCGGGCAGGGCCTTGCCGTTTTCCAGTGCGATGAGCATTGCAAGCTCCTCGGCGTGCTGTGTCATCAACTGGAACCAGCGGCGCAGGATTTCCGAGCGATGGCGGGCCGGGGTTACACGCCATCCGGCAGCAGCAGCCTCGGCGGCATCGACCGCGCGCAACGCGTCTTCGACGGAAGCGTCCGGCACCTCGGCCAATACGTTGCCGGTCGAGGGATCGAGGACGGGAATCCCACCGCCTTTGTGCCATTCGCCGCCGATATAGAGGCCATGGGTGTGAAGGGCGGGATCGGCATAGCCGGAAATGTTGGCCTGGAACGTCATTGGGGTGCCCTCTTCATTTCAATTCAGGCTGGACAGGTTGCCGCTATGGGCCGCGGCGACGAGGTTGCGCATTTCGTGCGCATTCAGCGGGCGGGGATTGTTCTGGATCAGGCGCGCAATACCCAAGCTCTGCTCGGCCACCCAGTCGATCCGGTCTTCCGCAAGACCAAGATTGCGCAGCGTTGTGGGAATGCCGATCCGTTCGAAAAGCAAAGAGAGCGCGGGTATGACTTCATCCGCACCGCCAAGCCCGGCAGCTTGCGCGATCTCGGCAAGTTCGCCGCGGATCACCGGCGCATTCCAGGTCATCACGTAGGGCATGAGGCAGGCAACGCCGAGGCCGTGCGCCGTATGTGTCAGGGCGCCTACCGGATACTGGATGGCATGGGCGGCGGCTGTGCCGGCCACGCCGAAGGCAAGGCCGGCGAGGGTGGCGCCAAGCATCACCTTTTCACGCGCCTCATGGTCGGCGCCATTCATGCAGGCCCGCTCCAGACCCTGCCACAGGAGGGTGATGGCGGTGAGCGCAAAATGGTCCGAAAGATCATTCTTGCCGACGAAGACACGCTGTTGGGTTATTCCGGGTACCGGATCGCGCCGGATCGCGGTGAAGGCTTCAATTGCGTGCGTCAGGGCGTCAGCTCCGGCGATCGCCGTCAGCCCAGGCGGGCACGAAAGGGTGAGGTCTGGATCGCAGATTGAAACGGTCGGGATCAGATGGGGGCTGGAAATGCCGACTTTCAGGCTGCGTTCGGCATCCGAAAGGACGGCGACAGGCGTGACTTCCGAGCCGGTGCCGGCGGTTGTGGGAATGGCGATGAGCGGCATGAGCGGTCCCGGCACGTTGTGCTCGCCGTAGTAGTCATGCGGTCGGCCGCCGTGGGTCAAGAGCAGGGCGACGCATTTCGCCATGTCGAGACATGATCCGCCGCCGATGCCGATCACAAGGTCTGGAGCGAAGCTTTTCGCGCTAGCGGCACTGGCGATGGCCGATTCCACAGGGACGTCCGGCAAGGTGGAACTATCCACGTTCACCGCCAATTGCGCGTCTTCGAGTTGCCGGACCAGCGCGTGGAAGTCGGCGTCCGTGGCAAGGCGCGTGTCCGTCACGATCAGCGCGCGCCGGCCGAGCTTGCTGGCAATGCCGCCGAGGGCATGGCGCTGGCCGACGCCGAAGAGCAATTCGCGCGGTGCCCTCATTGTGCCGAATAGGTTCATTCCGTGGTTCCTCCGATGAATTCAGGCAGCCTCAAGGGCCGTAAGGTGTTCGAAAAGCGACTGCGGCAACTCGATTCCCGCTTCCATGGCGGCAGCCCGTCTTGCCCGTGCGCCATCGCCGGGAATTGCCACCGGGTGGCTGGGATCAAGAGGATGGGAAAGGCGCAGGCAATCGAGATAGGCGGCAAGCGCCTTGCTGCTGCCCGTGCCGGCTGACGGATCGATGAGGATGAGAATGTCGCCTTTGTTGGCAGGATGGGTCTCGTCGAGCGTGCCATGCACATCCGGAGCGAGATCGGACCCGGCTAGCGCGGAGACCAGAAGCTCGATCGCAAGGCCTAGCCCGTAACCCTTGGCATCGCCAAAGGGCGCGATCGCCCCCGACTTCGCCGCGTGTGGATCGGTGGTTGGGCGGCCTTCGCGATCCACGGCCCAGCCAGACGGAATGGGAATTCCGCGCAGGGCATGGTTGTTGATCTTGCCCATGGAGACGACGCTGGTCGCAAGGTCCAGGACGAAAGGGTGGTCGCCTGCGGGAATGCCGATGGCGATCGGGTTGGTGCCGAGCATCGCCTTAGTCCCTCCGAACGGATGAACAAGAGCCTCGCTCGTCGACAGGATCATGCCGATCAGGCCATCTCTGGCCGCGGCTTCCGCATAATAGGCCAGCATGCCGATGTGGTTGGCGTTGCGGATCGCCGCAATGGCGAGACCCGTCTCCGTCAAGGCCCCCCGCAGCATTTCCATCGCGTTCATTATGACGACCGGACCAAGTCCGCGTTCGCCGTCGATGCTCAGAAACCCCAGCCGTTGCCACGTCCCGGTTCCGCTCGTGCGAACATCCGCCAATCCCTTGTCCAGTCGGGACAGAAGCAGCGGCAGCCGTTGCAGGCCATGAGACGGCAATCCCCGTAATTCCGCCTCTATGAGAACGTCGGCTTGGAGACGAGCGGCGGCGGCGGCAGCGCCGCGCCTTTCGATGAGGACGGTCGCCAGGTTCCGAAGATATTCTGGTGACAGCTTCATTTTCAAAATCCTATATCGGATCGTATACGATATTGTATTTGACATACGATATCTTATTTGCAACAAAAGCGCACATGTCAACAAATAGATCGGAGGCTGAGTGTGGCATTTGCGGCGGAGCGAGAAGGAAAGGCGGCGAGCATTCGCCCGACCAGCGTCGTGGATGGCGTCTACGACGGCATCTATCACCGGTTGATGTCGCTGGAGATTGCGCCCGGCGCCCGCATCCGCATCGACGTACTCGCTCGCGAGCTTGGCGTATCCCAGACGCCGATCCGCGAGGCTTTAAGTCGTCTGGAACGCGAGGGTCTGGTGCTTAAGGAGCATCTGATCGGTTACAGCGCCGCACCCCAATGGACGCGCAAACAGTTCGAAGACCTTTATGTTTTCCGTCTGCTGATCGAGCCGGAAGCGGCCAGGCTCGCCGTCATCAACATGACGCCGGAAGCGCTCCAGCAGCTCGAGGATTCCGCCGCGGATATGGGGCACGGCGAGCCGCCTGTCGATCGCAACACGCGCTACTCCCGCTTTGCCCGCGCCGATGCGCAATTCCATGACGCGATCCTGAAGATCGCGGGCAACGACGTGATCCGCAGCACGCTGTCGAACCAGCATGTCCATCTGCACATCTTCCGGCTGATGTTTCACACGCGCGTGACGCAGGAGGCGCTCGAGGAGCACGAGAATCTGCTCGCCGCCTTCCGCGCGGGTGACCCGCAGGCGGCGTTCGATGCCATGCGCGACCACATCGAGCGTTCGCGCGATCGTCTGCTTTCGGCTTTCGAATGAACGCGGTCCTGTCTCCCTATACGGCGGTGGCGCCGCCGATTCCAGCCATCGCTGTGCTGGGGGTTGAAGGGTTAGGCAAGGCCTATGGCCCGATCACCGTCCTGTCGGACGTTTCGCTCGATGTTCGCGCCGGAGAGGTTCACGCCATCATCGGCGAGAACGGCGCAGGCAAGTCCACGTTGATGAAACTTCTCTCCGGCTACGTCGCACCGACGGTCGGCCGGCTGATCATGAAAGGTGAGCCGGTCGCATTCCGCAACGCCGTCGATGCGGAGAATGCGGGCATCGTTCTCGTTCACCAGGAAATTCTGCTTGCGGCAGATCTGACGGTGGCGGAAAACCTCTTTCTCGGGCGCGAGATCGGTCGCGGCTTGCTGGTGGACGACAGGGCGATGAACCGTCGCGCCGCCGAACTCCTGGCGCGTATGGGTTCGACCGCCCGGCCGCGCGACCGGCTGGGTGCGCTACCGCTCGCCCAGCGGCAACTGGTGCAGATCGCGCGTGCCCTTCTCGACGACCGCAAGGTCGTCATATTCGACGAGCCGACTGCTGTTCTTGCTAATAACGAAGTGGCGGCGCTGCTGGATATCGTACGCAACCTGCGTGATCACGGCGTTGCGGTGCTCTACATCTCGCACCGTCTGGATGAGGTGCAGGCGCTTGCGGACCGCATCACCGTTCTTCGCGACGGCCGCATGATCGGCACCTGGCCGGCGGCCGGCCTCGGCCAGCGCGAAATGGCGGAACTGATGGTAGGGCGGGAACTGGATGTGCTCTATCCGCACAAACGGCCTGCCGCCACCGCCGCGCCGATCCTGTCGGTTACGAATCTCGCCGTCGATCACAGCTCGCAGAAAGTCTCCTTCAGCGTCAGCCCCGGCGAAGTTCTGGGCATCGGCGGCATGATCGGCGCGGGGCGCACGGAATTGATCGAAGGGCTTATGGGGCTTCGTCCGTCCGACGCTGAAAATGTCGTCCTGAACGGCAACGAGATCAAGAACCGGTCCGTCCGCACGTTGATGGACGCCGGTCTCGTCTATCTGACTGAGGATCGCAAAGGCAAGGGGCTGCTTCCCCAATCTGACCTTACAGGCGCTGGATACCCTTAATCCGGGGATATTCCTCAACCGGCGCCGCGAGCGATCCTGCCTTAAGAGCGCCGTCGCCGGCTACGACATCCGCGTGCGCTCCCTGCGGCTCGAAGCCAGTAAGCTATCGGGCGGCAATCAGCAGAAGCTGCTCCTTGCCAAGGTGATGATGGCCGATCCGTTGGTAATCATTATCGACGAACCGACGCGCGGTATCGACATCGGCAACAAGAGCCAGATCTACGACTTCATCGACACGATGGTACGCGCCGGAAAGGCCTGCATCGTCATCTCGTCGGAAATGCCGGAACTCGTGGGGCTCGCCGACCGCGTCCTCGTGATGCGGTCCGGAAGGATCGTCGCCGAGCTTCGTGGCGAAGACATCAGTGAGGGAAACGTCGTCTACGCCGCCACGACGGGCGAGCGTGGAGCGGTGGAGGAGGATGAAAATGACTGCAGCGACAGCGACCGTCGCGCCTGTTGACGAAGGAAGCCGCATCCGGTGGGCTGATTTTGCGCCATTCATCGCGCTTGCGGTGATCATGCTGTTCGGTGCGCTGGTCAATCCCAGCTTCGTGTCGGCAGACAACCTGATCAATGTAATCACCCGCAGCGCTTTCATCGCGATCATTGCGGTAGGAGCAACTTTCGTGATTTCATCCGGTGGGCTCGACCTGTCGGTGGGGTCGATGATGGCCTTCGTCACCGGCATCATGATCATGGTAATGAATCATCTGGTGCCGGCATTCGGAAACTGGGCCATCCCGATGGGAGCGGGCGTGGCACTCGTCGTGGGCTCGCTTTGTGGCCTCTTCAACGGCCTCATCGTGACGCTTGGACGTATAGAGCCCTTCATCGTGACGCTCGGCACGATGGGCATCTTCCGCGCCTTCATCACGTTTATGACGAACGGCGGCTCGCTGTCGATCGACCGGAGCCTCAGGGAAGCTTACCGCCCGGTTTATTTCGGCAGCGTTCTTGGAATTCCCTATCCGGTGCTCATTACTTTTGTGGTCGTTATGCTCGGCGCCTTCTTGCTCTACAAGACAAAGTATGGCCGCCGTCTGACATCGACGGGATCCAATGTCGAGGTGGCGCGCTTTTCCGGCGTCAATGTCGCAGGCGTTCGCACGGTCGCCTACGTCATCCAGGGCTTTTGCGTCGCCGTCGCGGCCATCTGCTATGTGCCCCGCCTCGGTGCTGCGACACCTACGACAGGTCAGCTTTGGGAATTGCAGGTCATCACCGCGGTCGTGATCGGGGGCACCCTGCTTCGCGGGGGCAGGGGCCGCATCGGAGGAACCGTTGCAGGCGCCCTCATTCTCGAGGTGATCGCCAACGTCATGGTCCTTTCGGATCTGGTGTCCGAGTACCTCGTGGCCGCCGTGCAGGGCGGGATCATCATCATAGCCATGCTGGCACACCGCTTTACCGCCAACCGTTGAAACAACGCAGACTTCAAAGGAGGAGAAAATGAAGTCCATGTTACATAAGACGAGAATACTTTTATCCACGGCTGCCATCGCCTTGGCTCTGCCGCTCGTCATCGCTAATGCCCAGGAGAGGAGTGTCACCATCGCCGTGTCCATTCCTGCCGCCACACATGGGTGGACGGGAGGCGTGGTCTACCACGCAGAGCAGGCCGAGAAGGAGATCGAGGCTGCGTTTCCGAACATTGACGTCGTCCTGTCAACGGCGTCCTCAGCGACTGCACAGGTGTCCGCACTGGAGGATCTCTCGGCAACCCGCAAATTGGACGCGCTGGTTATCCTACCGTTCACTTCTGAGGAACTGACTGGTCCAGTCCAGCAGATCAAGGCGAAGGGTACGTTCATTTCCGTGGTTGACCGTGGCCTTACCGATCCTGCGATCCAGGATCTCTATGTCGCGGGCGACAATATCGCCGTTGGTGCGAACACGGCACAGTGGCTTTCCGATAAGCTTGGCGGCGAGGGGCAGATCGTCGTGCTTCGTGGCATTCCGACCGTCATCGACGATGAGCGTATCAAGGGCTTTTCTGACGTCATTAACAAGACGGGCATCAAGATCCTCGACATCCAGTACGCCAACTGGAATCAGGACGAGGCCTTCAAGCTGATGCAGGACTATCTTGCGAAATATCCCAAGATCGATGCTGTCTGGGCGAACGACGACGACATGCTGCTTGGCGTCATCGAGGCCATCGACCGTGCGGGGCGTAAGGACATAAAGTATGCGCTTGGCGGCAATGGTATGAAGCAGGTCATCGAGATGGTGAAGGAAGGCAACGCGCGCACGCCGATCTCGACGCCCTATCCGCCGTCAATGATCAAGTCGGCCATCTACATGACGGCGGCACAGTTCGACGGACAGGCACCCATGCGCGGTACCTTCTTGCTTGGTGCACCGCTGATCACGCCGGAAAACGCCGACCAGTTCTATTTCCCCGCTTCCCCATTCTGATCCGATTGGGTGCCCGGCCGCCCGCCGGGCACCACGAATTTCATGATAACAGGAGATATGACATGAGCGGCAAGAAAATCCTCATGCTGACCGGCGAGTTCACCGAGGAATACGAGATCTTCGTTTTCCAGCAGGGAATGGAAGCGGTCGGCCACACGGTGCATGTCGTCTGCCCGGACAAGAAGGCGGGCGACCGCATCAAGACCTCGCTGCACGACTTTGAAGGCGACCAGACCTACACGGAAAAGCTCGGCCATTACGCCGACATCAACAAGACGTTTTCCGAGGTGCGGGTCGAGGAATACGACGCCGTCTATGCGGCGGGCGGTCGCGGCCCGGAATATATCCGTACCGACAAGCGCGTGCAGGATATGGTCCGCCACTTCCATGAAACCGACAAGCCGATCTTCACCATCTGCCATGGTGTGCAGATCCTGATGGCGGTCCCGGGCGTGCTAAAAGGCCGGAAAGTCGCCGGCCTTGGCGCCTGCGAACCCGAGGTGACGGCCGTCGGCGGCATCTATATCGACGTGAAGCCGACCGAGGCCTATGTCGACGGCAACATGGTCTCGGCCAAGGGTTGGACCGGCCTTGCCGCTTTCATGCGCGAATGCCTGAAGGTTTTGGGTACGAGAATTACGCATAGCTGATCCCCCGCGATCCGCAGCGCGGAGTTTTCCGAAGCTTCGCGCTGTGACCGCCGGCAGCGATATGTCTGCAATAATAAAAAACATGCAGAACTGGAGGCTCTCGGGCTGATCGCGGTGGTCCAGTCCAGCGGGGAGGCAGTACTGTATGAAATGAGATCGGCAAGACCGCGCGGTGTCGTTAGACCAGTGCGTGGCTGCGCAGCGACGACAGGAGCGTCTGCTTGGATGTGCGCAGATGATCGCGCGCGGCGGCCATTGCGCCCGCCTCGTTACGATCGGTAAGTGCCTCAATCAAGCGAAGATGTTCGCCGATAGCCGCAAAGTTGCGCTCACGTTCATCCTTCTTGTCCCACTGATAGTGGTAATGAAAAATGAGGGTGATGACCTTCTGGAATTCAGCCACGAAGCGGTTGCGAACGACGCTGCCGATCGCCGTGTGGAACCGCTCGTCGAGTAGAGAGAAATCGTGGTAACGCTTGTCGATGTCCTCAGCCAATCGATGGTGCTCGACTTCGAGCGCCGCCAACTGGCTCCAGATGGGATGGTCGGTGGATAGTGCTACGAGCTGCGATACGGCGTTCAGTTCCAACATGATGCGGAAGTCCGACAGCTCGATGGCGAAGTCGCGGGTGAACCCGCCCAGTTGCCATCCTCCGCGGGGCCGGCGCTGCACCAGGCCGAACCGGCTAAGCGAAGCCAGAAACTCCTGCAGGCTATGGGCCGGCACGCGGAACTTGCGGCTCAGTTCTGTCACGTTGAGCGGAGTGCCGGGCGGTACATCGAAGCGCAGAACCCAGTTGAGGAATTGACGTTCCAATTCTTCGGTCGATACCTGGTCGGGCTCAACGGATAGCCAATCCTGTGGGGCGGGCTGACGAAGCAAGGTTTTCTCGCGCCCTTCCCACTTGATGAACTCCTCTGTCCGCAGCCTATTGAGAGCGGAGCGGACCACTGTGCGACTAACCTCCAGATACTTGGCCAGCGCCACCTCCGAGGAAAGTTGGGCACCTGGGACCAGCGTCCCGCAATAGTCCAGTAATGCATTGTAGGCTTCGCGAAAGCGTTCGTCCGTTCTGGCCAAGATTTCACCTGCGTTGTGCCAGCAAAGCTGGGTTTCAGACAATAATTAAAAACAATTGACAGTAGCCTTCGTGCAGGTCAATCCTGTTCTTAATAATTCTAAACCGAAACGAGGGGGAGCGTTATGTCGGTTGTTTCAGGCGAAGTGCGCGCCGTCGCCAGCGCAAGCGGCCCCAGTGGCGAGACACTGCATAAGCTTTCGGCACTGCTGACACTGGCGTTGCTGATTGCGATCTTCGCCTTCGGAAATGCCGCCTTTCTGTCGGTCAATAACGGCCTGACCGTTCTGCTTCAGACTTCCGTCATCGGCGTGCTGGGGATCGGCATGACGATGGTGATTATCACCGGCGGCATCGATTTGAGCGTCGGCTCTGTTCTGGCCCTGTCGGGAACGGTAACGGGCATGCTCGTGAAGGCCGGTATGCCGGTTCCGGCAGGCATGGCAGCGGGAGTTGCCGTGGGCGCGCTATGCGGGCTGGCGAACGGACTGGTCATCACCAAGATGCGGATCACGCCATTCGTCGCGACGCTTGGAATGATGCTCATCGCGCGTGGCACGGCCCTGCAACTGACCGGCGCCGCCCCCATTTCGCAACTGGGCGAGGCTTTCGGGCGCCTGGGCAATGGCGCGCTGTTTCGCCTTGTCGAAAAGCAGCCGAACGGCCTTTCGAAGGTGATCTTTCCCGGCATACCTTATCCGGCGATTGTGCTTCTGATCGTAGCCGTTGCTGCGGCGTTCATGCTGCGCCGCCGCGCACTCGGCCGTCATCTCTACGCTACGGGCTCGAATGAAGAGGCGTCGCGTCTCTCCGGCGTCAACGTAGACCGTACCAAAATCGCTGCTTATGTCCTATCAGGTGCGCTGGCGGGGCTTGCAGGCAACATCTTGATGTCGCGCCTCGTCACCGCGCAGCCGAACGAGGGCGTGATGTATGAACTCGATGCAATCGCATCCGCGGTGATCGGGGGAGCCTCGCTGATGGGCGGCGTAGGTACGATCTCCGGCACCATGATCGGCGCCTTCATTATCGGAGTGCTCCGCAACGGTTTGAACATGGCCGGCGTCTCGGCCTTCATCCAGCAGATCATCATCGGCTTCGTTGTCATTCTGGCCGTATTCGTCGACCAGTTGCGTAGCCGCAGATGAATTCAGCAGCAGTCTTCAACCTGGGAGGAGAAACCATGAAGATTACCTTGAAAACCGTGTTTGCCATTGGGGCCGTTATGGCGCTTCCGGCCGGAGCGATGGCGGGCGAGATAGCCGTCATCGTCAAGACCACCAACTCCAACTTCTGGCAAAACGTAAACAAAGGCGCCTCGGCTGCCATCGAGGGAACCGGGCACACGCTGACCTTCGACGGGCCTGCAGCGGAATCTGCCGTTGCCGACGAGGTGAACCTTGTCGATAATGCGGTGAACCGCGGCGTCGCAGCTATTGTCTTGGCGCCTTCCGATCCGGACGCGCTGGTCCCGGCCGTGAAGCGTGCCAACGAGGCAGGCATCCCCGTCGCCATCATCGACTCGGCGCTCGGGAAAGATGGGGCGGGCACGTTCCAGACCTTTTTGTCCACTGACAACTGCGCGGCGGGCAAACTGGCCGCCGACGCCATGATCAAACTGACCGGCGGTGAAGGCAAGGTAGCCGTCATGTCCTATGTCGCAGGCGTTGGCTCGGAAATTGGGCGCGTTGGCTGCTTTGTCGAGCAGATCAAGGCGAACTCGAAGATCGGGATCGTCGGCCCCTATTATTCACAGTCGCAGATGGCAACCGCACTGAACCAGACCACAGACGTGCTGGCCGCGAATCCTGACTTGAAGGGCATCTTTGGCGCCAACGAGCCCACGGCAGTGGGCATGGGGCGGGCGCTCCAGCAATCGGGCAAGGCCGGACAGGTCGCGGCCATCGGCTTTGACGGCAATGAAGACCTTCAGGCCTTTGTCAAGGACGGTGTGCTGAATGGTACGCTTGTCCAGGGCTCGTTCCAGATGGGCGAATTGGGTGTCAAAGCCGTGGTCGACTTGATCGCCGGTAAGAAAGTCGAGCCTCAGATCGATACCGGCGTCGTCTATGTCACCAAAGAGAATCTCGACTCGGCTGAAGCGAAGAACGTTCTTTACTGACGGGCCATCCGGGCGGTTGCACGCGCCGCCGCCCGGACTTTTTCGACTGAGATGAGGACAAAGAGCAGGACCATGACGCCTTTGGTGGAAATGATCGCGATCGAGAAACATTTCGGCGGAATTCATGCGGTGAACGGGGTGTCGCTGGATCTTCATCCGGGCGAAGTGGTTGGTGTTCTAGGCCACAACGGCGCGGGGAAGTCGTGCCTGATGCGCATCCTGTCGGGCGCCATGCGACCGAGCGCAGGCGAGATACGGGTGGGTGGGAAGACGGTTGAGATCAATTCGCCACACGATGCGCGCGATTTTGGAATAGAAACGATCTACCAGACCCTTGCCCTGGCTGATCATCTGGATGCGCCGGCAAACTTGTTTCTTGGGCGGGAGTTGCGGACCCGTTGGGGCAATTTGGACGACAAGCGGATGATGGAGGAAACCCGGAAGGTGCTTGCCCGGCTAAATCCGAATTTCCGCAACCTGAGCGACGCGGTTTCGCGTCTGTCCGGCGGGCAGCGTCAGGTGATCGCCATAGCCCGCGCGATCTATTTCGATGCCAAGGTTCTGATCATGGACGAGCCCACTGCAGCGCTTGGTCCGGCGGAAACGGCGATGGTCGGCAAATTGATCAAGCAACTGCGGCAGGAGGGCGTAGGCATTTTCTTGATCAGCCACGATATGCACGACGTTTTCGACCTATGCGACCGCGTCGTCGTCATGAACCGCGGCCACAGTGTGGGATCGTATCGCATAGACGACGTTTCCAAGGACGACGTGCTCAGCCTGATCATCAAGGGGGCGCTGCCCGAGGACTGGGCGCTGCGCAATCGAGAGAGGCTGCAATGACAATTATCGATCAGATTGAGGCGCGCACTATGACTACCGGCACCTGTGTCGAGCCAGGGACGTTCGAGTTGCGCGAGGCGCCGCTGCCTCAGGTCGCGCCCGAGGGCTGGACCTTGGTCGATATCTGCGCCGTGGGGTTGTGCGGCACGGATTACCATATCTTTCAGGGCAAGCATCCCTATCTCGAATATCCCCGTGTTATCGGACACGAGCTTTCCGGCCGCGTTGTGGAATCTACCGCGGAGCTGAAATCCGGGACACTGGTCGTTATCAATCCTTATGTGTCCTGTGGCACTTGCCGCGCTTGCCTTCGGGGCAAGCCTAATTGCTGCACGCGGATTCAAGTGCTTGGCGTGCATTGCGATGGTGGGCTTTGTGCGCGAATTGCAGTTCCTCACAACAATCTCTACGCAGCCGAAGGGCTGTCGGAGGTTCAGGCCGCGATGGTGGAGTTCCTGGCGATAGGTGCACATGCCGTTGCGCGCTCCGGAATTGCCCAGGGTGACCGGGTTCTGGTCACGGGCGCGGGGCCGATCGGCATTGGAACGGCCCTGTTCGCGCGGCTGCAAGGGGTCGAAGTTCATCTGTTGGACCTCAGCCGAAAGCGCCTTCAACTGGCCTCGGACAAATTCGGCTTCAAGCATCTGCATGAGGACTCTGCTGCGGTTCTGGCCGGCGATCTGGCTGATGGTTTCGATGTGATCTTCGATGCCACCGGCTCCGCGCGCGCCATTGAGGCCGGCTTTCCACTGCTTGCCCATGGATCGAGCTATGTGCTGGTTAGTATCGTGAAGGACCGGATCAGCTTTGAGGATGCCGAATTCCACAAACGGGAGGCCCGGATCATCGGCAGCCGCAATGCGTTGAAATCCGATTTCGAGCGAGTCATGGACGCAATCCGGACCGGAGCCATCGACACCGACGCTCTCTTGTCGGCAGAACTTTCCCTGGCTGATTTGCCCACCCGGTTCTCTGCCCTGGCCGAGGACCGCGAGGCCTTGATCAAAGCTATTGTGCGGCCGTGATGGACTCCTGCTCAAGCGCAATACAGAGCCGGGGTGAAGTTGCGCCGGATCCAGGTCTGGTCAGACGCTCGTTGCCGGACCGTCGTCGAATGTCGGTCCTTTTTCTCTCCCAACTCTGTTGGCTCTTGATCGCAGCCGAGTGACGCTTTCGGTACCCATGGGATGCGATGGATCAAGACTGCTGAAGGCGAACAGCTGGTGGTGCCGGATGCGCCGCACTGACCGAGAGCGACGAGCCTATTTAAGCCCGCTTAAGTTAGTGAATTCGTTATTAAAGTATTGGCGGGATTGTTTAAATAGTGTCGCGCTGACATAATGGCCCCATGAGCGATTCTGAACCCAATCAGCGTCTTGGTCGATACGCCGAAACCCCCGTGGCGGGTGAGATCGTGCATGCCTTCGTTCCGCCGCCACTACCGCCGAAACCGCAGATCGACGTGCTGGGGCTTCTGGACCGGCTGAGCCTCGCCGAACGCGCGCTCGGGCGACTGGACGGCATTACCATGCTGCTGCCGCGCCAGGAACTCTTCCTCTACATGTATGTGCGCAAGGAGGCAGTGCTTTCGTCCCAGATTGAGGGGACGCAATCTACACTGACCGATCTTCTGCGCTTCGAGACCGAGGCTCAGGCTGGGGAGCCGATCGACGACATCCGCGAGGTGTCGAACTACGTCGATGCGATGATGTATGGGCTGGAGCGACTGGAAGAGTTGCCGCTGTCATTGCGCCTGATCCGCGAGATGCATGCGCGGCTGCTGCAAAGCGGACGCGGCGGCACAAAAAGCCCTGGCGAGTTTCGCCGCACACAGAACTGGATCGGAGGTTCGCGCCCAGGCAATGCGCTCTACGTGCCGCCGCCCGTCACCGAACTCGATGCCTGCCTCGATGCGCTGGAGCGCTTCATGCACGAGGATACCTCGCGTCTTCCGGCATTGATCAAGGCCGGGCTGCTGCATGTCCAGTTCGAGACCATCCACCCGTTCCTCGATGGCAACGGCCGCATCGGCCGTCTACTGGTGACGCTGTACCTTTGCGTCAACGGAGTGCTGCGCAAGCCGCTGCTCTATCTCAGCCTCTATCTGAAGACGCATCGTGCCGATTACTATCGATTGCTACAGGAGGTGCGGGAAAACGGCAACTGGGAAGCCTGGCTCGACTTCTTCCTCGCCGGGGTGGCCGAAACGGCGAACCAGGCTTTCGAGGCCGCCACCCGAATTGTCGACCTCTTCAAAGAGGACCGCGAGCGGATCACGACCGAAAGTGACCGTGGCGGATCCGCGCTGCGCATCCACGATCTCTTCCAGCAAAACCCGTTCCTGAGTTCCAATCAGCTTGTCCGGCAGACGGGCCTGTCGGCACCGACGGTAAATGCGGCCTTGGCTGATCTGGAGAAGATGGGCATCCTTGAGGAGATCACCGGTCGCAAGCGGGGCAGGGTGTTCAGCTACCGTCGCTATCTTGCAATCCTCAGTGAGGGGACCGATCCTTTGCCGATTGGCTCCTGAAATTTCCTGTGGCTGCCTCGCCCCTCGGATGACAGGGGTCAAATCAGCGTATTGATTCGTAAGTCCTGACGGTACTTTGTTAGAAGTGCTAGCTTCGATTGTTGCCGCTTACGGTGCCCGCGAAATGGCCGATAGGTATCGATAGTTCACAGAATTTTTTCTGGCCGACGGTTGCTAAAAACCCAGTAAAATCAATAGGCCAACTTTTTGACGGCCTCATTCGCGGCGCCTGGTGCGAAAATGAAAAT
The DNA here is from genome assembly GCF_002980495.1 of Phyllobacterium phragmitis. Lineage (GTDB taxonomy): Bacteria > Pseudomonadota > Alphaproteobacteria > Rhizobiales > Rhizobiaceae > Paramesorhizobium > Paramesorhizobium phragmitis. The sequence goes on from NZ_PVBR01000008.1 coordinate 226,557, forward strand.
TTTCTACAATAAAATCAAACGCTTATGGCAGAAAAAAATATTAAAGAGTGAGGCCATCCCCATGCTCACCGACCTGGCCATTAAGAGGCTGAAACCAAAAGACAAAATCTATAAGGTCACGGACCGTGACGGTATGTATGTTTCCATCGCCCTTTCGGGCAGGATCACGTTCCGATACGACTATCGGCTCAACGGCCGACGCGAGACCTTGACCCTTGGCCATTATGGCAATGACGGCATCACGCTCGCCGAAGCCCGCGAGCGTTGTATGGCCGCCCGCAAGCTGGTGGCTGAAGGGGTATCTCCCGCCCATGAGAGACAGCGCGAGAAGCGTCGCCAGGCCATTGCCCGGAACTTCGGCGCCGTCGGCACGCTATGGTTCAAGGAAGCTCGGATGGCCGAGAGCACTCGGTCGATGCGCAAGTCCATTTTCGATCGCGACATTCTCCCGGTTTGGAAAAATCGACTCCTGACGGAGATAGCGCCAGACGACCTTCGGCAGCTCTGCGCCAAGGTAAAGGAGCGGGGAGCGCCGGCCACTACCATCCATGTTCGTGACATCGTGAAACAGATTTTCGCCTTCGCCATCCTGCATGGGGAGAAGGTGCCGAACCCGGCCGATGAAGTTGGCCCCGCGTCGATCGCGACGTTTCAGCCCAAGGACCGGGCGCTTTCACCTATCGAGATCCGCATCATGCTCCAGCAGCTTGAGCATGTTCCGACCCTTCCGACCATTCGCCTTGGCCTCCGCCTGATCCTTCTCACAATGGTGAGAAAAAGCGAACTGCAGGATGCCGTATGGGATGAGGTCGATTTTGAGAATGCCGTCTGGACGATTCCGAAAGAGCGGATGAAGCGGTCGAAGGCGCACAACGTCTATCTGTCCCAACAGGCACTCGACATCCTGATTGCGCTTAAGACCTGCGCCGGTAACTCGCGCTATCTTCTGCCGTCACGCTACGACGCTGACGCACCGATGTCGCGGGCAACCTTCAACCGCATCACGACTGCTGTTGTTGTCCGCGCGAAAAAGCAGGAACTGCCGCTTGACCCCTTCACGGTCCACGATCTGCGTCGGACCGGATCTACGCTTTTGAACGAACTGGGCTTCAACCGCGACTGGATCGAAAAATGCCTCGCTCATGAGGAGGGCCGTTCGTCGCGCGGTGTTTACAACAAGGCCGAGTATGGGCCGCAGCGGCAGCACATGCTTCAAGAGTGGGCGGATATGATCGATTCCTGGGTGGAGGGCCGCAAACGCATCCCCACGCTCTTTCCTCCTACGATGCAGTTCATTCCGGCGGACGAGACTTCCTGACGGGTCGAGCCTTGCGTTTGCGAACATCCGGGCGGGGACGCTGTATGGTTTCCGTTTCCGACTCTCTTCGCTTCTCGTTGACCCACGCCTCGATCTCGGCCAAGTCCCACACCACACATCGCGGGGTTAGGAAGAAGCGTCTGGGAAACGCGCCGCGCTGCTCCATTTCGTAGATCGTCGTATCCGCGAGCGGCACGATCTTGCGCAGTTCCGGGCGACGTATCATCCGCTTGAAGAGAATCGGCGGCGGAGTGAATTTTGCTCCAGTCCCTTCGCTCTCATTTGTTTGACGAGGATGGCCAATCTGCAAGGGCGCGTTGCCTTTTCCCGCCTCCTGATCTGAAATCATGGTGCCTATTTCCCGCAGAAACTGAAACATCTTCTGTAACTGTAGGACTTCGATAGATATTGGAAGACGTTTGGCCTCTGTCGGCGGTAAGTAGGACACTATAGCGTAGAAATGGGACGGTTCTTAATGCCGACTGTTTCACGACCAGTCAGCCTTACACCGACCTGATGAAGCTCAATCGGCGATCAGTTCCAGTCTTTGCATCCTCTCACAGTATCCGCATCCCGATCCGATTCTCATGCTCGGCTCACACCGCCCATATGGACCTTCCCGGACGCGTCCCATCGGGAACGTGCCGGCCTTCCGCGCGCCGTTCCTGGTTGAGAAACAATTCAGACCCGGCGGATGGCGCCCCAAATACCTTTCTGCACCGCGATCGATGCGCACGACATCATTGTGGCCATTCGAGTCTCCAACCATCATCTTCAGGAACGGACGAGACCTTTCCAGATCAATTCGCCGACGACAGGTTCGCCAAGTTTCTCCACCAAGATCACTGCACGCTCCCGGAGGGCCGGCACCGTCCCGCCGGCCGCGGCGTTTCTCTCTGCTCTCAATCGATCGCGCTTACGCAACTTGGCGGAATTGGCAGGTCGAAGTTCGTATATTCTTCGACTCCGGCGAGCCCAACCGGACTCGAACTCGACACTGAATGGACTTGAAGAAGGTGGTGCGGGGGTCGGAATCGAACCGACACTCCCTTCGGAACCGGATCTTGAATCCGGCGCGTCTACCAGTTCCACCACACCCGCACATTTGCCGCCAATTCTAGCCGACGCTCTCTGCACCTATACTGCACCTAGAGCGAAAACCGAAGATCGTCAGCCCTTTTTTGAGAATTTCTGCGGTGCGCCGAAAGCTGCCGTACTCGGCAACGAGAATTGCATATCTCAGATACCGCAGATCAAAGACGAGATCCGGCACCGTCGCCACTCTTTTCGATTTTGGGAAATAGCGGCACCGACCTTGCTCAATCCTCAAATGTGCCGGACCAGGACGGCACTGATGGACATGAAAAGGGCCCGCGCCGAACGGGGGCGCGAGCCCTAAATGCTATTCTGCGATCGGGTAACGCGGCGCTTTGGACCCTTCGATCGTGATCCACTGCACCTCGGTCAGTTCTTCCATCCCGATCATGCCGCCGGACCGGCCGTATCCGCTGTCCTTGACGCCGCCGAAGGGGATCTGCGCCTCATCATCGAGCGTCGTCCCGTTGATGTGGCACATCCCGACGTCGAGGCGCTTCGCCAGATCGAGAGCGGACGTCACGTCGCGACTGAAGATGGCCGATGACAATCCGTAGTCGTTGTCGTTCGCCACCCGCAGCGCCTCTTCAGCGCCGTCGACGAATACGACCGAAGCGAGAGGCCCAAAGGACTCCTCCTGATAGACCCGCATCGCGGGGGTCACGCCGCTCAACACCGTGGGTGCGAAGCAGCGTCCATCGGCCGTGCCGCCTGCAAGCAGCCGCGCGCCGGACGCGACCGCATCATCGACCAATTCCTTCAGCCGCTTGACGGAGGCGTCATTGATCACCGGGCCAAGCACGATGTCGCTCTTGCGGGGATCACCGTAGGCGACTTTCCTGGCCACGGCGGCAAGTCGATCGCAGAATTCCTCTGCAATCGATTTGTCGACGATGATGCGCTCGGTCGACAGGCATCCCTGACCAGAATTGGCGAAGGAGCCAAACGCTGCTGCGCTGACCGCCCGGTCGAGATCGGCATCGGCCAGAACGATGCACGGCGCCTTGCCGCCGAGCTCCAGCACCACCTTCTTGAGGTGGGCGGCGCATTTCTCGGCGATGATCCGGCCGACGCGGGTCGAACCGGTGAAATGCACCCGGCGCACGAGAGGATGAGCGATCAGCGCCTCGACCACGCCGCTGGCATCTTCGGGCGCGTTCGTGATGAGGTTGACAACGCCAGGCGGAAAGCCGGCGTCCTCGAAGCACGCGGCGACAAGCCCATGCGTGCGCGGCGTCTGCTCCGACGCCTTGATGGCGACCGTGTTGCCAAGGACCAGCGCCGCCGGGACCGACGCCCCGACCAACAGGACAGGCGCATTCCACGGCACGATGCTCGCAACCACGCCGGCGGGCTTGCGAATGGCGATCATGGTGCGTGCCGGATTGTCCGAGGGAATCGCCTCTCCCGTCAGTCCCTGGTAGGCAGCGCCGGCCGCGTAGCGAAGCTTCTCGGCAAGAACCTTGACGTTGTATTTGCCCCACGCGGTCGGCCCGCCCATCTCATGCGTGACCGCCTCGCACAGCTCATCGAGCCGCGCTTCGACGGCCTCCGCGGCCGCCATAAGGTATCGCCGCCGCTCACTTGGTGCCAGCGCGGCCCACCCGCCAAAGGCTTGATGCGCCGCCGCAACAGCCCGGTCGACGTCGTCGACCGTCGCTGCCGCCGCCCGCGTCGCCACCTGCCCGGTGAACGGGTTGAGGGATTCGTAGATTCCTCCGTTCTCCGCTGCGGTCCATCGCCCGCCGATCAGCAAATTCTGGGCGCCAATATCCATGGTCAAACCTCCTCAGGCCGTGAAGGATTTGACCCGGCACTCAGGCCGGCAGCGAACTGACGGGCGACTTGCGACACGCGTGCGCCATAGAGGCGGGCGGTCTCAAGATCGCCCACCGACATTTCGCTCGGAGCAGCGTCGGCGTCGGACTGCGCCATCGGCGCGATGTACGAGCCCATCCGGTTCGGATCGTCGCGCTTCGAGGCCTTCACGTTAGCGGGCTTGATCGCGAGGCTGACCCACAAGCCACCGTGCTGCCCGGCGAGGAGCACGAAGTACTGAAGCGTGTTGAGCTTATCGCCGTTGATGCTGGCGCTGTTGGTGAAGCCGCCGAAGATCTTGTCCTTCCACTTGTCGGCGAACCAGGGCTTGGAGGAGGTGTCAGCGAACTTTTTGAATTGCCAGCTCGGACCTCCCATGTAGGTCGGCGCACCGAAGATGATCGCGTCTGCAGCATCAAGCGCTGCCCATCCTTCATCCGAAAGATTCCCTTCGGCATCGATGGCCAGCAGCGTTCCGCCGGCGCCCTCGGCGACGGCTTCGGCCATCCGATGCGTGTGGCCATAGCCGGAGTGATAGACGACGACCGTGTTGATTGCTGGCGTGTTCATATTGGCCTCCTGGGGCGTTGTTGTTTCGACCCGAGACAGGCTCACTGATCGGGCATCTTCAGCTCCGATCTAATATTTTCTTAATCCGGTATAAATCCCATCAATCAGAACGGATTGTTTCTCATATCTCGACCAATGAGCTTGGCGTCCGGCTCGACGCCATAGCGTCTGGACGTTTTGGAAAGGCGGCGATCACGCTCAAACGGCATCTGGCGATATGTTGCCCAGCCGGTGGGAGTCCTTCTACGCTGGCGTCATTCCCTCGCGATCACATCGAGGCGCGCGGGCTTGAACTTCCATCCAGGTACGGCGCCATCGTCGCCTCGATCCAGGACATGAGGGCGCGCACCCGCCGCGACATGTTTCGACGATGCGCCACCACGAACCAGACTTGCAGCGGCTCAGGCGGAAGATCAGGTAAAATCTGCACCATCTCGCCGCTCTCGAAATAGGGCGACATTGCCGCCAATCCCGCCTGGACAAGACCCACGCCAGCGACTCCCGCTGCGTGATAAGTTTGGACGCTGTTGACACCCAGCGCGCCCGGGAGCGCCAGCGACGAGTAACTGTCCCCGTCCGGATACTCCCAGCCGAACGGCTTCGATCCCAGCGTCGGCGTGTAATGAACGATGGCGTGGCCTTGGCTCACAAGGTCTTCGAGCGTGCGAGGCGTGCCGCGCCGGGCGAGATAGGCCGCACTCGCCGCATTGACCATCCGCAACGCGCCGATCGGACGCGCGATCAGGGTCTCATCGACAACCGGGCCGATCCGCACGACACAGTCGAAGCCTTCCTGGACGAGATCAACGCGCCGGTCCGTGCTCGATATCTCCAGTTCGAGTTCTGGATGCGCCGCCATGAATTGCGGGATGGCAGGGATGAGGGTCGAGCGCGCAAGTTCGGTGGGCAGATCGACACGCAGTCTGCCGCGTAGCGAGGTGTGCTCGCTCGCAAACATGGTCCGAAGATCTTCGGCGTCTGCAAGCAGGTCTCGGGCACGGGTGTAGAACGCACGGCCATCTTCAGTCAGTTGAACCGCGCGGGTTGTCCGATGGAGCAGCGCTGCACCAACGTCCGCTTCAAGCTGGCGTACCGCGGTCGAGACGCGGCCCTTGTGAATGCCAAGGCTCTTCGCGGCCTTCGTGAAGCTCGCCATCTCGGCGACCCGAGCAAAAATCCGGAGCGCATCTAAATCTTGCATTGTCGTCCTTCCGAGAAACAGTCCGTTCGTGATGCACTCCTTTATATCAGTATTTTGAAACAGCATATCCACTCGAGAGACGACTGAGTGCTCGTTTAGGGCTGGATAGGTCCGAATAAGCGCCCGCCCTGCGGACCTGCCGCCAACAGAAGGACAGTGAGTGTGAACAAGTTTGCTTGGCGCCGGATCCTGGCATGGGCCGTGTCGGCCTTCTTCGTTCTTGGCGGCGCGATGAACATAGCTGCGCCCGCATCCATCGTGGCGGACTACGCCCGCTGGGGATATCCCGCATGGTTTCACTACATCACGGGAGCGCTCGAGTTGCTTTGCGCGGGCCTCCTCCTGCCGCGCAAGACCCGGGCGGCCGGCGCCGTACTCGGGGCGCTTGTTATGGGCTCGGCCGTCCTGACTCTCGCGGTGCACGGCGAGTGGACGCATGTAGTGCTGCCGGCGGCGGTGCTGATCGCCTTGGCGGCAACGCGCTTCCGCAACCGGGATGGTGAGAGCCTGACATGAAGGCCGCACCGTACGTCGCCGCTGCCGACGTTCCGACATCTAACGGAAGCAAATACCTTCAGCAGCTATACAAGCATGGGTCGCACAGCCTTACGGCAACGTTCACCGCCCAGCATGGCGCGATCGTCTTTCCGAAGGACGCGCGCGGAAGCACTTTTCCAGGCGACGGCCTCGCAATCCTCGACGCTCGCGCGGGAGAGCTCATCGCGCGGATCGAGGCGACCACACCGGAACAACGGGATCATCTCAAGGGCGTCGTCGCGCGCCATCTCGACCGCCAGCCTATCTATCTGAAATCATTGAAATGGGGTTCTCATAATTAAGTGCCAAGTGACAGCCGGCGCGACCGGCGATCGGGAAATGCTGCGATCCACAGCCGAGGCATTGGTGGTTTTTGAGACATTGGTATAGGTGATCCAACTGCAGACTGCGGCATCTTCTATTCGGCTACGTCGATGACGATCTTCCCAAATGCTCCTCGATCTAAATGGTCGAAGGCTGCTGGAAGATCGACCAGAGAATAGCAAGAATCAACAACAGGGACGATACGTGTCTGATCGATCACTCTACAGCATCGGCCCGAAAATCGGAATCGATTTTCGGAAAGCACGATGCGCAGATTCAATAACTTACAGCGTCCTTTGTGCGTCCTAAAGGACGCACGGCGCTGTAGCGAAGCCCTCCAGCGCCGTTCTGCTCCCGGTTCCAATGCCGTGAACAGTTATGTCCTTGAGCATCAAGGGCATAGCTGGTGCACTGATGTCCCAGCCGTCGAGCGCGCCGATCTGACAGACATGACCGCCAACCGTCGTGACCTGGATGGATTGCCCGAGATGCTTGCCGCCAATAACCTCCAGGGCGACGTCCACGCCTCGGTCCGAAGTTAACTGGTAGACGGTTTCCATCCAGTCGGTGTCTGCGTCGATGAAGTGGTCTGCGCCCTGAGCCTTCGCGCGGCACTCGTATTCAGGTTGACCACAGACGATCACTCTCGCACCGTTAGCTTTTGCGATCTGCATACCGAACAGAGCAACGCCGCCAGTGCTCGGGATTAGGACTGTATCGCCAGCTCGGACTCCCGCCCGCTCGACCAGCGCAAACCAGGCCGTGAGGCCAGCCACTGGAAGTGTGCAAGCCTGCCGGGTAGTCAGTGTCTCAGGTGCCGAGACAAACCAGTCTTCCAGCATCGAGACGTACTCGGCGAGCACACCCGGATAAAAACCACCCAAAGTCTGATAGGCAGGCGTTCGGGCAGTACCCGCGCGCAGACCGTCGATCCAGTCTGGCGTTGCCGTCGAGATCACGTTCGATCCCAGCCTGAACCGGGCAGCGCCCTCTCCGAGAGCAACGACTTCACCGGCAAGGTCCGAGCCGGGCGTGAATGGGAACTTGAGAGGAAGTCCGCGCCCTGTCTCGACGACCATCTTGTCGCGGTAATTCAGCGCGACCGCGTTCACTTTTATCAAAACCTCTTTCGGACCAGGTCTCGGCACCTCGACATCGTTTAGTCTGAGGCGCTGCCTACCAATTGCATCAATTTCCCAGCGTTTCATCGTCGCATCTCCGCTCGTTCCGGAAGGCGATTGCGGTCCCGATATTGTATCGGGTCTCTCCATCCGTCTTCTGGCACAGATATGCAGCATGGCGATTGTGATTGAATATGGTATCAATTCGGCATGAGGTATTGCTTTTAAGGATCACAATGGACGGGGCGGAATTTTCCCAACTCAAGGCCTTCGTCGCAGTCTGCGACGAGCGGGCATTCGGGCGCGCTGCAAAACGGCTGGCGATATCGCCGTCGGCGCTGAGCCGCACCGTCCGCTCGTTGGAGAGCCGCCTCGGCATACGCCTCCTCAATCGAACAACGCGCAGTGTCGGTCTGACGGAAGCGGGAAGCATCCTCTACGATCGCATCAAGCCGATGATGATGGGGATGGACGAGGCTGTGTCGGCGGTCGGAGCCTATCAGAGTGAGCCGAAGGGCGTGGTTCGTGTCAATCTACCGAGCATTGCCGCGCAGATTGCGGTCCTGCCAAGACTGCAGCAGTTCCGTCTTGCCTATCCGGAGGTCCGCCTTGATCTCGTGGTAGACAACGATATCACGGATGTCGTTGCAGAAGGTTTCGATGCAGGCGTTCGGATTGGCGGGCAAATCAGCCGCGATATGATCGCGGTGCGCATTACCCGCGATCTGCGAATGGCGGTTGTGGGCGCACCCTCGTATTTTGCCAATCGGCCGCCGCCTCAGGCTCCGGCCGATCTGAAGGACCACTTTTGCCTCACATACAAATGGAAAAGCACTGGAGCCCTGTACCCATGGCGGTTCGAAGGTGTCGATGGCGTCCTCGATGTTGATGTCGAGAACGTACTGACCATAAACGATACGGAGCTACTGCTTTCAGCGGCTCGTCAGGGGATTGGATTGGCCTACCTCATTGAGGACCTGGTGGGGCCCTTCGTGGAAAATAAGGAACTCATGCAAGTCCTCGAACCGTTTTGCAAAGTTTTCCCCGGCTTCTACCTCTATTATTCGGAACGCTCTCACATGGCCGCATCTGTTCGGGCATTCATCGACTTTATGAAAGTCAGGGGCTTTTAGGTTATCGGCCGACGCGAAAGATCGTTTCAACCAGCTTTGCAGAAGAAAACGGACATCAATAGATGGCCGCTTTTCATGCAATCATGCCATCTCTCTCACGGCGGTCGTGTTCATAACGGCCGAACTCGCTTGGTCAATGTGCGATAAAAACAGCGCTTACGGATTATCGCACCGAGGCGCGTGTTCTGGCCGTTCATCCCCGCGTCAGCTGGCAGGGTTGCCACGACCGGTTCGAGGAATTGCGCTATACTGCCGAAACAAGGAAGTAGAAGGCCCCAGTGCCGCGCGTCAGAATTTCAGCGCTTCTTGGACAGAGCGTCGACGCGCTCCGGAAAAACCAGCTAATGCGACATGGCGGTTGGCATGTTTAACTTGCGCCAGAACTTCGGACCTGGGCTGGACACGGATGAATGTGTCGTTTGATCAGAAAACTAGAACGATCAGAAATCTCGTGTGGTTAGAGCATTGATTCCGTTCCGTTATCGAGACCTTTGAGTTTGATATCTGGCTCACGACAAAGTCGGCGCCGAAGCAACCGCCCAGGAGATCGAGCGAGGCGGGTCAATGATTTTGACCGTCCTTACCTGCACAGGTTTTGAACCCCGGACATGCCCAAGGTCGACTCCGCTGACATGGCAAGGACGGGTCATCATCTCCCGACGTAGGCCGCGAGTTCGTCGGGTGTCCCCTTCGGAAAAGCCTCCTTCAGGTGATCCAGGAACGCCGATACACGAGCACTCAGCAAACGGCGCGTGGGATAAAGAGTCCACAGCGCGATCTCTGATCCTTCCACATCACCCCAGCGCACCATCGTACCGGTGGCGAGGTCGTGACTTATGAGGGACACCGGAAGGCGCGCGGCGCCCACGCCCATTCGCACGGCGTCTCGGACCATGACGAGCGACGAAAGACTCAGCACCGGATTGACTGCGATTTTTGTCTTTCCGGTCGGTGTCACCATGCTCCACGCGTCGCCCTGGCCGGCTGGTCCACGCACCACGACCGGAATAGCGGAGCCGTCTTCCGGCGGCGTCAGGTCCGGGCTCGCTACGACGACCAGACGATCGTGCAGGAAGATGCGTCCGACCAGGCTTTCATCCGGCGCCGGATTGACCCGGATTACGAGGTCGTAGGCTTCCTCGATCATGTCGACGGATCGGTCCTCGGTCGTGACCTCGAGCCGGACCTCCGGGTATTTCAGTGTAAAGCTGGCGGCGACCTTCCCCATCGCTGTTTGCGAAAAGAGCAAAGGCGCGCTGATCCGCAACCTGCCGCGAGGGCTATGTCCGCCGGAGGCGATCGCCGTAGCCGTCTCGTCGAGTTCGGTGAGCAGCTGGCCTGTCCGCTCGAACAATGCCCGTCCTTCCTCCGTCAGCTTCAGGTCGCGTGCGCCCCGCTCGAACAGGCGAAGCTCAAGGCTGGCCTCAAGCTCGGCGACGCGGCGGGACAGTGTGGCCTTGGGGCGCCCCGCGGCTCGGGATGCCTTTCCGAAGCCGCCATGACGAGCGACCAGGTTGAAATCGGCGAGGGCAAGAAGATCCATGATCTGTTCCACTAGTGAGACGGTCTGTCCAGATATAGCGTCTATCGCATTAAATGTGGATCGCTAATTTGAGAACAAGCAAACAACTGAACTCAAGGAGCAACACCATGACCATTCTCGTAACCGGCGCGACCGGCAATGTCGGAAGCAATGTCGTCGAACAACTCGTCAAGCGCGGCGCCGATGTGCGCGCACTTGTTCGCGATCCGTCCAAGGCCAGCTTTGCGGCTAGCGTTCAAGTCGTTCAGGGCGACCTGCTCGACGTCGACTCGCTGCGGGGCGCTATGAAGGGCGTCTCCACGCTGTTCCTGCTGAACGGCGTCGTCGCCGACGAGTTCACCCAGGCGCTGATCGCGCTCAACGTCGCCCGCGAAGCCGGGATCGAGCGGATCGTCTATCTGTCGGTGATCCACAGCGACATCTACGTCAACGTGCCGCACTTCGCGGGCAAGTTCGGCGTCGAGCGAATGATCGAGCAGATGGGGCTCAGCGCCACCATCCTGCGCCCCGCCTATTACATGGACAACGAGATCACGATTAAAGACGTAATCACCGGCTACGGCATCTACCCGATGCCGATCGGCGACAAGGGCCTGGCGATGATCGACGCCCGCGATGTCGGCGAGATCGCCGCGATCGAGCTGATCCGCCGCGAGCGGTCCGCCACGCCGCTTCCACTCAACCGCATCAACCTGGTTGGACCCGACACGCTGACCGGCGCCAGCGCCGCCGCCATCTGGAGCGATGTCCTCGGCCGCACGATCGCCTATCCGGGCGACGACACCGCCGGGTTCGAGCAGAACATGCGCCAGTTCATGCCGGGCTGGATGGCGTTCGACATGCGCCTGATGGCCGAGCGCTTCATTACCGACGGCATGCTTCCCGAGGTTGGCGACGTTGACCGGCTGACCGCGCTGCTCGGCCGGCCGCTGCGCTCCTATCGCGATTACGTCGCGCAGATCGCCGGCTGACCGCTTCCATTCCCATCATCCCTACAAGGACCATTGCCATGATCTATTCGACCGCCACCGTCCCGGTGAACCCCGAAGGCGAAACCAAGCTCACCCGCGAGCAGGTCTGGAAGGGCCTCGAACTCAAGGCCCGCGACGCGCGCCTGTTCCTTCCGGCCGGCCTGTGCACCCGCTGCGACGTCACGGAGGAGAGCGCCACCCACTTCGTGCGCGACGCTACGATCGCCGGCGCCGACCTGCGCGAGATCATCACGCTCGAGCCGCAGCGCAAGGTCACCTTCTTCCAGGCCACCGGGCCGCGCGAAGGCGCCATCATCAACGAGCTGTTCGAGGACGAAGCGGGCGAGCTTCAGCTGAAATTCTATTGCTACCTCGGGCTGCGCGACAAGGCGCCGAACGGCCCCGAGGAACAGGCCGAGCAGGCGCAGTTCGACAGCGACAAGGGCTACAAGGCCGCCCTGCTATCCACACTGACGCGCACCCGCGAGATGCTCGCCGAAGGCAAGCTCTGATCCTCGCACCACCGCATCCACGAATTCAGGAGAACTCCCATGACCCAACTTTGGTCCCCAATTAAGCTTGGCAATTTGCAACTGCCCCATCGCCTCGCCATGGCGCCGATGACCCGCAGCCGGGCCAAGCCTGATGGCACCCCCGGCGACCTGGCGCCCGAATACTATTCGCAGCGCGCGACAATTGCCCTGCTGATCACCGAAGGCACCCAGCCGTCGGAGGACGGTCAGGGCTACCCGAACACGCCCGGGATTTACACCGACGAACATGTCGCCGGATGGCGCAAGGTGACGGACGCCGTCCATGCGGCCGGCGGCCGGTTGTTCGTCCAGTTCATGCATGTCGGCCGCAGGTCCCATCCGGAAAACACCGCGCATCATCGCCAGCCGGTCGCCCCTTCGGCGATCGCCCCGGGCGAAGACATGTTCACCAGCAAGGGCATGCTGCCGGTTCCGCAGCCCCGCGCGCTCACCACCGCCGAGGTTCGGCAGACCGTGGGACCTATTCGGCGATCAAGGCTGCCATCCACAACTACACGGAATCGCTCCGTGCGGTCCTGAAGGGCAAGATCGAGGTCATCGAGATGGTGCCGCCCGCGGTGCAGACGACCCTGACCCCCGGCCAGCAGGACAACGAACGCTTCATGCCGCTCGACACGTTCGCCGATCAGGTGATGGCGCGTTTCCAGCAGACGCCCACGCCGCGCGAGATCCTGGTGGAAGGCGTCGATTTCATGCGCAACGCCGAGGCCGAGGGCCGTTTCGACGATACGCTGGCGGCGATCAACCCGTTCCTCAAATAGCCGCAAGCGGCCGGGTCGCAATGGCGCGATCCGGCCATGGCTAGCAAGCTGCTGGGCCAGCCAATCATGATTCTGGCGGCTGACCGGGCCACGCTGCTCCGCGCGCGGCGGCAGGCGTAGGAGAGGGGCCTGACATGCGCCGCATATGTCGAGTCGATGTTCTCAACCGGGCACGACGCGGCCAACCGCGAGGCTTTCCTTTCCGAACCCGCGGAACAGCCGGCGTTGGTGGGCGTCGCGCTCCGTGGGCCCAGTAAGGGCGTGGACAAGGCGACCAAGGGAGCTAAGCTTCATCCGTGAGCTCGATTCACCTCGGGGCCGCCCGGTCAGCGGCTCGTATCGATCCCCGCGAGGATGAGGTCGATACCCGCCATGAACTGTTCGCGATCGTCGTGTACGGGAAGGAGCGGTGCGACTTGGTGGATGAATGGGTGCTGCTCAGGGTCGAGCTCCATCCATTTGGCTGCGACGGCTCTCAGGGCAGTCGTTCGATCGCTTCCGTCGCGAAAATGATGGGAGGCGACTGCATACTGCGCGGCAAGACCAAGCATGAAGCTCAGCAACGCCGTCGCGGCGTTGAAGCGCCCTTTCTCAGGGATGCCGAGCGCGACGACTTGCGTACCGAGCCCCTCCAGGATCCGCAAAACCGCATACTGAAACGGATTGCCCGATAGCTGCGCTCCGACCCAGGGATGGCTGTCGATCGCGTCGAATACCCCCAGGGCGAGGGCCCGGATAGCCTCCTGTGGAGACAGTCTTCCGACGTCCTGCGGTTCGAACTTGGCGATGACGTGATCGGTGGCGGCTGCAAGCAGTTCGTCCTTGTCGGCGACATGCCAGTAGATGGCGCCGCTGCCGGTCTTCAAGCGCCCGGCCAGCGCACGGAAGGTGAGGCCGGCAGCGCCCTCATTATCGAGAATGCTGATCGCGGCCTGCACGATCCTGTCCTTGGACAGAGCACTCCCACGCCGCCCCGGCCGTTGTGTGGAATCAGTCATGTCCCTTCTTGACATATCTGGAACGATGTTCCAATAGTGTGAGACTGGAACGGCGTTCCATTCATTTTGGAGTAAAGCATGACCTCTGTCACGATCATTGGTGCGGGCCTTGGTGGGCTGGTCCTCGCGCGCATCCTTCACCTCAATGGTATCCCGGCGACGATCTTCGAAGCCGACCCATCTGCTGATGCGCGGAAGCAAGGCGGCCAACTCGACATCCACCCCGAGGATGGTCAAGTCGCGCTCGCTGCTGCGGGTCTGACCGAAGCTTTTCAGGCGATCATCCATGAAGGCGGCCAAGCAACGCGACTGGTTGATGCCCAAGGCGTGTTGTTGTTCGAGCAGGGCGACGACGGCTCGGGCGGCCGTCCGGAGGTGCTGCGAGGGGACTTGCGTCGTATCCTTCTCGAGTCCTTGCCTCAAGACGCGGTTCAATGGGGGCACAAGCTCACTGCGGTCGCTCCGCTCGGTCGCGGGCAGCATGCCCTGACCTTCGAAGATGGAACGACCGTCACCAGCGATCTGCTCGTCGGTGCAGATGGTGCGTGGTCCAAAGTCCGCTCTCTGCTCTCGGATGCGGTGCCGGCGTATCTCGGCACGTCCTTCGTCGAAACGTGGCTCTTCGACGTTGATTTACGCCATCCCGCAACGGCTGAAATGGCGGGTGCGGGCGCCATGTTCGCGCTTGTGCCCGGTCAAGGCATCTTCATCCATCGTGAGGCCGGCGCCGTCCTCCACGCCTATATCGCGTTGACCCGCCCTCTCGACTGGTTCGGGACCATCGACTTTTCCGAGCCCGCGATCGCCAAGGGGCGGATTGCGGCCGAGTTCAAGGGGTGGGCGCCGGAACTCACTGCCCTCATCACCGCTGCGGACACTCCGCTGGTGCTGCGGCCGCTTCACGCCCTGCCGACAGGACATCGGTGGGCCCGGGTGCCCGGCGTGACGCTGATCGGCGACGCCGCACATCTCGCGCCGCCGGCAGGCGAGGGCGCGAATATGGCGCTGCTCGATGGTGCCGAACTCGCGGCCGCCATCGTGGCGCACCCGGACTCGGTCGAGGCGGCGCTCGCGGCCTTCGAAGCTGCGATGTTCCCCCGCGCCGAGGCTGCAGCCGCGGTTTCGCATGAGATCCTGGCGCTCTGCCTGGACGATCGAGCTCCTTTCGGGCTGATCGACTTCTTCCAAAGCGCAGCGCATCAGGCGTAAATCCAACTGCTCCGCTCCACCGAAACCTATCGCCGATACGGTTATCTGGAAACTGCTATCGGATAGCGGCAGAGAACGCAGCAGGCGGTTTGAACGGTTTTTGAGGATCATGTGCCGATGAATTGTACGGTGCTGGTCAGCGGGTGTGCCGCGCCAAGGCGTCAAGCAGCGCCGCTTCGTGGCGACGAACGATCCGCAAGAAGAGAGCTTCTTCACCCAGCGCCCGCGCCAGAACGATAGCGCCCTGGATACCGGACACGGTTTCCTCTGCGAGTTGCACGGCCAGCAGCGACGGAACCCCGCCGGATTGGACGCACCGGGCCAGCGCCGAGATCCAGCGGGCAAAGTAGGTCTTCACCCTGACTGCGAAAGCATCGCCAGAGGAGCCAAGACCGATCCAGCCCACAAGGCACACCCTGCCTCCGGATCGAAAATAGACCGTCACCTCCGCGGTCATGGTCCTGATCGCCGCTGCCGGGTCACGGGCCTGCTCCAATGGCGTGAAGATCGTCGTGACGAACCAGCGGTCTATGTCGGCAAGAACGGCATCCATCATCTCCTCCTTCCCGCCGGGGAAGAAGTTGTAGAGACTGCCCTTGCCGAGGCCAGTCGCCCGCGAGAGTATCGCCAGGCTCGCGCCCTCGAAGCCGTGTTTGCGGAACGCCTCTGCCAATGCCGGCAGGGCGTCGGTGCGGTCGGTCAGAGTGCGCTTGGTCTTCAGAGGCCAAGGTCGCTGAGGGAGGGATGGTCGTCTGGACGACGCCCAAGCGGCCAATGGAACTTGCGTTCGGCCTCCATGATCGGACGATCGTTGATCGAGGCAATACGGCGGGCCATCAGCCCGGCGTCGTCGAACTCCCAGTTCTCGTTCCCGTAGGATCGGAACCAGTTGCCGCTGTCGTCTCGCCACTCATAGGCGAACCGCACGGCGATCCTGTTGCCGTCGTGCGCCCACACCTCCTTGATGAGTCGGTAGTCCAACTCCTTCATCCACTTGCGCGTCAAAAAAGCGACGATCGCGTCGCGGCCGGTCAGGAACTCGCCCCTGTTCCGCCAGACGCTATCGAACGTGTAGGCCAGTGACACCTTCTCCGCATCGCGGCTGTTCCAGGCATCCTCGGCCATGCGGGCTTTCTGTGCCGCTGTTTCAGGGGTGAATGGGGGCAACGGCGGTCGAGACATGGTTACACCTAAAAGCTTGTTTGTACCGAATGGTACAACATCGCTGTATCTGGATCAACTCTATTCTCGCGATGGGGAGAACCAGCGCGGACACTACCAATTGTCTCGCCTGACGGGAAAGACAGGGCCGAGGGGCTTGGTCCGAGACGGCCCACTCTCCGGGAGACATTGGGCAAAGCTGCCCGCCGCAGCTTGTTGCCGACCTGTCCGATCGGATAGCAGTTTCGGGAACCTGCTTACCAGCGGTTCTCCTGCACATAACCGATGAACGCCTTTAGCGGCGCGGGCACATGGTCTCGCCCGTAATAGTATAGGAACGGTCCGCTGAAGCTCTGCCACCAAGGTTCCAGCACCGGTTGCAGCGCTCCGCTGTCAAGCGCCGGTCTCAACCAGTCTTCGAAGAGCTGCACGATGCCGCATCCGTCGATCGCAGCGGAGACAGCGAGGTCCATTGCGTTTACGTCTACCACCAAGGTTCCCGCGGGCTCGATACGTACGATCTCATCGTCGCGCTCGAACTCCCACATCGCCATTGCTCCGCTGCCGGACTTTCCCGGCAGGCAGGCATGGTCGAGGAGATCGTTGGGATGCCGTGGATTCCCATAGCGCGCCAGATAAGCAGGCGATGCAGCCGTCGCGAAGCGCTGCCTCTTTGGCCCGATCGGCACCGCGACCATGTTCTTGGTCAGCCGCTCGTCGTACCGGATGCCGGTATCGCAGCCGGCGGCGAGGATATCCACGAGCCCGTGCTCGACCACGACCTCGACGCGAACGTTCGGGAAGGCCGTCATGAAGCCCGGTATAATGCGCGGCAGCACGAGGCGTGCCGCGTTAACAGGCACGTTAAGGCGGACCGTGCCATTGGGTGTTTCGCGATGGTCGTTGGCGCGCTCGAGCGCTGCTTCAACGTCGGCCATTGCCATCTGTAACCGCTCAAGCAGGTGGGCGCCCGCCTCGGTGGGTACGACGCTTCGCGTTGTCCGATTGAGAAGACGGAGCCCCAGTTGATCTTCGAGCCGCTTCACGGCCCCGCTGAGACTGGACGCGCTGATGCCGGTCGCGTGAGCCGCATCGCGAAACCCGCCGGCCGTCGCGACTGCAACGAAGGCGCGTGCAGCAGATAAGTCAGTGGGCATTGTTCAAAAATCCGTACAGCATGTAATGTGATTAGCCTCTTATTCATCGCAATTGGGACGCCTATATCTCTTTTCGAAGGAGATCAACCATGACAGATACGAAGCGGATCGCGATCGTAACCGGCGGCAGCCGTGGCTTGGGCCGTAGCACCGTGCTCAGCCTAGCCCAGCGCGGAGTTCACAGCATTTTCACCTACAACTCGGCCGCTGACGACGCGGACAAGGTGGTCGCCGCTGTCGGAGAAGCCGGTGCAAAGGCAGTCGCGCTACAGCTCGACACCGGTGAAGTCGGATCGTTCGACGCGTTCATAGGTCGGGTGCGAGAAGCACTGACCACGCTTGGCGCGGACCGGTTCGATTACCTCGTCAACAACGCCGGTATGTCCGATCATACCAAGTTCACCGAACTGACCGAGGACGTGCTGGACCGCGTCTACGCGGTGAACTTCAAGGGTGTGGTCTTCCTGACGCAGAAGCTGTTGCCGCTCATCAACGACGGTGGCCGCATCGTGAACATATCCACCGGGCTCACGCGCTTCACCACGCCCGACACCATCCCATACGCCTCGCTCAAGGGAGCGATCGAGGTCTTCACGCACTACATGGCCAAGGAACTCGGGCCGCGTGGGATTACGGTCAATGCTGTCGCTCCGGGTGCGATCCAGACAGATTTCAGCGGCGGTGTCGTGCGCGATAACGCTGCCGTCAACGCGCAGGTGGCTTCGATGACGGCGCTCGGCCGACCTGGCTTGCCGGACGACATCGGTCTGCTGGTTGCCGCCCTTCTGTCCGAGAACACCCGCTGGGTGACCGGCCAGCGGATCGAGGCGTCCGGCGGCATGAACCTTTGAATTGAAAACGCGCGCTCACCGCTCGGCAGAGCGGTGGGCCGAGGAGCTCGCATGACCGATCTTACAGGAAAGGTGGCACTGGTCACCGGCTCAGCCCGCGGGCTTGGGCGAGCAATCGCTGAACGTTATGCTGCGCTCGGCGCAGCTATAGCCTCAGGCGAATGTTCGCACGCGCGATCAAGCTGGTGGCAGGCCGATCTGGCGAGCGTGGCTGCATGATCTCGACAGGGCTTCTCGCCAGCCATCCGGACCATCACGAACTGGCGGACGAACTTGCGGCGAGGCGCCGCGCGATGGCCGACCGGTTCGCCCAATATCTGGAACACTGGCTCCCGCCCGCCGATGCTGGCGACATGGCAGTCTTCCTCTGCACCGTCCTCCAGGGTTTGGCGGTGCATGCACGCGACGAAACTGGTGTGGGCAAACTCAGCGCTGTAGCTGCGATCGCGTGCGCAGGCGTCTTGTGCAGCGTAAAATCATGTCGATGAGCCGAGCGTATTGTGGAACAGCGCTGAAGCTCACCTGATCATTGGTCTACCGAAGGCGGGCGAGTCATGATCCACCTTCGCTCAGAGCGCGGGCGCAGCGTGTCAACGCGCTCGTAGAGTCCTGGTCTGACTGTAGCGTTCGCGCGGCACCTGCGCGGGACGAGTCGATTTCGAGTATGCAGTCCTGCCGATAGCCAAGGAGCGAACGAAGCGACCTCGGCGTAAGGCCGGGCGACATCGAAGCGACGGGAAGACTCGCGCCTTGCCTTACTGCTACTTCCCTATGAAACTGCCGTGGGAAAAGTGCTCACAGCACGCTGTCTTCACCATATCGCGCAGCCAGCGATGGGCTGGATCGGCATGCATGCGCGGATGCCACATCGCAGATATGAGAATTTCCGACGTCTGGACAGGAAGCTCGAAGCTGACCAGGTTTCCTATCTGCGGCTCGACGGCGATCATGGCACTTCCGACGCACGAACGCGGAACCAGTGCCACCAGGTCTGATCGGCGCGCCACACGTATTGCGTCCAAATGGCTTGGCACAACAGCGGCAATTCTTCGCTTGAGCCCAATTTTCTCGAGCGCTTCGTCGACTGGGCCCGTGAAGATCTCCTTCCGTGACGTAACAACATGATCGCACGCCGCATAGCGTTCCGGTGTCAAAGTACCGGTTAGCAATGGGTGTCCTTGTCGGGCCGCGCCCACGAACTTGTCACGAAAGAGAGACTGGGTCCTTACCTCCGGGGCAGATGCTCCCAGAACTCCGATCTCAAGATCGATCTGAGCTTCGCGCAATGGTGTTGGGTCTTTTGCAGGCTTAGATACGAAGCGTAGGCAAACGTGCGGCGCAATCTCTGCGATGGCAGTCAGCAAGGGAACAGAGAACAGTGCAACAAATCCCTCGCTGGCGCGTATCGTGAAGGTGCGATCCAGCAGCGCAAAGTCCAATTTTCCCGTTGGTTGGCTGAGAATCTTGCGTACGTGATGATGAAGCTGATGAACATCCTCTCGTATTTCAGTGGCTCGTGGCGTGGGCACGAGACCTCGACCGGCCCGCACGAGGAGCGGGTCGCCAGTTGCGGCTCGTAGCCGCGCCAGGGTCCGGCTCATTGCAGAGGAGCTCAAGCCGAGACGACGAGCCGCGCCCGTAACGCTGCCTTCGGTCAACAGCGCATCAAGCGCTGCGAGGAGGTTCAAGTCCAAAGTTTCCATCAGTCACTCTTACATCGCCTGTCGCAATTGGCATAGCGTCCCACGCAACAATACTGTGCGTCCTGTGCGTCTAGCGCCGGCTACGTAATGAGCTTATTGCTGCCTAGCCGAACAATGGAAGGGACCGCTGATGAGCTCAAATTCACCCGATGCAGGAGGTACGATCCTTATTATCGGAGCGTCACGTGGGATCGGCCACGCCATGGCCGCCCAGTTCCTCGGTAGGGGCTGGCATGTAATCGGAACTGTAAGGGCCGACGTCCGGAGCGACTTGCACGCTCTGGCAGATGATCACAACGGCCGGGTGGACATTGAGACTCTCGACATCAACGAGCCGGAGCAGAACAGCGAATTGCGAAATCGTCTCGCAGGCAGGGCACTCGACATACTATTCGTCAACGCGGGGACAACCACGCATGACGAGCATGTTCATATCGGACGGGTGAGCACAGAAGAGTTCACGCGCGTAATGGTCACTAACGCCTTGAGTCCGATGCGCGCCATCGAGGTTTTGCAGGACCTGGTTCCTGCAGATGGATTGATCGGTGTCATGTCATCAGGACAGGGCAGCATCAGCAATAACGAAAAAGGGATGCGGGAAGTCTATCGAGGCAGCAAAGCCGCGCTGAACATGCTCATGCGCAGCTTCGCAGCACGAGAAGCTGTGCCCGCGCGCGCGATGGTCCTGATGGCGCCGGGCTGGATCCGTACGGCTTTAGGTGGCCCGGATGCGCCGCTTACCATTGAGGAAGCAGTCCCCAAGGTCGTGGACGTTCTCCTTTCCCAGCGCGGGAAGTCCGGCCTGCGATTTCTCGACAGGGAGGGGAGCACGGTGCCGTGGTGAACGCCCGCGCAAGCTTTGCGGGCCTAGCGTTTAGCACCCCAAGCCTCGACGCTGCGCAGGAAGGCCGTCCGTGAAGCTGATCGGTATCGAAGAGCATTTCTTGACAGCCGAAGTGCGCAACATGTGGAGGCGGATCGGGTTGGAAGCGTCCGACCCCAGCGTCGCGATCCACTCGGGTGAGATTGAGACGCGTCTGCTCGATCTCGCCGAAGAACGTCTCGCACTGATGGATGAGACTGGTCTGGACGTCCAGGTCCTGTCGCTGACCACCCCTGCGCTCCATGACCTGGGGCCGGAGAGCGTGGCAATCGCGCAGCGCGTTAATGACGCCATAGCCGTAGTGGTTTCGAAGTTTCCCGCGCGGTTCCAGGCACTTGCTACGCTGCCAGTGACAATGCCGGACGAAGCGGCTCTAGAACTTGATCGTTGCATAACGACGCTGGGCTTCAAAGGAGCGATGCTGTGTGGACGGGTCGGAACGCAAAACCTCGACGACCCCAGGTTGTTGCCGATTTTTCAAAGCGCCGAAGCTTTGCAGGTGCCGATTCTACTTCACCCCCGCATCCCCGATATTTCCGTACGGAAAGCGTATTACTCTGGCTTCAAGCCTGAAGTCGACGCAGCCTTCTCAATGTACGGCCTTGGTTGGCACTATGATGCCGGAATTCAATTCGTTCGGCTCGTCCTCGCCGGCGCTTTCGATCGGATGCCAAACCTTCAGGTGATTCTGGGTCACTGGGGCGAACTGGTATTGTTCTATGCTGAGCGCCTCAGCGCTATGGATCGGGTATCCGGGCTCGAGCACCCGATCGCTACGTATTTGCGCCGAAACCTTTATATCACCGCGAGCGGCATCTTTTTGCCCCACTACCTCGAACGGGCGGTCAACATCGTTGGCGTTGATCGGCTGCTCTTTTCTACTGACTATCCTTACCAATACCGGGAGGGCCGAGCTGCGCGCTGTTTCCTTGAAAGCTGCGGTCTCGACGAAGCCGGAAAGAACGCGTTCGCGAACGGTAACTGGCTTCGTCTTACAGGTGACTAAGAAGACAGGGAAACGGCGGATATGCCGCTTTCAACGAAATCTCATCAGAGAGACTCACCGATTCGGCGCGGGCGGGGTTCCACCTCGGTGCTTGGAAGAAACCGATATCGACCTCAAGTGGGACCTTGGCTTAAAGCTGTTCGGTTGCCGGAAGCCGCCGTTGCATTTCCGCGCGGGGGGCACGAGCGCGCATCTCGCGGATGATGTCTTTTTGCGGTACAATTGCATCATCAATCCACGTTCCTGATGGCGGGCGTAAGCGTCTCCCCCGGCAAAGGCATCAGGGAGGCTGTCGACGGGAAAGCCCTAACTGGGTCGGAGGTTCATCAATGTCGTGGTTAACTGTTAGCGTCACCAGTCTTGCAGCGAGCGTCGTAATGGCAACCTTAGCGTCCACCGGGGCCTTAGCCCAAACAGCAACACTTTCGGCTCGGGAATCTGATCCGAAAGTGATGGGCTGGATGGTTGGTTTCCCCCCTCCAAAGAACAAAATCATCACGCAGCCAGATTCGGTCTACTTTAGCTTTCCGAAGCTGCGGTGGTCGGTTTGTCATATGCGCGAATTCCTTCCCACTGAACAGATCAGCCGGGGCCTCGGCGCCCCCTCCAGCATGGAATACTTGCCGCCCAGCGAGTTCGCGGACGAGCGGCAAGCCATCGACGCGCTGGAGTTCATGCCTATCGACGGCGATACGGACATGACTTGGGAGGGATCTCTCTACGCCAACTACACTGATGGCATGCTGATCCTGCACAAGGGTAGAGTAGTTTACGAGCGCTACTTCGGCTGCCTTGATGAGGCTGGAAAACACGCATCTATGTCGATGACTAAGTCGCTGACAGGTCTGCTGGCCCAGATCCTGGTGGCCGAGGGACAACTCGACGAAAACGCAGTGGTCATGGATATCATCCCCGAGATCAACGGGAGTGCATTCGCCAATGCCACCGTGCGGCAGGTGATGGATATGACCACGGGCCTTCGCTACTCCGAAGACTACTCTGACCCCAACGCTGACATCTGGGTCTATTCGGCTGCAGCGAACCCCCTTCCAAAGCCAGAGGATTACACTGGGCCTAACGGCTACTGGGAGTACCTTCAACAGGTGCAACCCGAAGGGAAGCACGGTGAGGCTTTCCACTATAAGACCGTTAACTCCGACATGCTGGGGTGGATCATTTCCCGCGTGTCCGGCAAAGCCGTTACCGAGCTCGCTTCCGAGCGGCTGTGGCGACCAATGGGTGCCGAACAGGACGCTTACATGAACGTGGACGGTCTTGGGGTGCCTTTCGCAGGAGGCGGGCTGAGCGCGGGGCTTCGCGATCTCGGTCGCCTGGGCCTCTTAATGCTGAACGAGGGGGTAATCGACGGGAAACGCCTGTTCCCGGCCTCGGTGGTTCAGAGAATCCGCGCGGGCGGCGACCCAGACAAATTCGGAACAAACTACCCTGCGTTGACTGGCGGCAGTTATACCAGCATGTGGTGGATATATCCTGGCAAGGACGAGGTTTTTGCCGCCCGCGGTGTCCATGGCCAGACGGTATATGTCGATCCCTCGGCGCAGATGGTTTTGGTGCGCTTCGCATCTTTTCCCAGACCTGAAAACCCACTTATTGATCCAACTTCGCTGCCAGCGTTCCAAGCCGTTGCGGACTACCTGAAAGCGAAGCGATGAGCACGACACGCCAATGGGAACCTCCTAAGCGCGCGCATGATGCGGTCAGATGAGGGGCTGCCGAGGGCCCTGAGAGTAAGTGACCTAGCGTTTGCGACAACCTGGAAGGAGCCCCCTACGGCATACGCTATCGCCGACGTGAGTGTTTACGCGGTACGTTAGCTTTTCTATTTGCGCTTAGCCCCAGTGCGCAATCAGACAGATGACCGCTTCTTCGCTCACTGATCCATAAGAAGACGGTCCGCAATCTGAAGGTTTTTCGATGCGGGCCGCACCGCGACGTTGGCCGCCGGCGTTGGCGTTGGCGGCCCGCGTTGACAAACCTTGGAAGGAGGAAGCCGCGGGGAGCTTGGTGGGACCTATGGGGAAAGCGCGCGGCCGCGGACGTCTGTTGGGGAATTGGCCGCTGACGGCAGAAGCAAACCGGCCGATCTGAGGGCCTGCGATGGCATGATCGGAAGCAGGTCTGACGGCTTCCTTGCTGTCGCGTTCGACGGTTTTGCGGTGTTCAGCGTTATGTGGCGCAAACCGATGCCACCCCGAAGCGCCGTGTCTTTCCGGGTTAGCTTTGGCCATTGTGACGGGCGCCTCGTCATGCTGCCTGCTCCCTTGGTGGGGCACGGGATCTCGGCTTCTGGCCGCGTCGGAAGATCTCGATAATGCGCATCGGACCGCCGCAGGCTGGGCATGGCTCGCGCAGCGTGAGCGGTACGATCTCGGCACCTGGCGGATCATCCTGTTTGGCCGCTTCCGTAGTGAGCACTGTGCGGATTTTTGCGATTGCGGCCTTGCGGCCTGCGCTGGCCAGAAATCCGTAATGACGGATGCGGTGGAAGCCGTCGGGCAGCACATGGATCAGGAAGCGGCGGATGAACTCGCCGGTGGCCAGCCGCATGACCTTTTGACGGTCGCCGTTCTTGAACCGGTAATCCTTCCAGCGGAAGGTGACCGTCTCGGCATCGGCGCTGATCAGGCGGTTGTTGGAGATGGCGACGCGATGGGTGTAGCGGCTGAGATAGGCCAGCACGGCCTCGGGGCCGCCGAAGGGAGGCTTGGCGTAGACCACCCATTCGGATGTGCGCAAGGGGGCAAGCCAGGCGGCGAAGGTGTCGGCTTCGGCCAGCCCGGCCAGATCACCGAAGAAGACCAGATCGCGTGCGCGATGCAACGCCAGCAGCCCTTCGATGAACACCCGTCGAAACAGCCGCGACAGGACCCGCACGGGCAGAAAGAACCCCGGACGGCAGG
>NZ_PVBR01000009.1 GCF_002980495.1 Phyllobacterium phragmitis
GCTCGATCTCAACGAAATCGTCCGCCCCGGCCATCGTCGCGCACAGCACGCAAAGCAATATCTCGGCTAAAGGATACAGCACCTTCCACGACTGGCGCGGGTCTTCAAGGGAGCCAAACTGATCGAGTAATGCTTTGCCGGACATAGGAAACCTCCACAAATCGAGGTTCCCTATGAATCATAACAATTCCGCCGCTGGAAGCGCTGTTCTTCAAGCGATTGCCCTGTGCCCGGCGTCGCCAGCGATTGACATAGCGCGCGTCACCTCGCATCATTGAAGCTTCACCAGGGGTGTCCCGACAAGGGGCTGAGATACTGTTGGGCCGCAAGGCAGCGCAGGGACCCTATGAACCTGATCCAGTTCACACTGGCGTAGGGACGGTGCGGATGCCTTCCGGTCGCGCGCGGCCAACCTATCCAAAGGTTTCCTTTCTCCTTCCCGTCAGAGCTGGGTCTCCATTGCTTGGATAGCGAGGAGCCTCGACATGACATCCACCCCCACGGTTACCACCGGGCCGCTGCCGGCTTCGGCCAAAATCCTTAAACACGGCATTCTGCACCCCGAAATTCGTGTGCCGATGCGCGAGATCACCTTGCATCCGAGCGCCGACGAACCGCCGGTCACGGTCTACGATTCCTCCGGTCCCTATACCGATTCGGCTGTGAAGATCGCCATTGAGCACGGTTTGCCACGCTTGCGCGAAAGCTGGATCGCCACGCGCGGCGACGTCGACGCCTATTCAGGACGGCATGTCAGGCCGGAGGACAACGGCTTTGTCTCGGCCGACCGGCTGACGCCGGAGTTTCCCGTCCGCCACCGTCCGCTCCGCGCGAATGATAGTAAGGCTGTGACCCAGCTCGCCTATGCGCGCGCTGGCATCGTCACGCCCGAGATGGAGTTCGTCGCCATCCGCGAAAATCTCGGCCGTCAGCAGGCCCACGCCGCACTGGAGCGTGACGGCGAGAGCTTTGGCGCTGCAATCCCCGATTTCGTCACGCCGGAGTTCGTGCGCGAGGAGGTGGCGCGCGGCCGCGCCATCATCCCCGCTAACATCAACCATCCGGAAGCCGAGCCGATGGTGATCGGCCGCAACTTTCTCGTCAAGATCAATGCCAATATCGGCAATTCCGCAGTCACCTCCTCCATGGCCGAGGAGGTCGAGAAGATGGTCTGGGCGATCCGCTGGGGCGCGGATACCGTGATGGACCTGTCGACCGGCCGCAACATCCACAATATCCGCGACTGGATCATCCGCAATTCTCCCGTGCCCATCGGCACTGTGCCGCTCTATCAGGCGCTGGAGAAGGTCGGCGGCGTGGCGGAAGACCTGACATGGGAGGTGTTTCGCGACACACTGATCGAGCAGGCCGAGCAGGGCGTCGACTATTTCACCATCCATGCGGGCGTGCGGCTGCACTACATCCCACTGACCGTCGAGCGCGTGACCGGCATCGTCTCGCGCGGCGGATCGATCATGGCGAAGTGGTGCCTGCACCACCATCGCGAAAGCTTCCTCTACGAGCACTTCGAGGAAATTTGCGACATCTGCCGCGCCTATGACGTGTCCTTCTCGCTCGGCGACGGTCTGCGCCCCGGCTCGATCGCCGACGCCAACGACGCCGCGCAGTTCGCGGAGTTGGAGACGCTTGGCGAGTTGACACAGATCGCCTGGTCAAAGGACTGCCAGGTGATGATCGAAGGCCCCGGCCATGTGCCGATGCACAAGATCAAGGAGAACATGGACAAGCAGCTCGCCGTCTGCGGCGAGGCTCCGTTCTACACGCTCGGGCCGCTGACCACCGACATCGCGCCGGGCTACGACCACATCACCAGCGGCATCGGTGCGGCGATGATCGGCTGGTTCGGCACCGCCATGCTCTGTTACGTCACGCCCAAGGAGCATCTCGGCCTGCCCGACCGCGATGATGTGAAGACCGGGGTGATTACCTACAAGATCGCGGCACACGCCGCCGATCTTGCCAAAGGTCATCCAGCAGCGAAAATCAGGGACGACGCGCTTTCCCGCGCCCGTTTCGAGTTCCGCTGGGAGGATCAGTTCAACCTCTCGCTCGATCCGGAGACGGCGCGCGCCTTCCATGACGAAACACTGCCTAAAGAGGCGCACAAGGTGGCGCATTTCTGCTCCATGTGCGGCCCGAAATTCTGCTCCATGCGCATCTCGCACGATATCCGCGCCGAGGCGCAGAAGGAGGGCATGGCTGCCATGGCGCAGAAATACCGCGAGGGCGGCGACCTCTATGTGCCAGCGGAACAGGAGGTTTGAGTGATGATGACGCCTTCCAATCTGTCCGCGCGCGTCGCCGCGATCACGACAAGGACGTCGCCTTCTGATCGAGATTCTACGAGCGCCTGGCTACAGCATCGGCCCGAAAATCGATTCCGATTTTCGGGTCGATGCTGTAGAAGGGGTGGTGTCAGGATCTGTGAGGCCGATCCTCCATCCGAGTGCATTTCTTGAAAATGCCGCCCGTTAGACGCCGCCTCGCGTGGCAAGGGCATCCAGCCGCGAACCCAGGAAGTCTTCGAGGATCTAACCCTTACGGCTGCGCAACGCCGGATTGCACTCCAACTCGCGCTGGTAGGACAGCAGGCCATTGGCATAGGGCTCCTGGCGCGCGACGCTCCAATATTTCAGCTCGTCAAGCGGGATTTGTTCGCCCGAGACCGCGCAGACGACATAGGCGCCGGGGCTGAGAACCTGAAAGTCGCCATCGAGATAGCGCAGCCGCGCCTCCTGGGAACGTGGACCTTCAAATCTGTTCATGGTTCTTCCTGTCTTACTACGTTCATTCAAAGCGCCATAAAACGGCTGAGGGGTCAAGGCCGGTCGCAGTTTATCTGCGTCCGAACAGGCGCTCGATATCGTTGAGTTTCAACTCGATATAGGTCGGACGCCCGTGATTGCACGTGCCTGAGCCCGGCGTCGCCTCCATCTGGCGCAACAGCGCGTTCATTTCTTCCGGTTTCAGGCGGCGTCCGGCGCGCACCGAGCCATGGCAGGCCATGGTCGCGGCGACATGATCGAGCATCGCCTTGAGCCCGTTGGACGTATCGTGCTCGGCAATTTCGTCGGCGAGATCGCGGATGAGTTGCTGCACATCCGTTTCCCCCAGCATGGCCGGCGTCTCGCGCACCGCGACCGCGCCCGGCCCGAAGCGCTCGACGCCGAGCCCGAAACATGCAAGCGTCTCGGCATGGCTTGCCAGCCGCTCGGCATCCTCCTCCGGCAAGTCGACGATTTCGGGGATGAGCAGCATCTGCGCGGGAAGCGGGCGTGAATGAAGCGCATTCTTCAGCGCCTCATAGACAAGCCTCTCATGCGCCGCATGCTGGTCGACGATCACCAGGCTGTCGTCGGTCTGCGCCACGATATAATTGGCATGGACCTGCGCCCGCGCCGCGCCGAGCGGCGCGGCTGTGAGCTCGGCCGCCGCATCCTCCACCGTTGCGCGTGCGTCCGCGCTGGGCATGGTCACGCCTTCGAAGGCGGCCTGCTCGTTCTCCCCGAAGCCCATATCCAGCGGACGATGCGCCGGGTGCGCCGTGGCGGGCGACCATTCGGAGCGTGGCCTTGGCGCATCGGCCCAATTGCCGGATTGATAGGCAGGAGCGCGATAAACCTGCGGGGAGGGGGCTGCCTTCGCGCCGAACCCTTCCGCACGGAACGCCTGCATCATCGCCTCCGCCCCGCTGGTCGCAGCCCGGATGCCGGATTGCGCGAGCGCTTGCCGGATCGCGCCGACGATCAACCCGCGCACCAGCCCCGGATCGCGGAAGCGCACATCCGCTTTCGCCGGATGGACATTGACATCGACCAACGCCGGATCGAGCGTCAGGAACAGCACGGCGACGGCATGGCGGTCGCGGGCGATCACATCGGCATAGGCGCCGCGGATCGCGCCCCATATCTGCTTGTCGCGCACCGGGCGACCGTTGACATAGGCGAACTGGTGCAGGCTGTTGGCGCGGTTGAACGAGGGAATGCCGGCGAACCCCGCCAGCCGCACGCCGTCGCGCTCCGCATCGATGGCAATCGCGTTTTCGGAAAATTCCTTGCCCAGCACCTGGGCGATGCGCTCCAGCATGCCGTCGCTGCCCGCACCCGTCGCGGGCATTTCCAGCGGCGAGCGGTCGCTGCCGGCGAGCGAGAAGCGGATATGCGGGAAGGCGATGGCGACCCGCTTGACGATATCGTTGACGGCCATTGCCTCGGCCCGGTCGGTCTTCATGAATTTCAGCCGCGCCGGTGTGGCGAAGAACAGATCGCGCACCTCCGCGATGGTGCCCTGGTTGAGCGCCGCCGGCCGCGGCCCCTCCAGGCGTCCGCCGGTAACAGCGATCTCGAAGCCGGATTCGGCATTGGCGATGCGCGATTTCAGCGACAGCCGCGCCACCGAGCCAATGGAGGGCAGCGCCTCGCCGCGAAAGCCGAGCGCGCGGATATCGTGCACGTCGTCGGCGAGCTTCGATGTGCAATGGCGCGCGACGGCGAGCGCCAGTTCGCCGGCGGGAATGCCCGAACCATTGTCGGTGACGCGGATCAGCGTCTTGCCGCCGCCCGCCGTCACCACCTCGATGCGCGTGGCACCGGCATCGATGGCGTTTTCGACGAGTTCCTTCACGACGCTGGCGGGCCGCTCGATGACCTCGCCCGCCGCAATCTGGTTGATGATGGTTTCGCTTAGATGCCGGATCGTCATGGAGTGCTTATAGGCGGATTCGCTATCCGATAGGAATGCCTATCAGCGCCAAGCGCCCCCGTGGTTCGAGGCTCGCTGTGCTCGCACCTCACCATGAGGGCTACTGAGGCGCTGGCCCTTCACCCTCATCCTGAGGTGCGAGCGCAGCGAGCCTCGAAGGACGAGGGTGAAGGGCTTGTTCTGACCTTACCCCCGTCCGCGGTAAGACGGCACCCCGGTCTCCGGCACCCATGCCCCTTCGGGCGGGGTACCCGTCTGCCAGAAAACATCGATGGGGATGCCGCCGCGCGGATACCAGTAGCCACCGATGCGCAGCCACAGCGGCTTGGTCGCCCCCACGATCCGCCGGGCGATCTCCAGCGTGCAATCCTCATGAAACGCGCCATGGTTGCGAAACGAAAACAGGAACAGCTTCAGCGATTTCGATTCCACCAGCCGCGCATCCGGCGCATAATCGATGACGATATGCGCGAAATCCGGCTGCCCGGTCATCGGGCAGAGCGAGGTGAACTCCGGGCAGGTGAAGCGCACGATCGCCGGCGGCCCATCGCGGCGGGTGTAGGGAACGGTTTCGAGCACCGCTTCGTCCGGCGAGGCCGCGATGCGGCTCTCCGCCCCCAGCTGGGTCAGTCCATGGACATCGGTCATGGGTTGTTCCTTTCAGCATTTTTCACACCGCAATGGCACTGAAAAGGCTGGTTGCGCAACCCCTGGGGAGGGTGAATGGTGAATAGTGAAATAGTGAATAGGAGGGAAAATTTCCCTTTGATATTCCCCATTCGGCTATTTGCACCATTCACCATTCACCATTCACCATTCACTTCGAAATCCGCGCGATCACCTTGATCTCGAAGTCGAAACCGGCAAGCCAGTTCACGCCAATCGCCGTCCAGTTCGGATAGGGCTTCTCGGTGAAAATCCGGTTCTTCACGTCCATGATGGTTGCGAACTGATTTTCGGGATCGGTATGAAACGTGGTCACGTCGACAATATCGTCAAACGTACACCCCGCCGCCTTCAACGTCGCTTCCAGATTGGCGAACGCCAGTTCGACCTGGGCTTTGAAATCAGGCTCGGGCGAGCCATCGGCGCGGCTGCCCACCTGTCCCGAAACGAACAGCAAATCATCGGAGCGGATTGCGGCGGAATAGCCATGCGCTTCGTAAAGAGCGTGGCGGTTGGCGGGGAAAACGGCATTGCGCTTGGTCATCTTCATTCCTTCGGTCGGTTCCCGAGTGTCTATGGCGCTGGCCGATCAGCCTGCGCCGCCGAAGCAACAAGCACATATACGCATTGTATGTCAATTCACATACGTGCCGTATATTGGTGTCCGGCACATCTGAAACAGCAGCATGGAAAATTCATTTGACCAGCCGCGCGCCCGCCCTCAAGGTCTGCGCCATCACTTTCAGATTCTCCGAACCGAAAGAAAACCCATGTCCCTGTCGCTCTATGATGTCACCGTGCCCGTCTTCCTGCGATCCTTCGCAAACTTAAGCGAAATCCTGGAAAAAGGCCGCGCCTTTGCGGACCAAAACGGCATGCCCCACGCCGACCTGCTCGAAGCCCGCCTCTTCCCCGACATGGCCCCGCTCACCGCCCAGATCCAGCGCGCCAGCGACACCGCCAAATTCGTCGCCGTTCGCGTCGGCCAGGTCGAGACCGTCGCGATGGAAGACGACGAGGCCAACTTCAACGACCTCCAAGCCCGCATCGCTGCAACCGTCGCCTTCCTGAAGACGGTTCCGGCCCATGCGATGGACGGGCGCGAGGAGGCCGAAGTGGAACTGAAGACCGGCCAGGGATCGAAGACCTTCACCGCAAGAGATTACGTGCTGGGCTTCGCCATCCCGAATTTCTTCTTCCACGTCACCACCGCTTATGCGCTCCTCCGCCACAAGGGCGTGCCGCTGGGGAAATTGGATTATCTCGGGCGGGGTGAGGAGCGGTCCGCGTAGCGGGCAAAAAGCCAACGATTTGGCTTTTTGAGCGACGAACGCCCGGAGCCATAGCGGAGGGCCGGGGATGGCGGGCGGCGGAGGGTGCAGGCTATCATCGCCACGCCCGCGTTCACCGCGTCTGGCCATTGAGAAAGAGCGCCCAAATCCTGGGATGGGAAGACGGGCGGTCTTGCGAACGCTCGCATGAAATTGTTTTGACTGCGGCCACAGGACCGCCCGTCCGGCGATTTCTGTCCCCGTCCGTCCCGCTTAAGTGCTCGTCCAGCACATACCGGTCGTAGTGCCGGCAGGGAAACCCAGGACGGAGCCCCCCAGGCACACCGCTACGTCAGCAGCGAGGCGGAGGCGCCGGTCCTTCCCCGCGAGACCCGCCATCGCGAGCCGCGTTCCCGCGGGAAGAACTGAGGCAAGGATAAGGGCGGAGTGAGGCTGTGGGATAAGTTTTGGGAGGGGCTGCTTCGGGGCCGACAGGAGACCGTCCCCTTGGACACGCCGAGTAATCGAAGCGGACATTCAATTGTGGCGCGCCCACAGTCGTTTCCGGCCCATTGCGGACTTTTGTACTCGGCGTAGCTAATGAGCTGCTTCGAGCCCAAACTACCGAATGCTGCGCTTCGCACGAATGTCTGCTCCCGCGTTTATTCATCGCGGCCAGGCTCATTCGGGTCGCTAGAGAACAGCGCGATTTTGTTTCCGTGCGGATCTCGAAGGTAGCTGACATAGAAGTTCGGCCCATAGGAATTCCGAAAACCAGGCTGCCCCTCGTCAGAGCCGCCTGCGGCCAGCGCGGAGGCGTGAAGGTCACGCACTTGTTTCTGCGACTGGGCCTGAAAAGCGACCATTACGCCGTTCCCAGCCGTGGCGGATTGCCCATTGAATGGCGATTTGACGTAGAAATCTGGCTGAACTGAGGACCGGCCCGGCTCTACGGGCAGGATGTAGCTCAGGTCGCCCTGGTATTCTTCGACCTCGTAGCCGAGGGACGGGAGAAAAGCCGAGTAAAAGCGTTCGGCCTGTGCGATGTCATCTGCACCAACGGTTATATAAGCAATCATAAAGTAGGGCTCCTCCGACAGATTCGGCGATGCTGATGGCATCACGGTTCGACACAACAGTAGCACAAACGGAAGCAGTCATTGGAGTAGCCGCAGCGAAAGCTCAGTTTGTCCGCAAAGCCGGCATTGGTGCAAACTGCTGCAAATGACTGCTTTCCGCCGACCTATCAAATTCACTGCGACGCAATGAATGTCAGCTTCTGGGATGCGGTCGATGATCTTTTAATGACCGCCTTGGGGGCGCAAACTTACCGTTTATAGCCCCCTCATTCCCCTCCCTCATCCCCCCATCACAAATCATCATAGCCCCACGTCCCCAAATCGAATTGCCCCGCCACAATTCCCACCTATGATGCGCGGCACATGTTCGTCTGGATATTTTAGCCGCATTTATGCGCCGCCAAGTTCCATTGGCTGCAAAATGCTTGAGGGAGCAAACCATCATGCCGCACGCCAAGCCGTCCTTTGTCTGGAGCGATCCTTTCCTCATTGAGGATCAACTGACCGAAGACGAGCGGATGATCCGTGACAGCGCGCGCGCCTTCGCGCAAAGCGAGCTCGCGCCCCGCATCGAGGAAGCCTATCTCGAGGAGAAGACCGATCCTGATCTTTTCCGCCTGATGGGCGAGGCGGGGCTGTTGGGCGTCACTTTGCCCGAGGAATACGGCACGGCGGGCGCGTCCTATGTGGCTTATGGGCTTGTCGCGCGCGAGGTCGAGCGCGTCGATTCAGGCTATCGCTCGATGATGAGCGTGCAGTCCTCGCTGGTGATGTACCCGATCCATGCCTATGGCTCCGAGGAGCAGCGCCGGAAATATCTGCCGAAGCTCGCCTCGGGCGAATGGATCGGCTGTTTCGGCCTGACCGAGCCCGACGCCGGCTCCGATCCCGGCGGCATGACGACGCGCGCCGAGAAGGTCGCGGACGGCTATCGCCTTTCCGGCTCCAAGATGTGGATTTCCAATTCGCCCATCGCCGATGTCTTCGTCGTCTGGGCGAAATCGGATGCGCATGACGGCGCGATCCGCGGCTTCGTTCTGGAAAAGGGCATGAAGGGGCTTTCCGCCCCGAAGATCGGCGGCAAGCTCTCGTTGCGCGCCTCGATCACCGGCGAAATCGTCATGGACGGCGTCATCGTGCCGGAGGAAAATCTGCTGCCCAATGTGTCCGGCCTCAAAGGCCCGTTCGGCTGCCTCAACCGCGCCCGCTACGGCATCTCCTGGGGCGCGATGGGGGCTGCGGAGGATTGCTGGCAGCGCGCCCTGGAATATGGCCTCGACCGCAAGCAGTTCGGCAAGCCGCTTGCCGCGACGCAGCTTTTCCAGAAGAAACTCGCCGACATGCAGACGGAAATCGCCCTCGGACTGCAGGCCTCGCTTCGTGTCGGGCGCCTGATGGACGAGGGCAGACAAGCGCCGGAGATGATCTCTATCGTCAAGCGCAACAATTGCGGCAAGGCGCTCGATATCGCGCGCGCCGCACGCGACATGCACGGCGGCAACGGCATCCAGATCGGCTACCACGTCATGCGCCACGCGCAGAATCTGGAGACGGTCAACACCTATGAGGGCACGCATGACGTCCATGCGCTGATCCTCGGCCGCGCGCAGACAGGTATTCAGGCGTTCTTCTAATAAGCGTGCAATATCGCGCAGTTGCGGCAAGCAAGGCCGGTGAAAACGCATAAAATTCTAAGCAAGGTGGGTAAAAGCGGGTAAGATAAAGTGATGGTATAGTGTCGGCAGCGACGCCGGCCGAACACGATCTCAACACAAAGCCACCCTAGCCACTTCAACCTAGATCAGGAAAAGGCGGAAGGTTTCCGCCCCGACCTGCTTCGGAGTGATTGTGATGGAAGCTGCCGTCAACACCGATGCCTGGCTGCCGATCGAACTGGTCCGGGTTGAACTGATCAATGTCGGCCTTGCCGCCGCGCTGTTCTTCTTTTGCCTGGGGCTTTCGTTCTGGCGGGCGCTCAACGACCATGAGCACCCGGTCTACTGGCGAACCGCCGCCGTGCTGATATGGGTCGGCGTCGTCACCATCGCCTTTGCCGGAAGCCGGCCCGACGTCTGGACGATCCTGCTCAATGCCGGCTGGTTCATGCTTTTGGCGGGCATGGCCGCGACCCTCCTGCGCGTAGGCGTCACGATCTGCCAGCATCTTTATGCCGGTGCGGCCAAGACATCAGGCACCCCTTCGGGCAGGATGCGCTCCTAGCCCTTTTTCTGCTGCTGCACGATCCCGTAGATGTTGGTCGAGCGTGCGCCCGAGCGGCAATAGGCGAGGATGGGTCCTTCCGCATTCTCGAGCGCCGCCGCCATCGCATCGACATCGTCCTGCGTCAGCATTCCCGAGACAACCGGGACATAATGGACCGGGATGCCGGCCTTTTCCGCGACATTGGCGATCTCGGCGAAATCCGGCTGGTCGGGCGCTTCGCCGTCCGGGCGGTTGCAGATCAGCGTCTGATAGCCGGAAGCCGCTATGTCGCGTATATCGTCCGGAGAAATCTGGCCGGTGACCGAAAAATTGTCGTCGATCTGGCGAATGTCCATGCGTTTCGTCCTTCAAGGCAGGAGATTTGTCCGGCGGCACAATACATCAAACGCTTGCTGGCGCCAGATCAAACCATAGCGTTTCCATTTGATATCGCCGATATGGTGATGCCGGTTTGCAGCCGCAACGAATATGCTTAACCTGGCCAGCGGGAGCAGGGCTATCGCATATCGCGTGATATGCGATAGCCCTGCTCCGGGGGAGTGACATCATGATCGACAAGCTGGAGTTTTTCATAGCGCTGGCCAAGGAGGAGCATTTCGGCCGCGCGGCGGAGGAATGCGGCGTGACGCAGCCGACGCTTTCGGCGGCGATCCGCCAGCTCGAGGATACGCTCGGCGTCATGCTGGTGCGGCGCGGCTCGCGCTACAAGGGGCTGACGCCGGAGGGCCAGCGCGTTCTGGAATGGGCAAGGCGCATCGTCGGCGACACCCGCACCATGCGCGAGGAACTCCGCGCCGCCCGCCTGGGGCTCTCGGGCCATATCACCATCGCCGCCATTCCGACCGCGCTCGCCATGGTCTCGCGGCTGACCACACCGTTTCGCGAGAAGCACCCTGACGTGACGTTCTCGATCCTGTCGCGCAACTCGCTCGAAGTGCTCTCGCTTCTGGCGAATTTCGAGATCGATGCGGGCTTCACCTATGTCGACAATGAACCGCTCGGAAAAGTCACCACCGTGCCGCTTTATTCCGAGCGCTATCATCTCATCACATCGACCGGCAATATTCTTTCCGACCGCGATTCCGTTAGCTGGGCGGAGGTCGCTGATCTGCCGCTTTGCCTGCTGACGCCCGATATGCAGAACCGCCGGATCATCAATCAGCATCTGCGCGAGGCGGGCGTGGAGGCCCAGCCGACGCTCGAATCCAATTCCATGATCTTGCTCTTCTCCCATATCCGTACCGGCAAATGGGCCAGCATCATGCCGCTCAATCTGGCGGAGACGCTTGGCTTCACGGAACCGATTCGTGCCATCCCCATTGTCGAGCCGGATGCCAGTCACCTTGTGGGGCTCGTTGCGGCCGAGCGCACGCCTTACACGCCGCTCGTTTCCGCGCTCCTGCATGAAGCCAGGACGCTGGCGGCGGGATTCAGAGCATGAAGAATAGCCCTATCCTGTCGTCATTCTCGGGCTTGTCCCGAGAATCTACCGAGGTCTGATCGGTCAGAACGGTATTCACTTACGTCCTTCTTATGGCAGATTCTCGGGACAAGCCCGAGAATGACGGCCCCGGGGAACTCTAATTCAAGAAGCCAAACCTTGATAGGTTTTTTCTATCAAGCAACGATATTGCGCTATTGATTATATCCAGACTTTTTGGTCTCATTCTAAAGTGAGGGGAAACAAGGGAGGGCGCTGCGTGGAAATGCAGACTGCTGGTACCAACAAAAGGGCCGATATCGCCGCAAGAGCGATAGAGATTATCGATCAAAACAAAAGCGCCGAAGGGCCGCTGCTGCCGATCCTCCATGGTCTGCAGGAGGAATTCGGCTATGTCCCGCCAGAAACGCTTCCCCTGGTTGCCAATGCGCTCAACCTGTCGCGCGCCGAAGTGCATGGCGTCTTCACCTTCTATCATGATTACCGCAGCCATCCGGCGGGCCGCCATGTGCTCAGGATCTGCCGGGCCGAGGCCTGCCAGTCGATGGGCGGCGATGCGTTGGCCGAACGCGCGGTCGAGCTTCTCGGCATCGACTGGAGTGAGACCAGCGCCGATGGCGCGGTGACGCTGGAGCCGGTCTATTGCCTCGGCCTTTGCGCCTGCGCGCCCGCCGCCATGCTCGATGGTGAGATGATCGGCAGGCTCGATGACGAACAGCTGCAAGAGATCGCGACGGAGGTCCGGCTATGACGACGACGGTCTATATCCCCCGCGATTCCGGCGCGCTGGCGCTCGGCGCCGACAGGATAGCGAAGGCGATCGAGAAGGAGATCGCAGCCCGCGGGCTCGACGCCAGGATCGTGCGCAATGGTTCGCGCGGTCTTTATTGGCTGGAGCCGATGGTCGAGGTCGAAACGCTCAACGGGCGCATGGCCTACGGCCCGGTGAAACCCGCCGATGTCGCTTCGCTCCTCGATGCCGGATTGCTTGAAGGCGGTACGCACCGTCTCTCCCTCGGCCCCACCGAAGAAATTCCGTTCTTCGCCCGTCAAACGCGACTCACCTTCGCCCGCTGCGGCATCATCGATCCCGTCTCGCTCGACGATTACCGCGCCCATGGCGGACTGAAGGGCCTGGAAAACGCCCTGAAACTGCAGCCCGCCCAGATCGTGGCGCAGGTCACCGAATCCGGCCTGCGCGGCCGTGGCGGTGCGGGCTTTCCCACGGGCATCAAGTGGAAAACCGTGCTCGATACGGACAATCCGCGCAAATATATCGTCTGCAATGCCGACGAAGGCGACAGCGGCACGTTCGCCGATCGCATGATCATGGAGGGCGATCCCTTCGTGCTGATCGAGGGCATGATCATCGCCGGCATCGCCACGGGCGCCACCAAGGGCTACATCTATCTCCGCTCGGAATATCCCCACGCCATCGCCACCATGAACGAGGCGATTGCCGTGGCCAGAAAAGCCGGCGTGATCGGCGAAAGCGTTCTGGACTCCGCATATGCCTTCGATCTGGAGGTGCGTGTCGGTGCGGGCGCCTATGTCTGCGGCGAGGAGACGGCGCTTCTGGAAAGCCTCGAAGGCAGGCGCGGCATCGTGCGCGCCAAGCCGCCGCTTCCCGCCCATAAGGGACTTTTCGGCAAGCCGACCGTCATCAACAATGTCATCTCGCTCGCCTCCGTGCCGATCATCATGGACCAGGGCGCCGCCTTCTACCGCGATTTCGGCATGGGCCGTTCGCGCGGCACCATCCCCATCCAGATCGCCGGCAATGTCCGGCATGGCGGCCTGTTCGAAACCGCCTTCGGCCTCACGCTGGGCGAACTGGTCGACGAGATCGGCGGCGGTACGGCGACCGGTCGCCCGGTCAAGGCGGTGCAGGTCGGCGGGCCGCTCGGCGCTTATTTCCCGCGCGAACTTTTCGATACGCCGTTCGACTATGAGGCTTTCGCCGCAAAGGACGGGCTGATCGGCCATGCCGGCATCGTGGTTTTCGACGATAGTGTCGATATGCTGAAGCAGGCGCGCTTTGCGATGGAATTCTGCGCCGTCGAGAGCTGCGGCAAGTGCACGCCGTGCCGCATCGGCTCGACGCGCGGCGTCGAACTGGCGGACCGCATTGCCGCCAATATCGAGCCGGAAAAGCAGATCGCGGTCCTGACCGACCTCTGCAACACCATGAAATTCGGGTCGCTCTGCGCGCTTGGCGGCTTCACGCCCTATCCGGTGATGAGCGCGCTGACGCATTTCCCCGAGGATTTCCGGCCGGTGCCGGTGAGGGAGGCGGCGGAATGATGGATAGCGCCAGACGATCCACCCCCCTCTGCCCTCCTGAGCGTTTGTCGAAGGGCGGGCATCTCCCCCACAAGGGGGGAGATTACACCTTCATGGGCGTTCGGCACCAATCGCAATTGTTGCAGAATAGGCGCCAAGAGTGGCGTCAGCCAATCTCCCTCCTTGTGGGGGAGATGTCCGCCCTTCGACAAACGCTCAGGAGGACAGAGGGGGGTGTTGCTACACGCCGCCCTTCCGACACCTCTTGCACCCACCAAACCCATCAGGAGGCTCCCCATGTCTCTCGTGCATGAAATCGACTACGGCACACCCGCCTCCCACTCGCAGAAGACGGTGACGCTCACCGTGGATGGGGCGGAGGTCACGGTTCCCGAAGGCACCTCCGTCATGCGGGCGGCGATGGAGGCGGGTATCCAGATCCCCAAGCTCTGCGCCACCGATATGGTCGACGCGTTCGGCTCCTGCCGGCTCTGCCTCGTGGAAATCGAAGGCCGCAACGGTACGCCGTCCTCCTGCACCACGCCGGCCATGGACGGGCTGGTCGTGCGCACCCAGACGGGCCGGCTCAAGGATATCCGCCGCGGCGTGATGGAGCTTTATATCTCCGATCATCCGCTCGACTGCTTGACCTGCGCCGCCAATGGCGATTGCGAATTGCAGGATATGGCGGGCGCGGTCGGCCTGCGTGACGTGCGCTATGGCTATGAGGGCGAAAATCACGTCTTCCCGGCGGCCAAAACGAATGGCGCGTCGAATGCGCGTTTCCTGCCCAAGGACGAGTCCAATCCCTATTTCACCTATGATCCCTCGAAATGCATCGTCTGCTCGCGCTGCGTGCGCGCCTGCGAGGAAGTGCAGGGCACGTTCGCGCTGACCATCGAGGGCCGGGGCTTCAATTCCCGCGTTTCGCCGGGAATGCATGAATCCTTCCTCGGCTCGGAATGCGTTTCCTGCGGCGCCTGCGTGCAGGCCTGTCCGACGGCGACGCTGACCGAGAAATCGGTGATCGAGATCGGCCAGCCCGAACATTCCAAGGTGACGACCTGCGCCTATTGCGGCGTCGGCTGCTCGTTCAAGGCGGAAATGCGCGGCGAGGAACTGGTCCGCATGGTTCCTTTCAAGGACGGCAAGGCCAATCGCGGCCATTCCTGCGTCAAGGGCCGTTTCGCCTATGGCTATGCCAGCCACCAGGACCGCATCCTCAACCCGATGATCCGCGAGAAGATCACCGATCCATGGCGCGAGGTAACGTGGGAGGAGGCTTATAGCCATGTAGCCAGCGAGTTCCGCCGCCTGCAATATCAATATGGTCGCAATTCCATCGGCGGCATCACCTCATCGCGCTGCACCAATGAAGAAACCTTCCTGGTACAGAAGCTGATCCGCGCCGGCTTCGGCAATAACAATGTCGATACCTGCGCCCGCGTCTGCCATTCGCCGACCGGCTACGGTCTCAAGTCGACCTTCGGCACCTCCGCCGGTACGCAGGATTTCGATAGCGTCGAGCAGACCGACGTCGTCATCGTCATCGGCGCCAACCCGACCGATGGCCACCCGGTGTTCGGCTCGCGGCTCAAGAAGCGGCTGCGCCAGGGCGCCAAGCTGATCGTCATCGATCCGCGCCGCATCGATCTGGTGCGCACGCCGCATGTCGAGGCGGCCTATCACCTGCCGCTCAGGCCCGGCACCAATGTCGCCGTCGTCACCTCGCTCTCCCACGTCATCGTCACCGAGGGCTTGTTCGACGAGGCCTTCATCCGCGAACGCTGCGATTGGGACGAGTTCCAGGATTGGGCGTCGTTCGTCTCACTTCCCGAGCACAGCCCGGAGGCGGTCGAGAAGCTCTCCGGCGTGCCCGCCGAGGCGATCCGCGGCGCAGCGCGGCTGTTCGCCACCGGCGGCAATGGCGCGATCTATTATGGCCTCGGCGTCACCGAGCACAGCCAGGGATCGACCACCGTCATGGCGATCGCCAACCTCGCCATGGCCACCGGCAATATCGGCCGTGAGGGCGTCGGCGTGAACCCGCTGCGCGGCCAGAACAATGTCCAGGGCGCTTGCGACATGGGCTCCTTCCCGCACGAACTGCCGGGCTATCGCCATATCTCGGATGATGCGACGCGCGACATCTTCGAAAAGCTCTGGGGCGTCCAGCTTCAGGACGAACCGGGCCTGCGCATCCCCAACATGCTCGATGCCGCCGTCGACGGCACGTTTAGGGGCATCTACATCCAGGGCGAGGATATCCTGCAGTCCGACCCTGACACAAAGCATGTGGCGGCGGGGTTGGCTGCGATGGAATGCGTCGTCGTCCACGACCTCTTCCTCAACGAGACCGCCAATTACGCCCATGTCTTCCTGCCCGGCTCCACCTTCCTGGAAAAGGACGGCACCTTCACCAATGCCGAGCGCCGCATCAACCGCGTGCGCAAGGTCATGTCGCCGAGGAACGGTTATGCCGATTGGGAAGTGACGCAGAATCTGGCGCAGGCCATGGGCCTCGGCTGGAACTATACGCATCCTTCACAGATCATGGACGAGATCGCCCAGACGACGCCGAGCTTCGCCGGCGTTTCCTACGACCTTCTCGAGCGCGAAGGTTCGGTGCAATGGCCGTGCAACGAAAAGGCCCCGCTCGGCACGCCGGTCATGCATATCGACGGCTTCGTGCGCGGCAAGGGCAAGTTTATCCGCACCGAATATGTGGCGACGGACGAGCGCACCGGACCGCGCTTCCCGCTTCTGCTGACCACCGGCCGTATCCTCTCGCAATATAATGTCGGCGCGCAGACGCGGCGCACCGAGAATGTCGTCTGGCACGAGGAGGACCGGCTGGAAATCCACCCCCACGATGCCGAGCAGCGCGGTGTGTGCGATGGCGATTGGGTGAAGATCGCAAGCCGCGCCGGCGAGACGACGCTGCGCGCCAAGGTTACAGATCGGGTTTCGCCCGGCGTGGTCTACACCACCTTCCACCATCCGACGACGCAGGCCAATGTCGTCACCACCGACTTCTCGGACTGGGCGACCAACTGCCCGGAATATAAGGTCACGGCGGTGCAGATCGCCCCCTCTAACGGCCCGTCCGAATGGCAGGTCGAATATGAGAGCCAAGCCAAGCAAAGCCGCCGCATCGCGGCCAAGTTGGAAGCGGCGGAGTAACGGCTGTGGCGATATTTGGTAGCGCCCGCCCGTACCCTCGTCCTTCGAGGCTCGCTGCGCTTGCACCTCAGGATGAGGGTACGGGGAGTCCCGTCAGCGTGATTTCGCTCCGCTCTGAGGTGCTCGGCGTTCAGATGACCCTCATCCTGAGGTGCGGAGCGAAGCGGAGCCTCGAAGGACGAGGGTCATCGCATCCATATGCCTTTGCCCCCTTTGTGGGCGAAATGGCCGGCAAGCGAGGGGGTGCTTCGTGACCGAGCGCCCCACCCGCCCCCTGCCCCACGTCGCCCACCGCAAGGGCGGCACGGCATCCGCAGTGCGCATCGTGCCGGAGGAAATTCCGGTGGCTTTCAGCTATGGCGGCACGACGCACGCGGTGATGATGGCGACACCCGCCGACATGGAGGATTTCGCGGTCGGCTTCAGCCTTTCCGAAGGCATCATCGAAAAGGCCTCGGACATAAAGGAGATAGCGGTCGAGGACCATGATCAGGGCATCGATATCCAGATCACGCTCGCCGGGAACAAGCGCGATGCGCTGACCGCGCGCCGCCGCCATATGGCAGGTCCCGTCGGCTGCGGCCTGTGCGGCATCGAATCGATCGAGCAGGCGTTGAAGCCGGTCGCTTCGGTCGAACCCGAGGGCATGCGCCTGACGGCGGGCGATATCGTGCAGTCCGTCAAGCTTCTCTCCAGCATGCAGCCGCTCCACACTGAGACCGGCGCGGTCCATGCGGCGGGTTTCTATATCGCAGGCAAGGGCATCGTCGCGGCGCGCGAGGATGTCGGACGTCACAATGCGCTCGACAAGCTGGCCGGCGCCCTGGCCCGGCAGGAAATCGAGGTGCCAAGCGGCGCGGTGGTCGTGACCAGCCGCGTTTCGATCGAGATGGTGCAGAAGACGGCAATCATCGGTGCGCCCGTGCTCATCGCCGTCTCGGCGCCGACGGCGCTTGCCATCCGCACGGCTGAGGCTGCGGGCATCACGCTTGTCGCACTGGTGCGCGGCGATGAGTTCGACATCTACACCCACACCGACCGCATAGAGATCGGGAGAACCGCACATGTCGCATAACGGCACCCATGACAAGCTGATCTATATGGCCAACCAGATCGCCACCTTCTTCACCTCGCAGCCGCGAGACGGTCAGGTGGCCGGCATCGCCGATCATATCAACCATTTCTGGGAGCCGCGCATGCGCAACCAGCTCTTTACCATTCTTGAGGAGGAAGGCGGCAAGGGGCTGAATGAGTTGGTGATCGAGGCGGCAAAGCAGATCCGGCGGCCAGCGGTAGCCTGAATTTGTAATCGTTGAACGCGACAGGGAGGAGCGATTGATCGGAAACTTGAAAAGAAATTTTAGAGCGTTTCACTTAGATGGAAACCGTTATGCGCCCTTCACCCTCGTGGTTCGAGGCTCGCTTCGCTCACACCTCACCATGAGGGTGAAGGGTCGGCGACGCTGCAGTAGCCCTCATCCTGAGGTGCGAGCGGAGCGAGCCTCGAAGGACGGGGGCGCTTGATGATTCCAAAACAAGAACCGCTTAGCAGCTAACCCTTCGGGGGCAGCATTTCAGGAAAATTTGACAATTTTAGAAGCCACCTTGGAGAAACCAAGGCGGGGGGAGGAAAAATTTATGTCTTCAGACACCACAGCTGGCACCCTTGCGGGCGCCGGAATTCTCGATCGTGAGCGCATCATCGCCAAAGCCGGCTTCAATCGCTGGCTGGTTCCGCCCGCGGCACTCGCCATTCATCTTTGCATCGGCATGGCCTACGGGTTCAGCGTGTTCTGGCTGCCGCTGACGCGCTCTCTCGGCGTCACGCAACCCGTCGCCTGCGCCGATCTCAATCTTCTGACTGCCCTGTTCACGACGACCTGTGACTGGCGTGTCGCGGATCTGGGCTGGATCTACACGC
Source organism: Phyllobacterium phragmitis (assembly GCF_002980495.1). Classification (GTDB taxonomy): domain Bacteria; phylum Pseudomonadota; class Alphaproteobacteria; order Rhizobiales; family Rhizobiaceae; genus Paramesorhizobium; species Paramesorhizobium phragmitis. The sequence goes on from NZ_PVBR01000009.1 coordinate 18,790, forward strand.
TCTTCTTCGTGCTGCTCGGCTGCTCGGCGGCACTTTGGGGCGGCTGGCTCGAACGGGTGGGGCCGCGCAAGGCCGGCTTCGTCGCCGCCCTTTGCTGGTGCGGCGGCATTCTCGTCGCGGCCGTCGGCGTTATGGTGCACCAGCTCTGGCTGATGTGGCTTGGCGCCGGCGTCATCGGCGGGATCGGTCTCGGCCTCGGCTATATCTCGCCGGTCTCGACCCTGATCAAATGGTTCCCCGATCGCCGCGGCATGGCCACCGGCATGGCCATCATGGGCTTCGGCGGCGGCGCGATGATCGGCGCTCCGCTCGCCGATATGCTGATGAACCATTTCAAGTCGCCGATATCGGTCGGTGTATGGGAGACGTTCATCGTCCTCGCGGCGATCTATTTCGTCTTCATGATGTGCGGCGCGTTCGGCTACCGCATTCCGCCCGCGGGATGGCGGCCCGATGGCTGGACGCCGCCGGACGGCAAGAAGGCGATGATCACCACGCGCCACGTCCATCTGCGCGACGCCCATAAGACATCGCAGTTCTGGCTGATATGGGCGGCGCTCTGCCTCAATGTCTCGGCCGGCATCGGCGTGATCGGCATGGCATCGCCGATGCTGCAGGAAATCTTCGGCGGCAAGCTCATCGGCCTGCCGGAATTGAGCTTCACCCAGCTCGACGCCTCGCAGAAAACGGCCATCGCGGCCATTGCGGCAGGCTTCACCGGGTTGTTGTCGCTCTTCAATATCGGCGGGCGCTTCTTCTGGGCGTCGCTCTCCGACAAGATCGGCCGCAAGAACACCTATTACACGTTCTTCCTGCTCGGCATCGTGCTCTATGCGCTGGCCCCGACCCTTGCCGGCATGGGCAACAAGGCGCTGTTCGTGCTGGCCTTCGGCATCATCCTGTCGATGTATGGCGGCGGCTTCTCCACCGTTCCGGCCTATCTCGCCGACATCTTCGGCACGCAGTTCGTCGGCGCGATCCATGGCCGGCTGCTGACGGCCTGGGCGACGGCGGGCATCGTCGGCCCTGTTGTGGTCAACTACATCCGTCAATTCCAGATCGATGCCGGCGTGCCGCGCGAACTGGTCTATAATTTCACCATGTACATTCTTGCCGGAATGCTGGCGCTGGGTTTCCTCGCCAATCTGTTCATCAGGCCGCTTGCCGAAAAATGGTTCATGTCCGATGCCGAGGTCGCGGCTCTTCAGGCGAAGACCACGGCAGTCTCTGGCGGACCGACGGGATCCTTCGGCATTGGCACGGGCGGGCTTGACGGCAAGGCAGCGCTCGCCTGGGCCGCGGTCGGTATCCCCATTCTCTGGGGCGTCTGGATCACCTTCCAGAAAACGATCGTCCTCTTCCAGTAAAACGTCATTGCTGGCGAGAACACGGCAGGCTCTCGATATCCCGAGAGCCTGCCTTTTTTGCTATTGCCCCAACACCGCCAAAAACTTCTTCATGCGACTGACGGCCAGTTCCGGCTTGTCGAGCACGTCTGCCTGGTCGGCGAGGCGGAATATATCCGTATAGTGAAGAAGCCCGCGCGCCGATTGCATGCCGCCGGGCATGGTGAAATGGCTCTGATGGCCGTTGAGCCAGGCGAGGAAGACCACGCCCGCCTTGTAATATTGCGTCGGCGCTTCGAAGATCTTGCGTGACAGCGGCACGGTCGGTTCGATGACGCCGCGGAAGGTTGCGGTGTCGCCGGCGGCAAGCGCCGCCAGCGCCTTCGAGGCGGAAGGCGCCACCGCATCGAATATGCCGAGCAGCGCATGGCTGTATTTTCGCCCGTCGCTTTCGATCAGTTCGGCATAGTTGAAATCGTCGCCGGTAAAGCAGAGCACGCCGTCCGGTAAACGGTCCCGCAACGCCACTTCGCTGGCGCTGTCGAGCAGCGAGATCTTGATGCCCTCGACCTTGTCCCGGTTGTCGCCAATGATATCGAGGACGGTTTCCAACGCATCCTGGAACGTCCCGCCGCCCCAATAACCCGCAAGCTGCGGGTCGAACATGTCGCCCAGCCAGTGCAGGACGACCTTTTCCCGCGTCTGTCCAAGGATATGGTTATAAACCCTAAGGTAATCGTCAGGCGATTTCGCCACCCGCGCGAGCGCCCGGCTCGCCATCATGACCGCCCGGCCGCCATGCTGCTCGATGAAGCCGATCTGCGTCTCATAGGCCTTGATGACATCATCGAGCGAACGGGTGTCGGCGGGATCGAGCTGATCGGTCCCGGCGCCGCAGGCGAGATCAGCGCCGGGAACCGTGCGCGCCTCGGCGAGCGAACGCCGGATCAATTCCTGCGCGCTTGCCCAGTCGAGTCCCATGCCGCGCTGCGCCGTATCCATCGCTTCGGCGATTTTGAAGCCGAGGTTCCACAGATGATGCCGGAAGGCCATCGTCGCGTCCCAGTCGATCGCGGGCTTGCTCCAGGGCGTGGTGTCGCGCAGGGGATCGGAAACGACATGGGCCGCGGCATAGGCGATGCGGTTGAAATTTGGGCGTGTCGCCGGCCGCGCGATCGGGTTGCCGACAAGCCGGTAATCCTCGCTCGTTCCATCCGCGCGCGGCAATCTCAAATTCAGGCTCATGGGGCTCCTCCAAACCGCAACCGCGTCCAACTGATCTATCAGCGGTAGCAATAATTTGGATCGTTCCAAACTTCAAGAGATTTGAAGAAAACATCTGAAAACCGGGCAATTAATCGGAATTTATGCAGGAATATCGCCCGAAATTTCCAGAATCTCCCCCAATTTTCCCACTTTCTCGGCATACTTGACAAATTTGGAACGTTCCAATTAACTGTCGGTGATGAGAATAGAAGAAGCCCGGGAGGCGGCCTGAGTGAAACGGACGAGGACAACGGTGATCGATATCGCACGTGCCGCAGGCGTGTCGAAATCGACTGTCTCGCTCGTCCTGCAGGGCAGCCCGCTGGTCAATGAGGCGACGCGCGCCAGGGTCTCCGCCGTCATCCGCGACCTCGGTTACGTCTATAATCGCAGCGCCGCCAATCTACGCCAGGCGAAATCGGCCATCGTCGGCATCGTCGTCAACGATCTGACCAACAGCTTCTTCGCCGAACTTGCCGTCGGCATGGATATGGTGGTGCAGTCGGCAGGCTACGTGCAGTTTCTCGCCAATACCGGAGAAAGCATCGACCGGCAGCGCGAGGTCATCGCCTCGATGCGCGAACATGGCATCGCCGGGCTGATCCTTTCGCCGGCGCGCGGTACGCAGGTCTCCGATCTCAAGCCGCTGGTCGAAAGCGGCATTCCGGTGGTTCTCGTGGTGCGCAACCTGCCCGGCGCCAGGGTTTCCTCGCTTCTCTCCGACAATTATGCCGGCACGTCGCAGGCGGTGGAACATCTGATCGGCCTCGGGTACAAGCGTATCGCCTTCATGGGCGGCTATGCCGATACGGCCGTCTTCGAGGAGAGGGTGCGGGGCTACCGCGATGCGCTCGCCAAAGCGGGGCTCCATTCAGGCGGCGAATTCGTCTTCAACTCCGCGCCTTCGCGGGCGGGCGGCGTGGCGGCGGTGGAAAAGATGCTGCTGCATGCCGAGCGCCCGACCGCGGCGGTCTGTTTCAACGATGCGGTGGCCTTCGGCGTCTGCGACGGCTTGCGCAGCGCCCGCATGGAGCCCGGCGTCGATTTCGGCATCGTCGGTTTCGACGATGTGATCGAGGCCAAGACCGCTGTTCCGGCGCTGACGACCGTCTCCGTCGATCCGCAGGGAATGGGCCAGCGCGCCGCGCAGCTTCTGCTCAAGCAGATCAATTCTGAAAAGGTCGAACCGGAAACACAGACGCTTTCGGTGCGACTGGTCGTTCGCGAAAGCTGCGGCATCAAGAAACACGTACAGGACCGGGAGGAATATGCATGACGAAATGGGGTCTGATCGGTGCGAGCACGATTGCGAAGGAATGGATGATCGGCGCGATACGCGCCACCGGCGGCGAAGTCGTCTCCGTGATGAGCACCGATGCGGCGCGCGGGAAATCCTATGCCGAAGCCAATGACATCGCCGGATCGGTGACCGATATCGACGCGTTGCTGAGCGATCGCGATATCGATGCGGTCTATATCTCGACCACCAATGAGCTGCATCGCGATCAGGCCATCGCCGCCGCGAGAGCCGGCAAGCATGTCCTGTGCGAAAAGCCGCTGGCGCTGACGCTCGATGATGCCCATGCCATGGCCCACGCCGCGCAGGAAGCCGGCGTGGTGATGGGCACCAACCATCACTTGCGCAATGCCGCCAGCCACCGCGCCATGCGCGACGCGATCAAGGCGGGCAAAATAGGCCGGCCGCTGGCCGCGCGGGTCTTCCACGCGGTCTATTTGCCGGCGCATCTGCAGGGCTGGCGGCTCGACCGCCCCGATGCCGGCGGCGGCGTCATTCTCGATATCACGGTGCATGACAGCGACACGCTGCGCTTCGTCCTCGATGACGATCCGGTCGAGGCCGTGGCGATGACGCAGACAGGTGGCATGGGCCGGTCGGGACTGGAAGACGCGGTTATGGGTGTCCTCCGCTTCAAGTCAGGGGTCATCGCCCAGTTCCATGACGGCTTCACGACAAAACATGCCGAAACGGGCTTCGAGGTGCACGGCACCGACGGTTCGCTGATCGCGCGCAATGTCATGACGCAGCGGCCTGTCGGAACGGTCCTGCTTCGCGATGCCGGTGGCGAACACGAACTCAAGCTGGACCAGCGCAATCTCTATGAAACGGCGCTCGCCGCCTTCCACGATGCCATCGCCGGCAAGGGCGTTCCCAGCGCGACAGGCGAGGACGGCATATGGTCGCTCGCCACGGCCCTGGCCGTTGCCAAGGCAGCGAAAACCGGGGCGGCAACGCCCGTCGAACCGGGACTGTGATCAGCATGAGCAAGCATATCACGCCGGCGCAAGCGGCAAGCCTGATCCCCGACGGAGCGATTATATCGGTTTCGTCATCGAGCGGTCTTGGCTGTCCGGACCTGATGTTGCAGGCGATCGGCGAACGTTTCACGGCATCAGGCCATCCGCGCGACCTCACCACCCTGCATCCGATCGCGGCGGGTGATATGAGCGGCATCAAGGGCGTCGATCACATCGCCAAAAAGGGATTGCTGAAGACCATCATCGGCGGCTCTTATCCCTCCGGCCCGTCGAGTGCCGAGCCGCCCTTGATCTGGCAGATGATCGGCCGTGACGAGGTGGCCGCCTATAACGTGCCGTCCGGCATCCTGTTCGACATGCACCGCGAGGCGGCGGCCAAGCGGCCGGGCGTGCTGACCAAGGTCGGGCTCGACACCTTCGTCGATCCGGCGCGCCAGGGCTGCGCGATGAATGCCTCCGCCGCAGCTATGCCGTTGGTGAAGAGGGTCGCATTCGAGGGCGAGGAATGGCTTTATTTCAAGGCGATCGTGCCTCAGGTGGCGATCATTCGCGCCACCACGGCCGACGAGCGCGGCAACCTCACCTATGAGCACGAGGGCGCTTATCTCGGCGGCTTCGACCAGGCGCTGGCGGTGCGCAACAATGGCGGCATCGTCATCGCGCAGGTCAAGCGCATCGCCAAATCAGGAACGCTCAAACCCCATGACGTACGGATTCCCGGCGTTCTCGTCGATTACATCGTCGTCGATCCCGATCAGAAGCAGACGACGCAGACCCTCTACGATCCGGCGATCTCGGGCGAGATTTTCCGCCCGCTGGAAAGTTTCCGCCTGCCCGAATTCAACATCCAGAAAGTCATTGCGCGCCGCGTCGCGCAGGAATTGCAGGCCGGCAGCGCCGTCAATCTCGGCTTCGGCATCTCGGCCAATGTGCCGCGTATCCTGCTGGAGGAGGGGCTGCATGGCGCTGTGACATGGGTGATCGAGCAAGGGCCGGTCGGCGGCATTCCACTGCTCGATTTCGCCTTCGGCTGCGCGTCCAATGCCGAGGCCTTCGTGCCGTCGCCGCACCAGTTCACTTACTTTCAAGGCGCGGGCTTCGATGCCTCGCTTCTCTCCTTCCTTGAAATCGACCGCACCGGCTCGGTCAATGTCTCCAAACTGAGCTTCCGCCCGCATGTGACGGCGGGCGCCGGCGGCTTTGTCGATATCACCGCGCGGGCGAGGAAGATCGTCTTCTCCGGCATGTTCAATGCCGGCGCCAAACTCGCTGTCTCCGACGGCAGGCTGGTGATCGAAAAGGAAGGCAAGCTCCGGAAGCTGGTCAACGAGGTCGAGCATGTCACCTTCTCCGGTCGCAGGGCGGTGGAGCAGGGGCAGGACATCACCTATGTGACCGAGCGCTGCGTGATGGTGCTGCGCCCGCAAGGCGTGGTGCTGACCGAAATCGCGCCCGGTGTCGATCTGCAGGCGCATATTCTCGACCAGTCGGAGTTCCCGCTGATCGTCTCCGATGGTCTGAAAATCATGGATGCGGCGCTGTTCCAGGAAAAGCCGATCGGGCTTACACTGGCGCAAAAGCCGGCGCGCAAGCTGGAGGGAGCGGCTCATGCCTGACGGCATTACCGACGACCGTATCAAGCTCGCTTTCGACGGCCCTGTCGCAACCATCACCGTCTCGCGGCCGGACAAGCTCAACGCCTTCGACATCGGCATGCTCAAGGCCCTGGCAGCGGCCTGCGACGAGGTGGACGCCAATACCGAGATCCGCGTTGCCATTATCACCGGCGAAGGCAAGGCCTTCTCCGCCGGGGGAGATATCAAGGCCTGGGCGGCGATGGGACCGAACGCGTTCGGCCACGAATGGGTGCGCTTCGGCCACCGCGTCTTTGAACGGCTCGCGACGCTGCGCATGCCGCTGATCGCCGCCTTGAACGGCCATGCGCTGGGCGGCGGGCTGGAACTGGCGGCTGCCGCCGATATCCGCATCGCTGAAAGGCAGATCAAAATCGGCCTGCCCGAGACGAGCCTCGGCATGGTGCCGGGATGGTCCGGCACGCAGCGCCTCGTCAGGCGGTTCGGCGCGCAGATCGTGCGCCGCATGGTATTGGGCGGAGAAATCTTTTCGGGCGGGGAGGCGCTGGCCCTAGGCCTTGTCGACCATACGGTCGAGCAGGGCCAAGCCCTTGATGCTGCTCGCGATTATGCGGCGCGTATCGCAAAGCGCGGCCCCGCCGCTCTGGAAATCGCCAAGCTGATGATCGCATCGGCCAATGATGAGGATAACGGCACCGCCGTCGAGGCGCTGGGCTCCATCCTGGCCGCCAAGACAGGCGATCTCAGGGAAGGCGTCGCGGCCTTTGCCGGCAAGCGCCAACCGAAATTCAGGGGAGAATGGTAATGACGGTTTTGCTGCGCCCGCAGGCGCTTGTGGATTTCAAGCCCCGCGCGTTCCAGATGCTGATCGACGGCCGTTGGATGAACGGTGCCGAGAGCATGATCACAGAGCGCAAAAGCCCTGCACATGACACCGTTGTCAGCCATTATCACACAGCAACGAAAGCCGATGCCGAGCGTGCCATCGCCGCCGCCCGCAATGCGTTCGACAAGGGGCCATGGCCGCGCATGTCAGGGGCCGAGCGCTCCAATATCCTGCTCAAGGCAGCCGATCTGATCGCTTCCAGAGCGGAAGATCTGGCATTTCTCGACTGCATCGAGTCGGGAAAGCCGATTTCGCAGGCGCGCGGCGAAATCGCCGGGGCTGTGGATATCTGGCGCTATGCTGCGGCCCTGGGGCGCGATCTGCATGGCGAAAGCTATAATACTTTAGGTGAAGGAACGCTCGGCGTCGTGCTGCGCGAGCCCATCGGTGTCATATCGATCATCACGCCGTGGAACTTTCCGTTCCTGATCGTCAGCCAGAAGCTTCCCTTTGCATTGGCGGCAGGCTGCACGGCGGTGGTCAAGCCCTCTGAACTCACCTCCGGTTCGACGCTGGTCCTGGGCGAAATCCTGATGGAGGCGGGTGTGCCGTCGGGCGTCGTCAACATCATCGTCGGCACCGGGCCTGAGGTCGGCGCGCCGATGACGACGCATGGCGATGTCGACATGGTATCGTTCACCGGATCGACTGCTGTCGGCAAGCTGACCATGGCCAATGCGGCGCAGACGCTGAAGAAGGTTTCCCTCGAACTGGGCGGAAAAAACCCGCAAATCGTCTTCCCGGACGCCAATCTGGAGGAATTTATCGATGCAGCGGTGTTCGGCGCCTATTTCAATGCCGGCGAATGCTGCAATGCCGGGAGCCGTCTCATTGTTCACAGATCCATAGCCGAAGATGTCGTTGCGCGGATTGCCGAACTGTCGAAAAGGGTCAAGGTGGGCGACCCGCTCGATCCGCAAACGCAGGTCGGCGCGATCATCACGCCGGAGCATCTGGCGAAGATAGACGCCTATGTGCGCAGCGCCACCGGCAACGGCGCCGAACTCGCCCATGGCGGTGCTCCGCTTGATCTCGGCAGCGGCCAGTTCATGGCGCCGACCGTCCTTTCCAAGGTCAGGCCCGACATGGCGGTGGCGCGCGAGGAGGTGTTCGGCCCGGTGCTTTCGGTTCTGACGTTCGATTCCATCGAAAACGCCATCGATATTGCCAATTCAATCGATTATGGTCTATCGGCTGGGGTGTGGAGCAGGGACATGGATACATGTCTGAGGATCGGTCGGGGGGTGCGTGCGGGAACTGTCTGGATGAACACGTTCATGGACGGAGCGTGCGAACTGCCGTTCGGCGGTTACAGACAATCCGGTCTCGGACGTGAGCTGGGCCGGCATTCGGTGGAGGATTATACCGAGACCAAGACGCTGAATATGCATATCGGGCCGCGTACGGCCTGGTGGATGCCGCGATAGGTTTGCAGCCGTGCGTGGCGCACCGACAACGGTGTCTTAAATGGGAGTTTCCTGCGGACTTCGGGAGGCGGGAATGGAGGAAAAGCCGGGTCGAGGTGATCCTGCTTTTGAACATTGCAACAGGGAGGCAAGTCATGCGTAAGTTTTTGTCGACGGCTGCGGTCGCAGCTTTGATGGTCGGGGCGGCCACACTCGCCCAGGCCCAGCCAAAGGAGAGCGTCGAGGTCCTGCACTGGTGGACATCGGGCGGTGAAGCCGCGGCGCTCGATGTTCTCAAGAAGGATCTTGAAAGCAAGGGTATTTCCTGGGTCGACATGCCGGTTTCGGGCGGCGGCGGCACCGAGGCGATGACCGTGCTGCGCGCTCGTGTTACCTCAGGCAATCCGCCCACGGCCGTGCAGATGCTCGGCTTCGATATCGTCGACTGGTCCAAGCAGGGTGCGCTCGGCAATCTGGATGAGGTCGCCGAGAAGGAAAAATGGGGCGATGTCATCCCCACCGCGCTGCAGGAATTCGCCAAATATGACGACCACTGGATCGCCGCTCCAGTCAATATCCACTCGACCAACTGGATGTGGATCAACAAGGAAGCGCTCGACAAGGCCGGCGGCAAGGAGCCGCAGAATTGGGACGAGCTGATCGCGCTCCTCGACAAGTTCAAGGAACAGGGCATCACGCCCGTCGCCCATGGCGGCCAGCCCTGGCAGGATGCGACCATCTTCGACGCGGTCGTCCTTTCCTTCGGCGACGATTTCTACAAGAAGGCCTTCATCGATCTCGATCCCGACACGCTCGGTTCCGACACGATGGTTGAGGCGTTCGATCGCATGACCAAGCTGCGCTCCTATGTCGATGACAATTTCTCCGGCCGCGACTGGAACCTTGCCTCGGCGATGGTCATCGAGGGCAAGGCCGGCGTGCAGTTCATGGGCGATTGGGCCAAGGGCGAGTTCGTCAAGGCCGGCAAGGTGCCGGGCAAGGACTTCGTCTGCATGCGCTTCCCCGGAACGCAGGGCGCGGTGACCTTCAACTCCGACATGTTCGCGATGTTCAAGGTGGCGGAAGACAAGGTGCCGGCGCAGCTGCAGATGGCATCGGCAATCGAGGATCCCAAATTCCAGTCGGCCTTCAATGTCGTCAAGGGTTCCGCTCCGGCACGCACCGACGTTCCGGATACGGATTTCGATGCTTGCGGCAAGAAGGCGATCGCCGACGTGGCCGACGCCAACAAGACCGGCCGCCTGATGGGTTCGATGGCGCATGGCTATGCCAATCCGGCCGCCGTCAAGAACGCGATCTACGACGTCGTGACGCGCCAGTTCAATGGCGAGCTGTCTTCTGAGGAAGCGGCCGAAGAACTGGCTGCCGCTGTCGACGCGTCGAAGTAAGCGCTGACGGACCGCCGGGGTTTCGCGCCCCGGCGATCCGGCTGCCGCGCCGTGTCTGCGCTGGCCACATGCAAAGACAACAAGAATAAAAGGGCGCTGATGCGCCGGGATGAGGCGAATGAACAATCGCAGCCGCTTGCAGGATTGGGTGCCTAAGCTCGTTGTGAGCCCCAGCTTTTTCCTGATCCTGGTCTTCGTTTACGGGTTTATCCTCTATACGGGCTATCTCTCGCTGACCGACAGCAAGATGCTGCCCTCCTATGGTTTCGTGGGATTGGACAACTATCGCAGGCTCTGGAAGCTGCCGCATTGGTGGCGGGCGATCAGCAATCTCGGCATTTTCGCGTCCCTCTATATCCTGATCTCGGTCGTCATCGGGCTCGGGCTCGCCATCCTGCTCGACCAGAAGATCCGCGGCGAAGGCTTTCTGCGCCCGATCTATCTCTACCCCATGGCGCTCTCCTTCATCGTCACCGGCACGGCCTGGAAATGGTTCCTCGATCCGGGCATCGGCCTTGAGAACACCATGCACCAGCTTGGCTGGACGAGCTTCGCCTTCGACTGGATCAAGGATCGCCACATGGCGATCTATACCGTCGTCATCGCCGCGGTCTGGCAGTCGTCGGGCTTCGTCATGGCGATGTTTCTCGCCGGCCTGCGCGGCGTCGACAATGAGATCATCAAGGCGGCTCAGATGGATGGCGCGTCGACCATGACGATCTACCGCCGCATCATCATTCCGCTGATGCGCCCGGTCTTCCTCTCGGCTTTCGTCGTTCTCGCGCATCTCGCGATCAAGGCCTATGACCTGATCATCGCCTTGACCGGCGGCGGCCCGGGACAGGCGACCGAACTGCCCGCGACCTTCATGTATTCCTACACCTTCACGCGTAATTCGATGGGGATCGGCGCCTCGTCCGCGATCATCATGATGGTGATGATCTTCTCGATCATCATCCCTTATCTCTATTCGGAAGTCCGTGGGGAGAAACACTGATGAGCGCTAAGACGCCGGACAATGTCATCAATCACGGCAAGCTGACCCGCGCGCTGATTTATTCAGCCCTGATCCTCTTTGCCATCTACTACCTGCTGCCGCTCTACGTCATGCTGACCAATTCCTTCAAGCCGCTCGACGAGATCCGCCAGGGCGGCATGCTGTCGCTTCCGCATGAATGGACCATCGCGCCATGGCTCTCGGCCTGGTCGACCGCCCAGATCGGCGTCCAGCCGACGGGTCTCAAGCCCTATTTCATCAATTCGATCCTGATGGTGGTCCCAGCCGTCGCCATCTCGACCATCCTTGGCGCGCTCAATGGCTATGTGCTGACCAAATGGAATTTCCGCGGCTCCAACGTGATGTTCGGCATGATGCTGCTCGCCTGCTTCATTCCGTTCCAGATCGTGCTCATCCCGATGGCGCGCATCCTCGGCATGCTCGGCATCGCCGGCACCATCTGGGGATTGGTGCTCGTTCACGTGGTCTACGGCCTCGGCTTCACCACGCTTTATTTCCGCAATTATTATGCGGCGTTTCCGACCGAGCTGGTCCGCGCCGCACAGATCGACGGCGCGAGTTTCTTCCAGATTTTCCGGCGTATCCTGCTGCCGTCCTCCGGCCCGATCATCGTCGTCTCGGTCATCTGGCAGTTCACCAATATCTGGAACGACTTCCTGTTCGGCGCTTCCTTCTCGGATGCCAGCAGCACGCCGATGACCGTCGCGCTCAACAATCTGGTGAACTCCTCGACGGGCGTGAAGGAATATAACGTGCATTTCGCGGGCGCGGTCCTCGCAGCCCTTCCCACGCTTCTCGTCTATATCGTCGCCGGCCGCTACTTCGTGCGTGGCCTGATGTCCGGCGCAGTCAAGGGGTAAGTCCCATGGATAAATCAATGTCGTTTCTGGCCATCAAGAACCTCTACAAGTCCTATGGCACCGTGCCGGTCCTTAGGGATATCAATATCGAGATCGAGGAGGGCGGCTTTCTCGTCCTCGTCGGCCCGTCCGGCTGCGGCAAGTCCACGCTTCTCAACACCATCGCCGGGCTGGAGCCGATCACCTCGGGTGAAATCCTCATCAATGGAAAATCGGTCGCGGGCCTGCATCCCTCGCAGCGCGATATCGCCATGGTGTTCCAGTCCTATGCGCTCTACCCCAACATGACGGTTGCCGGGAATATCGGCTTCGGCATGGAGATCAGGGGCGTGCCGAAGGCCGAACGCGAGAAGGCGATCAAGTCGGTTGCCGAAACGCTGCAGATCGGCCATCTGCTCGACCGCAAGCCGAGCCAGCTCTCCGGCGGCCAGCGCCAGCGTGTCGCCATGGGCCGGGCGCTGGTGCGCGATCCGCAGGTCTTCCTCTTCGACGAGCCGCTGTCGAACCTCGATGCCAAATTGCGCGTCGATATGCGCACCGAGATCAAGCGCCTGCATCACCGCCTGAAGACGACCATCGTCTATGTGACGCATGACCAGATCGAGGCGATGACGCTCGCCACCAAGATCGCGGTCCTGAAGGACGGCGTCCTGCAGCAGTTCGGCACACCAGCTGAAATCTACAACAGCCCGGCCAACATGTTCGTCGCCGACTTCATGGGATCACCCGCGATGAACCTCCTCACGGCGAGGATCGACGACGGCCCGTCGGGCCTGAGCGTTTCGCTCGACCGCCCCCATGGCGAACCGCTCGCTCTGCCGGTCAAGTCGGTCAACGGCGCGAGCAGCAAGCTTGCCGCCTATACGGGCCAGCAGGTGATTTTCGGCATCCGCCCGGAAGCGCTGACCGATCCCGACGGCGCGGATCGCAAGGCGCATTCCGTCGCGGAAGGCGAATGCCTGATCGAAGTGGTCGAGCCGGCCGGCTCCGACACCTTCGCCGTCACCAATCTCGGCGGCAAGGAAGTGGTGGCGCGACTTCGCGCCGATGCCAATATCGAGGTCGGCCAGAAGGCCAAGCTTGCCTTCAATCTCGACAAGGCGGTGTTTTTCGACCCGAAAAGCCAGTTGCGTATCGGCTGAAGCAGTTCATGTTTATGTGGAAGCACCCCCCTCTGGCCTGCCGGCCATCTCCCCCACAAGGGGGGAGATTAGCCTGCATTGATGACGGTGTTTTATTCTGCGACGTTGGCGATTGGCGAAAGCGGTCCTCGTATCCAATTTCCCCCCTTGAGGGGGAGATGCCCGCCCCTCGACAAATGCTCGGGAGGGCAGAGGGGGGTGAATGGCGAAACGCAGGGCTCCAAGTCGAATGACCACATCGCCAGACATCGTCATCATCGGTTCCGGCATAGGCGGCGCGACAATCGCCGCCGGTCTTGCCGCTTCCGGGGCGGAAATCCTCATCCTCGAAGCCGGTGGCCATATCGAGGATCTGCCGGTTAATCGCGACCAGCGCGCCATTTTCCAGCACGGCCATTTCCGCCCGAAGGAAATCTGGTACGAGGTTGGCCCCGACAAAAACGATAAAGGCTTCAATCCCGGCAATTATTACAATGTCGGCGGCAATTCGAAATTCTACGGCGCGGTGCTGACGCGTTACCGCCGCGAAGATTTCGCCGAGATGCGGCATCCGGAAGGCGTCTCGCCGGCCTGGCCCTTTCCATACGAGGAACTGGAGCCCTGGTATTGCAAGGCGGAAGCACTCTATCAGGTGCGCGGCACGCTTGGCGAAGACCCGACGGAGCCGCCGCATTCAAAACCTTACGCTTTCCCGCCTGTTGCGGACGAACCGGCGATCGCCGCCGTTCGCGAGCGGCTGAAGGCGGTCGGACTGCATCCGTTCTCACTGCCGCTCGGCGTCGATATCGATTGCTGGCTCGCCAAGGCGAAAACCCCCTGGGACGCCCATCCGAATTGTTTCGATGGCAAGATGGATGCCGAGACGACGGCGTTAGCCCTGGCCTTGCAGCACAAAAATGTGCGCCTGCAGATCCATTCGACGGTGACGCGGCTTGAAACGGCGTCGGATGGCCGCGCTATCGCCGCCGTCCACTACACCCATAACGGCGAAGAGCATGTGCTGAAGCCGAAGCTGGTGATCCTTTCGGCCGGCGCGGTCCAGTCGGCGGTGCTGCTGCTCCGCTCGGCCAATGACACCAATCCGGTGGGCCTCGCCAACCGCTCCGATCAGGTGGGGCGCAATTTCATGAATCACAATTCGTCCGCCGTGCTGGCCGTCAGCCCGTGGTATCGCAACGATTCCATCTATCAGAAGACCTTCGGCTTCAACGATTTCTATCTCTCCGATGGGGAGGGTGGACTGCCGCTCGGCAATGTCCAATTGCTCGGCCGCGTTTCGGGGGCGATCCTCAAGGCCAATCTGCCGCGCGTGCCGGAACGGCTGCTCAATGCCATTTCCGCCCATGCCATCGATTTCTACGCCATGAGCGAGGACCTGCCATCGCCGGAAAGCCGCGTCATGGTCGATGGCGCGCGCATCGTGCTGCAATGGCGGCGCACCAATTGGAAGGCGCATCTCCAATTGGTGGCGAAGCTCAAATCCGTGCTGCGCAAGGCAGGCTTTCCGCTCGTCCTGGCGCGTGCCTTCGACAAGCGCACCCCGTCGCACCAGTGCGGCACCGTGCGCATCGGCAATGATCTGGCCACCGCGCCGCTCGATACCTGGTGCCGCGCCTTTGATCATCCCAATCTCTTCGTCGTCGACGCGGGCTTCCTGCCGACCTCGGCGGCGGTCAATCCGGCGCTGACTGTCGCCGCGCAGGCGCTGCGCGTCGCCGATCACATCATCAGCAAGGATCTTGCGGCATGACGGGAGAGGCAAAGCCGGTCGCGCTGGTGACGGGCGCGCGGCGTGGCATCGGTCTGGCGATCGCCAAAGCGCTTGCCGGCGCCGGCTTCGATCTTGCCATCACTGATCGAAAAGACGACGAGGCAAGTGCCGCCGCCATTGCGGCCCTTGAGGCGCTGGGCGCCAAAACCCTGTTCCTTGCCTCCGACCTGGCTGACATCGACGGCCATGCAGCGACGGTGGAGAGGATCGCCGGCCATTTCGGCCGCATCGATTGTCTCGTCAACAATGCCGGCATCGCCTCGAAGGAACGTGGCGATTTCCTCGATCTCAAGCCGGGCAATTTCGATGCCGTCATGGCGGTCAATCTGCGCGGCACGGTGTTCTTCACTCAAGGAGTGCTGCGCATGATGCTCGGCGCGAAGCCCGGCGCGCATCCGCGCTCGATCATCAACATCACCTCGATTTCGGCCGAGATGACCTCGCCTGAAAGGCTCGACTATTGCATGACCAAGGCGGCGCTCGCCGCCTTTGCCCAAGGCCTGGCGCTGCGGCTTGCCGGAACCGGCATCGACTGTTTCGAGATCCGTCCCGGCATCATCCGTTCCGATATGACGGCGGGGGTAGCGGATAAATATGAAAAGCGGATCGGCGAGGGCCTGGTCCCGGCGAAGCGCTGGGGCGAGCCGGAGGATATCGGCCGCATGGCCGCGGCACTCGCCAGCGGCGCGTTCGGCTTTGCCACGGGTTCGGTGATCAAGGCCGATGGCGGCTTGTCGATCGGCCGGTTGTAGAGCGGTCAGATTAAGATGGAAGCGTTGGCGTTTTTACCCCCCTCTGGCCTGCCGGCCAGAGGGGGGTGTTCTGGGAGGAAACCATGGATTACGACTATATCATCACCGGCGCCGGGCCTGCGGGCTGCGTTCTCGCCAATCGGTTGAGCGAGGATCCGTCGGTTCGCGTGCTGCTGCTGGAGGCGGGCGGCGGTGACTGGAACCCGCTTTTTCATATGCCGGCGGGCTTCGCCAAAATGACCAAGGGCGTGGCGAGCTGGGGCTGGGAAACGGTCCCGCAAAAGCACATGAAGGGCCGGGTGCTGCGCTATACGCAAGGCAAGGTGGTCGGCGGCGGTTCCTCGATCAACGCCCAGCTCTATACTCGCGGCAATGCCGCCGATTACGATCTGTGGGAAAAGGAAGACGGCTGCACGGGCTGGAATTATCGCTCGGTGCTCCCCTATTTCAAGCGCGCCGAGGACAACCAGCGCTTTGCCGACGATTACCACGCCTATGGCGGGCCGCTCGGTGTCTCCATGCCGGCCGCGACGTTGCCGATCTGCGACGCCTATATCCGCGCCGGGCAGGAATTGGGCATACCCTATAATCACGATTTTAACGGCCGGCAGCAGGCGGGCGTCGGCTTCTACCAGTTGACGCAACGCGACAAGCGCCGTTCCTCGGCCTCCATGGCTTATCTCAGCCCGATTCGCGGGCGCAGGAACCTGACGGTCCGCCTCGGCGCGCCGGTGACGCGCATCGTCGTCGAGAAGGGCAGGGCCGTCGGCGTCGAAGTGGCGCGTGGCAGCGCTACCCAGATCATCCGCGCCGGGCGCGAGGTGCTGATCTCATCAGGCGCGATCGGCTCGCCCAAGCTGCTTCTGCAATCGGGTATCGGCCCGGCGGATCATCTCAAAAGCGTCGGTGTTCCCGTCGTCCATGATCTGCCCGGCGTCGGCGGGAACATGCAGGACCATCTCGACCTCTTCGTCATTTGCGAATGCACGGGTGATCACACCTATGACAATGTGGCGAAGCTGCACCGCACGCTTTGGGCCGGCATCCAATATGTGCTGTTCCGCACCGGCCCGGTCGCCTCCAGCCTCTTCGAGACGGGCGGCTTCTGGTATGCCGACGCGCAGGCCCGCTCGCCCGACATCCAGTTCCATCTGGGCCTTGGCTCAGGCATCGAGGCAGGTGTGGCACGGCTGAAGAATGCCGGCGTGACGCTCAACTCCGCCTATCTGCATCCCCGCTCGCGCGGCACGGTGCGCCTTGCCAAAAGCGATGCGGCGGCCGCCCCGCTGATCGATCCGAATTACTGGAGCGATCCGCATGACCGCAAGATGTCGATCGAGGGGTTGAAGATCGCCCGCGAAATCATGCAACAGGCGGCGCTCAAGCCCTATGTGCTGGCCGAGCGCCTGCCAGGGCCGGGCGCCGTCACCGACGAAGACCTCTTCGACTATGGCTGCGCCAATGCCAAGACGGATCATCATCCCGTCGGCACCTGCAAGATGGGCGCCGACGCGATGGCGGTGGTCGACCTCGAATTGAAGGTGAGGGGGATCGAAGGCCTGCGCGTCTGCGATAGTTCCGTCATGCCGCGCGTCCCCTCCTGCAACACCAATGCACCGACGATCATGGTAGGCGAAAAGGGCGCCGACATCATCCGCGGCGTCGATCCGCTGCCACCGGCAATCTTCGCTCACGAGATGAACGAATTGCCGCCACGCGGCCGGCGCGAGATATGCTGACAGTGCGGTCTGAATAATTCTCGACAAAAAAGCGTTTCAGGATCATCTGAAACGCTTTTTCCGTTCGAAATCTTAAATTTGCAAGATGCGCGCAGGAATGATGGCTGAAAGTCCGGCGTGCCTATGGCAGCAAGTCGCGCCCCATCACGCCGATGGCAAGCGCCATATTGAGCGTGATGATCATCATCGAATAAAAAATAGCACTTCTCATTATATCGCTCATCTCAACCTCCATGCGCCGGGCCCCCGCCCAAGTTCGGCACAGATAACTAGCGAACGGTAACGCAACGTAACAAGGTGTTATTCGCTGCGCAACCCCCTTTCGCACGCATTTGTGAAAGAGGAAAATATTCCGTGATATTGCGGTGCTTGCATAGACAAAGAATTGGAGCGGGGTCCCGATTCCCTTAAATCACAAACCGCTCCAGGAGAGCCCGTCTCTCAGCGTGGCATATCGAAGAGAAGCGCTTTGCCATCCGTCAGCCAGTCGATTTCAAGACCGGTCGCATCAGAAATCTGAAGTCCGTCTCCGGCTCTCAATTCCTCGTCGCCGATCTTTGCCAGGCCTTCGATGATCTGCACGAAGGCGAGGCGGCCGGCGGCGACCGGGATATTGCTCCGGTCGCCGTCCCTCGGGCAGGCGATCGATATCCTGCTGTCGGAGAGAAGGGCGAGGGGCGCTTCGCCGGCATCGCCGCTGGCGATCAGCGTCCAGTCCCGCGCCTCTTCGGCCGCCGGCAGGCGCGCATGCTGATAATGCGGCGCGGCGTCTGATGTCTGCGGGATCAGCCAGATCTGCAGAAAATGCGCCGTCTCGTTTTCAGACGCATTCATCTCCGAATGGCGCAGACCCGTTCCCGCCGACATCAGCTGCATCGCGCCCGGCTCGATGACCGAGACATTGCCCATCGTGTCCTGGTGCCGCAGTTTTCCCTGAAGAACCATGGTGAGGATATCCATGTTGTCGTGCGCATGTTCGGAAAAGCCCGAACCGGGCGCGATCCAATCTTCATTGATCACGCGAAGCGGGCCGAAGCCCATGCGCGTCGGGTCCTGAAAGCCGCCGAAGGAGAAGGTGTGATAGCTGTCGAGCCATCCCTTGTTCGTCCGGCCGCGGCTCATATTTTCATGGATGAGAATCATCGGTGCCTCCGTGTGCCTATCCCGCGCTTTCCAGGCGGGGTGTCGCATCAAATCGTGGGGAAGGGTTCAACCTGCCGACAGCCTATGGGGCTCCGCCAGCGGGCCTGCTGTCTTCCGGGTGAAAAAGGCCTGAAGGTCCTGAAGTTCGTTCTGACGAATCTCGTGTCCGCCGGCATGCAGGCTGAGTTCGACATCGGCCTCCTGGCGCCTGAAATAGGCCGTGAGCGCCTGTGTCAGCGGCAGCGGGCAGATCGGATCGCGCTCGCCGGCGGTGATCAGGATCCGCTTGCCCTTCAGTCCGGCCTGCGCCTCGGGCGTCCACGGGATGAGTGGATGCATGAGTGCGGCCCGATCGAACAGCTCGGGGTGCTTGAACAGGACGGCGGCCAGGATGTTGGCGCCGTTCGAATAGCCAAGACCATAGACCGGCCGGTCCGGGTGCTCGGCCCTGTGAGCGGCGATGAACCCGGCCATCTTGTCGGTGCGCCGGGCAAGGTCTTGCATGTCGTAGACACCTTCGCCCGTGCGGCGGAAGAAGCGCAACGCGCCGAATTCCGATACATCGCCCCTGGGCGAGACGATGCCGGCATCCGGCATGATCTGCTCGACCAGTTCGGTGAACTGCAGCTCGTTGCCGCCTGTGCCGTGAAACGTAAACACCAGTGGCGCTCCGGCGGCCGGTGGTTTCCTGAAGGCTTGATAAGAGGTCGTCATCGTCTTCGTCTCCAACGTCTTCGTTCAACGGGCGGGACCGGCAGGCCCCACCGCCTATCTGTTTTTGTGAACGGCGTATCAGTCCTTGATCGGGTCGAGCATCTGCTCGATCTGCGCCCGGTGCGGCTCATAGCGTGCCGGCAGCTTCAGGGCTTCGCCGAGATGCGCTGTGTCTTCGTCGCGGTCGAAGCCGGGCTCGTTGGTGGCGATTTCGAACAGCACGCCACCCGGCGTGCGGAAGTAGATCGCCCAGAAATAATCGCGGTCGATCACCGGCGTGACCTGATAGCCCGTATCAAGCAGCGCTTTTCTCGCCTCGAGCTGTGCGGCACGGTCTTCGACCGCAAAGGCGATATGGTGCACTGAGCCTGCCCCCTGGCGTGCATAGTCCGCCTGCGGCACGGTTTCGAGGTCGATAAAGCCGGCGCCATTGCCGCCCTTGATGGCGAGGCGTGACCAGTTGTCCTTGCTGTCCACCGCCTCATAGCCCATGAAGCCCAGGAGTTCGCGGGTGGCGCCGGCATTCTTCAAGCGTATGCTCGCACCGTGAAAGCCCTTGATCGCTTCGGCAGCACCGATTTCGTCATGCAGCCAGCCGTCGCGGCGGTCGTCATCGACCTCGATCAGCGAAAAGCCGTCATGATCCGGTCCGTGGAAGCGCAGCCGCTTTTCGCCGAACACTTCCGTTTCCTGAAGCCCCTTCACGCCGAGATTGTCGAACCGGCCCTTCCAGTAGCCGAGCGATCCCCTGGGAACGGCGAAATAGGTTTCTCCGACTTCCCCCGCGCCTAGACGACCGGCCGTGATATGCGGGAAGGGAAAATAGGTCATGACCGAACCGGGCGTGCCGAGTTCGTCGCCATAATAAAGGTGGTAGACCTCGGGGGCGTCGAAATTGACCGTCTTCTTGACGCGCCGCAGGCCCAGCGTCCTGGTGAAGAAATCGCTGTTCTGCTGGGCATTGGCAGCCATGGAGGTAACGTGGTGCAGGCCTTTGATCTGTGTAAGCATGGTGTTGCTCCCTATTCCGGCGCCCTCGCGCCGCTGTTATGGCCACAAGATGGGGCAAGATCGCCATCAGGAGAATAGAAATAATATTGACAATATTATTGCAATTATTGCAATAATCAGCCGATGGACGATTTGAACGACATCCGGGTGTTCCTGACGGTCGCCAGGCAGCGCAGTTTCGTTGCAGCCGCACGGCAATTATCGATGACCGCGCCAACCGTGACCCGCGCGGTCGGCGCGCTCGAGGACCGGCTGGGCGTGCAACTGCTGCTGCGCACCACCAGGCAGGTTTCCCTGACATCGGCGGGCGCAGTCTATGCCGCGCGTGTCGGGCCGCTTCTGGAGGCTTTCGACGCGGCGGCGGACGAGGTCAGGGCCGAGGAGGGCGAGGCCGCGGGGCTGATCAGGCTCAACGCGCCGCTGTCGCTCGGCCAGCGGATCCTGCCCGACGTGGTGTCCGGTTTTCGCGCCGAGCATCCCGGCATCGCCGTGTCGGCGACGTTGACCGACCGCTTTATCGACATCGTCAACGACCGTTTCGACCTTGCCGTGCGCATTTCCGAGCCGCCGCGCGACAAGTCGACCATCTGGCGCAAGATCTGCCGCGTGCGCCGCATGCTGGTTGCCTCGCCAGGATATCTCGCCACCAACGGTACGCCGCAAACACCCGACGATCTCGATGACGCCGCCTGCCTTGCCTATGACGAGGAAGCGCTGGCCGAGACATGGGAGCTTACCCATGCCGGAAAGACGCGCAGAGTAAGAGCGGGCAAGGTGCTTGCCGGAAACAATGGCGATCTGATTGCACGGCTTGCCGAAAATGGCGAAGGCGTGGCGCTGCTGCCGTTCTTCATCGTCGACGAGGCATTGGCCGCTGGCCACCTCGTGCAGATCCTCGCAGACTGGCAGCCGCCCGAACTCTGGCTGACGCTGTACTACCCGCCCTATGACAAGCTGCCGATGCGGGTCGCGAAATTCTCGGATTTTTTCGAAGCCTATGTGACGACGATCCGGCTGCTTTGAAGGCTGCTCCGTATCTCGACCGCACCGATCCGTCAAATCTGGGTATCGCTATACAAGTGATGCGGCGACATCGCTGTTATGATATGGCCGTCATGCTGGTGATCTCTTCGAGGCAATGCCCATCAGGAGATACCCCATCAGGAAATAGCAATGGGCTCTCGCTTGCCATCTGATGATGAGATTGGCCTGTGCTTTGGACGACGACATGCGCCTTGCATGGCGGTCTGTCCGTTCGAAGAGGCTCGCTTCTCCGTCACCCGCCTGACAAGCACATTGTCCCCGCTTCCGCATCCTGCACGATCTTTGCGACGAGCACGGCGATGTGGCGACGGCAAGCCTCATCGAAAACTGGATCGACGAAAGCGAACGGCATGTCTGGTTCCTGTTCGAAACATTGCGCCTGACCAATTGATGGCTCCGGACACGAGGCGAGTTGCCGAGGCGTCATGACGCGCCTCGGTTCTTCCAGGGCGATGCGGCCTTTGTCCGTTTCCGCGGCATGCCGCTCACCGGGAGGAGGCGAGGGCCTTCGCCGCAATTGCCGCAACGCGATTTCTTTATGAGATTTTTATTTCTTTCCCCTTCGGCCTCTCTCGATCCTTTATGCGGGTCGGGCCCATATCTCCTCATGTGCTTAATCTGCATGTCGAACCTGATTTGAGGCCGAAGGATGCTTGTGGAATATCTTCTGGGCGGTGCCGTCACCGTCTTCGTCGCTGTCTATCTGACATATGCCCTGCTTCATCCGGAGCGCTTTTGAAAAAGCCGCGGGATCGAAAGGGCGTGCTTCATGCGCGGCGTGAAACTGGCAAGCCGCCTCGCGCCTCGGAGATCATTCTCGGTGTGACGCTGGTCG
Organism: Phyllobacterium phragmitis; assembly: GCF_002980495.1. Taxonomy (GTDB): domain Bacteria; phylum Pseudomonadota; class Alphaproteobacteria; order Rhizobiales; family Rhizobiaceae; genus Paramesorhizobium; species Paramesorhizobium phragmitis. Next base: position 41,004 of record NZ_PVBR01000009.1, read on the forward strand.
TCGTGCTCGCCGCCGCCCTGCTTACACGTGTGTTCACGGCGATCTGATCCCGACATCACCAAGCAAGTTAACTTGGAGTCTCTCATGAGCCAGTCCAAATCCGCGAGCATCATGGACGCTCGCATTCTCATCCCCGCCATCGGCGGGGCGTTCAGGAAACTGGATCCGCGCAGCCTTGCCAGGAACCCGGTTATGTTCGTCGTCGCTGTCGTGTCTGCGCTGACGACTGTGCTGTTTTTGAAGGATCTGGCGACGGGTGCAAGCAATCTGGGCTTCTCCTTCCAGATCATCCTCTGGCTGTGGTTCACCGTGCTTTTCGCCAATTTCGCAGAAGCCGTCGCGGAAGGGCGCGGCAAGGCGCAGGCGGATTCGCTGCGCCGTTCACGCACGGAGACGCAAGCCAAATTGCTGGCCGGCGATAGCAGGTCGGATTTCAAGCTGGTGCCCGGCACCGGCCTGAAGGTCGGCGACATCGTTCTCGTGGAAGCCGGCGATATCATCCCCTCGGACGGCGAGATCATCGAAGGCATCGCCTCGGTCAACGAGGCGGCGATAACAGGCGAATCCGCGCCGGTCATCCGCGAGTCCGGCGGCGACCGTTCTGCCGTAACCGGCGGTACGCAGGTTCTCTCCGACTGGATCCGCGTGCGCATCACCGCCGCTGCCGGCTCCACCTTCCTCGACCGCATGATCGCGCTCGTCGAAGGGGCCGAGCGTCAAAAGACGCCGAACGAAATCGCCCTCAACATCCTGCTGGCCGCGATGACGCTGATCTTCGTCATGGCGGTGGCGACGATCCCCAGCTTTGCCGCCTATGCCGGCGGCGCCATTCCCGTTATCGTGCTGGTCGCCCTGTTCGTGACCTTGATCCCCACGACCATCGGCGCGCTTCTCTCGGCCATCGGCATCGCCGGCATGGACCGGCTGGTGCGCTTCAACGTGCTGGCCATGTCGGGCCGCGCCGTGGAAGCGGCGGGCGATATCGACACGCTCTTGCTCGACAAGACCGGGACGATCACGCTGGGCAACCGCCAGGCGACCGAGTTCCGCCCGGTGAGCGGGGTGAGCGAGCACGAACTGGCGGATGCAGCCCAGCTTGCCTCGCTCGCCGACGAGACGCCCGAGGGACGCTCCATCGTCGTTCTCGCCAAGGAGAAATACGGCATCCGGGCGCGCGACATGGCAAGCCTCAACGCCACCTTCGTGCCGTTTACCGCGCAAAGCCGCATGAGCGGCATCGATTCCGATGGCGCGTCCATCCGCAAGGGTGCGGTGGATGCGGTGCTGAAATATGTCGATCAGATTTCATCCAAGACCGGCAATGCGCGGGCCAGAAACGAGGCGGTCCGCGATATCCAGTCGATCAGCGACGAGATCGCCAAAAAGGGGGGCACACCGCTTGCCGTCGTGCGCGATGGCCGCCTGCTGGGCGTCATTCATCTGAAGGACATCGTCAAGGGCGGCATTCGCGAGCGCTTTGCCGAATTGCGCCGTATGGGCATCCGCACCGTGATGATCACCGGCGACAATCCGATGACGGCGGCAGCCATCGCAGCCGAGGCCGGCGTCGATGATTTTCTCGCGCAGGCCACGCCCGAGGACAAGCTGCGGCTGATCCGCGACGAACAGGCCAAGGGCAAGCTGGTCGCCATGTGCGGCGACGGCACCAATGACGCCCCGGCGCTGGCCCAGTCCGATGTCGGCGTGGCGATGAACACCGGCACGGTGGCCGCGCGCGAGGCGGGCAACATGATCGACCTCGATTCCGATCCGACCAAGCTCATCGAGATCGTCGAGATCGGCAAGCAGCTTCTGATGACGCGCGGTTCGCTGACCACATTCTCCATCGCCAACGATGTCGCCAAATACTTTGCCATCCTGCCTGCGATGTTCGTCACGCTCTATCCGCATCTGGGCGCGCTCAACATCATGGGGCTGTCAACGCCTGAAAGCGCCATCCTTTCCGCGATCATCTTTAACGCGCTCATCATCATCGCGCTCATCCCGCTGGCGCTGAAAGGCGTCGCTTACCGTGCGATCGGGGCCGGTCCCCTGTTGCGGCGCAACCTGCTGATCTACGGCCTCGGCGGGCTGATCGTGCCATTCGCGGGCATCAAGCTCATCGACATGGCTATCACCGCGCTGCATCTCGTTTGATCGAAAGGGATCAAGACAATGACCATTCTCTATCTCATTCTGGGGCTGGCGGTATTCGGGCTCCTCATCGCCCTGACCTCGGCCATCGACCGCGCTTAGAGCGGTTCATTTTTGGATGGAAACGCTGATGTAACTGGAATGCCCCTCATCCGCCTGCCGGCACCTTCTCCCCGTAAAGCACGGGGAGAAGGAAGAGGTGGCAAGGTCTACGCCCCCTCTCCCCGTTCTTCACGGGGAGAGGGTAAGGGTGAGGGGCATGGCGCAAACATCAAAACAGGAACCGCTCTACCCTGATCCGGAGTTATCTCGATGCTCTTACAATCCATACTCTTCGTCGCGCTCATCGTCGGCGGCACGGCGCTCATCTCATGGCCGCTCGGTCGCTACATGGCCTGGGCCATGGACGCGAACGCTTTCACGCGCCTTTTCCAATCCATCGGCGGCGCATCCACGCGTGGCACCCAGGACTGGAAGCAGTACATGCTGGCGATGCTGGCGTTCAACATCGTCATGTTCGTCGTGTGCTTCGCGCTATTGGCGCTGCAGCAATATCTGCCGCTCAATCCCGATGGCAAAGGCGCGCTTGAAGGCAGCCTGATCTTCAACACCGCCGCCTCGTTCACCACCAACACCAATCTCCAGCATTATTCCGGTGAGGTGTCTCTCTCCTACCTGTCGCAGTTGGCGGCGCTGATGTGGCTGCAATTCGTGTCAGCCGCGACGGGCATTGCCGCCCTTGCCGCTCTGGCGCGCGGGCTGGCGGGCCGGGAGCTTGGAAATTTCTTCGTCGATGTGCAACGCGCAACCTTCCTGGTGCTTCTGCCGATAGCACTCGTCGTCGCCTGCCTGCTGGTATCAGGCGGATTGCCGATGACATTCCACGGAGCGGCTGTCGCCACGACGCTGGAAGGCGTGCAGCAGACCATCGCACGCGGCCCTGTCGCGGCGTTCGTGGCGATCAAGCAACTGGGCACCAACGGCGGCGGCTTCTTCGGCCCCAACTCGACGCATCCGCTCGAAAACACCAGTTTCTGGACCAATGCGCTCTCCATGATAGCGATCATCATCATTCCGATGGCATGTGTCTGGATGTTCGGCCGCATCATCGGACGCATGCGCCACGCCGCTGTTATCTTCGGTGTCATGATGGTGCTGCTGCTCGTCAAGATCACCGGCGCCGTCTATTTCGAAAGCGCCCCGACGGAAGCCTTCGCAAATTTGGCCGTCGAGCAGACTGCCGGCAATCTCGAAGGCAAGGAACTGCGGTTCGGCCCCACCGGCGGCCCGCTCTGGTCCGTGCTGACCACATCGACCAGCAACGGTTCCGTCGGCGCGATGCATGACAGCCTCAATCCGATGACCGGGCTGATGCCGATGATCGGCATGTGGCTGAACGCCACCTTCGGCGGCGTCGGCGTCGGCATGATCAACATGTTCCTCTATATGGTCGTCGGCGTCTTCATCGCCGGCATGATGATCGGCCGCACGCCGGAATATCTGGGCTGGCGAGTCGAGGCGCGCGAGGTCAAGTTTGCCATGCTGGCCCTGCTGAGCCACGGGTTCTTCATCCTCGTCGGGACGGCTGTGTTCGCGGCAACGCCATGGGGACGCGATACGCTCAACAATATCGGCCCGCACGGCTTCAGCGAGATGCTCTACGAGTTCACATCGGCTGCGGCCAATAACGGCTCGGGCTTCGAAGGTCTTGGCGACAACACCATGCCGTGGAACATCGCGACAGGTCTGGTGATGCTGCTCGGACGCTTCATCCCGATCATCCTGCCGCTGGCGATCATCGGCTCGCTGTCGGCCAAACGGCGCAGCGCCGAATCGAGCGGAACGCTGAGCGTGGAAGACGGCACCTTCGCCGGAATGCTGATCGCGACGATCTTCATCGTCGGCGCGCTCACCTTCTTCCCGGCGGCAACGCTTGGGCCCATTGCCGAGCATCTTACCTATATGAAATGAATCGGAGACCGATCATGGAAACTCTACTTGCCAGCCTTCGCATAAGCGTCGCCACCATGCTGATCTGTGTTGGCGGTTACTCCACCGCCGTCTGGGCCTTCGGCCAGACCGTAACGCCCGGTACGGCGGAAGGCTCCCTGATAACCTTGCCGAACGGCACGATTGTCGGCAGCCGCCAGATCGCTCAAGGCTTCACTCCGCCCAAATATTTCTGGCCGCGACCATCGGCGGTGGATTACAACGCCGACGCCGCCGGCGGCAGCAACAAATCACCGACCAGCGCCGATTTGACGAAACGCGCAGAAGAAACCATCGCCCGCTACGGCGCCACCCCGCAGAACCCCCTTCCCGCCGAACTGGCGACGGCTTCCGGTTCAGGACTCGACCCCAACATCTCGGAACACGCCGCGCTCTATCAGGCCCCGCGCGTGGCGGCAGCGCGTGGGTTGCCCATTGCCCAGGTCGAGGCGCTGATCCATAAGCAGTCCTTCAAACCGGGCGGTTTTCTCACATCGGCCAAGCTGGTAAATGTGCTAGAACTCAATCTGGCGCTCGATCAGCGAGGCAGTTAGGATTTATCCTGCAAATTGCCCCTCACCCTTACCCTCTCCCCGTAAGCACGGGGAGAGGGTAAGGGTGAGGGGCATCTTCGCCACGTATAGGAAACGAATGGCCAACGACCGGCGCGATCCTGACAGACGCCCCTCACCCGAAGCCCTGCTGAAGGCGGCGCAGCGGGAGGAGACCCGCGCGGGCAAGCTCAAGATTTTTGTCGGCTCAGCGCCGGGCGTCGGCAAGACCTATGAGATGCTGCGGACCGCCCATGCGCGGGCAAAGGACGGCTATGACATCGTCGCCGGCGTGGTGGAGACCCATGGCCGCAACGAGACGGCGGCCCTGCTCGAGGGATTGGAGATCGTCCCCCATAAGCACATCACCTATAGAGGCCGCCGGCTCGAAGAGATGGACATCGACGCCATCATCGAGCGGCGGCCGCAGATCGTGCTGGTGGACGAGCTTGCGCATACCAACGCATCGGGAAGCCGCCACCCCAAGCGCTATATGGATGTGGAAGAACTGCTGGATAACGGCATCGACGTCTACACCACCGTCAATATCCAGCACATCGAGAGCCTCAATGATGTGGTCGCCCAGATCACGCGCGTCCGGGTGCGCGAGACGGTGCCGGATGCGATATTCGACCGCGCCGATGCCGTGGAACTGATCGACCTCACGCCCGAAGACCTGATCGCGCGCCTGAGAGACGGCAAGGTCTATGTTGCCAAGCAGGCGACGCGCGCGCTGAAACATTTCTTCTCGCCCGCCAATCTGACCGCGCTGCGCGAGCTTGCCTTGCGCCGCACGGCCGAGCAGGTGGACGAGCAATTGCTGACGCAGATGCAGGCGGGCGCCATCGAAGGACCATGGGCGGCGGGCGAGCGCATTCTGGTCTGCGTCAGCGAGGATCCCCGCTCTGCCGGGCTGGTGCGCTATGCAAAGCGCCTTGCCGACCGGCTGCACGCGCCATGGACCGCGCTTTATATCGAATGCAGGCGTGGTTCCGAGCTCAGCGAGGAACAGCGTGACCGCATTGCCGATACGCTTCGTCTCGCCCAGGGGATGAAAGGTGAAGCGGTCACCATCCCGGGGAGCGAGCGCCGCGTCGCCGACGACGCGATCGGCTATGCCCAGGCAAACAACATCACCCATATCGTCATCGGCAAATCCAGCCGCTCGCGGTGGTTCGAGATCCTGAACGGCTCGGTGGTGCACGAACTGGTGCGCCGGGCCGGCAATATCAGCGTGCACGTCATCGCCGGCGAACAGATCGCCGGTGGCGCAATCGCGAAAAAGACGGTGAAGACAGCGCAGCCTGCTCCGGCGTTCAATTACCGCCCCTATGGCGTGTCGGTGCTCGCGGTGGCGGCGAGCGTGGGGTTCGGCCTCGCACTATGGCCGTGGATTCGCATCGAGAATATCGATCTGGTCTTTCTCGCCGCCATTGTCGGCGTCGCGGTGCGCTTCGGCCTGTGGCCGTCACTCTTCACCAGCGTGCTTTCCACGCTTTGCTACAATTTCTTTTTCACCGATCCCTATTACACGCTGCTTGTTTCACGTCCGACCGATGTCATCGCCGTCATCTTTTTCGGCATCGTGGCAATCGTCGTTTCCCATGTCGCGGCGCGAGCCCGCATTCAGGCCGTGGCGGCGATGGGACGAGCGCGCACGACGGAATCGCTCTATACGTTCAGCCGGAAGCTCGCCGGCGTTGGTACGCTGGATGACGTCCTCTGGGTCGCCGCCTATCAGACGGCCCTGATGCTGAAAGTGCAGGTCGTGCTTCTCTTGCCGGAACAAGACGGCGCAATCACCGTCAAGTCAGGCTATCCGCCGGAGGACATGCTGGATGATTCCGATCTGGCAGCCGCCAACTGGGCCTGGAAGAACGACCGCCCGGCGGGACGCGGCGCGGACACGCTGCCCGGCGCCCGGCGCCTGTTCCTGCCCATGCGCACGGGACGCGGCGTGGTCGGCATTGTCGGCATCGACAGCGACAAGCCCGGACCGTTGCTTACGCCCGACCAGCGGCGCCTGCTCGACGCGCTGATCGATCAGGCGGCGCTGGCGATCGAACGGGTGCATCTGGTCGAGGATATGGACCGGGCCCAGCGCACCATCGAAACGGACCGGCTGCGATCCGCCCTCCTGACCTCGATTTCGCACGATCTCAAGACGCCGCTCGCCGCCATCATGGGCGCGGCAGGCACGCTGAAGGAATTCGCTCCGGCCCTCGACGATCAGGCCAAGGCGGAACTGCTTGGCACAGTCATCGACGAATCCGAGAGGCTCAACCGCTTCATCGCCAATCTGCTCGACATGACCCGGATCGAGTCCGGCGCGATCTCGACGGAGCCGCAGCTCGGGCTCCATTATGTCGGCGATATCGTCGGCAGCGCTTTGAAGCGGGCCAGGAAAATGACCGTCGGCCATGAAATAGATATCGACATTCCATCCGACCTGCCGATGCTGAGGCTCGATCCGGTACTGTTCGAGCAGGTTCTGTTCAATCTTCTCGACAATGCCGCCAAATATGCACCGGCGGAGTCCGCCATTGTTATCCGGGGCCGCGAGAACGAGGATTTCGTGGTTCTCCAAATCATGGACGAAGGCCCCGGCATTCCTCCGCAAGATCTGGAGCGGGTTTTCGATACATTCTACCGCGTGGCCAAGAGCGATCAGGTACGCGCGGGAACAGGGCTCGGCCTTTCGATCTGCCGGGGATTCATCGAAGCGATGGGGGGAACGATATCGGCCGGCAACAGGACGGACAGGTCGGGTGCGGTCTTCACCATCACCATGCCGGTGCCATCCGAAGAACCGTTTCTGGATAATCCCACATGACCATATCCACGGTAAAAATCCTTGTCGTCGATGACGAGCCACCGATCAGGAAACTCCTGCGTGTCGGCCTGTCGACGCAGGGCTACACCATCCTGGAAGCGTCCAATGCGAAGACGGCCATCGAACAGTTGGAAGCCAACCGACCCGATCTGATCCTCCTCGATCTGGGTCTGCCCGATATATCCGGGCATGAACTGTTGCGCAAATGGCGCAACGAGGGAATGGCGCTTCCCGTGGTCATCCTTTCGAGCCGCACGGATGAAGTCGGCATTGTCGGGGCCCTTGAACTGGGGGCCGATGATTACGTGACCAAGCCGTTCGGCATGAACGAGCTCGTTGCGCGCATTCGTGTCGCGCTCCGGCACAGACTGCAGCAGCAGGGTGAAAAGCCGATCTTCCACACCGGCGATCTGTCGGTCGATCTGGTGAAACGGATCGTCAGGCTCGGTGACAAGGAGGTCAAGCTGTCGCCGAAGGAATACGACATTCTTCGCGTCCTCGTGCAACATGCCGGCAGGGTGCTGACCCACCGGTTCCTCCTGGAGCGGATTTGGGGCGGAGCCACCGACGTGCAATATCTCAGGGTCTATGTGCGCCAGCTCCGCCAGAAGATCGAGCAGACGCCGGATCAACCCCGTTATATCCTGACCGAAACCGGTGTCGGATACCGGCTCAGCGAGCCGGAGTAAGGCGGACAGATGAGTCCGTGGGTCTGTTATTGTTTTCTTTGAATCGTTTTTATCCAACGATAGGCAGTATCCAATCTGCAATATCAAATTGCTTACGGAAGTTTCCCCAATCGCCGGCAGGTTCCATTTGGCATGCTGCCCCGCCTTTTGGCGTGTTATGCTACGGCTGCGACGGCTGAAAGCGGTCGGGTTTGCTGCCCTTTGGTCATGCACAAGAGGATCGTTAGACCCCGCCGCCTTCGGTCGTTCTTAGTAAAGAAGCGTATCATGCCTCAAATTTGCTGGAAAAATGGTGAGGCTGCCCATCGCCGGTGAAATTCATCTGCGAAGGAGCAAGCCTTGAAAAAGCAATTGCTCGTATGGAGCACCCTGACATTTTTAAGCGTGGCAAGCCTTGTGCCGAATGCGCCACATATCTTTCCAGCCAAAATCCCGGCAGTCCATGCGAACCCGGCTGACTTGCCGTTTGATGATCTTGATGATGAAGCAAAGGAAGACAGATGGACGGAAAGCCGCCATGGGTCCGCGAGGTAGCGTGAGCGTTTCCGCTTTATATCCCTCCCTCCACAAATAGCATGTATGCCGCATGCGGGTTCGATAGCGGCACAGCTAGCTGCTCTGCGCCATGTAATATCTGCCTTCCTCCACAAGGCATTGCCCCAGGCGCCATTCCGCGGGTACGCCCTGCAACGTATAGATCACGCGATCAAGCCACATGATGGTGGTTCCTGCTTCGACTTGCAGGGTGGAGGCCACGTCAGGCGCTGCGCTGTTGATGGTGATGCGCTCATCGCTCCGGCCGAGCAGAACCCCGAATTGCTGCGCCAGCACTGCGAGGCGCTGCGATGCCTTGTCATGGCCGGCGAGCCCAGGGAACAATTTGGCGGATAGCACCACATCCTCCAGCATATAGGGCTTGCCATTGGCCGACCAAAGGCGCTGGATGTGATGCACCCGCTCGCGGGCCCGCAGGCGCAAGCGCATGCCGTCGGCTTCGCTGACCGTTGTCTCATAGATGCCCAGCACCTCCACGTCGCCGTCCACCCGCTTGCCGTCACGGCTCCTGATATTGCTGTAGCGTGCGGCATATTCCTCGGAAGACTGATCGTTCACGAAGGTGCCACGGCCCTGCCGGCGCGTGACCAGCCGCTCCGTCTCAGCCAGATCCAGTGCCTTGCGCATGGTGCCCGGGCTGACGCCGAACTCGCGCGCCAAATCGGTTTCGTTGGGAATGGCAGCGTGCGGCTTCCACTCGCCGGTGGCGATTCGCTGGGCGATCGCGTCGCGCACCTGCAGGTAGAGTGGACGGTTCGAGAAGCGGCTGGTTGGAAGCTCATTATTCAGTGCATAGATTTCCGATGCTTCTCTCATAGGGGGCTCCTCCTTTGAAATATGCGTGCCTTCAACTCCGAGCCGGTACAAGCGTTCCGGCTTCTTTGGGTATGATTACGAGTAAGAATACATGTTTATTGAGTATGTGCGACGATAGTGTCTGACCATACGGAAGGATGCCAGCCTATTGCGTGGAGAATGTTATTTCTTTGATAAACCACTGTTCGTTAAAAGATAACAGATAGAGGCTTGAGGGGTGTACGCAAGTTTGCTCGCTGCATAGAGAAGAGATAATGGGAAATCAACTAACAGTTTGATACATTTGTCTTTTTAGATTCCGGTAATATTAGATATTACTTGGAGAGTGGCGGTAATGCGTGAAGTGGCGCGGTAAGAGAACCGCCCCCGCATGGGTGGTGCGGCGGGAAAAAGCCATTCGTTTTATCGTTAATAGATAGTTTCTATCTTCCCGCCGGATTGTACGGATCGGCCGGTGGCGGATTTACAGCTTTGCGTTGAATTATTGGATGAAATCCGAATCCGCGGCAGCTTCGATTCCTGCCGGGCCCGCAATCAGCCATGACGCGGTTCGGGCCATAGGCGACGCTCAAAGAACTCGCAAGGGCGTGGACCGGGGCGCGATGGCGCACCGCGAATGAGGGATGACCGGAAGGGGCTCTGTAGTCCATTGCAGATCGAATGGAAACCCTTACAGGCGGCCTCTCGCCGGGTGATCACCACTTGATACCAATGCCCGCACCGGGATCGAGGTGGTTGTCGGAAAGCACAATGCGCAGATCCAAAGTTCCAGCGCCCGAGTCGTTGAGATAACCGGCACGAAGGCCAAAGTTCCGCCCCAATCCGTCCTTCGGCTCAGAGGTCTGAACCAGCGGCACGCCAGGAGCCGTTCATGGCGCGAGCCGATGGTGCGTCGGCGCGTTCAAGCTCTTATCCATCCCGCGGTCGGCAGTCATCAGATCGCCTGGCCGATGTGGGCCAGCGCCTCTTTCGCAATGCCTTCAGTGCGCCGCCGCGCTGCTGTCGTCAATGTGGACATATGCATACACTTTTCGCGTAATGGCCGCTTGATGAACGCGGTGCGGATAGCCATCCCATCGCCGCGTCGTGCCCTCGATCCCGTACAGCGCGTTTTCGGCGACGGGTATGGTGTCGCACATGGCTTGGTTGTTGTGAATTCCGGGACCCGTCTCGCGCCTGATCGAGCAGCATTTCCTTATCGGTAGTAACTGGCAACCAAGATCGGCAACAGGTATCGGCAAAACCTTGCTTTCAGCGTCATAAAATGTTTTAAATGCAAGACTTTATGCGCTCAATAAGATCGGCAAAAAATGAGCACCATCGAGACTCCGTCGCGGATCGAGCCGCTATTCTTCGAGGATAGCATTCCCGCTGTCTTGGCCGACCTGACGGTCGAACTCCAGCGGGAGGCGGGGGATCTCGGCCGCGGCCTTCATCGTGAATCGGCTGCCGAACTGGCCGATCTCGTCAGGATGATGAACAGCTATTACAGCAACCTCATCGAGGGCCACAATACCCGTCCAAAGGACATCGAACGAGCACTGGCCGGTGTCGAGGTTGAACCCGAACGGCGGGCGCTGGCCCTTGAGGCGAAGGCCCATGTCGAAGTGCAACGCGAGATCGACGCCATGCATCGACGGGACGACCTACCGAGCCCGACATCAATCGATTTCATAAAATGGATTGATGGGTGCTTTTATATCGAAATGCCCGACGAATTCCGCTTCACCGAACGCCCGGACGGCACGAAGATGGAGATTGTGCCTGGAGCGTTCCGCTGTTCTCCCGATCAGGATATCACTGTTGGCCGACATCAGCCCCCTTCATCCGAAAGCGTCCAAACGTTCATGGAATGGTTCCAGAAACGGTTTGCAGCGGCCGAAAAACAGGCCAGCCTTCGCATCATCGCCATTGCCTCCGCTCATCACCGATTGAACTACATCCACCCATTCCCCGATGGCAACGGGCGCGTGTCTCGTCTGATGTCCCATGCCATGGCTCTGCAGGCTGGTATCGGAGGGCAGGGGCTGTGGTCGATTTCCCGCGGGCTGGCCCGTGGTCTCAGAGATCGTGGCGAATATAAGCGGCTCATGGATCACGCCGACAGCCCACGGCAGGGAGATCTCGATGGTCGTGGCAACCTGTCCCAGAAGGCGCTGAAGGATTTCTGCGAATGGTTCTTGACGGTTGCACTCGACCAGGTGCGCTTTTCGACCACGATGTTCGATTTTGATCGCTTGGAAGATCGCTATCGTTCCCTCGTTCGCGACACTTCCGACGATAGGCGTGCACCTGAACTAATCTCAGCTGTGTTGAAGCATGGTTCGCTCGCTCGGGGAGAAGCCAATCTTGTGCTGAAGACCTCTGAGCGGACAGCCCGCACAACACTCAACGGTCTCGTGAGACAGGGCTTCCTGAAGTCAGATAGCCCGAAAGCTCCAGTTCGGATCGCATTTCCCCTCGACTACCGAGAACGCCTGTTCCCGAACCTCTTCACGGATGCGGAGGTCGTTGTACCTGAGCCACCTGATTTGCGATACGGCTGAGAATCTGAAAGCGGCCAAAGAGGCTGTGCGAAAAGGGCGATGCTCCGTGCGGTCTCGTAAACGTCATTGCCGGCCAGGGCGCCACGGCTGGCCAAATCGCAGTTCGACACGGTGTTTAGCCCGGGGACATGGCGGACACCTGTTCGGATAGATCACTGACGGATTTCTTGTTCGTCAAGTCGATTGTTACGATTCTATGAGCGGCAAAGAAGACGGCGAAGACGGCCCTCGGCGGCAAGGACATCGACGAACTGTCGTTCGGCGGCAAAGGGATGCAATTCCCAACCAAAATGGTCGAAACCGGCCAGTACGACGTCGTCATCCCGCGTTGCAAAACTGGAAAGGACGTCGGCAATGACGATCATGCCGCTCGATGGCACGGCGTAGGGCGCCGGCCCAAACCGCGCCAGATCCCGATCCACCTGCTCATGCACAGCGGCGGCGATGACGCGATGCCGGCGGCCCGTCGCCTGGGCGAAGCTCTCGAAATCCGTCGTGTAATCGTCGCAGAAATCGCCCAGATCTGGATAGGTTTTTGCCAGTTCTGCACGCATGTTCGCGAATTTCCCGCCGGATCGCACGCTCCAGATCTCCCATGCCTGCCGTACAGCGCTATTGGACTTCCAGCTACCGCCCAGCATGGAGAGCGCAGGACGACCGGTGTTGCAGACGGCGACGATATCGGTCTTTGTGCCGCTGGCACCGACGGAGCGGCAATCGTTGAAACGGATCACGACATCGGCTGCATCGATCATGGCGCCAGCACCTGCCGGCACGTCACCGTTTCCCACAATCATGATGATGCGACCGGTCTTCAACGGTCAATCCTCGATGCGCGCTGTGGTCAGTTGCGCCATTTCGCCAGTTCCTTGCCCGGGATCATGTGGTTGTCTCCCCTGCTTGTCACGCCGCAGCATTCGCAATTCGGCGTAGCGCCGGAAGGCTGGAATGAACAAGACAATACATTGGCCTGCAACAATAATGGCACCCGGTGATGCTCACATAATCGTTACGCCGAATCCGGAAAGCCGGCGATCCTCCGGGCCTGCGCTCTGCTGTTACTGCCGGCGTGACCTCAGCTTTGTCCTGATATCGTCGAGAACAGGCATGAGAGCCAGCATCAGGAGCAGGGCGGCGAGAAACAGGGTCGCCGCGAAGCCCATCTGCTTGAAGCCCACTGCACCAAGAACGCCCCCGGCGAAGAAGAGGAAAACAAGCGATACCAGCAGCTTCAGTTTTTTGCGATCAGCTTTCACCAGGGGTTTCGAGGGAATGTCCTTGGAGGTATTCCAGTAGAACAGCTTGCCGAATTCGATACCCATGTCGGTTACCAGTCCTGTGACATGGGTTGTCCGGATTCTCGCTCCAGACAGCTTGGTGATAATGGCGTTTTGCAAACCCATGATGAAGCACAGCAGCATCACCGTCAGCGAAATAAACAGTCCCTGATGGCGGGCAAGATGGCTGCCAAGCAGGCCGAAGCAGATCAACAAGCCGGCTTCCAGGACAAGCGGAAAGGCATATTCGCTTTCCAGATGTTGGCGGCGTCCCCAATTGATCAGGATTGCCGACATGGCCGCACCTGCGACGAACGACAAAAGCGCGCCTACACCCGAGAGCATCAGCATCACATCGCCCAGGGCCAGATTGTCGGCCATTGCCGAAACAATACCGGACATGTGAGAGGTATATTGCTGGACAGCCAGAAACCCGCCGGCATTGGCTGCTCCCGCGATGAAGATCAAGTAGCCGGCGAGGTGCCGATCGGCTTGATCAGTTCGTTCCTTGGCAGCCAATCTGCGCAAATAAACAATCACAGTTGAACCTCTCCATCCGGACAGGAAAGACCGAAACGGGAATGGTCAGTTGGGGTCATTGACGTTCTTGGCGATGGGGCGGGCGATGCTTCTAAGAATTCCACCGCAATGCATGAGTTATGATATCAGCACATGTATCATCGATGTATGAGACTTCAATACAGAACATTGGATATGAGGGCGAAGGGAACATCAGGGCTCGCGCGCGCCTTGCAGCCGATAATAAGCAATCATGGCGGATGCGTAGATCGGGTGCAGGCCGTGAAGCGGCATCGGTTTGACGTCGGAGGTCCCCGACCGTGTAGTTCTCGGCATTATCGACGGCGACGAACATGGCGTCGCCATAGGTGTAGACGGGTGTGCTGAAATCGACCGCGTTCCTCCAATTCGACCAGCGCCTTGCCATCATCCGCACGCATTGGCGCGTCGGGGGATACATTCATGAGCCTTATGACCTATGTAGTTTCATTGCCTGCCGAGAGCCTTGCGTTGGATCGGCTTTATCTTATAGGCGCAGCGCCTTGCGCCCTTGAGAATGTGTTCGAAACGGTCCACCTCGACGCTGGGTCCAAGTGCCGCTTGAAAGATTTCAAGTTCTGAGCGGCACAGTTTCTGACAGGATCTGGCTGCAACGCAGATCGGGCAATGGTTCTCGATCAGAATGAAGTTTCCGTCCGCATCACGTTCACTCGTCGCCATATAGCCTTCGGCAGACCGTATTTTGGCGAGCTCCTCGACCTTGGCTTCCATCGTTTCAACCGATTCGAGCGCTATTTTATACTGATCGAGTGTTGCCTGTTCCCTGTGCGAAATCAGGCGTTCCAGCCCCTCATTTCCGAATATTGCGGAAACCGATGCCAGGATGTCGGTTGTCAGAACCGCATGATTATCAGGAAACTGGCTGTTACCAGCATCGGTCAGATGCCAGAAACGCTTCGGCCGCCCTACACTCTCCCGCAAATCCTCGAAATCGACGAGCCCGGCCTCGTGCAGGCGGCCAAGCATCTGCCGCACCGCTACGGCGGTGATATGAAAGCGCTGGCCCAGTGAAGTCGCGGTCTGAGGTCCTGCAACTTTCAGGGAATATAACATGCGATTGGCGGTTCGATCCTGCATCATGGCATTATAGCGGAAAAAATTAAAAAACATATTGCTTGTTTTATAGAGGTGAATATAAAAACGTAAAACTTGTTTTAATGAGAGTATCCCATGACGACCCCATCAGATAGCCGCGACGCAAGCTGGTCCGAACTGCTGACCGCAGACTATTCCGCCGCAACGATGACGCTATGCCTGGGCGTGGCGCTTTTCGCCTTCAATGGCTTTCTGGTCTCGACATCCCTGCCCACGGCTGTCGGTGAAATCGGCGGGCTCGAACTCATCTCATGGGCTTTCACGCTTTATCTTGTTCTTTCGATCATTGGCGGTGCGAGCGCGGCGCTGCTGAAAGTCCGGTTCGGTGCGCATACGGCTCTCGTCGCATCAGCGCTGGTCTTTCTTGCCGGGACACTGATTGCCGCCTTCGCCTCATCGATGACGGAGGTGCTGATAGGCAGGGCGCTGCAAGGCCTGGGTGAGGGGGTCATTGCGGCCATTTGCTATGCGTTGATACCGGAGCTGTTCCCGTCACGGCTTGTTGCCAAGGTCTTCGGCGCGGAGGCTGTCGTCTGGGCCATTGCTGCCTTTGGCGGCCCGTTGGTATCGGGAATATTGACGGAACATGTGTCGTGGCGTGCGGCATTTCTCGTCAATGTCCCGCTTGGGCTGATATTCATCGCACTGGTGTTTCGCATCGTTCCGAAGATTTCGGGCGAAACGGAGCGCCTGACGGTGCCCTTCATGCGGCTTGCGGCCATTGGCGCCGGCATCATGTTCGTGGCGCTTGCCAGCATCATGCAGGCAGTGTCGCTCGAAATCCTTTTTGTAGCGGGTGCTGCGATCGTTCTTGCATCCGTCGTCGCAATCGACCGGCGCAGCGCGACGCCGCTGTTTCCATCGGATGCCTTTGCACTGAACTCGACCGTCGGTATCGGACTTTGGATCGTGTTGCTCATGCCCGTGGCCCAATCCTCCACCTCGGTTTATCTGGTGCTGACGCTGCAGAATTTGTGGGGCTATGGTCCTACGAAAGCCGGCGCATTCAGTGCCACATTTGCAATCGCGTGGAGCCTTTGTGCAATTCTCGTGGCGAATATCCAGGATTCCCGCCAACGCTCATGGATGATACGGCTTGGACCCACATTGCTGGTCAGCGGGCTCGCCACCCTTGTTCTCGGTTTTTCCATGGACATGGCGCTTGTGGTCATGGTCGGCCAGATTCTCATCGGCACCGGATTTGGCGTCAGTTGGGGCTTCCTGAGCCAGACCGTCATGGAGGCCGCCCGTAGCGGAGAACGCGACCGCGCTTCGGCCCTGCTGCCTACCCTGCAGTCGGCGGGCTATGCGATAGGGGCTGCCCTTGCTGGGCTGGCCGCCAACGTCGTGGGGTATCCTCTCGCCATGAGCCCGGATGCCTTGCGGGGTGCCACAATGGCAATCTTCGCCGTCTCAACCATTATCGGAATCGGCGCTATGATCGCCGGCTATGCATTGCCGTTGCGCAAGCGAACGATGCTGGCGATCGAGTTGCCGAAAAACTGAAGCGCTCCGACAGTTGGCGGACAGCTGGAGCCACGGGCGAACCCAGCCGAAAATCGCGGATACCGGCAATGATTTCGATGGTCCGTCGCCGAGTTGCGATGCGTCGCCATGCCTAGGTGCCTTTTGCCGCCTCCTGCGTCAGCGTTGCGATGAAGCGCTTGGTGCGCTCGCGTTCAGGCTTGGTGAAGACCTGCTGCGCAGGTCCTTCTTCCACGACCACGCCGGCATCGAGGAACACCACCTCCTTGGCGATCGTCGACGCGAGCCGCAGATCATGGGTGGCCATCACCATGGTCGTGCCTTCCCTGGCAAGGTCGCTCAGCACATCCACCACTTCCTGCGCCAGTTCCGGGTCAAGCGCCGAGGTCGGCTCATCGCACAACAGCACTTTGGGCGAGGGGGCCAAAGCGCGGGCAATGGCGACACGCTGCTGCTGACCGCCCGACAGCGTCGCCGGCCAGGCGTCGGCCTTGTGCGCCATGCCGACCTTTTCCAGGAGCGACAGCGCCCGCTCGCGGGCGCGAGCCGCCGGCCATTTCAGCACCGTGGTGAGGCCTTCCATGACATTCTCGATGGCTGTGAGGTGCGGGAAGAGCTGGAAATTCTGGAAGACCATGCCGGTCTGGCGCCGAATCCGCTGGACTGCGGCGGTGGCAACCCGTTGGCCTGGATGAAATTCAAGCCGGTCATTGCCAATACGCACGGCGCCGGAGGTCGGGATTTCGAGCAGGTTGATGCAACGCAACAGCGTGCTCTTGCCGCCGCCGGAGGGACCGACAAGTGCGGTGACGCTGCCTTCTTCCATGGTCAGGGTCACACCCTTGAGAACGGTCAGGTCGCCGAACTGCTTTTCGATGTTTTCCAAGCCGATCATGACCGTGCCTCGATGAAGCCGCCATAACGCCCGAGGCGGCGTTCAAGCCGGACCTGGAGCTGCGACAGGATTGAACTGAGCGCCAGATAGATGAGCGCGGCCTCGATGTAGAGGATCAGCGGTTCATAGGTGGTGGCGACAATGCGCTGCGCCGCCTGGAACAGTTCCGGCACGGTGATCGCCGCCGCAAGCGAGGTGTCCTTGACCAGCGAGATGAAGGTATTGGACAGCGGCGGCACGGCGACGCGCGCGGCTTGCGGCAGGATGGTACGGCGCATCGCTTGCGACCATGTCATGCCGATCGAATAGGCGGCTTCCCACTGGCCCTTCGGAACCGAGCCGATGACGGCGCGGATGATTTCCGACGTATAGGCGCCGACATTCAGCGTGAAACCGATCAGGGCCGCCGGGAAGGCATCGAGCACGATGCCGACGCTGGGCAGGCCGTAGAAGATCAGGAAGAGCTGCACCAGGAGCGGCGTGCCGCGGATGATCCAGACATAGAAGCGCACGATCGCCACGAGCGGGGCAGGTCCGAACAGGCGGATGAGCGCGACGACCAGGCCGAGAGTGAGCCCGAAAGCGAAGGAAAGGAGCGTGAGAGGGGCTGAAAACATCAGGGCCGCCGATAGTAGCGGCCCGAGCGAATCCAGCATCAGCTGAAGCCAATTGGGCAAGGATATGTCCTCCGGTGCTCCGGAAAGATTGCAGGATTTCGTAAAAAGATCATGCACAAAATAAAGGGCTGGCCGATCTGATTGGACCGGCCAGCCTTATGTACAAGTCGCGTTTATTTCGAAACGTCCTGTCCGAAATACTTATCAGAGATCTGTTGATAGGTGCCGTCGGCCTGGATTTCCTTCAGCGCCGTATTGATCGCCTTGAGAAGTTCCGGTTCGTTCTTGCGGATGATGACACCGGAATAATCCGCCTTGTCCTCGGTGGCGGCGATCTTCACATTGGCGTCGGGCTTGTGCTTCTTGAAATCGAGGAAGGACAGGCTGTCGTTGATGGTAGCGTCGGCGCGGCCATTGACAACGAGCTGGATCGACTGGTCGAAGCCCTCGGTGCCCACCAGCTTTGCGCCGGAAGCCTGCGCCAGCCTGCCGAAATTGCTGGACAGTGACTGGGCCGCCTTCTTGCCTTTGAGATCGGCGAAGCTCTTGATCTCCTCATTGTCGCCACGCACGATCAGCGCCGCTTTCGAGGTGATGTACGGATCGGAGAAGTCGTATTTCTTCTGGCGTTCTTCGGTGATCCCGACCTGATTGATGACGGCGTCGTAGCGATCGGCATCCAGACCGGCGATCAGTCCGTCCCAGCGACCTTCCAGGAATTGAGCCTTCACGCCGAGGCGCTGGGCGATAGCCTCTCCGATTTCGACGTCGAAGCCGACAAGCTTGCCCGTTTCGTCATGATAGGTGAAGGGCGCATAGGTCCCCTCGGTGCCGATGCGGAAGACGCCCGAAGTCTTGATCTGTTCGAGAGAAGCGGCGTAACCAGGGGCGAGCGCCAGAAGTTGCAAGGCGCCGGCAACGAGCAGCGAATGGAACCATTTCATGCTTTGCGATCCTGAGATTGTCGGCCTGCGTCGGCCGAACGGTTGCGTTGAACACTTAGGATGGCAAAATCATAGCAGGAATGGAACGCGAATGGTTTTCTAATCATGAAAAATGTTGGAATATGAATCCACATCCGGTTAATTCCAGAGATAAAATCCTTCATCTTTTCTCATGTCGACGTTCCGTTCGAAAAAACCTCCTGTTGGAGGGGTGAAATCGATTTACCCCCCACCCCTCCGCCTTGGGCGTTCTCCGTTGCGCCTTATCTCTTTGGCGATTAACGGCGTCAATCGGCTGATGGCGCCGGAAAATCCGGGTTATAAATATGACTTTCAAGCGTGTTTTAGAAACGCATTGGCAAACGCTTTCATCGTGGCGCGTTTGTCAGCCGAAAACATTTCCAATACAATTGCGAGGAAATCGGCTCTGTCGATGAAGAGATCAACGCAAGTAACGCCGCCACCTTTCGATGCAATGGATGTTCCAAGTTTAATTCCTGGTGATGGTCGATGATTTGAAGGTCGATAACCTACGGCTGTTATCTTCGCGTCACGTTCATAAGTGTAATATGTTGAAGTAACGCCGCGTCTCTGGACCAACGATTGCTCAAGCCTCGCCATCCTGTCTCCCTCCCAGGTTGAAACAGCCATAGGTAAGCACCAAATGGCGCTGCCTGACAAGTAGCAGCGAGAGGGGGGGCTCAGCTTGCCTGGTGTTGCGCGCGGCGCGGTAATGTCCAGCCGAACGTCATGCCTGCGGCAGCAATCAGGATCGCCGCCGAGCCGGCAAGTTGCGTTGGCTGCAGCAGATGTCCGAAAGCGACGCGGTCGACGCCAAGGGCGACGACCGGATAAATGAAGGAAAGCGCGCCGGTCAGATGCGTCGGCAGCTTCTGGATCGCGCTATAGAGCAGAATATACATCAAGCCCGTATGCACTGCGCCCATGGCGACGAGGAGCGCCCATTGATGGGCCTCTGTCGGTAGACCACCGGCGCCGGCAAAGGGTAAGAGCATCAACAAGCCGGTTACAACCTGGATCAGCGCGATCAGATGCGGCGGCGTACCCTTCAGCTTCTTGGCCACCAGCGCTGCCAAGGCATAGAAGAACGCGGCGCCAAGCGCCATGGCGATTCCCGTCAGATAATCAGCGCCGGTGAAACCATCCGATGGTTTGGCCTGGACGATGGCGATCATGCCGGTAAAGGCGACAGCCAGCCAGAAGAGCTTGGTGACAGTAATCCTTTCCCTGAAGAACAATGCGCCAATGGCCAGAAGCATGAAGGGCTGGGTATTGTAGACCATCGTCGCGATCGAGATCGAGGCGCGGGAATAGGCTGCAAATAGCAACAGCCAATTGACGACGATGGCAACACCACCGAGGACGGCAAGAGCGAGGAGCCGCCATGTCAGAATATTTGCGCGAAAGTGCCCCAGGGAACCGCAGATGGCGAAAAGCGTCAGGGCGCCGAACAGGCACCTCCAAAACACCACATCGATCACCGGCTGCCCTGACATCAGCACGAACCAGCCGATCGTACCCGAGATCAGCATGGCTGCCGTCATCTCGATGCTGCCGGTCTTGATATCCTGTTCCATGACGTTCACCCTGTTGAACAATGGTGAGAGAATAGAACGAGGTGCCACGGTATTATATGGATTCTGTGAGGAGGAAATGCTATTTTCCCTTATTATCGAAGGTGAAATTTGCATTTTCCTTGTAGGAGCCTGCATTGATTGATGATCTCGACCGCCGCCTGCTCAACATCCTGTCCGCCAATGCGCGGATTTCGCTGAAGGAGCTGGCGCAGGAGGCTGGCATCTCCTCGCCAAGCACCGCCGACCGGCTGCGGCGGCTGGAAGACCGCGGTGTCATCACGGGCTTCACCGTCGGCATCAATCCGGCTGCGCTCGGTTATAGCCTTCAGGCGGTCGTGCGCGTGCGGCCGATGCCAGGCATGCTGCACGTCGTCGAGAAGCTGATTCAGGACACACCGGAAATCGTCGAATGCGACAAGGTGACAGGCGATGATTGCTTCATTGCCAAACTGCTGGTCCGGGACATGGAACAGCTCGACACCATTCTCGACCGCATCGCCGAACGGGCCGAGACCAACACGTCCATCGTCAAATCATCGCCGGTCAAGCGCAGACTGCCGCCGCTGGGCAGCGGCAAGTGACCGTTACAGCGCAGTGCATCCTTGCGGCGCCAGAGCTGATCCGCGCCCTATCTCTTTCTACAGGACTGGATTGCCATCATCAGGAAAAGTCCAGCTGGAATGATCCACAACGAGCCGCCTGCCATCAGGTTGTGGCCATGGATGAAGCTCATTTTCATAGCGATGTGGGCCGCACAAGAAAAAACGGTGTCTATGAACTCGCCTGCCGAGATCTGACATGCCTGTGACCAACCTCATGTGGCAGCATTTTTCCGAATGGCAGCTATTGCCGGGCTCGTCTTCGGCGTCTCGCCGTCCTAGTGGATTGACTCCGACGCTTCGCTCCCGCGAAACGTCCGCCCAACCACTAGATAACCTTTTGTTTGTGTTTGTTTCTTTTACACATTTGCGTCCAATTCCATCGGACTCAAATGTTAGAAACAAACCACTAGATGGCCTTGAGATTGACTCGCGTTTCGAGCTTTTCGGCATCTTCCTTACGTTCGCTGTAACGGTCGGTGAGATAATGGGAGACGTGCCGTGTCAACAGGGTGAACTTCACGAGTTCCTCCATCACATCGACGACACGGTCGTAATAGGATGAGGGCTTCATTCGTCCTGTCTCATCGAATTCCTGGTATGCCTTGGCCACGCTGGATTGGTTCGGGATGGTGATCATCCGCATCCAGCGGCCGAGCACGCGCATCTGGTTTACCGCATTGAAGCTTTGTGAGCCTCCGGACACCTGCATGACGGCGAGCGTGCGGCCCTGCGTCGGCCGAACCGACCCGACAGAAAGAGGGATCCAGTCGATCTGGGACTTCATGACACCAGTCATCGCACCATGGCGTTCCGGGCTGGACCAGACCTGGCCTTCCGACCAAAGCGATAGCTCGCGGAGTTCCTGCACCTTCGGGTGATCGGTCGGCGCATCATCGGGCAGGGGGAGACCCGTCGGATCGAAGATGCGGGTTTCCGCGCCGAAATGCTCCAGCAGCCGCGCCGCTTCCTGCGTCAGGAAACGGCTGTATGAGTGCGCGCGCAACGAGCCATAGAGCAGCAGGATGCGTGGCTTATGTGTGGAAAGCGGAACGGCAAGCCGGTCGGGATCGGGCCGCTGGACGGCCCGCTCCATTAAATTGGGTAGATCAGGCAATGCGATTTCCTTCGGCATCGATGACGGGTTCGCCATCCTCCTTTGCGAATGCTCCCTTCTGGGGGAGCGGGAGAATGTCCAGGACCACCTCGGACGGACGGCACAGGCGCGCGCCCAAAGGGGTCAACACGAACGGACGATTGATCAGGATGGGGTGTTCGAGCATGGCGTCGAGCAAATCGACGTCGGTCAGAGCCGGATTGTCGAGACCGAGGTCGGCATATGGCGTTCCTTTTTCCCTCACCGCTTCGCGCACGGACAGGCCGGCTTTGGCAATCATATCCTTCAACTGCGAGCGCGATGGCGGTGTTTTCAGATATTCGATCACCTTCGGCTCGATACCTGCGTTGCGGATCAGCGCCAATGTGTTGCGGGACGTGCCGCAATTGGGGTTGTGGTAGATGGTGATGTCCATCACGCGGTCCTTTCGGCTTGCTTGGAGGCGCGGACAGAGGAACCGCGTTCGTACCAGTCCTTGCTGCCATTGACGATCCAGACCACCGACAGCATCACCGGAACCTCGACCAGCACACCGACGACGGTTGCCAGCGCTGCGCCCGAGCTGAAGCCGAACAGGCTGATGGCGGCAGCGACTGCCAGTTCGAAGAAGTTCGATGCACCGATGAGTGCCGACGGTCCCGCGACACAATGCTGTTCGCCTGAAATCCGGTTGAGCAGGTAGGCAAGGCCCGAATTGAAATAGACCTGGATCAGGATCGGCACCGCCAGAAGTGCGATGATCATCGGCTGGGCGATGATCTGTTCACCCTGAAAGCCGAACAGCAGCACCAGGGTCGCGAGAAGCGCAACGAGCGAAAGCGGCTGCAGTATCTTCAGCAGGCTATCGAGAGTGGACTGGCCGCCCGACGCAAGAACGCTGCGACGCACAAGCTGGGCGATGATGACTGGAATGACGATGTAGAGGGCAACCGAGAGGACGAGCGTATCCCACGGTACGGTGATCGCCGACAACCCAAGCAGCAGGCCGACGATCGGGGCGAAGGCGACCACCATGATCGCATCGTTGAGCGCAACCTGGGACAGCGTGAAATGCGGTTCGCCCTTGGTCAGGTTGGACCAGACGAACACCATTGCCGTGCAGGGAGCGGCGGCCAGGATGATCAGGCCGGCTATGTAGGAATCGATCTGGCCTGCGGGCAGATAGGGGCGGAAGAGCCAGCCGATGAAGAGCCAGCCGAGCAGCGCCATGGAAAATGGCTTCACGGCCCAGTTGATGAACAGCGTCACGCCGATTCCGCGCCAGTGTTGGCCGACTTCGCGCAACGCGGCGAAGTCGATCTTCAGCAGCATCGGGATGATCATGAGCCAGATCAGCACGGCGACAGGAATGTTGACCTTGGCGATCTCGGCTGTGCCGATCGCATGGAAGAGCCCAGGCAGCATATGGCCAAGGGCGACGCCCGCAACAATGCACAGTGCGACCCAGAGCGTCAGATAGCGTTCGAATGTCGACATGGTCAGGCAACATCCGGGGTCTTGGAGGTCGTTCCCTCCAGGCGGCCGATCGCCTTGAGATGATGGTCGAGAGCCAGCCGGTCGATCGAGGCGTGCGGCAGGGCAAGGAAGGCCATGATCCGGTTCTTCAGGAACCGGGCGGCGGTGGTGAAGGCCCGCTCCTTCTCGATGTCGTTCCCCTCCACATGGGAGGGGTCCTCGATGCCCCAGTGCGCTGTCATCGGTTGGCCCGGCCAGACCGGGCAGGATTCGCCGGCCGCATCGTCGCAGACGGTGAAGACGAAATCCATTTGCGGCGCATCCGGGACTGCATATTCTTCCCAGGATTTGGAGCGGAATCCCGTGCTCGGGTAGTCGAGCGCCGCCAGCACCTTGAGGGCGAAGGGATTCACCGCGCCCTTGGGTTGGCTGCCGGCGGAATAGGCATTGAAGCGTCCGGCGCCTTCTTTCTGCAGGATGCCTTCAGCCAGGATCGAACGGGCAGAGTTGCCCGTGCATAAAAACAGAACATTGTAGCCGCGGTCACTCATGAGGCAGTCTCCGTGATGGTGGATTCTGGAAATCGATCTGTTGTTCCGTCAGGCGAAAGACGCTCGCGTTCGATGCTCATTGCGCGGCCTCCGCGGGTTCGCAGCATGCCTGGCTGAGAAACGGCGCGCAGATAGCCGGATTGCCTGCGCAGCAGTCTTCGAGAAGAAACTTGATCAGGCTGCTCAGCGCCTGGTATTCGGCCGAATACACGATCGACCTGGATTCCCGGCGGGCCGCAACGAGGCCGCCGCGTTCCAGTTCCTTCAAGTGGAACGAAACGTTCGACGCAGAAACCCCCGCTGCCTCCGCGATATTGCCTGCGGCCAGGCCCTCGGGGCCTGCTTTGACAAGCAACCGAACGATCCGAAGCCTGGTTTCCTGGGACATCGCCCCGAACGCGATGAGCGCCTGACTCTCATTCATATTTCAATTATCCTAAAAATATCAAAGTGACAAATAACGCAGATGCCGGCTGCTGGCAACTGGAAATTTGACTGGCTCTGGGATCGTGTCGGCAGGCGCTCATGGGGTTGCTCTTACGCAAAGGACGCAGGGGCTGTTTTCACCTTGACGGTATATCGGCAATCCGGCGCTGGGCTTCGCCCATTTCGGTGTTCTTGCCGAACTGCAGCCGGAGCGGGAAGGGCCGCAATCGGCCCTTCCCGAGATTACACGAAGCCCTTGGTCAGCTCCAGCGCCTGGCGTTCGAAGAGGCGGCGATAGACGCCGTTTTCGCGCCGGATGAGCTGGCCATGATCGCCTTCCTCGATGACCCGGCCCCGGTCGAAGACGAGCAGCCGGTCGAGCGAGCGCACGGTGGAGAGCCGATGCGCGATGACCAGCGTCGTGCGTCCGACCATCAGCCGCTCCATCGCGTCCTGGATTAGCACCTCCGATTCCGAATCGAGGCTCGATGTCGCCTCGTCGAAGATCAGGATCGGCGCATCGGCCAGGAATGCACGGGCGATGGCGACGCGTTGGCGCTCACCGCCCGAGAGCTTGATGCCGCGCTCGCCCACCAGCGTCGCATAACCCTTGGGCAGGGTGGTGATGAAGTCGTGGGCGCTCGCCAACCTCGCGGCGTGCTCGATCTCACGCATCGATGCCCCCGGCCGGGCATAGGCGATGTTTTCCGCCAGCGAGCGATGGAACAGGACCGGCTCCTGCTGCACGATGGCAAGCTGCGCGCGCAGCGACGCCTGTTCCACCTGCGAGATATCCTGCCCGTCGATCATGATGCGCCCGTCCGTGACGTCATAGAGCCTCTGGATCAGCTTGACGAACGTCGTCTTGCCCGATCCAGAATGCCCGACAAGGCCTACGCGCTGGCCAGCAGGGATCGACAGCGAGAAATTCCGGTAGAGCGGCGTGGTGTGTCCGCCATAAAGGAAGGTGACGTTTTCGAAATCGATCCGGCCCTCCTCGATGGCGATCGGCGCCGCGCCCGGACGGTCCTCGATGCCGAGGGGCTGGTCATGGATATCGACCAGTTCCTCCATCTCGTTGACCGAGCGCTGTACATTGCGCACATGCATGCCGACATCGCGCAGATAGCCCTGCAGCACGAAGAACGCCGTGAGCACGAAGGCGATGTCGCCCGCACTCGCCTGGCCGCGGCTCCACAGAACGATCGCGAAGCCGATGATCGCCGCACGCAGGATGAGCAATGTCATGCCTTGCGCGGTGCCGTTGATCGTGCCCCGCACCCAGGTACGCCGCGTACGGCCGCGCCATTTCTCGACCACCTTGGCGAGGCGTGCATCCTCGCGCGCCTCCGCGCCGAAGGCCTTGACGACCGGATTGCACGAGACGGCATCGGCCAGCGCACCGCCAAGCCGTGTGTCCCATGCGTTGGCAAGGCTCGCGGCCGGCGCCACATAGCCCAGAGACAGTGCGACCGTCAGGGTGACATAGAGGAGCGAGCCGAGGGCGACGATGAGACCCATCATGGGCCAATACCAGCCGAGCAGCAGCGTCGTGCCCACCAGCATCACGGCGGAGGGAAGCAGCGCTACCAGGATCGTATCGTTCAGGAGGTCGAGCGCCCACATGCCGCGGGTGATCTTGCGCACCGTCGAACCGGCGAAGCTGTTGGCATGCCAGTCGGTCGAGAAGCGTTGGACGCGGTGGAACGCATCGGCGGCGATCTCCGACATCATTTTCAGCGTCAGCTCGGTGATGCCCATGAAGGTGATATGCCGCATGACGGTGGCAACGCCCGAAAGTGCAAGCAGCATAAAGAAAGCGGCCATCGCCGCGTTCCAGGCGATTTCGTCAATGGCGGCGCCCCGCGCCACGGCATCGACCAGGTGACCCGAATAGAGCGGCGTCAGCACATCTGCCGTCGTCGAGACGAGCACTGCGCCGATGATGATGGCGAGCCTTGCCGGCTGGCGCCGCCAGTGGGCGCTCAAAAAACGAAACACGCTGCGAAAAGCGTTGCCCCGCAGGGCATTGCGGAAAGAAACCATGATATCAGCCGGATACAGGCGCATCCGGTCCCAAATCGGAAATTCTTGAAAATGGCGCCAGGACGGAAAACACGTCTTTCAGGCGGTGCCGAAGCGATGCCAGGCGCGTCCCATACGGGAGGAGCTCGGGCGGCAGCTGCCTTGACGTTGCGGCGCGACGATTGGCCGGTGGTGACCTAGCCGCGCAGGAGCTTCAAGCCGCTGCCTTGCTGAGAAGAATCGAATGCTGGCATTCGTAGCCTCCCTTGAAGGGCTGAACGTGGAGGGAATTCATAGACGGGCAAATCCGTTTCGCCAAGTCCCCTGATTTCTTTCGTAGAGATGTGTGATCGGGGTGCAACAGGTGGGTGAAGCAGCGATGTTCCGGTTGCAAGGCCGTAAGAGGGTGAGAACAATCGCATATGGTGAAATTTGCGCTCTTCCTTCCTTCTCCCACAAGGGGAGAAGGAAGGGCAGGCGTCGTCGCATTAATTCCATATGCGATTGCCCTGGGAAGAGGGTTCCTGCCCTTTGACTTCGACCCCATCTGCTGCATGATAACATGACATCATCAGGCAATTTTCTTCTCCCTGGAGGCATCATGCGTTTCAAGCTCAAAGCGGCGGCCGTCATCCTGTTGCTGTTTGCAGGTAGTCTCTATCCAGGTCAGGCACAACTGGCCGAGCGTCCCGCGCCTTCGGGTGGCGTGCTGTCGCTTCTCCCGCCACCCCGGACGACCGAACATTCAATCGCCATTGCCGGGCGCACGCTTCAGTATCAGGCAAAGGCTGGTACGCTGTCGCTTTTATCAGGCAAGGGCGAGGTAACCGCGGAGGTCTTCTACGTCTCCTATACGCTCTCCGGCGAAGCTTCTGCCAATACGAGGCGCCCCATCACCTTCGTCTTCAACGGAGGTCCGGGAGCGGCATCAGCCTATCTGCATCTCGGCGCCATCGGCCCACGTGTCATTGCGACGGGGGCCGACGGAGAGTTTCTCCCACCGCCACAACGGCTCCTGGACAACCCGGATAGCTGGCTGGACATGACGGATCTCGTCTTTGTCGATCCCGTGGGAACGGGATATAGCCGCGAAGCTCCCGGCCAGGAGGGGCGCAATTTCTGGGGCGTCAAACAGGATGCCACGGCAATGGGAGCGTTCATCCGGCTTTATCTTTCGCAGACCGGCCGCAGCGGATCGCCGGTCTTCCTTGCGGGCGAAAGCTATGGCGGGTTTCGGGCAGCATTGCTTGCCAAGACGCTTCAGGAAGATGCTGGCATCGGTGTGAGCGGCGTCGTGCTTATCTCGCCGGCGCTTGAATTCATGCTTGTGCGACCTGACGAATTCGATCTCCTCCATTGGGCGCTCGAACTGCCCTCGCTCGCCGCGGTGCGTTTGCATGGCGAAGGCGTCACCGGCGATACGCTCCGCGAGCAATTGGCCGAGGTCGAACGCTATGCGCTTGGCGATTATCTCGTCGCCCTGGCCAGTGGACTCGAGCAAGGCGGACAACGGGCGACCCAGCGCGTGGCGGAGATCACGGGTCTGCCTCTCGAACTCGTCCGGCGGAATTTTGCGCGTATCCCGACAACGCTTTTCGCCAAGGAGTTTGCACGTGCAAAGGGCGATGTCCTCAGCGCCTATGACGGCACCATCGCGACGGCGGATATCAATCCCGGCAGTGCGCGGATTACCGGCCCGGATCCCGTGCTTGATCGCAGCGTGCCGGTGCTTACCTCGGCCTTTGTCGGCTATGCACGCAATGAGCTGAATTTCCAAACCGATATCAGCTATCGACTTTTGAATGGCGAAATCAGCCGCAACTGGGATTATGGAACGACGCCCTCGCGCCAGGGCTATGCGGGCGTCATGGATGATCTCCAGCGGGCCCGGTCGCTGAACCCCGCCCTGGGCGTCCTGATCATCAACGGCTATACCGATCTGGTGACGCCTTACATGACCTCGCGCTATCTCGTGGATCAGGTTCCATCTCTTGCCGGTGCCAAGCCCATTCGCGTCGCGGCCGTCGAAGGAGGACACATGATGTATTTCCGACCGGATGGCCGGCGCGCCCTGAAGGAATATGCCTCCGAGCTTTACATCAGGACGACTGAATAGATCTGAAGCGGCAAGGCAGACCGAAGATTCGTTGCCGCGCGCCGCAACGAATCTTCGGGTGTTTCCGGTTTTGACTGGATGGAATGTGCGGGTGCTTTGCCGGTTTTACGACGCTCCTCAAGCGCTCTTCGGGGTCTTCTGAGAGCGGGCGGGACGGGCGGCGGCTCGCACCGAAATATTCAGTGCCACGGCGGCGTGAATGAGCGCCTTCAACGCCTCTTCATCGATCTTGCCGCCCTGATGGAAATCGATGGCGCGCCTGGCATTGCCTTCGAGGCTGGAGTTGAAGAGGCCCGAAGGGTCCTCCAACGAGGCGCCCTTGGCGAAGGTCAGCTTCACCTTGTCCTTGTATGTCTCGCCGGTGCAGATGATTCCGTTGTGCTCCCACACCGGAACCCCCAGCATGTTCGACGGCTTTCTCCACTTCACCTCCTCGACCACTTCGGGGGCGGCCTCTTTGATGAGAGCTCGGATGCGAGCAAGCATCTCGCCCCGCCAGTCGCCCAGTTCGTTGATCCTCGCATCGATCAGCCGAGAGGGAGAATCTTCTGCTTTTTCTTCCATCGCGCCGCTCTTGCTC
Source organism: Phyllobacterium phragmitis (assembly GCF_002980495.1). Classification (GTDB taxonomy): domain Bacteria; phylum Pseudomonadota; class Alphaproteobacteria; order Rhizobiales; family Rhizobiaceae; genus Paramesorhizobium; species Paramesorhizobium phragmitis. The sequence goes on from NZ_PVBR01000009.1 coordinate 70,496, forward strand.
TTTTTCATGGTGTTGTCGCTTTCTTCATGGTCATTGGCTGGTTTAGAGCGTCCGGGCGAGGGCTTCGAGTTGGACGGCCGTTCGTCCCCAGCCTTCATGGAAGCCCATCTCCTCATGCTTTTTCCGCGCCTCCTCGGTCCAGTGCAGGGCGCACACGATATAGCGGGTCCTGCCGCCTTCATCCGACATCTCGATGAACGTGGTTCGGTCGTCCAGGACTGGCGCGCGAACCATTGCTCCAGCAGCTTGGACTCCGTCCAGCAGCACCACACATTCGCACGCGGCACGTCCAGCCGGGGTTGCGAGCCGATCGGGATCTCTTCCCGGTGCCTCCGTGGTCACGCCACTCACATTCGTTCGCCGGGCAAAAGGCTTGCTTGCTTTACCCAATCGGCGAACTGAGCTTCGTCGAGTTGGTCATCCTCGTGGATGTCGAGGTAGCGCACTTCCTTTTGCTTGGACTGGCCAGGCGGGACAGGACGCAGCGACGTGCCGCGGAAGAAAGCCACTTTGATGTATTTCGTGAAGCAATGATAGCTGAGGAACCAGCTGCCTTGGCCCTCGGGGCCCTCGATGCCGTAGAAGGGCGAGTTCCATTTGACTGCCTTGTTCACGCCGGGGACGGTGCGCGTGATGAGCGCGTCGAGGCGGCGCCCGACATCGCTTTTCCAGCCCGGCATGGCGGCGATATAGGCCTGCACGGGGGCGTCGCCGTAGCCCTTCGCGATCTGAGGATTGCCGCCTGCGAGGAGGGTCGGCTTCGCGGCCTCCGCCGATTTGTTGGACGTTTTGCCGGCCATTGCCTTCGCTCCACTGATAGATGAATAACTGATCCAGGATACTTGATCTTAGTGTGTGAACTCAATTGATCCAGTCCCTGGCGGCCAATCGATTGGGGAAATCACAAACCGAGTTCAGGTAGCTTGAACGTATCGCCCGCTTGACCTGAAGATGTGCTGGCACGCGGGCCCGCTTTTGCATCGCCTGCCTGGTAAACGGCGTCGGTACCCGGACCGAATTCAACACGATCAGCGGAAAAGACACGATTGCGAGATCGCGCGCTTCCTGCTTGACGCCAGAGCTTCCAAGGTTCCATTCTGTGGATGTCGACATGTGCCGTTGCAATTTGCGAATGCAACGGAAACTGCTTTGCATATGTGGAAGGGTTCAGGCCTCGGGAGGAGAGCATGGACGAATATCCATTCGATCGTCACGCAGATCGGATACAGGCTGCGGTCGCCTCGGACGCGGCGGCAAAATCCGCGTTGATCGCCTCCTGGCGCCGGTCCTGCGATCTTCACAGGCTTGATCCTGCCTACCGCAAATCCCCAAAACATCTGACGGATACCGAGCTGAACGAGGCCCGGCAAAGGATCGAGCCGCTTCTTGCCGCGGCCAGGTCGAGTCTGGACAGGCTCTATCTGGCGGTGGGTGGGGTAGGCTGCTGCGTATTGCTGGCGGATCGCGACGGCGTGCCGGTCGAGCGTCGCGGTGCTGTTGCCGACGATGAGACCTTTCGTGAATGGGGGTTGTGGACAGGCGCGGTGTGGAGCGAAGACAGCGAAGGCACCAATGGCATTGGCACCTGCCTTGTCGAACAGCGGGCGCTTACCATTCATCGTGACCAGCATTTTCTGACACGCAACACGGCTTTGAGCTGCACGACGGCCCCCGTCTATGATCATGAGGGAAATCTGGTCGCGGCGCTCGACGTGTCGTCCTGCCGCGCCGATCTGACGGAGGGGTTCGTCAATCTCATTTCCATGGCCGTCGTCGATGCGGCGCGCCACATCGAAATGGACAATTTCCGCATGTCATTCCCCAGGGCGCGGATTCTGCTGGCGCCTGTCGCCGACAAGAGTGGCAGAGCCCTGGTCGCGGTCGATACGGATGACCTGGTGATCGGCGCGACACGTGCTGCCCGCCTGGCTCTGGGGATCACGCCCGATTGCCTGAAGAAACCGCTTCCGGTGAGCAGCCTGTTCGGCTCCACGATCGAAGCGGAGAATTTTGGCCATGCCGAACGCGGTGTCCTGCAACGGGCGCTCGCGCGCGCGGACGGCAATGTTTCGGCCGCCGCCCGGCTTCTCGGCATCAGCCGCGCCACGCTGCACCGCAAGCTGAAGCGCTTGGGCGTGCAGCGTCCTGCTCCAATCTCCTGGAGTTCATGATCGGTGTGCATGCTGGCGATGTGGTGTGGATCGTCATGACATGAAAGGACGCCTTTCTTCATGCCTTGCATTTGGCTCTTCTGCCGATAAAACAGCGGCCTGCACTATGCGTGGATGTCCTGGCCGCGGCCCCTGCCATCTTGACAAAGTAAAATAACAGGCCAAGGTAATGGTATGAGCAAGACACACGCCACTATTTTCCGGAGTCATCCGATCGCGGATTTGTAGCCCCTGGGCTCGGCCATGTGCGCCCCGAGCTCGGGGGCACACCTACGCTGTCATACAGCGTCGTCTCTCGATGCGCCTTCAGCAGAACATTCAACCCGGTACCAGCGGCGCGGCTTCGCGCTGATGGTGTTCGGGTGCCATCCTCAGGAGATAATCGGCCGTCATGACACAGCCCAAGAAGAACCACCGTAAGCCCAAGATCGTCGTCGGCGATGTCGACTATAAGCGGCTCACCGATCTTGCCGCCGCGGCTCAGGAGCGGTTTCCGGAGGTTGCCGAAGAACTCCAGTCCGAAATGGATAGGGCGCATGTGGTTCAAGCCGGCACCGTGCCGGCAAAAGTTGTCCAGATGGGTTCAACCGTGGAATTCCGATCGGACAGCGCGCAGCAACGGCGCGTCACGCTGGTTTTCCCCGGGGAAGCCGATATCGCGGAGAACAGGATCTCGATCCTCACGCCGATCGGCGCTGCGCTCATCGGTCTTTCGACCGGTCAGTCGATCACATGGACCGCCCTCAACGGCCGTCAGCATGCGCTGACAGTCGTCAGTGTCGAACAGCCTGCCTTGGCCGTGCCCGGCTCACTCCCCGGGTAACTAACTCGATATCCCTGCATGCCTTCAGCGGGATACCGCATGGCATGTCCGTTAGTTGGCGCGTTTGAAGTCCCGACACTTTGCTAGCGCCAGGTGTCGCAGGTTTGCGACACCTGGCGTATGCGATCGTCTCCAGCTAGGCTGACGGAACAAGTGCCAGCGGCGATAGTTTCCTCTAGAACGCCGCATCCGGCGGCGCTGCTTCTCGGGAGGAAGATATGAACAAGGTAGAGTTTTCTCGCACGGCGAAGGTTCCCTTCGCCAAGCGTTACGACAATTTCATCGGCGGCAAATGGGTCGCACCCAAATCGGGAAGATATTTCGAGAACATCTCGCCTGTGACGGGCCGGCCGCTTGGCGAAGTCGCCCGCTCGGATGCAGCCGATGTCGAGGCGGCGCTCGATGCCGCCCATGCGGCCAGGCAAGCTTGGGGCCGCACCAGCGCCGCCGAGCGCGCTCTTATGCTCAACCGGATCGCCGACCGCATGGAAGAAAATCTCGATCTTCTGGCGCTTGCCGAAACCTGGGACAATGGCAAGCCGATCCGCGAGACGACCGCCGCCGACCTGCCGCTCGCCATCGATCACTTCCGTTATTTCGCGGGCGCCATACGCAGCCAGGAGGGCGGCATATCCGAGATCGACCACGATACGGTCGCCTATCATTTCCATGAACCTTTGGGCGTCGTCGGCCAGATCATCCCGTGGAACTTTCCGCTGCTGATGGCCTGCTGGAAGCTCGCCCCGGCGCTCGCCGCCGGCAATTGCGTCGTCCTCAAGCCGGCCGAACAGACGCCTGCGACGATCATGCTCTGGGCCGACCTGATCGGCGATCTGTTGCCCGCAGGCGTGCTCAACATCGTCAATGGTTTCGGTCTGGAAGCGGGCAAGCCGCTTGCCTCATCGCCGCGCATCGCCAAGATCGCCTTCACCGGCGAGACGACGACCGGCCGGCTGATCATGCAATATGCCAGCCAGAACCTGATCCCCGTCACGCTCGAACTGGGTGGCAAGTCCCCCAACATCTTCTTTAGGGATGTGACCGCCGAGGATGACGACTTCTTCGACAAGGCGATCGAGGGCTTCGTCATGTTCGCGCTCAATCAGGGCGAAGTATGCACCTGCCCGAGCCGTGCGCTGATCCACGAGGATATCTATGATGTGTTCATGGAGAAGGCGCTGAAACGCGTCGAGGCGATCGTTCAGGGCGATCCCCTCGATCCCGCGACCATGATCGGCGCCCAGGCGTCGTCCGAGCAGTTGGAGAAGATCCTCTCCTATATCGATATCGGCCGTCAGGAGGGGGCTGAGGTTCTAACCGGCGGCGCGCGCAATGAGCTGCCGGGCGACCTGGCCGGCGGATATTACGTCAAGCCGACAGTGTTCAAGGGACACAACAAGATGCGTGTCTTCCAGGAAGAGATTTTCGGACCGGTGGTTTCGGTCACGACCTTCAGGGATGATGACGAGGCGCTGTCGATCGCCAACGATACGCTTTACGGCCTTGGAGCGGGCATCTGGAGCCGCGATGCAAACCGCTGCTACCGCTTTGGCCGCGCCATTCAGGCGGGCCGTGTCTGGACCAACTGCTATCACGCCTATCCGGCACACGCGGCATTCGGCGGCTATAAGCAGTCCGGCATCGGACGTGAAAATCACAAGATGATGCTCGACCATTATCAGAACACCAAAAACATGCTGGTCAGCTACAGCCCGAAGAAACTTGGTTTCTTCTGAGCCCGGCAAGGCTTCAAGACGGCGCGGTGCCTACCGCGCTGTCCTGATTCAGCGAGGATCGCATGAACGACAAGGTTTCAGCCACGCCGACCGCATTGCAACTGCTCGAGGAGATTGTCGCGGACCACGGCCCCGTCCTATTTCACCAGTCCGGTGGCTGTTGCGATGGTTCATCGCCGATGTGCTATCCGCAAGGTGACTTCATCGTCGGCGACAATGACGTGCTGCTCGGGCATATAGGCGGTGCGCCGGTCTATATCAGCGCCTCTCAATACGAGGCGTGGAAGCATACCGATCTCATCATCGACGTGGTGCCCGGACGCGGTGGCATGTTCTCGCTCGACAATGGCCGCGAAAAGCGATTCCTGACACGGTCAAAGGTCTGCGCTGTCCGATAAGCGGTCTGCTTTCCGCTAGGCAGAATTTCCGCATCGCTCTATTTTGCGGTAGAAACCGTGAAGAAACCTGGGTGCTACTGCCATGACGAAAACCGACCTCGCCGACATCTACCGAGATTATATTGGCTGCCTGAACAAACAGGACTGGCCGAATTTGGGGCAGTTCGTTCATGAAGCCGTTCATTACAACGGGGAGCGGATCGGGCTGTCAGGCTATCGCGAGATGCTGGAGGGAGATTTTCGTGCGATTCCAGACCTCTATTTTGACATCCATCTGCTGATCTCCGAGCCACCTCGTGTAGCGAGCCGCCTGCGCTTCGACTGCACGCCAAAAGGAATTCTGTTCGGCTTCCAGGTAAACGGAAAAAGAGTCTCGTTTACCGAAAACGTATTCTATGAGTTTCGAGACGAGCGGATTGAAAAAGTATGGTCGGTCATAGACAAGGCCGCTATCGAAGCCCAGCTTTAGCGAATATTCAGCGCGAGAAGGCATCGATCTCCTTGATCAGATCGAGCGGGCCGGTCAGCGCCGTTCGTGGATGAACGAGCTCGGGCGGGATCAGATGGATTTCGATCGCAGGGCGGGCTTCCTCCATGATCTCAAACGCTTTGGCAAGCATTCGCTCGACGTCCTGCCTGATCATGAGGACGGGGAAGGGGAGGAATGAACCGAAGGGATCATAATCGTAGCAGCCGACGACGATATCCGCGAAAGCTTCGTGTGGATGTTGTGCCAGGAAACGCAAAAGGCCTTCGAAATTGATCGAGGAGTTGATGAAAAGTCCGCGTGGCAGTCTTTTCTCGCGCGCATAAAATGTCTCGAACGCCTTCTGCGACATGTCGGGTGAATAGCCCGTCGGCTGGATGCACTTATCCGGGTCGGCGCCGAACATCTCTGTCTTGATATCCCGGAAGCCCCTTATGCGCTCGTGGCTGGCGTGGTCATTGCGCCCGCCGAACAGATAGATTTCGTCAGGTTTCAGGATGCCGGTCCCACCGAGACGATGAATGATCGCTTCCGTCAGCATCCGCGCGCCTTTGTAATTATCGCTGATGACCGAAGGCGCCTTCGTTCCGGGCAAGTCGATATTGATGTGCCGGATGCCGGCGGCTTCGCACAGCGCGTGGATGCCGTCAGGGTCGGTGGCCCCGGCAACGAACAGCTCGTCGATCGAATAGGAGATCAGTGTTTCGACTGTCGTTCGTTCCTCCCGCGGGTCGCGGCAGGCGCTGACGACAACAGGACATTTTCCATGGCTGCGCACCTCCGCTTCGAATGTCTGTGCCATGGAGGAGAAATAGCGGCTGTCATGTACCGGCAGCAGCAGGCCGACCAGGCCGGAGCGGGAATTGCGAAGCCCTCTTGCCTGCAGATTGGCAGTGTAGCGATGTTGCTCGGCGAGTTTTTGAATGAGTTCGGCCGTGCTTTCCTTGATGCGGCGCTTTCGCCAGGTGCCGTTCAAAACCGCGCTGACGGTGGAGGGCGAACATCCCGATAGAACCGAAAGATCGTAGATCGTCGCCTTCTTCTTGCCCTGATAATCCATGCCCCTGCCTCCTCGAAATCCTTATCGCCAATCCGCTCTTGACGAAAGTTTAATTCTAACTGATATTGATTGCACCATCGATTGTGCAAAGGCGAAAAATCGATTGTGCACAGCATGGTACCGCTTGAGGAGGCGGTGAATTGGAGGATGCGAACCCGCGTCAGTTCGATCGAATCCGGGAGACCGCCACGGGCGGCCTCGCTGTTTCATGCGCGGAGACGTTTTGGAGGAGGAATAGATATGAAAAAGCTTCTGGTTGCCGTGCTTGTCGCGTCGCTATCGCTCAGTGCCTCGCTTGCGGCACTTGCCGCGGATGCCGGCAAGGTCGGCGTCGTTGTCAAGATAGGCGGCATTCCCTGGTTCAATGCCATGGAAGCCGGCATCAAGGAACGTGGCGAAAAGCTCGGTGTCGACGCTTTCATGGTCGGCCCGACCAGCGCCGATCCGGCGCTTCAGGTCCGCGCGATCGAGGATCTCATCGCCCAGGGTGTCAAGGTGATCGGCGTCGTGCCGAACGATGCCAAGGTGCTCGAGCCGGTGCTGACCAAGGCCAAGCAACAGGGCATCATCGTCATCACCCATGAATCGCCGGGCCAGAAGGGTGCTGACTGGGACTTCGAACTGGCCTCGTCCACCGGCTTCGGTGAGGCTCATGCCAAGCTCCTGGCCGAGAAGATGGGCGGCTCGGGCGAATATGCGGTCTTTGTCGGCTCGCTGACCGTTCCGCTGCACAATGCCTGGGCTGACGCGGCCATCGCTTATCTGAAGGAAAACCATCCTGACATGACGCTGGTCGGCGATCGCTACGGCGTGGCCGAAGATGCCGACAAGAGCCGCAGCACGGCACTCGATCTGATCTCGGCCAATCCCGATCTCAAGGGCTTTCTCGCCTTCGGCAGCCAGGGTCCGATTGGCGCCGGCCGTGCGATCGAGGAGCGGCGCAAGATCGGCAAGATCTTCGTCCTCGGTCCTTTCTCGCCGGGCCAGGGTCAGAAACTGCTGATGAACGACGCCATCTCCGGCGGCTTTATGTGGAATCCGAAACAGGCCGGCGAAGTCTTCGTCACGCTTGCCGACAAGCTGATGAAGGGCGAAGAGCTGAAAGATGGTGATGAGATCGAAGGTCTGGGCAAGATCAAGCCCGATTTCGAGAACCGCAACATCATTGTCGATCAACTCGTGCCGATCAACAAGGACACGGTCGCCGATCTCGCGGCCATGGGGCTCTGACCATCAGAGCATCCTCCCCGCCGCCGGGCTGGCTTCGGCCGGCCCGGCAGTGCCCCTGATCTCATCGCCCGATTTCATAGGTTGCCGTTAATGAGCGAGCTGGCGAGACCGAAGAGCGGCCAAAAACCACTGCTTTCCCTGCGCAATATCAACATGACCTTCGGCGGCATCAAGGCGCTGAAGAATGTCAGTTTCGATGTCCTGCCCGGCGAGGTGCATTGTCTCGCGGGTGAAAACGGGTCCGGCAAGAGTACCCTGATCAAGATCGTCACCGGCGTGTATCGGCCGGAGCCAGGCGCCTCCATCGACTATGACGGACAGACCTATTCGCATATGTCGCCGGTGACGGCACAGGCTGCCGGTATCAAGGTCATCTGGCAGGATCTTGCGCTGTTTCCCGAAATGTCGGTGGCGGAAAACATCGCCTTCCAGACCGTGCTCGGCCGCTGGCCCCGCTTCGTCAATTACGCACGCATGCGCGAAACGGCGATCAGGGCGCTGGCGCGGCTGGGTGTGAGCCTCGATGTCGATCTGCCTTTGAAGGAATACCCGATTTCCCAGCGTCAGATCGTGGCGATCGCCCGGGCCCTTGTCGGCGAAGCAAAGCTCGTTTTCATGGACGAGCCGACCGCATCGCTGACCCAATCGGAAACCGACCACCTGCTCGACATCGTCCGAACCCTGTCGGCATCCGGCGTCGCTGTGGTGTTCGTCAGTCATCGCCTGGCTGAGGTGCTCGACATATCAAGCCGGCTAACTGTGTTGAGGGACGGTGCGCTCGTCGGCGTTTATCCGGCCACCGGCATGACCCAGTCGCGGATCACCGAATTGATGACCGGCAAGACCTTCGATCATGAAACCCGCGCGCGCGATGTCAGTGCCAATCCGGCCATGCTGGAGGTCGAAAAGTTCTCACGGCCCGGGCTGTTCGAGGATATCTCCTTCACTGTACGGCGCGGCGAGACGCTGGGCATCACCGGCCTGCTTGGCGCCGGGCGCACGGAACTGGCGCTTTCGCTGTTCGGCATGCTGAAACCACGCTCCGGCACGATAAAGATCGACGGAAAACCGGTGCGTTTTTCCTCCAATCGCGACGCCATAGCGGCAGGTGTCGCCTATCTCTCGGAAGACCGGCTGTCGCTCGGTCTCATTCAGCCGCAATCGATCGCCGACAATCTGGTGATCGCGTCGCTCGACCGGATCACCTCCGGCGGGTTGCTTTCCGATGACCGAAAACGCGCGCTCGTCGCCCGATGGATTGCCGATCTCGGCATCCGGATCGGACGGCAAGGCGATGCGGTCTCCACCCTTTCCGGCGGCAATCAGCAACGGATCGCCATCGCCAAATGGCTGGCGACGGATCCAAAGCTGCTCATCCTGGACGCACCGACGGTCGGCGTCGATGTCGGCGCTCGCGCAGGCATCTTCGACATCATCGCGAAACTGGCCGATAGCGGCCTGGCGATCATCCTGATCTCCGATGAAGTGCCGGAAGTCTATTTCCATGCCGACCGTGTGCTGCACATGGCTGAAGGGCGGATCGTCAACCGATTTACGCCACGCGATTGCACGCTGCAGGATATCGAGGCGGCCGTCTATGCATAGAATGATCCAGTCTCATGCGACGGAATTTGCGCTGCTTGCGGTGATCATCGTCATCAGCCTGGTCTTGTCTCTCTCCACCGACAGCTTCTTTACGCCCGGAAACGCCTTCGATCTGCTGAATTCCAGCTCCGTCAACATCATCTTCGCCGTCGGCCTGCTGGTCGTGCTGATCGCGGGCGGCATAGACATCTCGTTCGCGGTCGCCGCCTCGGTCGTGCAATATGTGACGGCGATCCTGCTTGGATGGATCGGTGGCGGCGGATGGCTCAGCGGGCTCTTGATCGCCGGCGGGGCAGGGGTGCTTCTCGGCGCCTTCAATGCCTTCCTGATCCACAAATTCCGGATCATCTCCATCGTCGCGACCATCGCCACCTTCAACATCTATTTCGGTCTTCTGATGTTCTTCACGCGCGGCGTCTCGATCTACAATCTGCCGGAGTGGCTGACCGACCGGGTGATACTCTACGAGCGCGAGATGACCGACGGGAGCTGGATCGAGATCACCCTGCCGGTGCTCGTCATGATCATCTGCGTCGTCGCCACCTGGATATTCATCACCCGGACGACGACCGGCCGCCAGCTCTATGCCTTTGGAGACAATCCCGAAGGGGCGCGCCGCTTCGGCATCAATATTGGCGCGATGCAATTCATCGCCTTTGGCTGGCTCGGCCTGATGGCGGGTATCGGCGGATTGATCCAGGCACATTACGCGCAGGAAGTGGTGCCGAACGCACTTTATGGTCGCGAGCTGGATGTGCTTGCCGCCGTGGTTCTCGGCGGCGCGCGGCTCGGTGGCGGGAAGGGCTCCGTGTTCGGCTGTGTGCTCGGCGTCCTGCTGATCTCGATCACCCAGAATGGCCTCAATCTCGCCGGCGTTTCACCCTTCGCCTTCAGGATGATCATCGGCGCCATCATCCTGGCCGCCATCACCCTGTCGAATACGAGGCTGGAAAAACTCTTGCCTTTCATGCGTCAGGAAGGAGGCCGCGGATGATCGCGTTTTTCAATCGCGCAAGGGCACTTATGGGACCGGAGATGGCCGGACCGGGCTTTGCCCTCCTCGCTGTCGTCGTGTTCTTCAGCCTGGCTTCGCCGCAATTCCTCAGCCGCGCCACCTTCGGGTCGGTCGCCTTTCAACTGCCGGAACTGGGATTGCTCACGCTTGCCATGCTCTTGCCGATCCTGACCGGTGGGCTGAACCTTGCCATCACCTTCACCGCCAATATCGCCGGGCTGACGGCGGCCTGGGTTCTCAAGAGCAATGGCGGCGTGGATGCCGGGCCTGTCGCCTTTTTCATCGCTTGCCTGCTTGCAATCGGCGTTGGCGCGGCAAGCGGTCTGGTTATGGGTCTCGTCATTGCCTATACGCGCGCCCATCCGATCCTCGTATCGCTGTCGATGATGATTTTTCTGCGTGGGCTTGGCGAATTCCTGACGCGCGGCGGAGACATTTCCGGCTTTCCGACCTTCATCCAGCCCATAGGCCACGGCAGCATTCTGGGGCTCCCGATCCCGCTGCTGATCTTCATCATCTGCGTTTTGATCTGGCACGTGCTGCTGACGCGGATGAAGCTCGGCTTCAACACCTACATGATCGGCTCGAACATCGAGGCAACACGTTATTCCGGCATCAACACGCGCAAGGTACAGGTGCTGGTCTACACGCTTTCCGGCGCCATGTGCGCGATTGCCGGCATCATCATGATGGCGCGGTTCAACTCGGTGCGCGTCGGCCACGGTGAATCCTATCTGCTGATTACCGTGCTCGCCTGCTTCCTTGGAGGCGTCAATCCGTTCGGCGGTTTCGGCCGGGTCATCCCTGTCTTCGTCGCTCTCGTCGTCCTGCAGCTTCTGTCTTCCGGCCTCAACCTCATGGGCGCCAACCAGCATCTGGCAACGGCGGTCTGGGGCATTCTCCTCATCGCCGTGATGATCCTGCGCTATGCGGCAGGGCACCTCAAATTTCTCCAACGAATAAAAGGATAGAACCATGGAAGGCTTTGGCGTTCACACCAGCATGTGGACCATGAACTGGGATCGCGCCGGCGCTGAAAAGGCGATAGCGGCGGCGGTCGGATATGAGATGGATTTCATCGAAATCGCTCTTCTCAACGCACCCGCCGTCGACGCCGCACATACGCGCGCGCTTCTTGAAAAACACAAGCTGCGCGCCGTCTGCTCGCTCGGTCTGCCCGAGCGCGCCTGGGCGTCGGTACGTCCGGATGCGGCCATCGAATATCTGAAAATCGCCATCGACAAGACGGCGGAAATGGGTGCCGAGGCGCTGTCGGGCGTCATTTTCGGTGGCATTGGCGAGCGCACGGGCGTTCCGCCGACCGAGGGCGAATATGACAACATTGCCCGCGTGCTGCAGGCTGCCGCAAAGCACGCCAAGCCGCTTGGCATCGAACTCGGCATCGAGGCGGTGAACCGCTATGAAAACCACCTGATCAACACCGCTGGCCAGGCGGTGGACATGATCGAACGCGTTGGCGCCGACAATGTCTTTGTCCATCTCGACACCTATCACATGAACATCGAGGAAAAAGGTGCCGCCAACGGCATTCTCGATGCCCGTAACCACCTCAAATACATCCACCTTTCAGAAAGCGACCGTGGTACGCCGGGCTACGGCAATTGCCCATGGGACGCAATTTATGCCGCGCTCGCGGCCATCGGCTTCAAGGGGGGGCTTGCCATGGAGAGCTTCATCAACATGCCGCCGGAAGTCTCCTATGGTCTCGCCGTCTGGCGGCCGGTTGCCAGGGACGAGGAAGAGGTCATGGGCAATGGTCTGCCGTTCCTGCGCAACAAGGCGCTGCAATACGGCCTGATCTGATCCATTGTCGCTGGCCAGATAAGCTGCTTTTTCTGGTCAGTATCTTGGATTTGCTCTTGGCATGCGTACGGGGGCTTGCACGCCTTGGGGTCCGTGCGCGCTGTAGCGACGCCTCGGGACTGAGGGCAAGGCCGGCTCCATTTGTGCCAACCACCGCTGCGTCACCGGCTGGGATGCAGATGGCGGCGCGAAGAGACGCCTGAGTGATCTCTCGAATGTCTTGGCCGTCGCTAAGCCTGCCACCCGTAACGCTTGTCGAGCTTCGAGAGCTGGCTCGTGAAGCCTTCCCGCTGCATCTTCGTGAAGTTGTCGTCATGCATCGGGGACAGGGTAACGACCATGCGCACGCGCCCGTCGGGGACGGGGAAGAATTCGACCATCATGGTGCTGTCATAGGGTTTCACGCCCGGCAGAAAATCGATGACATGTGTGAGGACCAGCCGTTCGTGCGGCTTGAACTCGGTGAATGTGCCGCGCGTTTCATGCGACGGAGGCTGGCCCATCTCCTTCATCGCCGCGACCATTTCAGGCGTATCGGCAACCATGTCGTAGTGCAACGCACCGCCCAGGCGCGCCTCAAGCGTGTGCACGTCGGCGCGAAAATCCTGCGGCCCCCACCATGACGCGAAACCGTCCTTCGTGGTCCACAGGTCCCACAATTCCTCCACCTGAGCCTTGTACGTGCGTTCGATGACGATGTTCGCCTTGGTTCTGTCGGTCATGTTTCAGCGCTCCTTGCTACGTGTTTTTACGTTTTTGCCGGACACCCTGTGACCATTCCTCCATGGCTTGAGGAACTGATCGCCGGATTGGTATTTACGGGTCGGTGAAGCTCTCGAACCGTCCATCATGTGGCGAGGCTTACCATGTTCTTGCACTTGCGACAGGCAGCGTCACCTCATCCTTGACCGTCTCCATCACCACATAGGTGTGGGTCTGGAGCACTCCGGGTAATTTGGAAATGACCTCTCCCAATATTTTTCTGTAAGCGTCGATATCCTTGCTTCTGACCTTCAGGAGATAGTCAAAGCCGCCCGCAACCATGTGGCATGACTGGATTTCAGGGGCGCGAACGACTGCCGTGTTGAACGCTTCGAGATCATCGGCCGTCGTGCCCTTCAACTGCACCTGGACCATCACGATATGGCCGGCATTCACGACCATCGGGTTGAGCTTTGCGAAATAGCCGCAAATGACGCCGGTTTTCTCCAGCCGCCTCAACCGTTCCGCGCACGGCGTCTTGGTCAGATGCACTCGCCGGGACAATTCAACGACCGAGATCCTGCCGTCTTTCTGGATCTCCTCCAGGATGCGCAGATCCGTCAAATCCAGACCGCCTGCCGCCATGTTATTTTCCTTCCAAATAACGGATCAATAGGAAATCTAACTGCCTTCCGGCTTATTTTGGAGCCAAAGTCTACTTTAAGACTGCTATTATCCAGATGGAAAGGAAAATGCCGTGCGGCATCGGACTTTCGAGGGTCAACGATGGGAGAAAACGATGACAGCCACCAAACGGGCTCTGCCGAGCCTTCCTCTGGCGCTCACGCCGGTGATATTGACACTCCTGGTATTGGCGTTGCAGCTTTTCTATTTCGGGGACTTCACACCCCACGTACCGCTGGCGATCGGGCTGGCGATCACCGGCCTCGTGGGGCTGAAGCTCGGCTTTAAGTGGATCGACATCGAAAAAGGTGTGTTCCACGTCATCCATGTCTCGTTGCCGTCGGTTTCCGTCCTGATCACCGTTGGCATGATCATTGGCGTCTGGATCGCCAGCGGCACCGTTCCCACGCTCATCTATTACGGTCTCGTCATGCTCTCCCCGCAAATCTTCCTGGCCGCGGCGATGATATTGTGTTCGGTGGTCTCCCTGTCGCTCGGCACTTCCTGGGGCACCGTTGGAACGGTTGGACTGGCGCTCATGGGAATCGGCGCTGGCTTCGGCATCCCGGTTTACTGGACGGCCGGCGCGGTCGTTTCCGGCGCCTTTTTCGGCGACAAGATCTCGCCGCTGTCGGACACCACCAATCTGGCGCCCGCCGTCACCGGCACCAATGTGTTCTCCCATATCAAGAACATGATGCCGACAACGATCCCCGCGATGCTGATCGCACTCGCGATCTATCTTGCCGCCGGTTACGCGGTGATCGAGACCGGAAACGTCTCCTTCGCCAGGATCGACAGCATTACCGCCGCGCTTCAGGCGAATTTCTACATTTCACCCCTGCTGCTCCTGCCTGCGTTGCTGGTCATCATTCTGGCCATCAAGAAGATGCCGCCGATCCCTTCGCTGTTCGCCGGCGTCGTCGCCGGCGGCCTGACCGCCATGCTGGCGCAGGGCTCGGGACTGCACGACATCTTCGGCTATGCCAATAGCGGCTACTCGATCAAGTCGGGTGTCGCGGAAATAGACAGCTTGCTCAACCGCGGCGGCATTCAGTCGATGATGTGGACCATCTCGCTCGTCCTTATCGCGCTTGGTTTTGGCGGTGCATTGGAGAGGACCGGCTGCCTGGAAACGATCATCAACACGATCATCGCCAGGGTTCGCACCTTCGCCGGCATCCAGACGGCCGCGATCGGAACATCCATGGCCACCAACCTCGTCGCCGGCGATCCCTATCTCTCGATCGCCCTGCCGGGGCGCATGTATGCGCCGGTCTATCGGGGCATGGGCTATTCGACACTCAACCTTTCGCGCGCGATTGAAGAGGGGGGCACGTTGATATCCCCACTGATCCCCTGGAACGCCGGTGGCGCGTTCGTCATAAGCGCGCTTGCTCTTGGTGTGGCAGACGGGAACCTGCAAAACCTGCTCTACATTCCTCTGGCCTTCGCTTGCTGGCTGTCGCCGGTGTTCGGGGTGATCTATGCCAATATAGGGGTCTTTTCACCGCGGGCGACTGAAGAAGAAAGGCGGGAATGGAAAGAGAGCGGAGAGGCTGTCGCAGATCTGGGCGCACAGGGCTGGAATGTCGAAGAGGCCGAAGCCGCTCGTCCAGTGGCCACCGCCTGACCTGCTCTTTCCACCTACATGCCCCTGCCGGTCGGGCGGGGGCATCGTTCGTCCCGATTCCCACAATCTTGCCGGATTGCGTGCGGGAATAACGCAATGAAGGCGAATTCAACCGCCTTTCCGATCCAGCTGAATTTATTGGCCGATTGTACGCTGGCTTCTCTCGGCTCCCTCCGTGGGCGAAGACCGGCTTGCGAGAAGCTCCGCGCATGTCAGGAAATGGCGGGACGATGCCTAGCAGTGATTGCCGTACCCTGCATGATTGTCTCCCATCGGCAGAGATTTGTGGCAAGCGCAATCCGGTCGCAGGCAATATCCAAACTTGAAATCACCCATTGACTGTCGTTCATTGAGTATTTTGTAATTATATTAAATTTTTTACTTATATGATATGAGCATTTCTATGATTTATCTGGCGATCGACAGCATGGAGCCGATATTGTGAGCAACATCATTCACGCCTTATTTTTGACCTATGCGGCGCTGTTTCCTATCGTCAACCCTCTCGGGGGCGCCCTGATCTTTCTGAACGTGACGAACAATTGCTCGCAGCAGATGCGCCACAGGCTGGCGTGGCGCGTTGCCGTCGGCGGCTTTCTCGTGCTCGCATGCTCTCTGTTCAGCGGGTCCTATATCCTGGGGTTTTTCGGCATCAGCCTTCCGGCCGTGCGGATCGCCGGGGGCTTGGTGATTGCCGCCATGGGCTGGAAGATGCTCAACAGCAGCGACAGTCCGGTGGAGGCAAGTCCGGCGAGCGTCAAGTCCGACGAGGGAGCCCTCGACCTGGCCTTCTATCCCCTGACCATGCCGCTCACTTTCGGGCCGGGCGCGATCGCCACGGCCATCACGATCGGCAGCCAGCAACCCGACCTCCTGACTGACTTCGATCGGGCTGCGGTCCATGATGTCGCCGTGATCATTGGGCTTCTGGCGATCTGTGCGACGGTTTATCTCGCCTACCGTTATGCGGACGAACTGAAAAGAGTGCTTGGAAAGAACGGCACCAGCGTGCTGGTGCGCCTGTCGGCGTTCATTGTTCTGTGCATCGGAATCCAGATCATCTGGTTCGGCATCGCCGATCTCGTTCAGTCGCTTTCGCATTGAGGGCTGCTGGCATAGCCCATGCTTCAGGGCCTTTACCCCGGCCTGGACAGCCGTGTCCTCGCTATTTGAACGACGGCCTTAGGACAAGCATGATCAGGGCCAACGGCACGGTGACGACATTGCTCAGTACAGCGCCGACAAGCACGACGGGATGCCCTCTGAAAAATGATCCCTGTTGAAGCATGGCCTTGATCAGGCTTTTGCCCGGATCGATCCGGAACTGCCCAGACGGCATTTCTCAGGCGCTTTCGCGCTCGATCATTTCAAAGCCGACATCCACGCGCCTTGTCTCCGCGGGTTTCCCCGCGATACGCGCGAGCAATGCTTCGGCGGCCCGGCGTCCAAGCGATAGGCGGTCTACCCTGATCGTCGAAAGGGAAGGGAATGTGTGGGCGGCAAAGTCCTGATCGCTGAAGCCGATGACTGCTATTTCACCTGGAATTGTCAGGCCGCGCGCCTGCGCTTCGATCATCACCCCATGTGCGAGAAGATCGGAACTGCAGGATATCACGCCATTGGAGAACCCGTTCTCCAGCAATTGCTTCAACCCGTCGCGCCCGTTGGCGATCGATGCCGGCGTGTCGAAACTGACGACCGGCGGGCTGGGATAGCCCAGAGACGTCAACTCAGCAGCAAAGGCATCCTTGCGCCTGAGTGCTCGCATATCCCCGGCTGTGATCACGGCCGCGCGCGTATAGCCTTTTTTCTGCACATAGCGTGCCACCGCACGGCCTGCCTCCCAATGGGAAAAGCCGACGCATACGTCGATCGGCGTTTCGGATTCGTCCCAGACTTCGACAACGGGCAGTCCGCTGCCGAGCAGCATGCGGCGGCATTCCGATGAGTGGTGAACACCTGTCAGCAACATGCCTTCGGGCTGCCGGCTGAGCAGGCTCTGGACCATGATTTGTTCGTCATCCGGTGAGAAGCCGGTTTCCGCCAGAATGACCTGATAGCCGGCGAGACGTGTTGCTTCGATGAATGGTCGCAGAAAGCTGCTGTAGGTCAGGTTGGTGATCGACGGGATAAGAGCGGCGATGATGCCGCTGCGCCGTGATGCAAGCGCGCCCGCGACAAGGTTGGGCACGTAGCCCGTCGCCCGGATCGCCTCCTGGATACGTGCCAGCGTTTCGGGCGCGACCTTGTCGGGATGGTTCAGGGCCCGAGAAACGCTGACCTGCGAAACACCGGCAAGCCGCGCGACCATCTCCATCGTGATGGAATTTGATTTCTGGGTGCCGGTGGCCGGAGCACCGTGCTGCTGCTGCGGTCGTCGCACTGCTGTCTACTTCCAACACATGGCAGGGAAGGTCATCTGCAAGTTGTGCCGACCCCGCCAATTCTTCTGGCACGAACCGCAGCTTCCCCGCAATAGCCAGCCGTCTGCAGGCGCCATGTCATGTCTCGTCATTGTGGCGTCCGGCAGCCATGGACATCCAGATGGACAGGCCGATGGAGGCTGCGATCAAAAGCCAAAGGACGCCGGCGATCCAGCTTTTGGTGAAAAAGATCGAAACCGTACCGAAGGATTCCAGGCTTTTCACGAAATATATCTCCGCCGACGGGCCGAGGATAAAGCCGATGATGAATGGCGCGATTTCAAGCCCGATAAGGTAAGCCAGATATCCGAACAGACCGAAAATCAGCAATGTCCAGACATCGAACATGATGCCGTAATTAATAGTGTAGGAGCCGACGACGCACATCATCAAGATGATCGGCAGCAATATGTATTTCGGCACCGTGACGATTTTGGCGATGTGACGGATCGCGAAATACATGATCGCGAACATGAAGATGTTCGCAAAAAGCATTGCGACGATCATGGAATTCCAGATCTCGAGATTGCCGCTGATGAAGAGCGGCCCGACCTGGATGCCCTGAAGCGTGAAGGCGCCGATCAGGATCGCGGTGGTGCTGTCACCGGGTATGCCTAAGGAAAGCAGCGGGACCAGCGCTCCACCGGTGAGGCCGTTGTTCGAGGCTTCCGAGGCAACGATGCCTGTGGGGTGGCCCTTGCCGAATTCCTTCGGGGTCTTGGAAAAGGTTTTGGCCTGGCTGTAGGACATGATCGAGGCGGCGCTGCCGCCCACCCCGGGAAGCAGGCCAATGAAGGTTCCGATCGACGCTGAACGGAAGAGATTGCTCCATTCACCACGGAAGATGGACAGGCGAAATTTCTTGCCGTGGCCGAGCGCGATTTTCGCAGCTCCTTCGTTCTCTGGCACGCCGCCCGCAGCTTCGATCAGAATGCTGGAGAGGCCGAAAACACCGATCAACACCGGCAGTAGGGAAAAGCCGCCGCTGAGATAAGGCTCCATGAAACCGAACATCAGCCGATATTCGCCGTTGCCTCCCACGGAGACGTCATAGGCGCCGATCAGGCTGACGAGGATGCCGAGTACGCCACTGAAAATACCGATCAACATGCTGCTGCTCAGTGCCGCCATGACGGTAAGCGCGAGAAATATGATCAGGAATTTTTCGACATAGGAAAACTGGATGGCGAAATCCGCCAGGGCGGGTGCGAAAAGGTAAAGGACGATCAGGCTGAACAGGCCACCGAACAGCGATGCGAAGATCGCGATCTTCAGCGCCGATTCGCCCTCACCGCGCTGGGTCATGGGATAGCCGTCGAAGGTGGTCGCGATCGAGGAAGGGGTGCCCGGGATATTGAGCAGGATCGCCGGCACGAGTCCGCCGGATATACCCCCGACATAAAGGCCGAGAAGCAGGGCAAGCCCGTTTTCCAATCCCAATGAATAGGTCAGAGGCAGACACACCGCCACGGCCATCGTCGCGGTCATGCCGGGGACGGCGCCGAAGATGATTCCGATCACCGTGCCCGAAAAGATCAGGACCAGGAAAAGCGGCGTTATCATCGAAAGGAAATCCATGACATTTGTCCAATGCGATTGTCAGGGCAGGGTCAGATTGAAGACCGTTGAAAGCAGGTACCAGACCACTGTCGGAGCAATCGCAGCATTGATCGCGGCGATGACGATCTGCCTGCGGCTGCGCCGATGCAGGTAAAGCAGCGACATCAGGAACAGGAACGGTATCGAGGCGATCAGAAAGCCATAGCCTTCATTGGGAAAGAGATCACCAATCTGCGGCATTGCGAGGAAGTAGAGAACGGTCAGTGCGATCGTTCCGAAAAAGCGGAGCTGATCGATGCCTGCCGGCCAGTAGGGGCCTGTGGTGAAGGCGCCCCATATTGTCCGCCAGCGCGTTGCCAGGATCGCCACCAGCAGGAGGCCAAGCAGGATCGAGACAAGCATCGGAAATACCAGATGCGATGTCGCGAAATCGATGGAAACGTTTGGAAATGACGCGAGATTCATGGGAATCCTGCCGGTAATTTGCATGAAACCGCCCTTGGCTGCACAAAGAGTGCGGCTACTGACGTATGAAAGCGGGCGCCGGAGATGGACCGGCGCCCTGAAGCGGCTACTGACGGATCGCTTCGATCACTTTCTTGTAGTCATCGCGCTTTTTCTCGAGATAGGCCGCAGCCTCCGTGGACGGCAGGAAATGCGGCACGAAGAAAGCGTCTTTCATCGACGTCCCGATCGCGCCTTCGGCATAGATTTCCTTCAGTCCTGCATCGACCGCAGCAATGATGGCCGGGTCGATCTCCTTGTTGTAGAGAATGAAGAAATCCTTGTCGAAGGTGAAGTCCGTCTTGCCATCCAGCGTCACGCTGGCCTTGGGCGTGGCATACTCCATGAGGGCCTCGCGGCTGGTCTCGCCCAAGCCCTTCTCGTTGACCTGTTCCAGCGTTTCATGTGCGGCGGTCAACCAGATGAAGCGCATGGCTTTCTGGTCGTCCTCGGGTAAGCGGGTATATTGCTCGTTGGACTGGACCGAGCCATTGATCACATCGGCCTGACCATCGAACAAAAGCTGGTCCTTGTCGGCCTGAGACCCGGTATTGACCGGAACGATATTGGCCTCGCTGCCGGGGCTCTTGATTTTGGCCGCGTTCTTCAGCGCTGAAAATCCGATTTCGGATACACCGCCCGGCTGGATGGCGACGCGGATGCGCGTGCCCTTGGCTGCAGCTTCGAGGATGTCGGACATTGAATTATAGGGCGATTTTTTCGGCACGAGATAGGCATTGCCGGGATTGACCGTCAGGGTAGGGCCGATCTTGTAGGTGGCGAAGATATCCTCATAGCCTTTGACGCCGTACAAATGCCCGAGATAGGACTGGTCGTGATGGATCATGATCGTCGTGCCGCGCGTGTCGCGCGCAATGGCTTTGAACGCCTCGGTCGGGCCGACGGCATCCACCTTGGCGTTTATTCCAAAATGTTTTGACATGGCGTCGGCAACAAAGGATGCCGCCTGATAGGTGTCGCCGCCGGTCGATGTCGAACCGATGACAACGCGAAGATTTTTCGGCAGTTCCTGCGCCACGCCGCCAGTGGCCGTCACAAGTGCGAGGCCGGCTGCGAGGCCGAGCTTGGTAATTAATCGGGTCATGTTTCCCCTCCCAGGGTTCTTGGATTGAAGGCCCTACGGACCCGCTTCATCGGTCATGGCTGGGCTCCTCCCGGCTCGCTGAAAACGATGGCCATGTCGGACACATTCAAGAAGTCGGAATTTTGACTGACTTCAAAATGAATGCGCATACATATGCTCTCGCATGGGGCACCAAGACATGTCAAGCTGGGCAGTCGATATTTCCAACGGCAAATCTCGCTGCTGATGTGGCAGCTATTCCGTATCGTTTGTGTCTGTCAGGGCTAGCATGAAATAGCTTCCTCCTCGCCGTCATTCTCGGGCTTGTCCCGAGAATCTGCCGTGGCTAATCGGCCGGGGCCGTATTTGCCTCTCCTTTTTCTTATGGCAGATCCTCGGGACAAGCCCGAGGATGACGGCAGGACATGGGGCGTTGTCATGCCCAATGCCTCTCGAACCATGACAGCCTCTAGACAGGCTTGATCTTGTCAATGAATGCGCATACACAAATCGAAGCCGGTGAGGAAAATTGAGTTTCAAGCGAATAGGGAGGCGAGTTGGGATGAGTAAAACACAAGGGAGGAACCCCCGTGATCTGCGAAGCGCGCGCTGGTTTGCTCCTGATGATTTGCGCAGCTTCGGCCATCGTTCGCGCCTGATGCAAATGGGGCTTGGGCCGGGCGACTGGGAGGGCAAGCCGTTTATCGGCATCCTCAACACCTGGTCGGAACTCAATCCCTGCCATGCGCATTTCCGCCACCGGGCCGAGGATGTGAAGCGCGGCGTGCTGCAGGCAGGCGGCATTCCGTTTGAACTGCCCGTGATATCCGTCGACGAAAGCTTCACCAAGCCAACATCGATGCTCTATCGCAACATGCTGGCGATGGAGACGGAGGAGCAGATTCGCTCGCATCCGCTCGATGGCGTGGTGCTGATGGGCGGTTGCGACAAGAGCACGCCCGGCTTGGTGATGGGCGCTTTGTCGGCTGGCGTGCCGATGATCTATCTGCCGGCCGGCCCGATGTTGCGCGGCAATTATGCCGGCAAGATTCTCGGCTCCGGTTCGGATGCATGGAAATACTGGGACGAGCGGCGCGCGGGCAACATTACCGACGCGCAGTGGCATGGTATCGAGAGCGGAATCGCCCGCTCCTACGGCACCTGCATGACGATGGGAACGGCCTCGACCATGACGGCGATTGCCGAGGCGATGGGGCTTTGCCTTCCGGGCGCATCCTCCATTCCAGCCGCCGATTCGAACCACATCCGCATGTCGGCGGCCTGCGGGCGCCGTATCGTCGAAATGGTCTGGGAGGATTTGACGCCGGACAAGATCGTCACCGATGCCTCGATCCGCAATGCGGCCACGGTCGCCATGGCGACGGGCTGTTCGACCAATGCGGTGGTGCATCTGCTGGCGATGGCGCGGCGCGGCAAGGTGGCGCTCGATCTGGACGATCTCGATGCGCTGGGCCGTGTCACACCGCTCATCGCCAATGTCCGGCCGTCCGGCACCGACTATCTCATGGAAGACTTTTACTATGCCGGCGGTTTGCGTGCGCTGATGGCGCAGCTTGGCGACCGGCTGGAACTTGGCGCGATCACGGTGACGGGAAAGACGCTGGGTGAAACGCTGGACGGGGCAGAGGTCTTCAATGACGACGTGATCCGGCCCCTTTCGAACCCCGTCTATCACGAGGGCTCGCTTGCAGTGCTGCGTGGCAATCTGTGCCCCGATGGCGCCGTGATCAAGCCTGCCGCCTGCGACCAGCGTTTCCAGCTTCATGAAGGACCGGCACTGGTTTTCGACAGCTATGGGGAGATGAAAGCGGCGGTCGATGACGAAAATCTTGACGTCACACCGGACCATGTCATGGTTCTGAGGAACGCCGGTCCGCTGGGCGGTCCGGGCTTTCCCGAATGGGGAATGCTGCCGATCCCCAAGGCGTTGATCAGGCAAGGCCATCGCGACATGCTTCGGATATCGGACGCCAGAATGTCGGGTACGTCCTATGGTGCCTGCGTTCTTCATGTCGCGCCGGAATCCCACATCGGCGGCCCGCTCGCTTTGCTGCGAACCGGCGATATCGTGCGGCTCGACATTCCCAACCGGCGGCTCGATATGCTGGTGGACGAAGCCGAGCTTGAGGCGCGCCGTGCCGCGTGGGTTGCCCCGGAGGCTCCCTACAAGCGCGGCTATGGCTGGATGTTCGCCCGTCATGTCACTCAGGCCGACAAGGGCTGCGATTTCGATTTCCTCACCGCCGCCTTCGGCCCTTCCGCGGGCGAGCCGGATATCTACTGAGACGTTCAGGAGCACGATCAATGAACCCCGATACACATGCCAAGCTGATGACCGTCTCGACGGCCACCCTTTGCACCGCACTGTTCAAGCGCGGGCTTAGAAACCAGTTCATCCAGGATGTTCGTCCGGTGAAGCCGAAGGGACGCAACATGGTCGGTCCCGCTTTTACGCTGCGTTACATCCCCGCCCGCGAAGACCTAAATTCGCTAGAAGTCTTCCGCAATCCGGAGCATCCGCAACGCGCCGGTGTCGAGCAATGCCCGGCTGGTGCCGTCCTGGTGATGGACAGCCGCAAGGATGCGCGCGCGGCCTCGGCAGGCGGCATTCTCGTGACGCGGCTGATGGTGCGCGGCGTCGCCGGTGTTGTGACCGATGGCGGTTTCCGCGATAGCCCTGAAATCGCCGAAATGGCGATCCCCGCCTATCATTCGCGCCCGTCCGCGCCGACCAACCTTACCCTGCATCAGGCCATCGATCTCAACGTTCCGATCGGCTGCGGCGATGTTCCGGTTTTTCCGGGCGATATCGTCGTGGGTGACGATGAGGGGGTTATCGTGCTGCCAGCGCATCTGGCCGATGAACTTGCCGACGAGGCGGTGGAAATGACGGCCTATGAGGATTTCGTCATGGAGGAAGTGGGCAAGGGGCGCAGCATCATTGGCCTTTATCCCGCCACCAGCGACGAACCGAAGCAGGATTTCGCCAAATGGCGCGCCGCCAAAGGCCGCTGATCAGCCGAAACAATTGGGATGACGACCATGACGAAACTCACCGAAGCCCTTACCGGAATTTCCGGCATTCTGGTCACGCCATACGACCATGACGACCGGATCGCACCCGCGCTGCAAGGCGCAATCGTCGAGCGCGCCATTGCAGCCGGCGTCCACATATTGGTGGCCAATGGCAATACCGGCGAATTCTACGGATTGACCATGGATGAAGCCGAGCGGATGGTTCATTCCGCCGCCGAGCACATCAATGGCCGCATACCGCTTTTGGGCGGCGTAGGGCGCAGCATCCATGACGCCTGCCATCTGGCAAAGGTCTCGAAGGAAGCCGGCGCCGACGCTTTCATGGTGCATCAGCCGCCCGATCCGTTTTCCGCGCCGCGCGGCTTCGTCGAATATGTGCGCCGTGTCGCCGGCGCCGCCGATGGCCTGCCTTTGATGCTTTATTTGCGCAACGATGCGATCGGAACGAAGGCAATCGCCGAGCTCTGCGCAATCGAAGGCGTTGCGGGCGTCAAATGGGCGACGCCGAACGTGCTCAAGCTGGCCGAAGCCATCAATGCGACCGATCCGTCGATCATCTGGGTCGGCGGCCTTGCCGAGACTTGGGCGCCGCCGCTTTATGCCGTCGGCGCGCGCGGCTTCACCTCGGGCCTTATCAACGTCTGGCCGGAGCGGTCCATTGCCATTCACGCAGCGCTTGCGCGTGGTGATTACACTGCTGCGGCATCGCTGATCGCGGGCATGAAAGTGTTCGAGGATATCCGCGCCGAAGAACTGAACGGCACGAATGTGACCGGGGTGAAGGCCGCACTGAAGGCGCTCGGCCACGATTGCGGCCACGCGCGTCCGCCCTCGGCCTGGCCGCTTACGGCCGCACAGCAGAAACAGCTCGATACTTTCGTCACGGAACAGAAACTGCCGCGTTTTTGAACAGGGCGGGCAAGTTTAAATCATTGGCAAACAGAGGAGGAGATTGCCATGGGAATGACACGTCGGAATATTCTGTCCATCGGTGGCGCGGGGCTGGTCGCCGTCGCTGCTGGTAAAGCATGGGGGCAAAATCTGCGTTATCCGGATCCCGCAATAGAGATCCTGGATCCGAGCTTTGCCAAATATCGCATCTATGCAAGCACGGTGGAACAGCTCGCATCCGGAATGCGCTGGGCGGAGGGGCCCGCCTATTTTCCGGAAGAGCGTTATCTCCTCGTTTCCGATATTCCCAACAACCGGATCATGAAATACGATGAGGAGGATGGCACCTTCACCATCTTCCGCTCTCCGGCCAATTTCGCCAATGGTAATACCCGCGATAAGGAAGGCCGCCTGATCACCTGTGAGCATTCGGTGACGCGTCGCGTGGTGCGGACGGAAAAGGATGGCACGATCACGGTTCTGGCCGACGCGTACGAAGGCAAGCGGCTCAACGCGCCGAACGACGTGGTGGTCAAGTCGGACGGAACGATCTGGTTCACCGATCCGCTCTTCGGCATTAACGGCAATTACGAGGGCGAGCCTGCCAAGCCGGATCAGGCGACGACCAATGTCTACCGCATCGATGCCGATGGCAAACTTGCCGCCGTCATCACCGATCTCATCAATCCGAACGGACTTGCCTTCTCGCCGGATGAAAAGGAGCTCTATGTGGTGGAATGGAAGGGGACGCCCAATCGCAGCATCTGGAGCTATGACATTGCAGCCGATGGCGCGGTATCCAACAAGACGAAGCTGGTGAATGCCAGTGATTTCGGCGCGCTCGATGGGTTCAAAGTGGATCGCGACGGTAATCTGTGGTGCGGCTATGGCAGCAATGGCGCTCTCAGTGAGGAGCCTACCGAAATCGCAGGGCGCAAGGTATACGCGCTGAAGGGCAAGTCGGAAGACCTCGACGGTGTGATGGTCTTCAATCCTCAGGGCGACCCGATCGGCTTCATCCGCTTGCCGGAACGCTGCGGCAATCTGACCTTTGGCGGGCCGAAAGGCAACCGCCTTTATATGGCGAGCAGCCATTCGCTTTATGCGCTTTATGTCGAGACACAAGGCGCCGTGTGACGGAACTCAGTTAGCCGGTCGGCGTCATCGCTCCGGCTATATCCAGGCATGCAATATGGGTTGATTTTGGCTGGTCACCTCGCCCGTCGGTTCTGGCGGGCGAGGTCATGGATGTGTTGCTTGTACGGTTTCGATCTATTTTTGTAACGGCGTGTTGATTTGATGCACGATGGCTGCCTGATATTGTCAGCGCCATGATGCACTCGACGCCTGCGATGAAGATAGCTCTTACTACATCTCTGTGGGTCGCTCTTTTCTCGACGACCGCAACGGCGCAGGCCGTTCCGTCGGCCGAAGCGCCACGTCAGCCGTCGCTTACGGATATCGTCGAACGGGCGGAAGCTCTCGATCAACTGGAAACGCTGATCATCGCGCGCGATGGCGAAATCCTGGTCGAGAAAGGGTTTCGCGGTCATTCGACTGATGCGCCGACCAATATCAAATCGGCATCGAAATCCATCATTTCGGCCCTGGTCGGCATAGCCATCGACAAAGGGCTGATCGAGGGTACGGACCAGAAGATGACATCCCTGCTCAATGACCGGCTGCCGGAAAATGCCGATGCGCGCATTCACGACATCACCATCGGCAACCTGCTCTCGATGCAGGCCGGGCTCGGGCGCACCTCGGGAGCAAATTATGGGCGCTGGGTATCAAACAGCGATTGGGTCCGTGCGGCACTCGCGCAGCCTTTCGTCGGCGAGCCGGGTGGCGGCATGCTCTATTCCACCGGCAACACGCATCTCCTTTCGGCGATCCTGACGCGCGTGGGCAGGCGTTCCACGCTTGGACTGGCGCGGGAATGGCTGGCGCCGGTCAGGAATTTCGCCATCGCAGACTGGATGCGCGATCCGCAAGGCATCTATCTCGGCGGCAACCAGATGGCGATGAGCCCGAAATCCATGCTTGCGTTCGGCGAACTCTATCGCAATGGCGGCAAGGCCGGAGGCCAGCAAGTGATCTCGCAGGAGTGGATCGAGGCTTCGTGGCGCCCGCGTACACGTTCTGTCTTTCATGACGACCAGTACGGCTATGGATGGTTCATGGCCGATATGGCAGGCCACCGGGTAAATTACGCCTGGGGCCATGGCGGCCAGATGATCTATGTCGTGTCGAGCCTCGACCTCACAACTATCATGACGTCGGCCGAGGGGCAGGGGTCGGCGCGCAACGGACATCGCGACAATTTGCACGATCTGATGCGGGACATCATCACGGTGACGAAGGTGGAGACGGAGGGGCAAGGGTAGCCCTGGCACCAAACGGGTCGAGGCGACGTCGACGGTGGAGCGTTGTCGAAGTCGTAATAGAGGTTGGCGAGGCCGTTCTGGTGCGGAAATAGCGCGAGGTCTTGCCCGTCCTCGGGTCTAAAACAGCGCACCACCCACCGCTCTGATGCTTGATATCGCTCGATTGATATCCAGCCGTGATGTAAATGCATCGATGCACGTCATTGCAGATAGTCTATACAAGCCTATCCCTATATATTGCTGGCATTTCTTCTTGTAGGCGCAACCGATGCATTGGCTGCCGGGCCGGCGGGGCAGGGGTGGGGCCAGTCATCCTCCGAACGGTTTTACCAAGCGCCTCTTGTCGTCATATAGATCGCCGCAGGCTGTCTGGCAGCTTTTTTCATGATAAAACAGGGGTATTTCAATATAAATGAGAGGAAGTTATATAAAGTCAAATTTACCGAAAAGTACGGAAGTATTGACTTAAGTATTTCTTCATGATCTGCCTCTAGCCTCCAGGCAGAAGGGGCCGGTGGCAAACGTGAAACGAGGTTCGCCGCGTTCCAGAGTCGAGAATATGCTGGGTGGTGAAGATTCTCAGCCAAGACATGGAGTGACGCAATGAGCCGGGCAACAAGCGCCGGTCTGATCGCCCTTGGGGCGGCGGCCGGCCTGATCATATCTCTTATGGCTTACACCTCCCGTTCGAGCGGGATAGACGGCACGGGGGGCGCGCTCCTGGTCATCGCTTCGAGCACGGCAATCCTGCTTGCAGCTCTGGCGCTGTCGATCTGGCCGGCGAAGCGGGGCTGGCTGCCCGGAACGCTTGTGTTTCTGCTGTTTCTGGGAATCCTGGGTACTGCTTTCGCCGCTTATCTCCTGGACAGCACCTGGCTTCAACTCGCAATGGCGGTCTGCCTGATAGGCTGGCTTCTCACCATCATCGCCCGGCGTGCTCCGGTCGCCCGCAGCACGCACACGGTGAAAGGAAAGGCATCCTCATGAAACGAACCGTCTCTTTGGGCTCGGCGCTTTGTTCTGCCCTGGCAATCACGGCCGCGCTCGGCTTGGCTCCGGCTGTGGCTGCCGACAACACCTGGTCGACCTTCAATGGTGATTTGAAGGCGCAGAAATATTCTCCGGCGGATCAGATCACGCCTGAAAATATCGGCAAGCTCAAGAAGGCCTGGGAGGTCCATACGGGCGACGTGTCGGACGGCAGCGGTGACATACCTATGTCGGTATGGTCGGCGACGCCGCTCTTCGTCAACGATACGGTTTATGTCGGCACGCCTTTCTATAATATCGTTGCCATCGAGCCCGATACCGGCAAGGTCAAGTGGACCTATAAAAGCAATGCGGTGTTGAAGGCGCTGACCCAGCCGGACATGAAGAACCGCGGCGTTGCCTATTGGGAAGCGGAAAACCCTGTCGAGGGACAGCTCTGCCAGAAACGCATCTATATCGGCACGATGGACGCGAAACTGCATGCCGTCGATGCCGATACGGGCAAGCCCTGTGCCGATTTCGGCAACAACGGTGTTCTCGATATAAACAGCTGGAATACCGAAAACGCCAAATGGCCGCTCTCCATTCTCCAGCCGCCGACCGTCTACAAGGACAAGCTCTATATCGGCTGGGCGGGCAAGGACTGGGTCGAAAGCATGGCTCCTCCCGGAACGGTCTTTGCCGTCGATGCGAGGACCGGTAAACTCGAATGGACCTTTGAATCCATTCCGGCAGAGATGCGGCCCAAGTCGGGCACGGCCAATGTCTGGGGCAGCATGTCCATCGATCCGGATCGCAACATCCTCTACCTCCCGGTCAGTTCACCCAGCCCGAATTTTTACGGCGGCAACCGGCTCGGCGATCCCATGCCTCTGACAACTTCGGTGACCGCTGTCGACACGGATACGGGCAACGTCATCTGGAGCCGGCAATTGGTGCACCATGATATCTGGGATTACGATACCAATTCGCCGCCCACGCTGGTGGACATCGAAAAAGACGGACAGGTCATTCCCGGTCTCGTGCAGACGTCGAAGCAGGGCTTCCTCTACGTCCTCAACCGCTATACGGGCGAGCCGATCTATCCGATCGAGGAGCGTTCGGTTCCGGCCTCAGACGTGGAAGGCGAGGTAGCATCCAAGACGCAGCCTTTCGTTGATCGCCCGGAGCCGACGGTTCGTGCGAAATGGCCCGGCGTGTTCTGGCTCGCAGACGCGCTGAGCTTCGGCTATTGCAGCCGAAAGTTGAAAGAGCTCCGCTATGATGGCCAGTTCACACCGCCGAGCCTCAAGGGAACGCTGGCCTACCCGGCGTTGATCGGCGGCGTCGAATGGGGTGGTGGCGCGGTGGATCCGGAGAGCCAGACCTTTGTCGTCAACAGTTCTCATGTCGTGCAGATCAATCAGCTCATCCCCAGGAAGGAGTACAACGTCGACACCGACGATGGGGCTCATCAAAATGGCGGCTTCGCGCCGATGAAGGATAGCCCATACGGTTTTCGCATGACGACCTTCCTCAATCCGCTCGGCATGCCGTGCTGGAACCCGCCATATGGCGAGATTTCCGCCTATAATCTGAAGACTGGCGATCTTTTATGGCGCAAGCCGATGGGTGCCGTTCAGCAGTGGGGTTTCTATATGCCCGATGCCTGGGGCTCGGTGACCATCGGGGCGCCGGCAATCACCAAGGGCGGCCTCGTTTTCATCGGTGCTTCGATGGACTCCAAGGTCCGTGCTTTTGACCAGAAGACAGGAGATTTGTTGTGGAAGGCGCAGGTGGATGCACCGGCTGTCGCCATGCCTGCCATCTATACCTACAAGGGCAAGCAGTATGTGGTCTTCGTGGCCGGCGGTAATTCCATTCTGACGCCGCGTGTGAGCGATCAGGTTGTCGCCTTCACCTTGCCGGATGCGAACTGACAGCAATAACAGCCACGCGGGATGTCTTCAGACAAATCGCGTGGCATTGTATCCTTAGGAAGGGATGTCCTCCCGGACCGCTATTCCTTTCCTGATTGATCGAACGACGATCATCCATGCCCAATCTGGATCCAAGCGCGCTTACGCCAATCCTTGCGAGCGATAACCATAAATTATCGCTCGCAAGTGCTTCTGAGAAAGATCGCGGTAATTTCTGGCGCTGCTATGGTGTAGATCCATCAAGGGCAGGGAATGCGCCAGCGGCATGTGTGGCGCCGAGGCTGCCATAGCTCAAGGTTGAAGGCTGCAACTGTTCCACCACGAGTGACACAGCGCTACCTGGCGGGGATCAGGTGCAAGGCAGATTTCCCTCCTTTCACAGCTTTCACCGAAAGCTTGCGATCGAAAGTTGCCAATTGACCACCATGTGCTTTGGCGAGTGCGAGCAGATAAGTGTCTGTAATTTGGGCGGAGGTCAGGATTTTCGCAGGATCGATGTCGTGCGTGCCTACAAGGCTGACATCATCCGGCCAGAAGTTATGACCGGAAAGTACACGCAGTTTGCTGACAATCTCCGCCACGACGGACGGCGAGCCTGGAGAGTTCGGGTATTTTGGGCTGCCGATGATTCGAATGACGCCGTTTTCGGTTATCGGAGAGGTAGCCCATGATGGCTGCCCGGTTGAAGCAAACCAATTATGTGCGTCATCATGGGCGACATGACCGGGATCGATCAGCGCGATCAGCACATTGACGTCTAGCAGGAAAGTCACGGCAGTTCGTCACGCAAGGCGTTGACGATTTCAAGCGTGACTGGGGGTGCGTCGGGCCGCGGCGACAGCAGGGGAACTCCATTGCGCTCGCCGCCGCGCTGCGGCCGGCGCAGGGAACGTCTTGCAAGATCGGAAATAACCTCGCCGACGCTGCGGCGCTGCTGCGCTGCCATCGCCTTGGCGGCGATTAGAACGTCGTCGTCAATACCGAGTGTCGTTCTCATATTTCCTCCTGGTTGCGCATCATCATCAATCATCACGCATCATATAGCGTGAGACGGCCAACGTCGCAAGAAAGCGGCCTTCTTCGATGCCATATTGTGGCGCCTGTCCACTCCGGTTCCGGGTGGTTCATACCCTTTCAAGTACAAGCCGACCCTTGTTGTGGACGGTGAAACGGAGAAGGTGACCACATAAGTCGAACGTCGCCGAATTGACAAACCACAGAACCCAAACAGCCCCTCCTGGATCCTATCGGAGATCAGGGGGAGCTGTGACTGGTGGCTTTGCTACGGAATGTCGGAAATTCGGCCCAGGCCTGCGTTCATTTGAGCAGCGCGTAGCCGAAGGTGTGGCACTCGTCGAGGCCGCACTGCAGCACTACAGAGCCGAAATTGATCAGCCCGATGGCGATCACATACAGGCTGAGCACCGTCGCAAGCGTGCGAATCAAAGGATAATCAGCGAGGCGGGCATTGCGCAGATATTCGCTGCCGCCCCAGAAGATGAGCTTGAATGCATAGGCGATGAGCAAGGCAAGCGCGATGAGGATCGACCAGACCGGCATGTGCAGGCCGAACACGCTGGTGCCGATATATTCGTGGCCGGGACGCGGATAGATGTCGAGCAGCGTCTGCCGCACCGATACGACCAGCAGGAGGATCACGAACAGCAGGCTCAAGCCGGTGTTCTGATAGGAAAAGCCGTTGCGGAACTGCTGCATGATGCCGAAGCAGACGCCGAGCAGCGCCACGCGCTGTAAGAGGCAGAGCGGGCAGGGCAGTTCACCCCAGACATATTGCATCGCCATCGCCGCGGTGAGGATGCCGGCGATGACCGCCATCATTCCCAGGAGATAGAGATAATGGAGCATGACGGGCAGCGGCCGCAAGGCGGGCTGTTCGAGGCTCGTGGCGACTTTGGTCATGGTGTTCTGGCTCATGCTCGGCCTCCGCGCACTTGCGCCATAGAGTAGTAAACGATCGGCTGCTGCGCGACGGGCGGCGTGTCCATGTACCGGGTCTGGATCCATGGCATGCGGTATCCGTAGGTGGAACTGTGGATCTCCCAAAGGAATTCCTTCACCGTCACGGCGAGGCACAAAAAGATGCAGAGCATGGCGATGGAACGGCGACCGAACCAGCTAAGAACAAGCGCAAGAGATAGTAACGCGAAAACAGCAACCATCATGGGGCAAAACTCCTTGTCAGTTGTATTAAACGCTACAATCGTCAACTCAAAGTTAACTTGAGATCATGCCGTGAAAACTATATGCGAATGGCAATATGCTTCTATTGGAGCGGAAAAGACGCCTTGTTCCGTGAACAATGACGGTATGAGTTATGCAGCGCCCCGAGCATTTGGCGAACAAACAAATACGTGCCAATGGCGGTGCCGATCTCATCGATGACAGCCTCCGTCGAAGAGACGGCATGAACGTCGTCGCGCATCGTGCGCTAAACATTCGGGACCTTATGCAGGCCGTTCAACGCGGGGAGTGTGGGGTCGGTTCCGGTAGGGGGAATGACACCCTAAGCGAAACCGATGGTCACCCTCTCAATCATCCCGTATCTCGACGCTATAAAGGACAGGCTCCTTCTGCCCGGCCAGATACGCTGCTATGGATCGGCCTGGCAGGACAATGCCCTCACGCCGATAGGTATCCTGGCCGAAATTGGCAACCATCCTGGTGCCGTCCCCGAACGTCGTCTGCTGAACGAGGCGGTCTTTCGTCAGCCAGTGGAAATCGACCATGGGCTCAGTGGCGAGGCGTTGGTGCAAGGGGCGAAAGAAGGCGTCCTGATGCTTGATGATCGGCAAACGGTCTTTCAGCGTATCGAGGCTGAGATTATAGAGCGGCGGGACATTGTAGAGAAGCTGGGCGAGCTCGTTTTCGGCGCGGACATTCGTCAGCTTCAAACTGTCGAACAGCCAGTGATGCGTGGTGATGACCGACCCGTGGAATACCGCCTGATAGAGCGGCAGCCGCGTTCTCGGATCGAAATGGATCGTCCGGTATGGTTCCTTCACCGGCACCGTCTTGAAGAATTTCTCCGGCTGCTCCTCCGGATACCAGCGCCCGAGATAGTAAGGCGACGAAGTGTCGTCCTGCATGTCCTTGTCGCCCCAGCCGATCACCGGCGTCTGCATGCCGTGGGCGAAGAGGACACCTTGCGCCGTGGTTGCATTGCCATCTTCGGAACCGAGCGGGAGCTTCAGCGCCTTGCCGACCCAGCGCATGTTCTCGATATTGCCGGCGGCATTCTGCGCCTGCGACATTGGCTGCCCCGGCGGGTAGCTGTCGAAGACCATGCCCGTTGCATAGACATCGAGGAACCAGCTGTTGAAAGGGACAGCGGACAGAATCGACCGGATGCGCGCCTGCATCAGCGGGCGGACGCAATCTGGTCGCGTATAATGCCCGCTCTTCTGGAATCCCGTCTGAAGCGAGCCGTCCTCGTGCGTGATCGCGCAATCGCGATAGGCGGCCTCTCCCAGATGCGCCTCCGTCCAGCTCGGATTATCTCCCTGCTTCAGGGCCGTGTCATATGAATCGTACGGCGCCATGAGATAGCCGGCATCGACGCCGGCCTTGATAGCCTCTGGATGCCATAGGCCACCTTTCCATCCGCCTCCGAGACCGATCCACAGCCGCTGCAGGCCCGTGGCTTGCAGCTTTTTCATCGTCGAGATCGAGACGCCACCGCCCCAATGGGCAGGGTCGGAGCGAAGGGCGTCAGCGAAAGCCGCGGCGACCTCGCTCCGCAACGCGCCGTATCGCTGCGCCAGACCCTGCATATCGGGAGCGGCCGACTGCCAACTCTCCTGGGCGAGCGCGTCGAGCGCGCCATCGAAAGCACGCACCAGCACCTGCTGCTGGTAGTGGTATGGCTTGCCTCTCGCCTCATTCAGCGTTGCGAGGCCCTCCGCATCGAAGTTGCGGCGCAGATCCATGGCCAACTTGCCGTCACCCGCCAGGATCACGAGGAATTTTTTCCAGTCCTTTACGTCATCGGGGGAAAGGAGCCCGCCGCCCCACAGATAGGCCTGGGCCGCACCGATCAGCTTCGCCGCTTCCGGTTGCGCGGCGATCTTGTCCTTGAGCAATTCATACTTGCCTTCCGCGATCAGCCAGGTGCGATAGCGCTTTGCTCCGGCCAGCGGATCGGCATCCCCCAGATGAAGGATCAGGGTCACCGGCGTGCGGGGATCGAGCGTTGTGAACTCGTGATCCAATGAAAGCGCAAGGCCGTCTCCGTCGCGGGTGAACCTCGCCGTGTTGTTGAACGGATTGGTCAATATCCAGGACAGCGAGAACGTTCCGTGATCAAGCCCCCATATGGGAAGGCTGATGTCCTGCGACGTGTTGAACTCCGCCTTGCGGTCGAGCAGGAAATCCCGCCAGACCTTGTCACCGGCGGGAACGTAAGAGCCCTCCGCGAGCGGGAAGATCAGCCCCTTGCCCATGGCGGAGGCTGGCTGGCGCAGGATCGGCAGACTGCCGGCTTTCTTCGCCGCGATCGAAAGCAAGAGATCAGCGCCGCTTAGCCGCGCCGAGACCATATAGGCACCGCTGTCCCAGCGCCAGCTTGCGTGATCTGGACCGGCCTCCAGGCCCTTGACGGAGTGGATCGAGCCTCCCGTGGAAACGCCAACAGTCGATTTGCCCGCCGGTCGCGCCCCAATGCCGAGGGTCTCCGGCTCCAGGGTTACGGACCATGCATCGTTTTGCAATGTAACGGCGGCATGGGCGGGAAGGCTGGCGAACAGGGACGCGAATATAGCTGCGCACAGGCGGGTCAATTGCAGGGTTCGAATCTCCATCGCAGAGTTAAGAGTTAAGTGTCGCTTTCCATACTGTGCTAGAAATTTTGGTCACAACATGTCTGCGGTATCGAAAAGGATACAGGGCCGATAAAGTTCGGCCGTACATTAAGGCATCCTCGCAACGAGATTCGATGTCGCTGTGCTATTTCCGAAACCGTATTTTGGTTGATGCCGAGATCGCGACCGATCCAGCGGTAGCTGCGACTTCTGGCAACCAAGGCCATCACTTTCGGTGTAAGCCGGGCGGACTTAGAGTCTGTTTGAAAACGGATGATGCCGGACTGCAAATGGCGATTTCCTGTGCTCCGGTGCTCACGTACTTTCATGTACGCTCCGCTCCGGTGCTCGCAAATCACCATTTTCGACTCGGCCCAATCCGTTTTCAAACAGACTCTTAGGGCTGGGCGCACATCCTGCTGACCGGCGAATATCTCTGGATCATGATGGTCATGAGAGGGTACCATTCCGCCCAGCTGGAACCGACCCCAGCGTGGCATTCCAACTTTGCAGAAACAGGACATTTTAACTTTTGTGGATTCACGCCGAAGCGCGACTTGTCAGACGCGTCATGCTATCCGGCCCGTCGCGTCTGTGCCAGAAGCTTCTGCCGAAAGACCTCGGCAGGTGTTTTGTAGTTCAGGCATTTTCGTGGCGTTGAATTGAGCCGGTCACAAATGTCCTTCAAGTCACGGTCGGTAATCGATAGGGGATCGGTCTCTCTCGAAAGCCATTTTCGGGCGCGGCCGTTGGTGTTTTCGACGGTGCCTTTCTGCCAGATAGGGCCAGTCGGTGAATTCGGTGCCGCGGTCGAAGGTGATCGAGCGTCGGGCGACGTGGGGAAGGGGGCTTAACACCTCAATCAGGCCGTCCATGATTGGCCTCGATTGCCGATCGTTGTTGCGCAGAAAAACGGCAAAACGGCTCACACGTTCGACAAGGGACGTGACGTTGGCTTTTCCGAACTTCCTGCGGAATTGAATAAGGTCGCACTCCCAGTGCCCGAACTGGTCTCGCGCGGCAACGGCATCGGGACGGTGAAGAATGTTGAGTTCGGGGCCGAAACGGCGGCCGTGTCGCCGTCTGGCATGACGTGGGCGGCGTCGGGAACGGCGTTCCGGCAGATGCCGCCACAGCTTGATCGCATGGCCGTCAGGCGAATAGGCGAACTTGTAGATTGTTTCATGGCTGACCGAGACTGGATGCTGTTCAAGCCGCATCCGCCCGGCGATTTGTTGCGGTGACCAGCCATGCACGATCCGGTCGATCACCGACTGACGCACATGGGCAAAGCGAGCGAGCTTACCGAGCCTGGCGCGACGACCGCGCGCCATCTCATTGGCCGTGACGCAATAGTAGCCGTTGAGGTCCGGCATTTGTGGATCGACGAAGCTGTTGCGTTTGATCTCACGGAAAACCGTCGAGCGATGCCGGCCAAGCTTCGCCGCAATGACATCGATGCTGATGCCCGCCATCCGCCAGCGAGCAATCTTGCGGCGTTCGTCCATATCAATCTGGGAGTAGGTGCGTTTCATGCACGGGTCCTCGCGTGAGATAAACCATTGTTATCTCTGGCAAGTCGCGCTTCAAGTTAGAACCCACCCTTGCGTGTGATGTTTATCGCATAACGTATATTATGGAACCAACATCATTGGGCTTTTGTTCTGTCGCTGGTCCCGAGAGCACGCTCGATATCTTTAGTGCCCGTGTCGTGGCTTTCGACCAACCTGGATATTCAGTTCTCAATCCACACTCAGTTCTGTACGGAAAATCCACTGCGACCTCAGTCCGTCGATGCGAGGGCGCTACCAGGCCGACCTATAGATCTGCAAAATATCGCTCTCCAGCAAGTCAATCGGATTCCAGTCCAGAAGCCGGCGGATGGCATGTGCTTCCCGGGCCATGGCGGCTAGATCGTCTTGCGGAACACCGTGGGCACGCAATCGCATATCGAGGCCGAGAGCTTCGCAGAACGTCAATGCGCCCTTCCTGATCTCTTCCACCGTCGAGCCGGTAAAGCCGAGCGCCTTGCAGACCCATGCGGTTTTTTCCGGCTGTGCCGGTGCATTCATGGCGAGCACATGGGGGAAGATCAAGGCATTGGCGATGCCATGGGCGATTCTATGCCGGGTTCCCAGCGGGTAAGCGATGGCATGGCCGCCCGTCGTATTGACCGGACCAAGGCAGACGCCGCCGTAAAATGAAGCGAGCGCCAGTGCCGAGCGCGCTTCCATATCCCTGCCGTTTTCGACGGCGCGCTTCAGGTTTGCACCGACGAGTTCTATTCCGCGCCGGGCGTAATCATCGATCAGCGGATGGGCTCGCCTGGACGTGAAGGCTTCGACACAATGAGCCAGGGCATCGATGCCGGTTGCCGCCGTGATGAAAGGCGGAACGGTCGCGGTCAGTTCCGGATCGATGATCGCGATGTCGGCGAGCATGTGCAGGCTTTCGGTCGCGATCTTGTTCTGTGTCGCCGGATCGGTAATGAGCGCCCTTGTGCCGACTTCCGAACCGGTGCCGGCGGTGGTCGGAATCTGCGCCAGGCCGGCTATCCGCGATGGTGCGCGGTGCGGCCCCGAAATGTCGTGAAGGTGCTTGCCGCTCCCGGCGATGACGGCAACGAGCTTGGCGAGATCCATGGCGGAGCCCCCGCCAAATCCGATGATCACGTCGGCGCCTGCGGCCTCTGCCGCCGCGACGGCTTCCTCCAGATTGGTGATATCCGGCTCCGGTTTCACCGTGCCGAAACAGCTGGCATTCGCCAGGCCCAGCAATGACAGCCGCGTAGCGTTGACAGCATCGGCAATGATGAATGGACGTGCAAAGCCGCGGCTCGTGACCCATTGACCGAGCTTCGGCAGGACGCCGATGCCGAAATGAACGATCGGCGGGCGCTGTATTTCCAACGGATGCGTCAGGGCTAGCATGTTCCATCTCCGAAAAAAACCGTGCCAGCAGACACGTGATGCATGGAGAGGTCACCGTCAGCCAGGCTACTCACACTTGGTGAAGTTGTCTGACGCCTCCCCTGGTTCGCATCAAGAGATACGAGAGCGTTTGCATATTTGTCAATTCATAAATGCCAGGTATTGCGATTGAGGAAGGCGAGCAGATGAAGACATTCGATTGACGATGTGTGTAATTAATCCAACCATATCAATGGTATGTAGAAATTTCGCGTTCCTCATTCGTCACGCTTTGAACGGAAATAACGCTTCGCTACGGGCAAAATTGCAAAACCAGCCGATGCAAAGTTGACATATTTACTATTTCTGATCATGATCCGATCAATGGTTGTCGGAGTCCGCATCCAGCGGCAAGCGCATCGCCGCCAAAACCGGTATCGG
This sequence comes from Phyllobacterium phragmitis, assembly GCF_002980495.1. Classification (GTDB taxonomy): domain Bacteria; phylum Pseudomonadota; class Alphaproteobacteria; order Rhizobiales; family Rhizobiaceae; genus Paramesorhizobium; species Paramesorhizobium phragmitis. The sequence goes on from NZ_PVBR01000009.1 coordinate 108,846, forward strand.
TTTCAGAAAGCACGATGCGCGGATTTGATAACTTGCAGTGTCCTTTGTACGTCATGGAGGACGCACGGCGCTGTAAGAGAGGCAGGAGGAGCTATGCAAAGAATCGGAAGCGATGTGGCGGTCGGCTGCGGCCTGCTGGCATTCTCCGCCTTTGCCGCATGGAGAAGCCTCGGCATCAGAGGGCAGAGTGCAGGCACCATTGCCGGACCGTCTTTTTTGCCTTGGCTGATGATCGGAGCCATCATCATCCTGTCGCTGATGCTGGTTCTGCGCGCACGCCGCGCGGCAGCCGCGGCCTCGGCAGAGGCGGGAAGTCGCCCGGCTCCGGTTGACCATGGCGGAGGGATGAAGCGCCGCGATCTTCTTCGCATTGCGCTTTTTGCCGCCATGCTGGTCGCCTATTCCGCGGCCTTCATGCCGCTCGGCTATTTGCCGGCGACGCTCATCGTGTTCATCGCCGGCATGCTGCTCATGGGCGAGCGGTCTCCCCTGAAGTTCTTCGTCCTGCCGGTCCTGATCACGGGGGCGGTATGGTTCGGATTTACCCGTTTTCTGCAGGTCTGGCTGCCCTAGCCGGACGTTTTCACCATCCCCGTGGAGGAGCAATTCAATGATTTTGAGGAGGAATTCGATGAACAAGCATATCATCATGACGGCGGCCCTGATCGGCGCGCTGACGGCAACTGCGGCTTATGCCTATCCGGACCGTCCGATCCAGATTGTCGTGCCCTATTCCGCCGGCGGCGGTACTGATCTTTCCATGCGGCTTCTGGCGGAAAGCATGCAGCGCCATATTCCCGGCGCAACCGTCATCGTGCGTAATCAGCCGGGTGGCGGCGGCGCGATCGGGACGTCTGCGATCATCCATGCCCGTGCGGATGGCTATACGGTTGGCGCGGGTGCGCAAGGTCCGCTCGCACTGCTGCCCCATCTCGGCAGTGCGGACTATACCCTGGATGATGTCGAGTTCATCGGCCTGGTCGGGCGAAACCTGCAAGTCATGATCGCCTGCAAGGACGCACCCTTCACCGATTTCGACAGCTTCATGGCCTATGCCAAGGAGAAGGCGCCGCAGATCGGCAATTCCGGCGCCGGCGGCGCGAACCACATCTCCACCGAAGCCTTTGCCAAAGCGGCCGGCATCAAGGTCGAATCCGTTCCCTTTGGCGGCTCGTCCGAAGCCATGACGGCCTGCGCCGGCGGCCATATCCAGGCCATGGTGGCTTCACCGGCAGAGGCGCTCGAGCAGGTCAAGGCCGGAACGGTCAAGCCGCTTTTCGTCGAGGAGGAAGGCCGCATCGACCTTTTCCCCGACACGCCGAGCGCCAAGGAAAAGGGCGTCGATTTCACCTGGTCGTCCTGGAAGGGCATCATCGCGCCGAAGGGAATTCCGGAAGCCGATCTCCATATCCTGCGCGACGGCTTGAAAGCCGCCGTGGCGGACGAAGAATTCCAGAAGAAAATGAACGATTTGGGCGAGTTCGTCCAATATGAGGATGCGGATGCCTATAAGGCGCGCGCCCGACACGATAGCGTCACCGCGGAAGCCGTGATCAAGGATCTCGGCATGTATCAGATGAATAAGTAACGCAGACAACCCGTTGCTTTAGCAGGCGGGGCGGCGATCGCAGGCCGCCCCGATTCAAAGAGTTGAGCATCATGGACTACCTCGCCTATCTCCTTCCCTTGTTTCAGCCGCAGGTCCTTTGGGCGATCGCTCTGGGCACGCTGGGCGGGATTGTCATCGGTGCCCTCCCCGGACTGACGGCGACGATGGGCGTGGCGCTGCTGATCCCGCTGACCTTCGGCATGCCGCCTGTCATGGGCATCAACATGCTGATCGGGATTTATATCGGTGGCATCTATGGTGGCTGCATTTCGGCCATTCTGCTGCGCACCCCCGGCACCCCCGCTTCGGCCGCAACCGTGCTCGACGGCTATCCGATGGCTAGGAATGGCGAGGCCGGCAAGGCACTCGGAATGGCAACCATAGCCTCCGCCTGCGGGATGCTCTTTGCCTCGATCGTGCTTGCCACGCTTGCCCCGCAGCTTGCAGGTGTCGCGCTGAAGTTCGGCGCGCCCGAATATTTTGCCCTGGCGCTCTTCGGCCTGACCATCATCGCCTCCCTTTCCGGCGATATCCTGAAAGGTGCCATTTCCGGCTGCCTGGGCGTCCTGATATCCTGTGTCGGCGCCGATCCGATCTCCGGTGTGCTGCGTTACACCTTCGGCGTTTCAGGCTTTGCCTCCGGCTTTTCCTTCACCCCGGCGCTGATCGGGCTCTTCGCGCTTTCGGAGGTCTTCACCCAGCTCGAACGTCTCGGCAGAACGGAAGAAACGCCGGCTAAAGTATCGGGACGCTGGCCGTCCTATCAGGATATGCGCGAAAGCGCGAATGCCCTTGTCCGCGGGTCTTTGATCGGAACGATCATCGGCGTCATTCCGGGCACGGGTTCCGGTACCGCCTCCTGGATTTCCTACAACGAGGCACGGCGAACCTCGAAGACGCCGGAGCGCTTCGGCACCGGCTACGCGCCGGGCATTGCCGCGACCGAAAGCGCCAACAGCGCCGTTTGTGCCGGCGCGCTCATTCCGCTCCTGGCGCTCGGCATTCCCGGCGATGTCGTCACCGCCGTCCTGATGGGCGGGCTGATGATCCAGGGACTGGCGCCTGGACCCATGCTGTTCGAAACACGGCCGGACATCATCGTCGGGATTTTCGGCGGCACCTTCCTGGCGACGATCTTCATGTTCGTCTTCGGTATGATGCTGATCCCGATCGCTTCCAAGATCCTGCTCGTGCCGCGCCGTATCCTCACCATGTCCATCGTCGTCTTCTGCTTCATCGGCTCCTTCGCGATCAATCTCAATCCCGTCGACCTCTATACGATGGTTGGTTTCGGCATTCTGGGTTGGGGTATGCAGAAATACGGCTTCTCGCAGGCGGCGTTATGCATCGCCCTCATTCTTGGCCCATTGGCGGAAGCAAATCTGAGACGCGGACTGCTGCAGACCGGCGATGATCTGGTCGCCTTCGTTTCCGGGCCGATCACCCTGCTCTTCCTCGGACTTACGGTGATTTCGCTCGCCCTCCCCTATTTACAAGCCCGCCGCGCCAAACGCGCCGCGGCCTGATCCCACGGAGTGACCATGAACAAATCGGCTTACGTCGCCCTCGTTACCTGTTTCAACGAGGACGAAACCATCAATTTCGAAGCCACGCGCGCGCAGACGCGCCGCCAGATCGCGGCGGGAAACAACATTCTGTGCGCCGGCACCAACGGTGATTTTTCCGCGCTCACCTTCGAGGAAAAAGTGCGCCTGACGGAAGAAGTCGTCGACGAAGTCGCCGGCAAGGTGAAGGTGATCGTCAATGCAGGCATGCCGGCCACCTTCGAAACGCTGAAATTAGCTCGTGAATTCGACCGAATCGGTGTCGATGGTATCGCTGTCATTACCCCTTTTTTCATTTCTTGTACGCAGGAAGGCCTGATCCGGCATTTCACCAGCGTCGCGGACGCCGTGAAGATCCCGATCTATCTCTACGATATACCGGCACGCACCCAGAACCACATCGAGCCGGAAACGGCACGGATTCTCGCCGCCCATGGTAATATCGCCGGCATCAAGGATTCCGGCGGCTCCCAGGAGACGCTGGCGGCCTATATGACTGTCGGTCGCGAGATGGCTGGTTTCGATATCTATTCCGGTCCGGATCATCTGGTGCTGTGGTCGATGGAAAACGGCGCGGCGGGCTGTATTTCCGGTCTCGGCAATGTGCTGCCGGATGTGCTCGCGGGCATCGTCAACGCCTATAATAGCGGCGACATGGATGAGGCGCGGCGCTGCCAGGAAATCTACACAAATTTCCGCACGGATCTTTATGCGCTCGGCTTTCCGCCGGCTCTTGTGAAGCGTTCGCTCTATCTGATGGACGACTCCGTCGGTGCAAGCCGTCAACCCGCCCTGCTGCCCAATCCGCAACAGGATGGTAAAATCCTCGACATTCTCAAGAAATATGGGCTTGCATGATGACGGTGATCCTCACGACATCGCCGGGTTTCGGCAAATATGGGCGTGTGCCGCACAGGCTGCAGGAACTGGGCTGGGAACTGATACGCTGCGTCGACACCAGCAAGCCTGATGGCGGCGTTTCGGATCATATCGCCCGCGCCGACTATATGGTCGTCGGGCTGGTTCCGGTAACGGACGCGATGCTGGACGGGGCGACCAAACTCAAGGCCGTTCTCAAGCATGGGGTCGGTGTCGACAATATCGACATTCCCGCCTGCACTGCGCGCGGCCTGCCGGTCGCCAACACGCCTGGCGCCAATGCCGATGCCGTCGCCGAACTCGCGATCGGCATGATGCTATGCCTTGCCCGCAATATTCCCGGCGGTCACAGCAGTGTCGTGACGGGCGGCTGGGACCGCAGGGTTGGCAGCCAGATCGGCGGCAAGGTGCTCGGTATCGTCGGCCTCGGCAATATCGGCCGGTCGCTTGCCCGTATGGCACACGGGCTCGGCATGCAGGTCATCGCAACCGACCCCTATGCCGACAAGGCCTTTGCAGCCGCAAACCAGATCGAGCTCGTTGAACTCGACGCGCTCCTGTCGCGCGCCGATTATGTGTCGCTGCATGTGTTCGGCGGTGCCGGCAACGCCTCGCTTGTCGATGCCGAAAAACTGGCGCTGATGAAGCCGACTGCCTGCCTGCTCAATCTGGCCCGCGGCGAAGTGGTCGATCTTGATGCTCTGGCGGCAGCACTTCATCAAAACCGGCTCGGTGGGGCGGCAATCGATGCCTATGTCAGCGAACCGCCTGACATCTCCCATCCGATCTTTTCCCATCCCCACGTGGTCTTCATGCCGCATTCAGGCGCCGACACGCTGGAAGCGACCGAAAATGTCGGACTGATGAACATTGCCGATATCGAAGAGCTGATGGTTGGCGGACGCCCGCGCCGCGTTCTCAATCCGGAAGTCTTTGGAGCGTAAAATTGGACCGTATAGCAATTATCGACCTTATCGATTTTGCAGAAGCGCTGTTCAGTGCTGCCGGGCTGGCGCATGACAAGGCTGAGGCCGTTGCCGCCTATCTTGTCGAGGCCGATGCCCTCGGCCACACCACCCATGGCCTGGCGCTTGCGCCATGGTACCTGCAAAGCATCGCCGACGGCGTCATGACGAAAGATGGCGCGCCGGAGGTGTTGTCCGACAAAGGGCCGGCGATCTGCTGGCGCGGACGCAGGTTGCCCGGCGCCTGGCTGACCTCCGAGGGCGTGAAACTGGCCTCGGCCCGCGCCAGGCAGTATGGTACGGCGACGCTCGTCATCGGCGATAGCCATCATATCGGTGCGCTGGCCGCCTATCTGCCGATCGCCACCGACCAGGGTCTGATGGTCTCCATCGCCTCATCATCGCCGTCCGGCGCGCAAGTCGCACCCTTTGGAGGCACGACTGGCGTTTTCACGCCGGATCCTGTGGCCTATGGCATTCCAACGCCGGACGAGCCGATCCTCATCGATATCTCCGCATCGATCACCACCGTCAACATGGCGCAGCGGCTGATCCGCGAGGGAAGGCGCTACGATGCGAACTGGCTGATGGAGGCCGACGGCACCCCGACCAGCGACCCGCACGCCGTGACGCGCGGCGGTACGCTTCTGCCCACCGGCGGCCGCGATCACGGGCAGAAAGGCTATGGCATGGCGCTTTCGGTCGAAGCGGTCACGCAAGGGCTTGCCGGTTATGGCCGGGCGGATTCCCCGAAAGGCACGAATGCGGCCGTGACCATCAGCGTTTACGATCCGGCAGCCTTCGGCGGTCGTGACGCCTTCCTCAAGCAGACCGGCTGGCTGACCGATGCCTGCAGGGCATCCACTCGGCTTCCGGGCGGCGCGCCTGTCCGGCTGCCCGGTCAGGCGGCACTTGCCCGCAAGCGCGAAGCTCTGGCTGAAGGGGTAAAGCTTTATCCCGGTATCCTGGCATCCCTGCTGACCGAAGCGAAAAAATACGGCGTCACGCCACCGAAGACGATCCGCGCCTGAGATCGAGAAGCGATCCTCCGAACAGGCGTTCGCGGGAATGCACGAGGTGATCATGCATCAGGCGCCGGGCGGCATCGCCGTTCCCGTCCCTGATGGCGACAAAAAGCGCGCTGTGCTCATTGAAGACCTCGCGCAGGCCCTTGGGTCCATCGGACATCAGCGACTTTCCGTGCATCTTCATGCCGACCGCGATGTGTTCGCGAAGAGCCCGCATCGACGCCTCGAAATAGTGATTGCCGGTAGCGGTCATAACCGCCAGGTGAAAAGCGAAATCGGCGTCTTCGCGATGCTGATGTGAAAGTGTCGCCGCATCCATCAACTTCAATGCCGATTCCATGGCTCCCAGATCGTCTTCGCTTCGTCTTTCAGCGGCAAGGCCTGCGGCTTCGGTTTCGAGATTGATACGGAATTCATAGCAGCGCTGGATGTCGGCAATGGTTTCGACCCTGGCGTAACCGAGGGCCTGGCCCTGCGGTGCGCGGACATAACTGCCGGCGCCCTGCCGGGAATAAACCAGCCCTTCACTGCGCAGCCGCTCGAGCGCCGTGCGCAGGACGGGGCGGGAGACGCCGAACTCTTCGCTGAGGTGAAGTTCCGGCGGAAGTTTGGAATTCGTCGCATAATCGCCATTGCAGATCCGCGCGTAAAGCATGTGATAGACACGCTCGGCCAGGGCAGGCTTGGGGCGCGACCGGCCACTTTTCCCTGTATCTTCTGACGAATTGTCAACCGACATGAGAAGCTCCTTTATGACCAGTCTATCCCGCAGGATTCCATGAAATCAATGTTTTCAACGATATTGGCCAGGCAATTCAAATCGCCGAATCCCCCCGATTTCGTAGCAATCATGAGTTTTTTGTCACCAATTTTGCCAAACCCGACGGGAACGCCTGGCGAAAGCTCGCCTTCCAGCGTCATGACGTCGATGCCGGCGGTGGCAAGGACCGCATCCGCCGTTTCGCCGCCGCAGCACAGGAGCGATCCGACGCCCTGACCGAGGAGACGGCAGGCGGTTTGGGAAAAATTTTGATTGGCTTGATGGCCACTGATCACTTCGTCCGATGGCAGCATCTGCAGGATGGTTATGGCTGATCCTTCTGCGATATCAGCCGATGCGGCGCCATTCGGAGCGCCGATCCACGACGGATTTGCCCTTTCCTTGAGCTGCATGATCTGTTCAAGCGTGATCGGATCACGCGAACCGATGGCCAGTAGCGCCGGCGCACGAAGGCGCGGCGCCCGCCGCCCGAGATCCGCCTCTGGCGCGAGAGTGCGCGCCAGTGCCGTGCTCAAGCCAGCGGCGCCAACCAGCATATCGGCCGCGCCGGCTGCCGTTACGATCTGTTGCAGATCTGCGCCGTTTGCGGCATCCGGTGCGAGAACGGTCAGGCCTGTTTCCCGGAAAAGACCGGCAATTCCTACTGTCTCGGTGAGCCCCCTGCCCTTGACCACTCCATTGTGAACGATGCGGCCCTGTGCCGGGATTGCAGGACAGACAACAATGCGGCTTGCGGCGCATGCTCCGGCCACGACGAGCACCTCCACCGCGACATGTCCCTTCATCCGCGAATCGATCTTCTTGAATATCTGTCGCGGCGTGCCGATACCAGCACGCATAGCCGAGCGCATCACCTGCGCGACCGCGGCGCGGGCCGCCTCGGCACTACCCTCCCGCGATGCTGTGGACACCGACACGACGTCCGCCTGCCGGGCGAATGCGGCATCCAGATGCTGAGGGCGGCACGCAATGACGGTTTTCAGGCCGCGCACGGCAAACGGCACGGCGCTGTCGAGCGCCCCGGTCAGGTCATCGGCTATGATCAGAAGCTTCGTCATGACGGCTCATATCCTGCGCACGCTGCATCGCCATACAGCATATATACAAATTTTGAATAATTCCAACATTTGTGGCGGTCTTTATGAAAAAGATTCAATGAAATCATTGTAAAGCAGAATGTAATTGGGTTGACATTTTGTAAAATCATGGGGCAAATAGTCTGACCAGAAGCAGGAGAAATACCATGTCAGCGCCGACCGCCCGCAAGCCCTTCGTGATCACCATGGGCGATCCCTCCGGCGTTGGGGCCGAAGTTGCCGTGAAGGCGCTGGCGAGCCTGCCCGCCGCCGAGCGGAGCCGCTATGCAATCATTGGCGACCTTCCGACATTGGAGCGTGCGCGTGCCGCCTGTGGTGTCGATCTGCCGTTCGATGCATCCACGGGTGCTGTCAAGGTGATCCATGTGCCGGTCGAGGGTCTGCCGGGACAGTTCGGAATCCTTTCCCCGCGTTGTGGCGAGGCCTCTTACCAATACATCAAGACGGCCGTCGATCTGACCAGATCAGGCGATGCCGCAGGTATCGTCACGGCTCCGATCAATAAGGAGGCGCTGAACGCCGCCGGCCATCACTATGATGGCCATACCGGCATGCTGGCCCACCTGACGGGCTGCACGTCCTCCTGGATGCTGCTTGCCTCCGAGCGGCTGAACGCCATCCATGTATCGACGCATGTATCGCTGAAGGACGCGATCGAGCGCGCCACGCCCGAACGCGTCGCCGAGACGATCCGTGTCGGGCACAATCATTTCAGGCGCATGGGCGTTGAAAACCCGCGGATCGCGGTTGCCGGCATCAATCCACATTGCGGCGAAAATGGGCTTTTCGGGCGCGAGGATGATCTGCAGATCGCGCCGGGTGTGGCGATGGCCAAGGCCGAGGGGATCGATGTCGCCGGGCCGATTTCCGCCGATACCCTCTATCACAAGGCTTATCAGGGCGCCTTTGATCTGGTGGTGGCGCAATATCATGATCAGGGCCATATCCCGATCAAGCTCGTTGCCTTCGATACAGCCGTCAATGTTTCGCTCGGCCTGCCGATCGATCGCGTTTCAGTGGATCACGGTACAGCTTTCGACATCGCCGGCAAGGGTCTCGCCGATCATGTCAACATGCTCTCGGCGCTTGAATATGCCCGCAGACTGGAAGGCTGATCGGAGACCGCAATGGCCGCAAGTCGCAACGGCCGATCTTCGCATTAAACATGCGGCATCGGTCGAACGAATGGGCCGATCCCGATCAGCGTATCAAAAGCGCGGTACCGTAGAGTCCCAAGCCGAAAACCGTATGTGACACAAGATTGCGGACGCGCACCTGGCCGGCGTTCGAAAGCTTCGAGGCAGCCCAGCCAAGGCCGAGACCCGGCTGCAGCAGAAACCACCCTGCCCCGATCGTGACGATACTCGCGCAACTCGAAGCACTCGGCATCGCCCAGTGAAGCTACCTGAAAACACAACAATGCCGTGCGTCCTTTGGCAGCACGGCATTGCCATATCCTGAATTCAAGCAGCCACTTTCCCGCGCAGTGCCAACGCCAGATCCGGCCGGTCCGAAGTCAGCTGCCGTAATCCCTTGTTCAGCCAGAAAGCGATATCCGGCTCGCTGTTGGGCACCCATACGCCAAGCCGATCCAGCGGAAGCATCGCCGTTATCCGGTCCCATGCTGCGTCAAGCAGGGATTTTTCGATGGCAATGATATCGGCCACTCCCGAAAGACGACGAAGGGCCGGTTCGAGCCCGCCCAAGGTGACAGCCGATCCGACAGCCATCGATGCCAGCCGCCGCATATCGGGCGCGACATCACGGACCTCTTCAAGCGCTTGGGGCGTGAAGCCGGTGAGAATGCAGCGCTCTTCCATTCCCGCCTCGCGGATCGCTGCAACCGCTTTTTCCGCCAATCCGTTGTAGAGATCACCTGCCAGGGTATTTTTCAGTTCGATATGCAGTTCCATGTCGGTGTCCCTGAAAATATCGAGCACCTCCTCGAGAACCGGTACATGCTCGTCACAGCTCTCGCGCAGGATGGTATTGCGGCGCGCTTGCGGCGTAAGAGCCGCCACATCGCCGCTGCCAAAGGTCGTACGGTCGAGGCTTGCATCATGCAGGACGGCGATCTCTCCATGTGCGGTCAGGTGAATGTCGAATTCAACCGCGTCTACGCCCAGCATTGCAGTTTTGCGGAAACCGGAAAGGGAGTTTTCCGGCCAAAGATTGCGGGCACCACGATGTCCGGCGATCAGCGTCATATCTCGATCCTCGTTGGGGTAAGCGGCCGACAAACCGGCCCGGATTGGCATGCATCAGCGGATCGTCGGATCGAGCTGGTCACGCAACCAGTCCCCGAGAATGCTGATCGATAGCGTGGTGAACATGATGATCAAGGCGGGTGCAAGCATGATCCACGGCGCGGTGGTCAGATATTCGCGGCCGTAGCCCACCATGTTTCCAAGGCTCGTCATCGGCGGCTGTACGCCGAGACCCAGGAAGGACAGGCTGCTCTCGAGCAGGATGATCTCCGGAAAAGTCAGCGTCATGGAGACGATCAGCGTCGAGGCTATATTGGGCAGGATGTGCCTGAGATAGATGCGCGAAGGCTTGGCGCCGAGCTGCGTGACAGCGGCGGCATAGCCCTGCGCATTTGCTGAAATCGCCAGACCCCGGGTGATACGGGCATAGCGCTCCCATCCGTAGAAGCCCATCAGACAGGTGAGAAGCAAAACCGAATTGCCGAAGAAGGCAAGCACTGCCAACGACAGGATCAGGAATGGCAGTGCTGCCTGAAAATCAGCCAGCATCAGCACGACTTGCTCGACGATACCCCGGAAATGGGCTGCCAGAAAACCGAGAAAAGTTCCGACAAAGGCAGAGATCAACGTCGATCCGAAGGCGATCAGCAGGGAAATCCGGATGGATTCGATCAGCCGGGACAGCACGTCGCGGCCGAGTTCGTCGGTGCCGAGCAGATGCGCGGCATTGCCGGGCGGTGCAAGGCGGTTCTTCAGGTCGAAGGCAGTGATGTCATAGGGTCGAATGAAATCTGCTGTGAAGGCGATGATGATCATCGCCGCGATCCAGAGGAGTGCGATAACAACCAGGGAAGGCAGCCGTTCCTGACCGCTTTTTTCTGTCGTGACGGTGCCGGGTGCAAATGGGGTGTCGGTCATCGCATCCTCCTCAGGCTTTCGCCTGGTTGTTGCGCAGGCGCGGATCGAGAAATCCGTAGAGGAGATCGACGGCGAAATTGGAAGCGACCATCGTCGCTGCGACCAGGAGGAGGATGCATTGAACCACCGCAAGATCGCGGTTGGAGACGGCGACCACAAGCAGCCGGCCGACACCCGGCCACGAAAAGACGGACTCGACCACCACGGCGCCGGCGACAAGCGAGCCGACCATGAAACCGACGATGGTAACGACGGGAATGGCCGCATTCGGCAAGGCATGGCCACGCACCACCCTTGCCCAGGCAACGCCCTTTGCGCTGGCGGTGCGGATATAGGGCTGGCCGAGAACTTCGATCATGGCGCTGCGCGAAAAGCGCGCCAGAATGCCGGCCCCGCCAATGCTCATGGTCAGGATGGGCAGGATGGCATGGGCCCAACTGTCCTGCCCGCCGGAAGGCAGCCAGCCCAGCGTCACGGAAAAGATCAGCACGAGGATCAGCCCCAGCACGAAACTCGGCATGGTGAAGCCGGCGATCGCCCCCGCCATGACCATGCGGTCGATCAGGCTGTTGCGGTGCAGCGCCGCATAGATACCGGCGGGAATGCCAAGCGCAAGTTTCAGGATCAGGGCCGGTATGGTTAGTTGCAGGGTCGCGGGAATACGTTCCGCCACAAGTTGGATGGCCGATTGGCCGTCACGCATGGATACGCCCAAATCGCCTCGCATGATCGCACCGAAATAGCGCAGATATTGCTGCCAGATCGGATCATCGAGCCCCCAGTTCGTGCGAAAGGCGGCAATCGCTTCCGGCGGCGCATCGGGACCCATGATGATCTGCGCCGGGTCGCCCGACATGCGCAGGACGACGAAGGCGAATGTCACGACCAGAATGATGGTGATAAGGGCGCGGAATGTTCGAGTCAGCAGGAAAGCAAGCATTACATCGTCCGACCGGATGCTTCAGTAATCGGGGCAGAGCCCATGAGATGACAGGCGACGCTGCGACCTGTTTCGATCGACAGCAGTTCAGGCGTTTCGCTGCGGCAGCGGGCGATGGCATGGCGGCAGCGTGGATGAAAAGCACATCCTGTGGGTCGCGCTGCTGGGTTCGGCGGCTCTCCCTGCAGAATAATCCGTTGTTTCAGCGCAGTTCCCGCAACCGGTACGCTGGAAACCAGCGCTTGCGTATAGGGATGCAGCGGCCTGCGGAAAATCTCGTCCGAAGAGGCCTCCTCGACGATCCGCCCAAGATACATGACGGCGACCCGGTCGCTGATATTGCGCACCACTTTCAGATCATGGCTGATGAAAATCATCGCAATGCCTCGCTCCTCCTGGAGGTCGCGCAGGAGATTGACGACCTGCGCCTGGATGGAGACATCGAGGGCCGAAACCGCCTCGTCGCAAACCAGAAGTTCTGGATTGCAGGCGATGGCGCGGGCGATGACGACACGCTGGCGCTGGCCACCGGAGAGTTCATGCGGGTAACGCTCCGCCTGGTCCGCACGCAGCCCCACCGCCTTCATCAGTTCAGCCACGCGGGCTTTACGCTCCTCAGCCGATCCCATGGCGTGGATTTGCAGCGGCTCACCGATCTGGACGCCGACGGTAAGACGCCGGTCGAGTGCCGCGAGAGGATCTTGATAGACAAGTTGCATGCGTGCCCGCAAGCCGCGCCATTCATTGGTCTTTTCCTGCGGCATCCGGTTTCCGTCGAAGGACACCGTTCCCTCGGTCGGTTGTTCCAGACCCAGGACAAGCCGCCCGGTCGTCGACTTTCCCGAACCCGATTCACCGACAATGCCGAGCGTCGTCGCCCTTGCCAGTGAGAGGGAGACGCGGTCAACCGCACGTACGGCCGTAGCCGTCGAAAACGGGCCCCGGCGCGATGTATAAGTCTTGACGAGGTTTTCCGCGGCAAGAAATGCAGAATTCATATGAGTTCCAGTTCACTGCGCACTTTGGCGGATTTTTTGGATGAATGAGCGGATGCTTCATCTGAAACCGGATGAAAGCACGCCACGGCGCGATGTCCTTCAAGCTTGGACAGGACCGGAGGGGACGTCAGGCATTCGTCGGTGATATGGCCGCAACGCGGCGAGAAAGCACAGCCCTTGGGCAGCATGCCGGGTTGCGGCACCGTGCCCTCGACAGGCGTCAGGCGTTCGCGGCCACCATCCAGCCGCGGGATCGCCCCGAACAGGCCACGCGTATAGGGATGGCGCGGCGAGCGGAACAGGGCGGCCGTCGGACATTGTTCCACGATGCGGCCGGCATACATGACGCAGACACGCTCGCAGATTTCTGATACCGCGCCGAGATCATGGCTGATGAAGACGACCGCCATGCCGGTTTCAGCCCGCAGCCTCGCCAGAAGATCGAGGATCTGCGCCTGGATGGTGGCATCGAGTGCGGTCGTCGGTTCATCGGCGATCAGAAGATCAGGATTTCCGGCAAGCGCCATGGCGATCATCGCGCGCTGGTTCTGACCGCCCGAAAATTCATGCGGGTAATTATCGAGCCTGCGTCCCGCATCGGGCATCTCGACCAGTTCCAGAAGCCGTCTCGCTTCGGCGCGCGCCGCCTGCCCTGTCAGCCCGCGATGCAGCCGGACCGCCTCTTCGATCTGCCGCCCCACACGGATCACCGGGTTGAGCGAGCTCGACGGGTCCTGGAAGATCATGGCTATGCGCCGGCCACGAATGCTTTCAAGGTGGCGCTGCGATGCGATGACCAGATCGTCCTTTCCCAACATGACATGTCCTGAAATAGCAGCCTTCTTGGGCAGAAGGCCGAGCGCGGCAAGCCAGGTGACGGATTTGCCGCAACCGGATTCCCCGACGAGGCCAACGGCCTCGCCCTTTTCGATCGTCAGATCAATGCCGTGAAGAACCTGCACACCATCGAAAGCAACTTTCAGGTCCCTGATGTCGACCAGCGGCATATGATCCTCCATCGCACCTGCTCGCGCGGTTTTCAGCTCCAGTTCCCTTTGCGGAAATCCATGGCGAATGCCGATGCGGCCTTCCACTTGATCGCCTTTGGCTTTGCCGTGAAGACTGCGTTCTGGTGGAGCACCGTGTAGGCGGGATCCTCGCGCTCGCAGATTTCCAGCATGCGTTTGAAGGCCTGACGCCGCTTTTGCCGATCCGTTCCTGTCTCGAGCACGACGGAAAGCTGGTTGGCTTCATCATTGGTCCATTCACCGACCTGCTGCTGCTGTCCGTTCGGGCCATGCTGGGCCACGATGGACGAAACAGGATCATTGAACGGTGCCGAGTTCGACCAGTCACGCACTGCCCGGCTCGGCGTCTTCTCCAGGATATGCTGCCAGTTTTCCTTCATCTCGATCTCGACATTCAGCCCAACCTGCTTCCACATCTCGACAAGGATCTGACCGGTCGCCGTCTGGTTGATGTAGTAATTGTTGAGCAGGCGGTAGGGGATCGGATCGCCCTTGTAGCCGGCTTCCTTCAGCATCTGCTGTGCCAGTGCCGGGTCATACTCCGGTACCGACCAATCCTTGATGAACATGTCATCGTAATATTCCCACTGAAGGCCGGCGGGAACCTGCGTGCGGCCTGCCCAAAGGGAATCGACGATGGCCTGCCGATCGATGGCATGGGTCATTGCGCGGCGGACGAGCGGATTGGCAAGCTGCTCGTGGTTCTTGTCGAAGACCGTAAGCCGATGATTGAGAATGGTGCCGCCCTGCACCTCGAACGTGCTGTTCTGCTCGATGCCTTCGATCTGGTCAGGCGGAATATCGCAGGCGAACTGATATTCTCCGGACAAAAGGCCATTGATGCGCGAAGCGACTTCCGGAACCTCCATGAAACGAATGGATTTCAGCGGCGGCCGGCCATCCCAATATTCGTCATGCGCCTCGAGCACGAGCGAATTGTCAGGCTTGAATTCAACGATCTTGTAGGGCCCGGTGGTGATCGGCTTGCGCGACCAATCGAGATAGCTCCTGGCTTCTTCCCAGCCGCGGCGGCTCATGATCTGGCTGCCATAAGAGGAGATGCGGCCTTCCATCGTCACGTCAGGCGTGCCGTTGACGAAGCGAACCGTATATTTGTCGACGATCTCGACGCCAAGCAGCGCCGGCCACAAACGGCGGGCGACGGCGGGAACCTCTGCAGGCAGTTCCTTGGTTTCGCTGTTAGTCGGATTGGCTTCGTTGACATAAATCGTGTTGCCCTGGCTCGGCTGGGTATCTCCGAACATCCGTTCGCGGCCAAAGGAGAAGGCCACATCCTCGGCCGTCATCTCATCGCCATTGTGGAACTTGACCCCCCGGCGCAACTTCAGTTCGACGGTCCTGTCGTCGATACGCTTCAATTCGGTAGCAAGCCCCGGCACGGAACCGAGATTTCCGAGCCAATCCCGGTTGAGCAGGCCTTCCCACAGATGGGAGAAGAAAATACGCTCGCCGACATTCGACTGCTCGCGCAGCACATCGAGCGTATTGGAGTTGGAAATCTTCTGGACCGCGATGGTCACCGAGGGACGCGTATCGCCCTGAGCGATCGCGAGGCGCGGCAGGATCAATGAAGCCGCACTTCCGGCAGCGAAGCCCAATGCGCCGCGGCGAGTCATGATTGCCATAAGTTTTTTCTCCCTT
The DNA here is from genome assembly GCF_002980495.1 of Phyllobacterium phragmitis. Classification (GTDB taxonomy): domain Bacteria; phylum Pseudomonadota; class Alphaproteobacteria; order Rhizobiales; family Rhizobiaceae; genus Paramesorhizobium; species Paramesorhizobium phragmitis. The sequence goes on from NZ_PVBR01000009.1 coordinate 124,523, forward strand.
GTTCATTGCTTGGCGATCACGGGCCCGACAGTCGGGCGCGGTGATGGGTGATCTCCGGTAGGCTCAGCCAAGACGTCGTGGAAGCGCCTTTGCGCAGGATTGCGAACAAGCATGGCCTTCACGCATCCCGTGCTTTGATCGTTTCCAATGAGACGAAAACGATCAAAGCACGCTCTTGCGCGTCACAAGCCTCGTTCTGCGCAGGCAATCTGATGGCGGGTCATGTCAGACGCATGAACCCTCCGTTGCAGTTTGATGAAAACTGGCGGGTTTCCACAGCCGTGAATGGTGTGGCCGTTGCGATCTCGCGCAATGGTCGGCGGCGACGTCGTTTCCGTCGCCAGCCTCGCCTGCCGGTGCCAGGGAATCAGCGCCGGCTGGGTCAGTCGTGCGTCCTACAACGCCATCCCGCTCGCACCGTCGAAGACATAGACTTTCTCGCCATCGGCAATGGCTTCGAAATTCATGCCGTGACGGGCCGGATGGTCGCCATCGACGACCGCCGTCATCTGTCCGCCGGCGAATTCGAAGAGGACATGCGTCTGCGCACCGGTCGGCTCCACCAGCAGCGTTTTGCCTGAGACGATGCTGCCGGGGCCGCTTGAGGCGAAATGTTCGGGTCGCAGGCCGATCTTGACGGGCTGGCCACGTTGGACCTTTCGTTGCGGTGCAATCCGGATCGCCGAACCGTCGCCTAGCCGGACGGCGGGTTCGCCATTGTCGGCATCCACAACGCCATCGAGAATATTCATCGCCGGCGAGCCGATGAAGCCTGCCACGAACAGATTAGCCGGCTGGCGATAGAGTTCGAGCGGGGTGCCGACCTGCTCGATATGGCCCTGATTGAGCACCACGATGCGGTCGGCGAGCGTCATCGCCTCGATCTGGTCGTGGGTGACATAGATCGAAGTCGTGCCCACCTTCTGGTGCAGCGACTTGATCTCGGTGCGCATCTGCACCCGCAGCTTGGCATCGAGATTGGACAATGGCTCGTCGAAGAGAAACACCGCCGGGTCGCGGACGATGGCGCGCCCCATGGCGACGCGCTGGCGCTGGCCGCCCGAGAGCTGGCTCGGCTTGCGGTCGAGCAGATCGGTGAGCGCCAGCATGCGGGCGGCTTCGCCTACCCGCTTTTCAATCTCCGGCCTGGAGACGCCCGAGAGCTTCAGGTTGAAGCCCATATTGTCGGCGACTGTCATATGCGGGTAAAGCGCATAGGACTGGAAGACCATGGCGATGTTGCGCTCACGCGGGGTGAGCGGATTGACGACGCTGGCCCCGATCATCACCTCGCCATCAGTGATTTCCTCCAGCCCCGCGATCATGCGCAGAAGCGTGGATTTTCCGCAGCCCGAGGGGCCGACGAGCGCGATGAATTCTCCATCATGGATCGATAACGAGACGCCGTGGATCACCTCCAGCGTTCCATAGTTCTTGCGGATGTCGTTGAGTTCTACGGATCCATTGTTTACTCCTCACCCCTTCACCGCACCGGCGGTCAGGCCCGCGATGATATGTTTCTGCGCTAGAAAGAAGACGATGATGGTGGGCAGGATCGTCAGCGTGATGAAGGCGAGCACGAGTTGCCACTGGGTGCCGAACTCGCCGCGATAGACCATGATGTCCAGCGGCCAGGGGTATTTCGTCTCCGTATTCAGCATGATCAGCGACAGGATGTAGCTGTTCCAGCTGTTGACGAAAGCGATGATGCTCACCGTGGCGATGATCGGTCGCGAGAGCGGCAGGGAGATATGCCAGAAGAACCTGACATAGCCGCAGCCATCGACGAAAGCCGCCTGGAACAGCTCTTCCGGCAGATTGCGGAAATAGTTGCGGAAGAGCAATATGCTCATGCCGAGGCCGAAGGCGACCTGTGGCAGGATCACGCCCCAATAGGTATCGAGCAGGCCCAGATCGCGGATACGGATGAACAGCGGGAGGATGGCGGTGGCGGCGGGAAACATCAGCCCGATGAGGAAATAGTTCAGCAACTGGTTGGCGCCGAAGAATTTGACATGCGCCAGCGTGAAGGCCGCCATGCTTGAGGCCACCACGGTCAGAAACACCGTCATAATGGCGATGAACAGCGAGTTGATCATCTGCCGCCAGTAGCGATCGCCGAACAATATATCGAGATAGTTCGACCAGTGCCATTGCGACGGCAGGCCGAAGGGGTTGACGCGAAGCTCGCCCAGCGACTTGAAACCGCCCAGCGCGGTGGCGAGCAGCGGGACCAGCACGAGGGCGGCGACCAGCGACAACGAGACATAGAGATAGATGCGGGTGCCCGCATTGATACGGACGGCCGTTCCGGATGTGCTTGTGTCAGTCATCTTTCTATTAATCATGGCGCATGAATATCCGTTTGTAGCCGAAAGCGAGCGTGATGCAGATGATGAAGAGGACGACGCCCACCGCGCCGCCCAGGCCCACCTGCATCCGCGTCACGCCATAGGTGTAGAGAAAGGTCACCATGGTCTGCGTCGAATTCAACGGCCCGCCGCCGGTGAGCGGCATGATCAGGTCGAAGAGTTGCAGCGAACCGATGATGGCGAAGAACACGGAAATCCGCACGGTGGAGCCGAGCAGCGGCAGCGTCACATAGCGGAACTTCTGCCAGCCGGTCGCCCCGTCGATTTCGGCGGCTTCCAGCACGTTCTTGTCGACCGCCTGTAGGCCGGCGATGAAGAGCATCATGTGGAAGCCGAAATATTTCCAGATGACCACCGCGAGAACCGCATAGATCGCGAGGTTCTTGTCCGCCAGCACATAGGGCGTGGCGACGCCGAAGAAGCCGGCGACCGCCGCGAACAGCCCGTAGTCTCCATCATAGACGAAGCGCCAGATGAGGCCGGCGGCGACATCGGCCAGCACATAGGGCAAGAAGAAGATCAGCCGAAAAGCGATGACGCCGGTGATCTTGTGCGCCAGCATCGTGGCAAGCCAGATCGCCAGCGGGACTTGTAATAACAGCGACGCAAGGATGATCAGGCCGTTGTTGATCAGCGCTCGCGAGAAGGCGGCATTGTTGAACAGCACCTCGAAATTTCGCAAGCCGATGAAGTGCTCGGGCGCTCCATAGCCGTTCCACCGGTAAAGGCTGTACCAGGCCGCCTCGCCCATCGGCAGGATGACGAAGAGGGTGAAAAGGAGCAGCGCCGGGGGAAGGAAGAACAGCAGGACGGGGAGACGCCTGCGCACTGTGGGGCTCTTGTGGCGGGTCTTGTTGGATGCCATGGCGGATGGCGCGGTCATTGTGGCGTCGGTCATGCACGAAATCTCCGTCGCGGAGAGGGATAATGTTTGATGGAATCGCGAGGCAACACCCCCCTCTGCCCTGCCGGGCATCTCCCCCACAAGGGGGGAGATTAGGCCTTCATGAACGCTTGATACCAATCGCAAACGTCGCAGAATGAAGGTAGGAGTTGCGTCAGCCAATCTCCCCCCTTGTGGGGGAGATGCCCGGTACTGGATATCGGCGGTATGATCAGCCATTGGTTCAAAGCCTTGCATGTCGGGCAGGTTGGGGGGCGCCGTACGATCATTGAACTGATAGGCGTACACTGTCGATTTCTTTGAAATTGCGGCAAGACGATCCCGGGTCACGCACTGGAAAAATGGCCCGCCCTGGGTGCCGATCGCCGAAATGGCCTGCTGAGGTGCTTCGTAGCTGGAAAGCGGGTAGTGTGTGCGGATAGCCTCGGCGACAATGGCGTTGCCGCCCGCTCGTGCCAGAACAAATTGGTCGTAGTCATCACGCGTCATCGGCGTGGTCCTGCCGGTAGCATAGAATTGAACCCCGGTAAGGAATTCCACTCGTCCTGGGTCGTGCTGCTGAGCACCGGGACGTTGGCAAAGTTGCCGCTTTCAAACGCTGCTTTGAGCCCCACTGCGGGGACGATCTGACCATCGGCGACCACGCCATCGTTGGTAGGATACTTTCCTTCAGCGCCTTGCACCGCTAGAATGCGGCTCGCCGGGATACTGCGAAGGCAGTCAACCGACTGAGCATTGTTGCCACATCCTAATTCTTCAGAGAAGTTTACCCCCAGCGCTTCGGCGTCCGCAAGCGGGGCTGCTTCCTCCACGCCACTCTGAAGTATGGCCCCATGGAACAGACCACGCGCCAAAGGCGAAACCATATGGGCCTGCACATCAAAAGAACCGGCCGACTGGCCGCCGATGGTGACATTTTCGGGGTTGCCGCCAAAAGCTGCAATATTGTCCCTTACCCAAGTCAGCGCCATCTGCTGATCAAGCAATCCGTAGTTCGCGAAAGGATGTCCTTCCGCGTCGAGCCCCGGATGGGCAAGCCATCCGAGCACGCCCAGTCGATAGTTGAGGGTGACGACAATTACGTTACCTGCCCTCGTGAGGGCACTTACATCGTAGGCATCGCCGGCGCCCGCGAAATTGCCGCCACCGTGGAACCAGACGATAACCGGCAAGGCCGTCCCACTTGCGGCATCCTCAGGAGTGTAGACATTGAGGTAGAGACCCGTCCGTCATAGTGGTTGCGCTCGAGGGCGCCACGGGACAAAGAGACCCGGCGGCATGAGCCGATGGGCCGGAGACGGGAGCGGGCGTCAATCGGGATGCCGGAATCCGTAGCCGATCCTGTAAAAGAAACGTCCCACCACGGCGCCGTTCTTTCGCACCGCCTGCCGCTCGACCGGGCCGATGGACTCAAACCATGCGGACAATCCGTCATCGGAAACGCCGGCTTCCTTGACGCTGACCATGATCACGTCCCGTCCGTCGGAGGAGCGGTTGGAAAACCAGGTGTCGAACATGAGGCCGTTGCGGCCGAAAAGGTTCTGACTTGTGACGTTTTCCAACGCGGCCGGCCCTGTGCTGTAAAAGCCGAGCTCGCTCGCGATGTTGTAGGTGTCCATGCCGACAAGCAGCGGCGGTTGACCGGTTTCGGCTTCCACGCTCGCCTTGATCCGCTCCGCTTGCGCGCCAAACTCTTCCCAGGCCACCGGCAAGCCGCGCAGCTTGCCGGTATGGCCGATCAAGGGCAGGCCCAGAGCGACGTAGTGAAATAGTAGCGCGAACGCCACAATGCTGACCGCCGTGGTGATCTGCAGGGAAGCCATGAAACGGGGTTTGTCGCCCTTCTTTATTGCTTTGACGACCACATTGGCCATGGCAGGCACCAATGCCAACCAGACCGGCCCTGTCCAGTTGAGCTTGACTGAGTGGAACAGGCTGTAGAAGACGAAAACCGAAAGCGGCGCCAGTGTGAAGACGATGACGAACATGCCGGCTTCCCGCAGAAAAGTCCTCGCCGGGAGCCGGACCATCCGGCTGGCTGCATGTCCGGCAAGGGAGATCCCGATCGGGCCCAGCAGCGCCGCCATGAACAGCACCAGGGTAGGCATCGAAAATTCAGGGTCGCCCTGGGACCATCGCCTGCTTCCCTGGAAGTGAAAGGAAGCCCAGTCGTGGTTCGCGTTCCATGCAATCACCGGGGTAAACAAGACCGCCACCACGCCCGCGCAGAGGTACGGCCATGGTGTGAGGAGCCACCGTCGAGACTGCGGATGGACGAGCAGATAGACCAGCGTCGCAGGGCCCAGCAATGCGATCGTGTATTTCGACAGCATGCCAAGGCCCACGCAGACTCCGGCGCCCAGCCAGGCCTTCGCATCTTTCGCCCGCAAAGCACGCTCCAGGAAATACAATGCTCCCGCCCAGGCGGCCGTAAGCGGTGCATCAGGCGTGGTCAGGATCCCGATGAGGAAATAGAACGGAAAAACCGACAGCAGCATCAGAGCCAGAAACGCGGCAGTCTGTCCGAAGAGATTCTTCGTAAGCCGAAACATGAAATAGGCGGTCGTCAGCCAGGCGAAGGTTGCCACGATGCGAACGCCGAATTCGGAATCGCCGAAAATGGACGTCCCCAGCCATATCAGCCACGCCACCATCGGCGGATGGTCGAGGTAACCCAATGCGGGATGCTGGGCGTAGTTCCAGTAGTAAGCCTCCTGAGGGATCAGGTCCATGCTGCCCTGATAGACGATCCTCAGCGCCACGGCGTAGACGGCTATGGCGAAAGCCGCCAGTCTCCACCGGGCCGCTGAAGACAGGAACCGGTCATTCCTGAATACATAGAACTCGTTGCCGATGTAGCTGACGACCCCGCCGCCCGCGATGCCCGCGAACACCACGGCGAAGAAGGGAAAACCCAGATCGGTCCCCGCCGCGATGAAGCCGCCGCGCAAGGCAATGGCCATGGCCGACACGAGAATGAACCGCGCGAACTGCGATTTCACCCGAGGACGATCGTGGAAAGACCATTTCATGTGTCCAATATAATTGAACGCCGCCGAGAGGCAGAAGCCGGAGACATGAGCGATGGCGATGCTGGTGCCGAGAGACTGCAGAACCGCGACCACAAGAAAGTCCATGAGGAACCCGGCCATGCCGACCAGCGCAAAGCGATGCATGGCGACCGCTGAGGTGGTGCCCCTGGAAAACCGCAGCAGTTGGTTGAGGTAGGCGATCGTCTGACTGGCGCCTATTTTCGACGTTCCATGAACCCTGTCGGAAAATGAAATCGGCACCTCGCATACCCTGATGCCGTCGCCGCCGGCGACAATCGCCTCCAGTCCGATCTTGAATCCTTCCGCATCCGCGCCCGCAGCCAGGAGACGTGTTCGTCGTATCGCGAAAAAGCCCGACAGCGGATCCTGGATATCGGTAAAGGGCGCCGCGAGCGCTGCGCCGAGGCGCGAAAGCGCCTGGCGCGGGAAGGGCCAGTCGACCGTTGCACCACCGGCAACATACCGGCTGCCGATCGCTATGTCGTATTCGCCTGAAGCTACGGCGTCCACGAGGGAAGTAATCGCTGAAGCCGGATGACTTCCATCCGCATCGAGCACAACGACAATCGGAAATCTGGCGCTCAACGCCGCGGCACGGACATCTTTGGCCAGCCCGCCGCCGCCAATGTTTCCAAGCAGGCGAACGGGTCGATCCTTCTCCCAGCAGGCCACCCTTTCGCGCGTACCATCGGTCGACCCTCCATCTGTGACGATGATTTCAAAATCAAAGCGCCCGCCGATATTCTCGATGATGGCGCGCAAGGTCCGGTCGATGTTCTCCGCCTCGTTCAACGTGGGGACGATGATTGAGACGGACGACTGGCGGGTATGAACGTCAGGCGACGGTCTCGGACGAGAATTCATGCAAGACTCCAGGTGGAATTGGCCGGCGCGCGATCGGTGATCGGGCCGCGCTGCCGCCTAGACCTAGCCGGCTTCCCGACCGGACGGTGTTAAGTCTTGTTGAGCTTTGCTCGGATTTGTTGCGCTCGGACCGGGATGAATCCCGGCCACGCAGGCCGCTTTCCCGCGAGCCTGTGCTTGCGGGTGCCGACGGTTATTTCGCGACTGTCCGGGAGGTGCGATTTTGAGCCAATCGCGGATTGATTGGCCTCTATGTCTTGTCAGGATTCCAGAGGGGCAATTGGCCATCGGGAAATGCATAGACGTGCCGACGCGGGTTTCCGGACCCGTCGGCGGTGGGGATCTTGCCTACCTTAATCGGGTGCCCGTTACAGCTCCCTTGTGCCCGGGCTGCTTCCAGAAGCAGCCTCTCCATCTGTCCAACAGATACTCCGTCAGCTTGCATCAATTGTCCGACGAGCGGGTCGTCCAGGATGTCGGCTATCGTCATTTCATCATGGATCATGAGTGCCTCCGGGCGTGATTTCGCCCTAGATGAAGACTGCGAAGAGCTTTGCGATGTCAAAACCGCGACAAAACCGAGGCGTTCAGTGAAGTTGTGTTTCCGAACCTCGGTGCTGGCGGCACGGCAGATGCCGGCGGGTTTGCCCTGGCTGCGGCAACCTTCAACAGGTGTTGCCGCGGTTTCTCTCCTGGCTTGCACGATCCCGATACAAGGCAAAAACTCATAACAATACAACACCCCACGTTTTTCATCTTCTTAACATATCCAAACAACTTGATCCTGTGACTTCGGGTGTATTTCTGCGACAATGAAGCACGAGATCCCAGCCATCGCCGATCACGCTTTGCAGAGAAAACACATGACAGTTCACCATCGCGTCGCGCCGGAAACCGTGTCCCGCATTCTTCTCGTCGAGGACGACGGGGAGATTGCCGCCATGGTCATTGAGATGTTGCGGGAGAACGGTCTGGAGGCTGTTGCGGTTGGCTCAGCCGCCAACATGGACGCCGCCATGAGAAAGCAATCCTTCGATCTGGTTGTGCTTGATGCCATGCTGCCTGGCGAAGACGGCTTCAGCATCTGCCGCCGGCTGCGGGCATCATCGACGATCCCGATCGTCATGCTCACGGCGCTCGGCGATGAAATCAACCGCATTGTCGGAATCGAGCTCGGCGCGGACGATTACGTCACCAAGCCGTTTCATCCGCGTGAGCTCATGGCGCGCATCAAGAGCCTGTTGCGGCGCGCGTCCTATGGAGCGGATCAGCCCTTGCGACAGACCCCGATGCGGTTTGCGGGTTGGCAGATCGATCCGATCCTGCGGCAACTCATCAATCCGGAAGGTGTGCACGTCTCGATGACCACGGCCGAGTTCGATATTCTTCTCGCACTCTGCCAGAATCCGGGACGGGTCATGACGCGTGAGCAGCTTCTGCGGCTGACCCACGCCGGTCTTGCCGGTTCGGTCGAGCGCAGCATTGATGTCCACATCAGCCGCGTCAGGCAGAAGATTGAGCAGAATGTACGCGAGCCGTCCTTCATCAAGACGGTCCGTTTGGGCGGCTACATGTTCACCCCGGAAGTCGAGAGCTGCTGATGAGCAAGCGCTTTAGGGGCGGATCGATTCGCCGCCAGATCGCAGCCCTGGCCATCGGCCCGATCATTAGCCTCGTCATTCTGGCCGCGATTTCCGATTGGTTGCTGCGGGAAGACCCGGAGAGCATCTCCTATGCCCGGGCGACGGCATCGAAGATCGAGACTGTCATCGATCTGGTACGCGCGTCCACTTCCCCGGGGCAGAAGGCGGCAATCCTCAATGCGTCAGCAAAGACGGGGTTGCGGGTCGAGGAAGTGGCAATGGCGGAGCTTTCGCAAAGCGAAACGGATATTTCCGTCGAGGATGTCCGCCACATGGTGCAGGAGAATCTGCCGGTCAGCTTCGCGACGTCGTTTCGTTCGGAGACCGCAACTGGAAGCCTTCGCGATGTGCTGGTCGTCGGGATCGGCGAGAACCGGGCCCTGGCATTTAGGCTCGCACCGCCTCCTCCCGATGCATGGATCAGCGACCAGGAAGTCGTCATCGTGCTGCAACTGTTGGTTCTAGTCCTGCCGGTGGCTCTCTTGTCGCTCTACGCAGCGCGGGTGATTGCGGCTCCCCTTCTTGAATTTGCGAAGGCTGCGGAAACGTTGAAGGTCGACGACGGGCCGGCCAGACCTTTCAAGGAGAGCGGCGCGACCGAAATCCGGACATTGGCGACGTCCCTCAATGACATGCGCAGCCGCGTGCGCCGCATGATCGATGATCGCACGCGCATGTTGCGCGCGATTAGCCATGATCTTCGTACACCGCTGACCCGTCTGCGTCTGCGCGTGGAGCGGTCGACGCAGCCGGAGCTCAAATCGGCGATGCTCAAGGACATCTCCGCTTTGAGCGATATGATCAACGATACGCTGACCTATCTCAGCAAGGAGATGGCGTCCGAGAAGCCGGTGAATGCCGATCTTCCCAGTCTGTTGGCGACCGTATGTTCCGACTTTTCCGATATCGGCTTCAACGTGACTTATGCCGGGCCGGACCGTTTCGCCTATCGCTGCAAACCGCGATCGCTGGCGCGCGCGGTCACCAATCTCGTCGAAAACAGCACCAAGTTCGCTGGCCATGCCATGGTGGAATTGTCAGTCCTCGGAAATGGGGCCGTGCGCATAAGCGTCACTGATGAGGGCCCGGGCCTTCTCGGCAGCTTGCGGACCCTTGTGCTGGAGCCCTTTTTCAAAGCCGATACCGCACGGACACCGGCCAGTCGCACCGGGTTCGGACTCGGGCTTTCGATCGTTGACGACATCGTGCGGGCGCATGGCGGCACGATCGAACTTCTGAACAGAGTGCCGCATGGGCTTTTGGCACAGATCGTACTTCCCGCCGCAGGAGATGTGGCAAGCGATGCCACGTTCAATTCATCGGCCGGTGAGCTTGCCCACGCTGGGTGATCCAGCAAAGCGGTGATAGTATTGCGTCAACGAGGCGCAAGTGAAGGAAACGAGCAACCCAAACCAGATTCCAGCTTACGGTAGAGATGGGCTGATGGGCAACAGCGAGGCGGGCGAACAAAAAGGCGCACGCATTTTTCAAGGAGCAAGGCGTCATGTCTTTCGGCTGTTCGCCGATTGCTCGACGGAGCTCGGCTTGCCAATTCGGAGGACGGACCGAGCAAGGACCAGATGCACAGCTTCATGGCGATCAAGCGCCATGGCCGGCCCGAGAATGTCGCCGGCGAGACCGGTAATTTCCCTGGGGTCGAATACGGGTTGTTAGGTCGGCGTGGTCCATCAGCGTGGCTTTGTTCGGAAACAAAGCGATGGCGGTGGAATGGACGATCACGATCGAGGGCAGGAACGAATTTGGCGACACGTGCCGGAAGGAGGTGCGCATCAACGGTGAGGCGCTGCTGCGGGCCTTGATGGCCAATAAGCGAGGTGAGCCGCGTGTGTGCGCCATGGTCCGGGTGCCGACGCCTGAAGAAGAGGATCATCGCCGCCCCTGTCGCGAACGCAAGATGTCGTTGTGCGAGGTCGTGGTGAGCGTTGTTATGTTTTGTTGCCCGCGATCACCGGCGCCGTCGGTTGATGTACCGTGGGGGCAATACTGTATCCAGGTCGCTTCGCTCCGCCCGCATGCATGCGACGAAACAACTCTCAACAAAAGAAAACACAACCCAACGACAAAATCGGAATAAGTGCAGCCAGATTCCGATCTCAAAGGAAACTGGCTGTGAACGACCTGAAACTGACTATGCGCTCGCGATGCTGGGCGCATCGGCGTTCAAAACGCTCGCGGCGATCTACAGGACAATCGGCGGGCTCATTAATGTGTCGCCATGCCTCCAGGATGCGGCAGGCTATACCTCGCTTCTAGCGGTCGAGATGAAGTCTTTGTCAAGCGAAAGCACCTATACTGCACAACGCGACATCGGAGTAGAAACTGACATGAAACCGATCGAAAAACTCCTAAAGAGCCTGGCAATGGGCCCCCGCAAATTTCTAAGTGGCGCGGCTGCACTTGGTGTTGGTGCCGGATTGTCCGCGCCCGCCATTGTCTCACGCGCCGCCGCGACAGAGATTTCGGACATCTCGTTGCGAGACCAGGACCTGCCATTTATCGGCACGGAAGAGACCTTTTCCACTCATGAGCTGATGGTGCTGAACGACAGGCTGTTCCTCGAGGATACTGGTCTTGCCGAAATCGGCCCGCGCCGCATCGGTGCAATGGACGAGGCGGGGATCAACGTTCAAATCCTCTCCGCACATACGCCAGGTGTGCAGAATGTCCCAGGTCAGGAGGGCATCGATTTTGCGTATCGTCTCAACAAAATGCTTGTCGATGGACCGATGGCCACCTATCCGGGGCGGTTCCAGGCATTTGCAACCTTGCCGTTGCAGAATCCGGAGGCCTCAGCGGACGAACTGGAACGCGCAGTTCGGGAAGATGGCTTGCTGGGAGCCCTGACTAATGGAATCATCGGGAAAAAATTCCTCGATCACCCCGATTTTGAACCCGTGCTCGCGCGTGCCGAAGCCCTTGATGTGCCGATATACATCCATCCAGGCATTCCACCAGACGAAGTTTTCCAACTCTACTACAGCAATATGCGGCCGGAATATCAGGAGCAGTTCCAGGACCAGGTTCTCAGCATCTCAGCATATGGATGGCACCAGGAAGTCGTCACTCAATGCCTTCGAATGATCACGTCTGGGGTATTCGACAGATATCCCAAGCTCCAGATCATCATCGGCCATATGGGCGAGGGCCTTCCGTTCTTCTACAAACGCATCGTGGAAAAGATGGGTGAAGTGACCGAAAGCACCCTGGATAAGCCATTCGAGCAATATTTCCATGACAATTTCTGGTTCACAACCAGCGCACTCTTTCAAGATGAACTGCTCGATCTTTTGCTGAAGTACATCAGTGTGGATCGAGTGATGTTTGCAACCGACTACCCGTTTGCGAACATGAAGGAAGGGACCGACTGGTTTCGGGCAGTCGATCTGCCCCGTGAAACCAAGGAAAAAATTGCATTCCGAAACGCGGAAGAACTGTTCGGCATAAAGGTCTGACGCATCCGCCCCGCCCGGCGCTGCGGACAGGCCGTACCGCAGAAGATCCGCCCGACTGGCGGCGCCGGACGCTCGCGCCAGGTCAGACGACCGAACGCGATGCACCGAATGACGGAAAGGCGAAGCATAACCCCGACACCGTTCACGCCGTTGCACGAGCCCGTTGGGCGGGTGCAGCGCAAGGCATTCACGATCGGTTGTCACACTGTTGTGTTTGTCGCCCGCGATCACCGACGCCGTCGGTCGATGTACCGTGGGGGCAATACTGCATCCGGGTCGCTTCGCTCCGCCCGCAGGCATGCATGCGACGAAACAACTCTCAACAAGAGAAAACCCAACCCAACGACAAGATCGGAAAAAGTGCAGCCAGGCGGGCTCATTGATGTGTCGCCACGCCTCCAGGATGCGGCAGGCTATATCTCGGCTTCTAGCGGTCGAGATGAAGTCTTTGTCGAGCGAAGCTGCACCCAGACTGCCCAACGCAAACATCGGAGTAGAAACTGAGATGAAACCGATCGAAAAACCCCAACAGAGCCTCGCAATGGGACGCCGCAGCTTTCTGAGTGGCGCGGCTGCACTTGGTGTTGGTGCCGGATTGGCCGCGCCCGCCATTGTCTCCCGCGCCGCCGCGGCAGAGCCTTCGGTCATCGCGTTGCGAGACCAGGACCTGCCATTTATCGCCACGGAAGAGACCTATACCACCGACGAACTGATCGCGCTGAATGCGATTAACGATGAACACGTAGAGTACCTCAGGGAAACTGGTCTTGCCGAACTCGGCCCTGGCCGCATCGGCGCAATGGATGAGGCGGGGATCAATGTTCAAATCCTCTCCGCACATACGCCGGGCGTGCAGAATGTCCCCGGTCAGGAAGGCATCGATTTTGCATATCGTCTCAACAAGATGATTGCCGATGGCCCGATGGCCACCTATCCGGGGCGGTACCAGGCCTATGCAACCTTGCCTCTGCAGGACCCGGAAGCATCAGCGGACGAACTGGAACGCGCCGTTCGGGAAGATGGCTTTGTGGGGGCCATGACCAATGGATTCATTGGCAACAAATTTCTCGATCATCCCGATTTCGAGCCCCTTCTGGCGCGTGCCGAGGCGCTTGATGTGCCGATCTACCTGCATCCAGGTTTCCCACCGGAAGACGTGTTCAATATTTATTACAACACCACGCGGCAAGGGTATGACCAGGAGTTCCAGAACTACATTTTTAGCGGTTCAGGGTATGGGTGGCACCAGGAAGTCATTACTCAATGTCTTCGACTGATCATCACTGGGGCGTTCGACCGCTTCCCCAATCTGCAGATGATTATCGGCCATATGGGAGAGGGCCTTCCGTTCTTCTACGAGCGTATCGTGGGCGATATGAGCGGGTCGACTGAAGACTCGCTGAACAAGCCTATCGGGCAATATTTCAGTGACAATTTCTGGTACACAACCAGCGCATTCTTCCAGGATGAACTGCTTCATCTTTTGCTGAGGTACATCAGTGTGGATCGAGTGATGTTTGGAACGGATTACCCGTTTGCAGACATGAAGCAGGGAACCGACTGGTTTCGGGCAGTCGATCTGCCCCGTGAAGCCAAGGAAAAAATTGCGTTCCGAAATGCAGAAAAGCTGTTCGGCATAAAGGTCTGACGCATCTGCCCCGCCCGGCACTGCGGACAGGCGTCTCCCGTCCGTCCGCCGCCGAGCGGGGCCGATGGATGCGAGGCGCCGAACCGACCGCGACAAGCGCCGCGTGTCGCCGGGAATTTTCTCGCATCCCGCGTGTTCCCGCTGATTGCCGGGTCGGTGCCGCAGAAGATCGGCCCGACGTGCGGCGCCGAACGCTTGCGCCAAGGTTGGACGACCGAACACGATGCACTGAATGACGGAAAGGCGAAGCATGACCCCGAAACACCGGTCACGCCGTTGACGCCGGCCGATCTCGACATCCTCGGTGCGGCGGAACGTGCGGTCGGCGGTACGGTCAGCCTGCGCGGCACGGGCGCCAAAGCGATGGAGCTCGGCGCCGAAACGGTGGTCGGCGTCGATCCCCGGCTCGAGGGCCTGAAAGGCATCCGGGAGCTGCAGTCGACGGCCTCGCAGGCCGTCGGCACGGTGGCCGCCGAACTCAACGCCGGCGCCGACCCGCGCGAAGTCGAGAACGACATCGAGACCGAGGTGGCGCGGATCACGACGTTTCCTGCCGCCGCCGAGGCGCCGCGCATCACGCAGGTGGAACCGCAGGAACTCGCCGTCCAGTTCGTGCTGCACGGCGACATCACGCGCGACGCGCTCAAGAATCTGGCCGTCCGCGTCCGCGACGAGCTGACCGACCTCCCGGGCGTCAGCCAGGTGGGGATCTCCGGCATCCCCGCCGACCAGATCGACATCGAGGTGCGCCGGGAGACGCTCCGCAGCCATGGCCTCGGACTTCTCGACCTCGCGGACCGCCTGTCGGCGCGCAATCTGGACCTCAGTTCCGGGCAGATCGACACGGGCGCGTCGGAAGTCCAGGTGCGCACGCTCGGCGAGGCCAAGACCGCCGACGACTTCCGCAAGATTGAGCTGTTCTCGGACGACAACGGCGCCACGGTCGAACTCGGCGACATCGCCAGCGTCAGCGAAACGCGCGCCGAGACCGCCGTTCAGGCGACGTTGTCGGGAAATCCGGCGATCTTCGTCTCGGGCCGGCACCGAGCAGGTCCTCTCCGTTGCCTCCGAGGCACTCGCCTATCTGGAGGAGGATCTGAAGGCGTCGGTCTGGCGAAACCAGAGCGAGGTGCTGCAGGGACGTATCGACCTGCTCGTCAAGAACGGCACGCTCGGCGCGATCCTGATCTGTCACTTGGCAGCTAATGGTAAGAATGCGGCTGTTTGGTTCGCGTTGGGCACTTAATTAGGGTCTTCCACACTTTGTGTGGTTAACAGATCGTTAGCAGTGACGCCGCTATGGGCTGGCATGCGAACGCAATCGAAATGGTCGCCCGGTCCGGGCATTAAGGTGCTAAGTGTCGTATCCAACGGCGATGGTGATTGGGTTGTGTCTGCTTGCGGACCATCCTCGGGTATTTGCCCAGATTGCCGACAACAGAGCGGAAGTCGGCACGGCTGGTCGTACCGCAGTCTCCAGGACCTGCCGATCCAAGGCAATGAAGTGACGGTATGGCTTCAGTTAAGCCGCTGGCGTTGCACATATCGGCAGTGCGGACGGAAAACGTTCACGGACCGGGTCCCGGCGATTGCCTCCCCTTACGCCCGCAGGACAACGAGGGTCGCTGACATAGTCGGCCTGCTCGGTCACAGTACGGGTGGGAGGCCCGGAGAGCGCTTGATGAGGCGGCTTGGGATGTCGATCAGCGACGACACCATCCTTCGGCACTTGAAGCGCAATGCTTCACGGGTCGGCGACGAAGCGCCGGCGCGGATCGTCGGAATCGATGACTGGAGTTGGAGGAAATCATGGCGCTACGGCACGATCATCGTTGATCTCGAACGCCGAAAGGTCATGGACATTCTCGAAGGCCGGAGCGTGGTAAGCGTTGCCCAATGGTTGAAGCGGCACCCCTCTATTGAGATCGTCAGCCGAGATCGATGCGGGCTCTACGTGCAAGCTGCTCGTGAGGGCGCGCCGCAAGCGTCTCAGGTGGCGGATCGCTTTCATCTCATCCAGAATCTGCGTCTTGCTATCGAGGAACAGATGAGCCTCTCCGGCCGAGCTACAGGCAGAGCATTGCTGCCAGACGAGGACATCGAGACTGATCACGACGATCGTGCTTTGCATGAGCAGGCCCCTGAAACGCCTTGGCGCAATCAGCTTCGCCGGGCACATCGGCAATCCCGGAAGGAGGTGTTCGAGACGGTGCACGCCTTGAGCAAAGAAGGCCTGACCTGCTCGGAAATTGCGCGTCGCACAGGATATGGCCGCCGCAGCATCGCGAAATGGCTGACGTTCGAAACCCTACCCGATCGACGCAGGGGTGCGCTACAGCCGACATCTCCTTTATATTTCGAAGCGTTTCTCACCCAGTGTTGGAAGGATGGCAACCGTCGTGGGCGGCATCTGTTTCACGACATCAAGAACCGAGGATACACAGGCAGCTTCTCCAATCTTGAACGCCTCCTGGCAACCTGGCGCCGCGCCGAGAAGCCGGGAGAAGATCATGTAGCACCATTTCCAAGCGTTTTCGTCGGCGAAACACCTGACAATGCGCCTGTGCGTGATCCGCATACCGGTCATTTGATCTCACCGGTTGTCGCCGCTACTCTTTGCATCAAGCCGCGCGGCGCGCTGACCATCAATCAAGCACGGAAAGTCGATGCCCTCAAACAGCGATCACAGACGTTTGCTGTTTTGCGCAGCTTCTCCATGCGATTTCGCGGAATATTTCATAGCCGAACTTCGGCGAAGCTTGAAGATTGGATCGAAGATGCCATTCATTCTGGCCTCGCCTTCCTGGCCCGTTTTGCCCGCGTTCTACGCCGCGATATCGACGCGGTCTGTAACGCCATCGACCTGCCCTGGAGCAACGGTCAGGCAGAAGGTCAGATCAACCGACTGAAGACGATCAAGCGCGCAATGTATGGCCGAGCGGGCCCAGAGCGTCTCAGAGCGCGGATGATGCCAATCAAATCGGCTGATCTCCACACAAAGTGAGGAAGACCCTATTTACGGAACAATCCTTGCGAGACAGCCTGCAAGACGTCGGATGTACCGACGTTGATGTTCATGTCGCACAAGCGGATTGGAGCCCGTTTTCCTCGGCTGAGGTGGTCAGTGAATGTGATCCGATGTTCAAGAGCTTTCCCGGATATCAAGCGTTGACGGCGAGTGAAGCAGAATTGCTGCGTAACTCGCTGCAGGCCGCCTTCGACGGCTACGCCGATACCAGCGGAAAGATCCACTTACCAACCAAGGCCTTTATGGCCACGGCACGGATAGATTAACCGGTACGTGTGGGCACCCCCTCCACTAGGCGTTAGCCAATCAAGTGAGCGCGCGGGTAAAGACGCTGAAGGAAGACCTTGGTGTCCTCTTGTTCGAGCGCCATGCGCGCGGCGTGCGCCAGCCCTCCTAAAGCGGAGCGACCTGTTAACGCAAGAACGCAGGGATATATTGCCACTGATCTTTCTTCCATGGAAACATGGCTGCGGGGAGTTCGATATTGCGATCGACATAGCCATGGAAATGCACGGTGCAATCGTCTCCGTCGCAGATGACGATGCCGAATTGGGCTGACCCTTCGTAGCAGGCCTGCTGTCCGGTCATGCCGGGAAAGAAAGGGGCGACGCGGTGCTGGTTACCGGAAATGGTAACCGCCGGGTATCCGCCCCAGCTACCGGCTGTCGTGATGTGGCAATGCCCGGCTATGATGAGCGGGATGGGAACACCGCTTTCCTTCAGCACCGCCATCAGCTTCTCCGGTTCCGCCAGACTATAGCGATCAACCGGCATATGGAGCTTTTGCGGATTGTGATGCACGATCAGAATGACTTTCTGGTTCTTGCCATTGGCTTGCGCCAATTGCTCCGCCAGCCAGCCAAGGCGCGCCGGGCATAAGATGCCTTCGACATGACCGGGTTCCGAACTGTCCAGCATGACGACCTGCATATCGCCTACTTCATGCGATCCCTGAACAAAGCCATTGGCGTCGAGCATCGGAGCCGTGCAATTATCGAGATAGACCTGCCGGTCGTCGTGATTGCCCAGCATCACATATTGCGGCATTGCAAGGCGTGTGCGCATTTGCTCGAACAAACGGTAGGCTTCAGGATCGGCTTCATCCGCGATATCGCCTGCGAAAACGCACAGATCGGCGTCGGCATAAAGCCTGTTGATCTCGTCAAAAGCCTTTGCCAGTCTTTCTTGCGTATCCAGCCCGAACTTCACGGTTCCCGGCGCGCCCAGATGCAGGTCGCTTAGTACGATAATCTTTGTCATTGTTTTTCCTTTTTCGTTCAGGCCTGATCGAATTTGTCGCGCAGCCAGTCCCCGATGAGAGAGACGGATAGTGTGGCAAACAGGATAATCAGCCCCGGTATGAGAGCCAGCCAGGGCGCGTTGTAGATGTGGTTGCGGCCAAGGCCCATCAAAACGCCAAGGCTGGTGTCGGGCGGCTGAATGCCGATCCCAAGAAAGTTGAGCGAAGTTTCCGCCAGGATCGTCGCCGGGAAATTCAGCGACATATTGACAAGCAGCACGCCCATCGCATTGGGCAGGATGTGCAGCAGATAGATGCGCCAGGCAGGCGTTCCGGTCACGGTCAGCGCCTGCACGAATGTTGACTCCTTCGCCGACAGGGCAACCGAACGCGCCAACCTTGTGTACCGCTCCCAGCCATAGATGCACATGATGACGATAAACAGGGTCATATCCGCTCCGGGAAGTACCGCCAGCAGGGCAAGCACCAGCACCAGAAATGGCATGGTCGCCTGAAAATCCACCAGAATGCCGATCGCGTCATCGACGATCCCGCCAGACCAGGCAGCGATCAGGCCCAAAATTGTGCCGATAATCGCGCCGCCGATCGTCCCGACAAAAGCAATCAGAAAGCTGACCTGAATGGCGCGCAGCACCAAAGAGAGCATATCCCGCCCCAGATTGTCGGTTCCGAACGGATGGGCCCAGTCGCCGCCAAATAGAAGCGGCGGTGCGAAACGGTGCAACAGGTTTGTCTTCGCCACTTCATAGGGCATGATCCATTGCGCGCTGAGCGCGCAGGCAACGAGCAGCAGCGTGAACAGAATGGAAAGCTTGACCAGGAGCGGCATGGGTGCCGAAACAGGCGTTTTCTCCACAATCGCCAGTCTTGTGGCACCAGTCATGATTTGCTCCTCCACTTTGCGTCGCGCAGGCGCGGGTCAACCCAGAGATAACAGACATCCACCAGCAGATTGGCCACGATCATCGTCGCGCCGATCAGCAGAACCGTGCACTGCACGACAGTAAAATCGCGAGCACCGACGCTCTCCACCAGCAGGCGCCCGGTGCCGGGCCAGGAAAAGACATTCTCCGTCACCACGCCGCCGCCGATCAGACTGCCGACGAACAAGCCGGCGATCGTCAACAGGGGCAGTCCGGCATTCGGCAGAACATGCACAAGCAGCACCTTGCCTCTGGTAAAACCGCTCGCCAGCGCCGTTTCGATCATCGGATGTTCCAGCACCTCGATCATGGCCGAGCGGGTGAAACGCGCAAAAATCGCCGCTTCTGCAATCGCCATCGTGAACATGGGCATCAGGAAGGAGCGCCAGTCAACGATACCCGAAGGCGGCAGCCAGCCGAGTTTCACGGAGAAAAGATAAATCAGAAGAATACCGATGAGAAAATTCGGTATGGCAAAACCGACAATGGCGATCAGCGTGATGCACCGGTCCCATCCCGTACTCCGCTTATAGGCAGCCAGTATGCCCATCGGCACACCGATCGCCAACGCAACAAGTGCTGTCGGGATCATGAGGGCAAGCGTTGCCGGAACCCGCGACAGCACCAGTTGCAGGGCCGACGCATTGGTGCGGTAGGACATGCCCAGATCGAGTTGCAGCACATGGGCCAGATAGGTCAGGAACTGACGCCAGAGCGGTTCATTCAGTCCCCATTTCTGGCGAAAAGCCTCGACAGCTTCCTTGCCGGCATCAGGGCCAAGAATCTGCAAGGCCGGATCCGCGCTGATCTTCAGGGCGAAAAATGTGAACGCGATCAGGAGGAGCAAGGTTATGACAGCCCGTCCCAACCGGCCAAGCAACCAGCGGATCATGCGGGCAAAACCTCTTCGTACCTGTTTGCGACCGGCAATTGCGGCAATGACCGGAGAAGTTCGCGCGTATAGGACTCAGCCGGGTTTTGCCAGACCACATCGGTCAATCCGGATTCAACGATTTTTCCAGCTTGCATGACGACGATCCGGTCGCACAGATGCTGAATCACCGACAGGTCGTGGCTGATGAACAGGATTGCGATGTTTCGCTGCGCGCGGATTTCAAGCAAAGTGTTGAGGATGCGCGCCTGTACGGACACATCCAGCGCGGAAACGCTTTCATCGCAAATCAGAATTTTGGGATCGAGCGCCAGGGCGCGGGCGATGGTCACGCGCTGGCGCTGCCCGCCCGACAAAGTGCCGGGCTTGCGCTGATAGTGGCGCGGCTCCAACCCGGCTCGGCCCAATTCCGTCGCTGCGATCCAGTCGCGCTCGGCACTTTCACCGATCCCATGCACATCCAGCGGTTCCCGAACCTGTGACAGCACCCGGCGGACAGGATCGAGCGCGCCACGCGGGTCTTGAAAGATATATTGAATCTTGCGTCGTTCAGCTCGCGCCGCCTTGTCCCAATCGACGCGCTGCCCTTCAATCAGAACCTCGCCCATCGACGGTCTCACCAGCCCGACGGCGGATTTGGCCAATGTGCTTTTGCCGGAACCGGACTCACCCACAATGCCCAGAATCTCATTGCCGTAAATGTCAAGGTTGATGTCATCGACCGCCCGGAACGCCTGTCCGTCCGACCGCTTGTAATCCACACAGATATTGCGAAAGCGCAGAACCGGCTCATGGCTGCGATTGATGAAAGGCGCAGGCGGCATGGGCGGCATATCCGTCCCGGCTTGCATGTCTTCTAGCGTCGGAAGGCGCTGCCCCTTGGTTTCCGGACGCGGGATCGCGGCCAGCAGGCTGCGCGTATAGAGGGCGCGTGGATGACGAAGAAGCCGGTCGGTCTTGCCCACTTCCTCAATCTTCCCGTATCGCATGACAAGAACCCGATCGCACAGTTCGGATACGACGCTGAGATCATGCGTGATAAAAAGCATGCTCATGCCGCGCTGCCGGACGGTTTCTCGCAACAGGTGAAGAATGCCGGCCTGTATCGTGACGTCGAGCGCCGTGGTCGGCTCATCGGCGACAAGCAGCCGGGGGCTGGATGCCATTGCACAGGCAATGACGATCCGCTGGCATTGACCGCCGGAAAGCTGATGCGGATAACGGTCGAGAACACTTGCCGGATCAGGAAAACCGGCTTGCGCCAGCAGCTGTTCGGCTTGCGCGCCGCCTGCCCCCCTCAAGGCAAGCTGGCGGCGTATCCGCATAAGCGGGTCGAGTGCGCTCATCGGATCCTGAAAAATCATGGAAATATCGCGTCCGCGCAGCCCGGCGCAGGCCGCCCGGTCGGACAGGTCATAATTCCGACCATCAAACATCATGCGCCCCGAACTGGCCGCTTGATCGGGCAAAAGCCCGATCAAAGCACGGCACGTCACGGTTTTCCCCGACCCGGATTCGCCGACGACACCGAGGATTTCACCCCGGCCAAGGGCAAAATCCACGCCCTGAATTACATCGGACCCACTAAAAGAGACCCGTAAGCTCGTGATATCCAGCAGGGAACTTCCCTGCTGGATATTGTGCGTTGCGTTTGTCATCATGCTTACTTGAACTGAACACCGGCTGTCGTCAGGTCGAGATAGTTCGTCGGCATCGTATCGAGCGTCAGACGGGTCTTGTTGACACCGAAGAACTGGGTGAGCAGATGCAAGGCTGAACCATGCGGATTGCTATTGAAACGATCCAGCATCTCTGCGAACACTTTCCGGCGCTCATCCGTGTCCATGCTGGTCGCCAATGTCTCGCCAAGCGAGGCCTGCTCCGGGTCGACAACAAAAATCTTGCTTGCCGCCCAGTTCGATGACGTACCAAAACGACGCCAGAACTGGCCCATTGGATCGGGGTAATAAGCCGTGAAAGAGGCGTTGAAGATCGCCCGGTCAGGAGTGTCTTCATTGATCTGATCCCAGGTTTCCTTCACATCGAGTTGAACATTCAGCCCAACAGCCGACCACATGCCCTGAAGAATCTGCGCCGTTTCGATCTCGTTGGTATAATAGGCGTTCATCGTGCGATAGGAGATGCGCTCGCCCTTATAGCCCGCCGCCTTCAGCAATTCCCTTGCCTTGCCGGGATTAAATTCCGGGGCCGGCCTATCGGCCAGATACATAGCGCCGAAGGTTTTCATCTGCCAGCCATTCGGCATTTCCGTCTTACCGTTATAGAGCGACTTCACAATCGCTTCACGGTCGATGGACAGATCCAGCGCCTCGCGGATGCGCGGGTCGCTCAGGATGGAGCCAGTGCTGTCATAGACGACCCCGCGAATATTCTCGACCGCACCACCGACGATAGCGGCATTGGAAGAGCTTTCAATTTGCTGGAAATTGTCCGGATTCAATTCGGTTACGATGTCGAACTGGCCCGATAGCAGACCGGCAATGCGTGTGGACGCTTCGGGAACGACCGTGAACGTCACCTTGCCGGCCGCAGCCTTTTCCTCACCCCAATAACCAGCGAAGGATTGCAGAATGACCCGTTCGCCGAGATTGAAATCAGACAGTTTGTAGGGTCCCGTGCCAATGGGACGCTTGGAATAGGCTTCCATGGAACCGGCATCCTCAAACCCCTTCCTGGAAAGAATCTGGGCCGGATAATTAGCAAAACGCTGCACGATCAGTGCATCCGGCGTGCGCATATGAATGCGAACCGTGAGCGGATCGATCACATCGACTTTATCAATTCCGCCAAGGAATGGCATGGAAAGAACCGGCTTCGCACCGTTCTTCTCTTGCCCGGTGCGCTCGGGCGAAAAGCTGAAAACCACATCCTTGGCGTTGAAATCGTCGCCATTGTGGAACTTCACACCGGGGCGCAACTTGAACTCAATCGTCTGCGCGTCGAGAATTTTCCATTCGGTTGCAAGACCGGGCTTGAGTTTACCGCCATCGCGATAATCTGTGGTCACCAGCGTATTGAACAGCGACCACATGATGCGTTCATTGACATTGGAATTGTCCAGGACCGGATCCAGAAAGTCCGGCACCTTTTGAACTGCAATCGTCAAGTCCGCCGCATAGGACGCAGTAGATAAAAGAACGCCGGCTAATAGAGGTAGGAGTTTCGTGCGAAGCATTGGGAGGGAGAGCCTTCTGTGTTGAAGTTTCCCCCCGCTACATGCGTTATTTAACAGCCTGATGAACTAGGTGTTCGATCGCGGCTTTTGATGGTGCATTATTTTCCTTTGAATGGAAGGAGGCACACTATGGGCCGATGCTTCGCGGGAGCCGCAACGTCGGAGCGAAACCCCTGGAGATGATTTCAAAGGGCGGCATTGAGACCGACCGCCTCCGAATGAAGAAGAACACGCCGAAGGGCAGCGGCTTCTCCAGCAGTTGGACTGTCAACGACCAGAACGATCTGCTTGCACCTCTTTAGGCTCAAAAGCGAACAAAGCATGAATACCTGGGCGTACTCTGGCAACGGGCCTGTTCATCCTATCCCAGCGTCGCGAAAAGACGGCCGTAACCTTGAATGACAGGGCTGCGGTTCGCGAGTTTCAGACTATGCCAGAGGATGAGTTGGTTCGCGGTAACCAGCGTAATGCCTAGATCTTGTTCTATAGCCTCGATGATACCCACTGCTCGTTGCCCGTTGGCAGACGACCGAAGTCTTGACGCTTGGGTGCTTCTCAAGCGCGATTTCGACATCGCGGAGATTTGTGCGGACATCCCTCACCTTCACCACGAAATCGCGCCAACTAAATGAGCGCGCATCGTCAATATGTTTGTGCAAGCAATATAACGTTGAATTGCGGCTGTTTTGCCTTGCGCCGGGTACACGGCTCGACTGTGCTGATGGAGATTATTCCTCGCGAAATGCCCGGTTGATCTGGTCGCTCAATGGTTTGACAAGAAAAGACAAGGCCGTCCTTTCTCCCGTCTGAATGAATGACTCCGCGGGCATACCGGGAACCAATGCAAGCTCGTCAAGCTTGGCGAGTTCGTCGGCGGAGATAAAGATCCGGACCAGATAGTAAGAAAGACCCGTGCGCTGATCCTGAGTGAGATCGGCCGCAATTCTCCCAACCTGCCCCTGCAGTTCAGGAGTGGTCCGCTGATTGAACGCCGATAGCCGGAGGACGGCTTTTTGTCCGAGTTGGAGCTGGTCTATGTCCTGAGGAGCGATCTGCGCCTCGAGTGCAAGATCGTCACTGGCGGGCACGATCAGCATGATCACATCGGCTGGCGAAACCACCCCGCCCACCGTGTGGACAGCAAGCTGATGCACGGCGCCTGACTGCGGCGCGAAGGCACCTGTCATCCATGATCTCCGAACCATCAAAACCCATGGATTCAGACCGCGAAAGAAATTGAAACTGTAATGCTAGTGCAGCAACTGTATTCGGACGATCATATTTCGCAAAATCCATCAAGCCAAATAATATACATCATCATATCGGATGTGTAGCATCATATTTGGTGAGTTTTCTCCATAATACCGGTGTTCTCCGGTCGCGTGGCGGCACATGGTGCAATGGCAATAGGCTGAAATGGATGGCGTACGCCTGAAACGGTAATGCCGCTTGCCGCACAAATGCCCTCCTTTCCAATCAATGTTTTCTGCCATGGCGCTTAAAACCAAGATGGTGGAGCATTGTTCCACTCAGACATTTGCGGCACTTTGCGCCGTACTTTTGTCCGGCAACCATCGGATGAAAAGGCGTTCGAATGAACTGGCCCCACGCACGACTTCGCGGGACGGGCATGGGACCAGCCACCCGAGAAACCTTATGGCTTCAAGGGGAAAATAACATACGACCCTCAACCCATGCGCGCAATCCAGTTGATATAGACGATCTGAAGTTTAGTTATTAAAAATATAAAAATTTAGACTAGTCAAATATGAATTCACTTCGTACTTTGTATACAGAGGGGTAGAGCAATGACAGAAAGATACAGGCAGCTCTGTAATATTGTTGATCAATGGAGTGATAATTTACCTTTCCCGGGCGACTTTCCGAAAAACCGCAAGCAAATCGTGGAAGCCACGTACTCCCAATTTCTTACGGCGTTGACGACTCTTGGCTTCACCAAGGACGAAATCGAAGCAGCGACGGGCGGACTATTCAACCTTATCGAAAGACGTCTTGATGCGCTTTACAGATCCGGGCTGGTAATTTTAAGACTGGATGCAACCGCGCTTTCGAACAATCGATGACCATCCGGTTTCATCGCGCCGGGCGAGGCTGATCTGTCCGCATCAGATGATCCGATAGACCTGCCCGGTAGCGGCGTCGCGGCACATGTCCACATGGCTGCCATCCCAGTGATAATCGAGATGGCGGCCCTGAACGGGATGCCTCGCGCAATCGGGGTAAAACAAGCCCACGCATTTTCCGTCCTGCCGACGCAGGCTCGGATAGATCAGCCCGTCTGATCCGGCCGTGTGCAGCCTTCGGCCGAGTAGCTGACTTTCAGAATAGTCGTTTGGATCAAGCACGGTCGAGTAGGCCCGATGCTTGCCGCGGATATCGTGCAGGCGGGCGTCGATATCGAGGACGATCTCGCGGAACTGCGATGTCCAGCCGGCGCTCTCCTGTGTACGCGCCATGAAGCGGGCGTGGTGATAGATCGTTTCGAAGAGCGCCGTTTCGAACGTATCACCTACATAAAGCACCCCGAATGCGCCATCGCTGAAGCGGCTCGGCCGATCGGTGCTGATATGCGTGAAGGGCGCCATGAGGTAGCTGGCTCCCGGGCCCGCGACACGGCGGCCTGCCGGAACCAGATCCAGATTGCCGATCGATTCCATCAGACGAGGATTGGTCTTCTGTTCCGCGGCGAGAAGCAGCGGCCAATCGGCGGGATCAGCAATATCCTCGAACAGGTCGATGGGTGGAAACGAACTGCGAATGATGCGAACGGCCCTCTCCCATTGGATGGGAGAGACCGGTATGGTTGCGATGTCGATCACCAACTGCCGCGTTCGGCGTCCAGATAACGCCGCACCCGCATGAGGTCGGTCAATTCGCCTTCAAGCATGATATCGAGTGCCGATCTTTCTCCAAAAGCCGCATTGGGCGCCTGAATCCAGGCATATCCACGTTGCGGCTCGCGGAAGATCAACCGAAGCGCCTTGTGGATACCCATCAGGTTCGAGAGCCGTGCCTTGGTATCGCGGTCCATGCGGCCGAGTTCGCCCGCCTTCCAACGCCGATAGGTCCGCACCGGCAAATCGAGCAGCGTAGCCGCCTGATCGTCGGTGACATCCCACAGGCGGAAAAGATTGAGCGCGGCCCGAAACATCGCTCCCGCCTCGTCATCCGTCAGGGGCGCAGAGGAAAAGTCCCGCGGTTTGGTATCGATGGGCACCAGGGCGATCATGGTTTATCTCCTATATGGCCTAAAATAGGAGAGTTAATGCCAAATGGCAAGTCTTTGTCGATGCAGCATTCTAACTAGCTCGTGCTGATAGCACTGCTCGGCACGGTCGCCATGAATGCGATCTTCTGGTTCGCCGTTCAGCCGGTGAATAGCTACTGGATGGAAGGCCATGCGGTCAGCTCTTTTGCTGCTTCCTTCTTCCGGATCGGAGCGATGCGTGAGGACCAGAGGCTGCAATGGACGCGACTGCGCGATCGCTGGGAATATTCCCACCTTGCGCGTGCCGTTGCCAGCAGCGTCAGCTTGCTCGCGCTGGTGATATCCCTCGCCATCCAGTCCTAGCCAATCTCCCGGCGGTAACGAAAAAGTTCCCGATGCCGCTATCGCAAGCCATTGTCTGGATGACATCCCCCTTCTATATGGAAAACTCATAAGCATCCTTACGAGTTTCAGGCTCTTCGTCGATGAATTCCCAACCCACCCTCGGTTTCCTTCTGCATGACGTCGCTCGGCTACTGCGCAAGCGGTTCGAACAGCGTGCCGGCAATCTCGGTCTGACCCGGTCGCAGTGGCAGGCGCTGGCCTTTCTCTCGAAGAACGAGGGGATACATCAGGCAGGCCTGGCGGAAATCCTTGAAATCAAGCCGATCACATTGGCCCATATTCTCGACAAATTGGCAGAACGCGAATTGATCGAGCGGCGCCCGCACCCGACCGACCGCCGCATTTGGCTGCTTTATATGCGCGACGAGGCGCAGCCGCTTTTGAACGAGATGCGCAAGATCGGCGATGCGACACGCAGCGAAGCGCTCGAAGGTATCTCCGACGCCGACCGCGATCATCTCGTCGAAATCCTCACACATATGAAAAAGAACATTTTGCAGACCTGCCGCACGCCGGCGGGTGACGGAAAGAAAGACCATGGCTGACGGATCTCCTCCCTTGCGTGACCCCGCAAACGAAAACATCACCGCTCGCAACGTTCTTTTGGAAAAGGTCGCAGAGGCGCCCTCCCCATCACGGGAGCCAGAAGAGCAGGAAACGTCATCGCCTGCGAGAACGATGAACCGGCGCGGGCGGATGCGTCCTCTCCTGTTCGCGCTTTTGCCGATCGCCCTGATCGCTGGCGGCTATGTCTACGTCACCGGTGGCCAGGTCGTGTCGACGGACAATGCCTATGTCGGGGCCGACATGGTGGGTGTATCGACGGACGTTTCCGGCATTGTCGAATCCATCGCTGTCCATGAGAACGAGCCCGTGAAGGCGGGACAGGTGCTGTTCCGCCTCAAGCCGGCTTCCTTCAGGATCGCACTTGCCGGCGCAAAGGCGCAGCTTGGCGCGGTGCGCAACCAGATCCTCACACTGAAGGCGAATTACCAGCAATCGCTTGCCCAGATAGAACAGGCTGAGGCCGATATCTCGTTTTATGAGAAGAACTTCGAACGCCAGCAGAATCTGCTGTCAAGCGCGGCCGCGTCACGGGCATCTTATGATCAGGCTAAGCACGATCTGGAAAGTGCACAGCAGAAGGTCGATGTCGCGAAGGCGCAGGCGCAGGCGACGCTCGCCCAACTCGGAGGCAATGCCGACCAGCCGGTCGAGCAGAACCCGCTCTATCTCCAGGCGAAGGCTGCCGTGGACAACGCCCAGCGCGAACTCGATGATACCGTAGTGCGCGCGCCCTTCGATGGTGTGGTGGCCAATGTCAATTCGCTGCAGGCCGGCGCTTATCTCGAAGCGTCGCAACAGGGCTTTTCCCTCGTCTCCACCAGGGATATGTGGGTCGCCGCCAGCCCGAAGGAAACGGAGCTGACCTATGTCAAGCCGGGCCAGCCCGTGACGGTTTTCGTCGATACCTATCCGGGCGTCGAATGGAAAGGCACGGTCGAAGGCATCAGTCCCGCCTCGGCGTCCAGCTTTTCATTGCTGCCGGCACAGAACACGACAGGCAATTGGGTGAAAGTCGTGCAGCGTGTCCCGATGCGCATCAAGATCGACGATGTGGCCGGCAAGCCGCCGCTGCGGGTGGGCATGAGCGCGACCGTCGATGTCGAGACGGGCCACGCCCGCGGCCTGCCTGATTTCGTATCGAATATGTTCGGCCATTCAGGCAGCCGGGATCATGGATAACGCAACGGCTTCAAGTGCTGCCCCGGTCATAAACCGCGGCGCGATCACCGCCTGTGTCATTCTGGCGGTGATCATGCAGGCGCTCGACACGACGATCGCCAATGTGGCGCTGCCCTATATCCAGGGCAGCGTTTCGGCGAGCGCCGACCAGATCAACTGGGTGCTGACCTCCTATATCGTGGCCGCCGCCATCATGACGCCGCCCTCCGGCTTCCTGGCCGCCAAGTTCGGGCGAAAGCGCGTGCTGCTGACGGCGATCGCCGGCTTTGTCGTCGCCTCGATACTCTGCGGCCTGGCCCAGTCCCTGACGCAGATCGTCGGCTTCCGCCTGATGCAGGGCCTGTTCGGCGCCGCACTCGTTCCCCTGTCTCAAGGCATCCTGCTCGATATGTATTCGGTGGAGGAACGGGGGTCGGCGATGGCGCTTTTCGGCGTCTCGGTGATGGTGGGGCCCGTGCTCGGGCCGGTGCTCGGTGGCTGGCTGACGGATCATATCAGCTGGCGCTGGGTGTTCTATATCAACATACCGATCGGGCTTCTCGCTTTTGCCGGCATCATTGCCTTCGTCAGGGAGACCAGCATCGATCTGCGGGCGCGTCTCGACTGGTTCGGCTTCGGCACGCTGAGCATCGCCATCGCCGCGCTTCAGCTTTTCCTTGACCGGGGCGAGCAGCTCGACTGGTTCTCCTCCGGCGAAATCATCATAGAGGCAGTGGTATGCGCCAGCGCATTTTATCTGCTGCTCGTGCACACATTCACTGCGAAGCGCTCCTTCATCGATCCACGCCTGTTTCTGGACCGCAACTTCGCCGTCAGCATGCTTTTCATCTTCGTTATCGGCGTGACCTATCTGGCATCTCTGGCGCTGATGACACCCTATCTCCAGACGTTGATGGATTATCCCGTCATCACCGCCGGCATCGTGATGGGGCCGCGCGGCCTGGGGACGATGGTATGCATGTTCGTTGTCGGCCGCCTGATCGGCAAGGTAGACACGCGCTGGCTGCTGCTGACGGGCCTGGGGCTCACGGCATGGGCGATGTACGACATGACCGGCTGGACGCCCGACGTATCGCAATGGACGATCGTCTCGGTCGGCTTCATCCAGGGCGCTGGGCTCGGCTTCCTCTTCGTGCCGTTGACGACGGTTGCCTTCTCCACATTGCCGGCCCATATGCGCGGCGACGGCACGGGGCTTTACAATCTCTCGCGCAATATCGGCTCAAGCGTCGGCATCTCCATCGTAGCCGCGCTGCTCGTCGAGAACGTGCAGACGAACCATGCCTCGATCGCATCTTATGTCACCCCGTTCAACCGCGCCTTCAACGCGCCGGCGATCATGGAAAATCTCGATCCGATGAAGGCGGCGGGCCGCGCTGCTCTCGACAGCCTCATTACCTCGCAGGCAACGATCATCGCCTATATGGACGATTTCAAACTGCTGATGCTGATGTCGCTCGTCGTCATGCCGCTCGTCTTTCTCCTGCGCAAGCCGGCAGCGTCAGCAGCGGTGGATCACAGTATCGCCGTTGAATAGTTAGACGATCGAATCGTCGATGATGATGATCGGGCGGCCTTTCGAGCAGGATTCGATACGCGCATTGACGCGATAGACATCCCGCAGGAGATGTTCCGATATCACTTCCTCAGTCGGTCCACTGACAACCATTGAACCGTCCGCAATGACGATCGTCTGCTCGCAATAGCGCAGGGCGTGATTGAGATCGTGCAGCGCGATCAGAACGGCCACGCCCGATCGCGAAGACAGCTCCTTCATGAAACCAAGAACCTCGACCTGTCTGAACAGGTCGAGGGCGGATGTCGGTTCATCCATCAGCAATACTTCGGGATTGCGGACCAGGGCCTGCGCGATCGACACGAGCTGCCGCTGCCCTCCCGATAATTCGCCAAGGCTCTTGAAGGCAAGCGCCTCTATTTTGAGCGCTTTGAGAATACGATCGATCTCGCGCAGCTCGCTGTCGTGGACCTTCAGGCTCGATCCCTGCTTGGCCGCGAGCAGGACCGATTCATAGACGGTGAGAACCGCATTCGCGCCTGTGTCCTGCGGCATGTAGCAGATGGTGTCGTGGCCTTTAACCGTGTCCGACAAATGGACCAGTCCGGGGCCGGAAATCAGGCCGGCGATACGCTTGAACAGTGTCGACTTGCCCGCCGCGTTCGGCCCGATGACGGCGGTCATGCTGCCACCCTTCAGCACGCCGGTCGTGACATCGGCAAGCACGGTGTGCTTGCCGTATTTCGCGCCGAGTTGTTCGACCGCTATGCTTACCATGACCGTTTCCGATGCGTGAAAATCAGCACGAAGAAGAATGGCACGCCGACGAGCGCCGTCATTACGCCTATGGGCAGTACAGCACCTGGAATGAGCGTCTTGCTTACCACCGAGGTGACCGACAGCAGCAGCGCGCCGCACAGGACGGACGCCGGAAGAAAGAAGCGCTGATCCTCGCCAACCAGCATCCGCGCGATATGGGGCCCGACAAGGCCGACAAACCCGATGGTGCCGACGAACGATACCGGAATTGCGGCGAGAAGGCTGACGATCAGCATCGTCTCCAGCCTGAGATAACGCACCTTGACGCCAAGGCTGGCCGCCTTGTCCTCACCCAGCCGCAATGCCGTCAAGGCCCAGGCGCGCCGGGCGAACAGCGGAACGGTAAGGAACAGGGTCGCCGCCGTTATCGCCACCTTCGGCCAGGTCGCCTTGGTGAGGCTGCCCATCGTCCAGAACACCACGGCGGCAAGCGCCTGCTCGGAAGCGAGATATTGGAGCAGCGACAGCAGCGCATTGAAGGTGAAGACCAGCGCGATGCCGAGAAGCACGATGGTCTCGACGGTCACCCCGCGCATGGTCGAGGCAAAGTGGATGAACAGCGCCGCCAGCATCGCCATCAGAAAGGCATTGGCCGGAACCATGAACTGGATAGCGAACGGAAAGACCGCAACGCCGCTGACAAGCGCAAGGGCCGCGCCAAAACCTGCGGCGGCGGAAATCCCCAGCGTGAAGGGGCTGGCGAGCGGGTTGGCGAGGATCGTCTGCATCTGCGCGCCGGCCACCGAAAGCGATGCCCCAACGGTCACCGCCATCAGCGCAATCGGCATCCGGATATCCCAGATCACCACGCGCATCTGATCGCTCACCGCGCCGGGATGAAACAGCGTATTGAGCACATCGGCAAGCGCGTAGTTCGCAGGTCCGAGCGCCATGTCGGTGGAAACGCTCAGGAACAATGCCACGACGAGCACCGCGATAAGCACTGTGCGGCGCAGCACCAGCGCGCGGTAGGCATCGCGCGCTGGTGTTGCGCTATTTTCGGAAATGACGGTCATTTATTCCGGCTGTCCGTCTTTGAGCGAGACGAAATAGCCGGACTTATAGTCGAGCGGCAGGAACCGTTCGTGCAATTCCTTGAACGTCGCCACCGGATCGAGATCCGCGAATAGATCCGGATGCAGCCATTTCGCCATCTCCTGAATGGCGACGAACTGATAGGGGTTGTTGTAGAACTGGTGCCAGATGGCGTGAACATTGCCGTCCTTGACCGCTTTCACGTCGGTGAAGGCCGGGCGCTTGGTCAGCGCATCGAGCTTGCGCCGCGCTTCCTTTTCATCCGCGCCATAGCCGACGCCGACCCAGTTGCCCCCCGGCACATAGCCCTGCCAGTTGCCGCCGGTGACGATGATCTGATCCGGATTGGAAGCGATGATCTGTTCGGGATTAACATTGCCGAACGTGCCGGGGATGATGTCCTTAGCGAGATTTACGCCGCCCGCGATCTCGACCATCTTGCCGAAATTCGCGTCGCCGAACGACATGCAGCAATCGTCGGAATAGCCGCCGGCGCGCTCGATGAACACCAGCGGCTTCGGCGCATTGGATTTCGCCAGGGCATCGGTGACTTCAGCGATATTCTCGGCACGGAACTTGACGAATTCCTCGGCTTTGTCTTCCTTGCCGAAGAGCTTCCCAATAATGCGGACGCTCGCTTCCGTGTTTTCCATCGGCTTCTCGCGGAAATCGATATAGACAAGCGGAATCCCCACCTTGTCGAGCTTCTCGATATATCCGGATTCTTCCGTGGCGGTCTTGGCATCGATGTTCATGATGATGACATCGGGCTTGAGCGCCACCGCCTGCTCGACATCGAATGTCCCGTCTTTCATGCCGCCGAAGGTCGGCAGCTTGGCAATCTCGGGATACATCTCGAGATATGCCGCATAGCTCTCGGGATCGGCCTTCGGCAGATCGTCGCGCCAGCCGACAACACGTTTGAACGGATTGTCGCGGTCGAGAATCGCGGTGAAATAGACCTGGCGCCCTTCGCCGAGGATGACATGCTCGACCGGAACATTTACCTCGACATCGCGACCAGTTATATCCTTGATCGTAACCTTGTCCGCAAGCGCTCCGCCTGACAGAACAGCAAGCCAACTTATGGCAGCAAATGCTGCCTTGCCGAATAACCGCATCGCTTGTAACTCCGTGGAAAACTGGAGCGTTCTATTATTTCATGAGTTTCGCAGTCAATATATATCTTTTAGAACACTTCCAGATCATCGGGTCAGTGGAATGAGTGATGGACGGACCAGCAATCGGATCGAATTTTAGCCTCCGCGAAGAAATCAAGGCCTATTGGTCGCAACGTGCCGCGACGTTCGATCAGTCTCCGGGTCACGAGATATTTTCCGAAGACGAACGAGCCGCGTGGCATCGTCTGATCGTCAAGCATCTGGGCAAAGGCAAAGGCCGGACCGCACTCGACCTCGCCAGTGGCACCGGGGTCGTGTCACTGCTGATGGACGATCTCGGCTTCAACGTAACGGGGATGGATTGGGCCGAGCCAATGCTCGAACGGGCCCGCGACAAGGCCAAAGGACGCAATATTACGTTTCGGCTCGGTGACGCGGAAAGCACCATGGAGCCGGACAATCATTATGATGTTATCGTCAACCGCCATCTGGTCTGGACCCTGGTCGATCCGGCAGCGGCCTTTGCCGAATGGCTGCGCATTCTCAAGCCCGGCGGTTGTATTCTCATTGTCGACGGGGACTTCGTCAACTCCACTCCCCTCGAACGGTTCATCCAAAAACTCTCAAATCTTTCCCGACGACTGGGCTTTGCACATCCCGAGACGATGCAATTGTCACAGCAACTCATGAAGACCCATCAGAGCATACTCTCGCGGGTCCATTTTTCCGGCGGCGCTCGCGCTGAGGCGGTTGCGGAGCTCTTGAGAAAAGCAGGGTTTCAGAACATCATCATCGATACCGATATGCGGCGGATTCACCGCGCTCAGGCCAGGCACCTGGGGCTTTGGAAAGGCCTGGCGCGAGGCACGCAACACCGTTACGCTATCAAGGCGATCAAATTGTAGCAACTGTTATCGATAACATTCACGCGATTCGAAGCCCCGAAAAACCGGCTAAACTTTGCGAAAAACCGCCGATTTTCCCATGATATCGCATCTATTATCGTGAAGTTTCACTCAAAAAGATGCCGTTTTCCCGTCGAGAAGCCGCATCATTTCCGCTGAATCCCTGGGCCCCAGACCAGCCGCGCAGAGCAGGCGGTGGATCTCGACCACCTGCCCGGTCATCGGCAGCGGCGTCTTTGTCTTCAGCGCGAAGGCTTGCAGTGAATCAAGATCCTTCAGCATATTATCGATCCGGCCGGTCGGTGTGTAATCGCGCGCGGCGAATTTCGCCATGAATTCCTGCATGATGCGATTGTCGGCGCGTCCGCCCGCCAGCGCCTGCGGAATGATTGCCGGGTCGACGCCACCGGCTTCTGCAAGCTTCACCGCTTCGGCTACCGCCTGGAAGGCGACGGCGCAGAAAAGCTGGTTGATGAGCTTTGTGGTCTGGCCGGCACCGCTCGGTCCCATCAGCGTATAGTTGGCGCAAAGGTGCTGCATGACAGCACGGCCTTGCTCGAAATCCTCGGTGGTGCCGCCGGCCATGATTGTAAGACGCCCTGAAAGCGCGCCGGGTGCGCCGCCGGAAAGCGGGCAGTCCAGCCATTTCATGCCGGTCTCGTATGCCAGCTTCGCGGCCATTTCAGCCGTTCCCTTTGGATCGATGGACGACATGTCGATCAAAAGCTTGCCCGGCTTTGCAGCGACCGCGACGCCGTCTCTGCCGAACACGGCAGCGCGTACGATATCGGCATGGTTCAGGCTCAAGATTACATAATCGCTTGCCGCGGCAGCCTCCGCCGCCGAGGCTGCGGCCACCGCGCCCTTGTCGACAAGCGCTCCCACCTTGGACTTATCGAGATCGAATACGCTGATCCGGTTGCCGGTTTCGAGGAGGCGCGTGACGATCGCCGAACCCATGATGCCTGCGCCGACGACGGCGATTTTCATTTGTGTCATGCGGATAGTCCTCTCCAATGATGGATCGGGAAATTCATCCCCTGCCGTTCCGCAGCCAAGCCGCGCTGGCTTCGACGATGCGATCGATCGGTTGCGCGATGTCCTGCCGCAACACCAAGGGCTCGCCGGTCGGCGGCTCCAGGGTCGCAAGCTGGCTGTCGAGCATGGAAAGCGGCATGAAATGACCTGTCCGGTGGCCCATATGCTCGCGCAGGTCGGCTAAACTTCCATCAAGGAAAATGAAGCAAAGCGACGATCCGGCGGCTTGCCGCAAGCGGTCGCGATAGATTTTCTTCAGCGACGAGCAGGAAATGACGATTCCGTCCGGCGCCTGCGCCAGGCGCGCGCCGATCAGGTCGAGCCACGGCCAGCGGTCCTCGTCGGTCAATGGAGTGCCCGCCGACATCTTCTCGACATTGCTCCTGGGGTGCAGCGTGTCGCCTTCCAGAAACGGCAGGCCGAGCTTTTCTGCGAGCGCCGCACCGACCGAAGATTTGCCCGAACCGGAAACGCCCATGACGATGACGCGCATCACGACCTCACACGCTCGCGGTCATGCCGCCGTCAATGTGCAGCACCTGCCCATTGACGAAGGAAGAGGCATCACCCGCCAGGAAGACGGCGGCGCCGACCAGCTCCTCGACATCGCCCCAGCGTCCGGCAGGCGTGCGCTTTTCGAGCCAGGCGGAGAATTCCGGATTATCGACCAGCGCCTGGTTGAGCGGCGTCTTGAAATAGCCTGGCGCGATGGCGTTGATCTGCAGGCCGTATTTTGCCCAGTCCGTCGCCATGCCGCGGGTGAGATTGCGCACCGCACCCTTGGTTGCGGTATAGGGCGCAATCGAGGGGCGCGCGAGTTCGCTCTGCACCGAGGCGATATTGATGATCTTGCCGCGCCCACGCGCGATCATGTGGCGCGCTACTGCCTGCCCGGCATAAAACACGCTGGAGATGTTGGTATCGAGAAGCTGCTGCCATTTGTCGACGGGAAAATCCTCGAGCGGTGCGCGAAACTGCATGCCGGCATTGTTGATAAGGATGTCGATCGGCCCGATCTCGGCTTCTATCCCATCGATCCCGACCTTGACCGCATCCGCGTCGGTCACGTCGAAAGCGGACGCATGAGCCTTATGGCCGGCCTTTTTCAGGTCTTCCACTGCAGCTTCGACCTTTTCCGCATTGCGCCCATTGATCACGACCGCCGCGCCGTGTTCCGCCAGCCCGGTCGCCAGCGCCAGGCCTATCCCCTGGCTCGACCCGGTCACGACGGCAAGCTTGCCCTCTAGATTGAAAAGCGAAAAAGCCATATCTCCACCCTATCCCTCGTTTATTCTGCCGGTGCAGCAAAAATTACGGTAGTAATAGCGCTTGACATAAATGTTATCGATAACATATGCAAGGGCCCTGAGGAGAAGTCGATGGACGCCGTCATTATACATGCCGCCAAGGATCTGAGAATAGAAGACCGTGAAACCGGCGATATGAAGCCCGGGCAGGTCGAGATCGCCATCCAGGCGGGGGGCATATGCGGGTCGGACCTGCATTATTATCATCATGGCGGCTTCGGGACAATTCGGCTGCGCGAACCGATGATCCTCGGTCATGAGGTGGCGGGAACCGTCGTGGCGCTGGGCCAGGGCGTCAGCGGACTTGCGATCGGCGACCGCGTCGCCGTTTCGCCGTCACGGCCCTGCAATGCGTGCGAATATTGCCTCAAGGGCCAGCAGAACCACTGCTTGAACATGCGCTTTTACGGCAGCGCCATGCCGATGCCGCATATCCAGGGCGCGTTCCGGCAAAGGCTGATCGCCGAGAGCTGGCAGTGCCACAAGGTGGCCGACGGCATCTCGATTAACGAGGCAGCGTTTGCAGAACCCCTCGCCGTCACCCTCCACGCCGTCAACAGAGCGGGCTCGCTCCTCGGCAAGCGCGTGCTGGTGACAGGCTGTGGCCCTATCGGCGCGCTCACCATCATCGCGGCCCGTGCTCACGGCGCCCGCGAGATCGTCGCAACCGATGTGATGGACGCCGTTCTAGAGAAGGCGCGCGAGATCGGCGCCGACCGCACCATCAATGTCGCCGAGCACGGCGAAGAACTGGCGGCCTACACGGCGAACAAAGGCTATTTCGACGTGATGTTCGAAGCGTCGGGGAACGAGCGGGCCGTGCGCGCCGGCATGGAGGTGCTGCGGCCGCGCGGCATTCTCGTGCAACTGGGTTTGGGCGGCGACATTTCCATTCCCCAAAATCTCGTTGTCTCCAGGGAAATCGACATGCGCGGCTCCTTCCGCTTTCACGAGGAGTTCGGGCTTGCCGTCGATCTTATCAACCGCCGGACTGTCGACATGAAACCGCTCCTGAGCGAGATCTTCGACTTCAGGGATGCCGTCGCGGCCTTCGAAGCCGCCGGAGACCGCAGCCGGTCGATGAAGGTTCAGTTGTCGTTTTGAAGCGGAACATCTGTTGGCGACCTGCGAGGATGCGCGGTAGCCGTCTATCTCTGATGTGCCCGTATTACCATCAGGAAGGCATCCCCATAGCGTTCCAATTTTGACTGGCCGACACCGGAGATGCCGAGGAGCGTGTCGCGGCTCGTCGGGCGGTCGGTGGCGAAAGCAACCAGTGTCGTGTCCGGAAAGACGACATAGGGCGGGACCGAAAGCTCCTTGGCGATCGCCATGCGAGCGGCGCGCAATGCCTCGAAAAGCTCCATATCAGCCCCTTCCAGCGCGGATTTGCCACTTGCCGAACGCGATGATGCTGATCTCGAGGCCTTTCCCGTCGTTGGCCGGTCCTTGCGGAAGCGAACCTCGCGTTCGCGCTTGAAGACGGCGCGAGCGTCCGGCTCCAGCTTCAGCGCGCCGAAAGCCGCATGATCGACGCTGACGAAGCCGGCGGCGAGAAGCTGGCGGTAGACCGACTGCCAGGTTTTGGACGGAATATCCTTGCCGACACCGAAAACCGGCATGTCAATATGGCCGAAGCGTGTGGTCTTTTCGTTTTCATTGCCGAGCAGCACGTCGATGAGATGGCCGGTGCCGAAGCGCTCGCCGGTCCGATAGATCGCTGCCAATGCCTTGATGGCGGCGTCCGTTCCGTCCCAGGTCTCGACCGGCTTGAGGCAGGTGTCGCAGTTGCCGCAATTGCCCGCATGCGCTTCGCCGAAATGGGCAAGGACCGCCTGCCGGCGGCAACCGGGGGTTTCGCAGATGGCGAGCAGCGCATTGAGCTTGGCGCGTTCGACACGTTTGATATCGTCGCCCGAATTGCCTTCGTCGATCATTCGGCCGCGCTGGATGACATCGGCCATGCCATAGGCCATCCAGACGTCGGACGGCAATCCGTCGCGGCCGGCACGGCCGGTTTCCTGATAATAGGCCTCGACGGAGCCAGGCAGGTCGAGATGCGCGACATAGCGCACGTTCGGTTTGTCGATGCCCATGCCGAAGGCGACGGTGGCGACGAGGCAAAGATCCTCCTCCTTCAGGAAAGCATCCTGGTTGGCGTCGCGAACCGCGCGGTCCATGCCGGCATGATAGGCGAGAGAGCGTATTCCTTGGCCGTTCAGCCATTTGGCCGTGTCCTCGACCTTGGCGCGCGACAGGCAATAGACGATGCCGCTTGAGCCCTTGTGGCGCGACAAAAAGCGCAGGAGCTGCTGGCGCGGCTGATCGCGCTCGACGATTTCATAGGCGATGTTCGGCCTGTCGAACGACGTCGTGAAAACCTCCGCCGAATGCAAACCAAGCTTGTCGATGATGTCTTCGCGGGTATGCGGATCGGCCGTCGCCGTCAGCGCCATACGCGGCACGCCGGGATACGCCTCGGCGAGATGGCCGAGTTCGCGATATTCCGGGCGGAAATCATGTCCCCATTGGGAAACGCAATGCGCCTCGTCTATGGCGAACAATGCAATCCTGGCATTGCGGATCATGTCCTTGAAGGCAGGTGTTACAATGCGCTCGGGCGTCACATAGAGAAGATCGAGCTCACCGTTGGCGATCGCCCGGCGGACATCCAAAAGCTCTTCGCGCGTCAGCGAGGAATTCAGCGCAGCGGCGCACACACCCAGCTGTTTCAGCGCTTCCACCTGATCGCGCATCAGCGCGATCAACGGGGAAACGACGATTCCGACGCCATCGCGACAGAGCGCCGGAATTTGATAACACAGCGATTTTCCGGCACCGGTCGGAAACAGAACAACGGCATCTTCACCCGACACGACCCGTTCGACGACATCAGCCTGTTTGCCGCGGAAGGCGGGATAACCGTAGACGTGCTTCAGGATGGCAAGTGGATTTTTCGCGACCTCGTTGTCAAACAGCGGATCGAAGCGGGTTTGCATCTGCACCATGGAATCGCTCTCTTGTGAAGACCGTTATTATGGCACAGGTCATGCGAGTAAGAGAATAGGGAGACCTCCCTAATGGGGCAAGCTAGGGCCATGCCGCGAATGACGACGGGTATGTCGGCGGCAGCGCCGATCGCGGTCACCGCGATGCATGACCTCGGCGGATTTCTGTCCGCTCCAGCATATAGATCTCGGCCGCAATCATATGGTGGCGCATGATTGTGGAGGCCCGCTCGGCATCGCCGGCTTTGATTGCCCGCAACAACGCCACCTGATAGTGCAGCCCCGTTTCGCGCAGCACGGGATTGTGCTGTTGGTATACGTCCCTGCAAGCCGCCATATCCTTCAGCAAGCTGACCAGGAAACGGCAGAGAAAGCCCAGCAATCGGTTTTCACAAAGCCGCGCCAATGCATCATGGAAGTCGAGTTCGGCCATTCTCTGCCGATATTCTTCCTCGACCGTCGCCGGCTCGTCCTCATACAAGCGTATTTTCGCCTGCAGCAATGCGAATGCAGGCGGCGTCAGCTTTCCTGCCAGACTCGCGGCCAATAGCGGCTCCAGTTCCTTGCGGATCGCGTAGATCTCGGCAATCGACGGTGGCTGGTGGAGGAACAGATTGTCGAGGAGCCGGATCGCCTGTTCGGCCTCGACGGAAGCGACGAATACACCGCCGCCCGGTCCGGTCTTGCTCAGTGTCAACCCTTGCGATTCCAGAACCTTCAGGGCTTCGCGGAGCGTACCGCGAGAGACATGCCAGGCTTCCGGCTCGATCCACTCGTGAGGCAGGCGGTCACCTGGTGAGAGACCATGTTCGACGATTCGATCACGAATCTGGTCTGCTACGGCGTCCGGCCGCTTGCGGCGGCGGATCACCACGGGCACGTCTGCAATGGTTTCTTCTCGCCCCGGCATCTCACTCATGTGCGGCTATCCGCCCTCCAGTTGACCGAGGCGTCCAGGCGGTTTTCAGCCGCGGCGCACTCGATAACAGCTTTCTCGTATATTCGTGCCGGGGTGATCTGAAAAGCTGCTCCGCGGGGGCAATTTCAACGATCTCACCGGAATACATGACCGCAACCCTGTCGGAGATGCTTTCCACCACGGCGAGGTCGTGACTGATGAACAGATATGACATATCGAATTCCTTTCGCAGATCCTCCAGCAGCAGCAGGATCTGCGCTTGAACGGAGACATCGAGGGCCGAAACCGGCTCGTCGAGTACGATGATACGCGGCTCCGCGGCCAATGCCCGGGCAATGGCGATGCGCTGGGCCTGGCCGCCGGAGAATTCATGTGGGTAGCGCTCCAGCGCGTTGGCCGGCATCTGCACGGCATCCATGAGTTCCTTCATGCGGGCCCGGCGCCGAACCCGGTCATATCCCTTCAAAAGCCGCAGCGGCGGGTCGAGGATCGCGTCGACGGTCTTGCGCGGATTGAGCGAGGATACCGGATCCTGAAAGACATACTGGATAACCCGCCCGAAAGCGCGGGGCCCCTCGGCTCTCAGAGCGGCGGCATCCTTTCCGGTAATGCGCATGTCGCCTGATGTAGGCGTTTCGAGACCCACCATCATGCGCGCGAGCGTGGACTTGCCCGAACCGCTTTCGCCAACGACGGCAAGCGTCTCTCCATACCGCAATGCCAGCGTGATGTCTCTGACCGCCCTGATCTCATAACCGCGCCCGCTGAACAACGACCATTCGCCGGCGAAGGTCTTGCTGAGATCGGTCACGCTGATTGCATCCACGGATTTTCTGTCTTCCGTCATGCGCTGCGCCCTCCCGCTATGTCGGCAGGCGGCATCGCGCGGATCGCGTCGAGGAAACCCCTGCCCTGCCCCGGCACAGGAACACAGGCGATCAGCCGCTTCGTATAGGGATGTTCCGGATTGCCCAGGACGGCAGCAGTCTCTCCCGTCTCCACGATTTCTCCGTGCCGCATGACTGCCACCCGGTCACAGATCTCGGCCACGACGCCGAAGTCGTGTGTGATGAACAAAAGCGCCAATCCCCGTTCGCGCCGCAAGACCTGCAGCAGCCGCAATATTTCCGCCTGCACGGTGACGTCGAGCGCCGTGGTTGGCTCGTCGGCGATAATGATATCGGGATCGTTGGCGAGCGCCATCGCGATACCCACGCGCTGGCGCTGCCCGCCCGAAAGCTCGTGCGGATAGGCGCGTGCGCGCTGCTCGGGATCAGGGATCTGCACGGTCCCCAGGAGTTCGACCGCCTTGCGATGGGCCGCGGCGCGACCGACCGGCTGATGCGCCCGGACGGCCTCGGCCACCTGTTCGCCGATCGTGAAGAGCGGATGCAGCGTCGTCAGCGGATCCTGGAAGATATACGCCACTTTGCCGCCCCGGAAGGAGGCGATCTGCGTCTCGTCGAGCGACAGCACGTCGCGCCCCTCTATCGTTACGGCTCCGCCGGTGATGACGCCGGGGGGCGAGGCCACGAGGCCGAGGATGGAAAGCGCGGTAACGCTCTTGCCGGATCCGCTTTCGCCGATCAGGCCGAGGCATTCGCCCTTCCGCAAAGTGAAGCTGATATCCTTCACCGCCCGCTGCCTTCCGCTCCTTGCCTCGAAGCTGGTCTCCAGTTCCACGACTGCGAGGGCCGAAGCCTTTGCGGTCTCGTCGGGCACCGGCACATTTTCGCGTTCGATGCGGGTCACCGGCATGGGACGGCCAAGCGAACCGGCTCTCAGGCGCGGGTCGAGTACGTCCCGCACCCCATCGCCAAGCAGATTGACGCTCATGACGATGAGGAAGACCATCACGCCGGGAATCACTGAAACCATCGGAGCGGTGAATAGAAGTGCCCTGCCCTGGCCCAGCATGGAGCCGAGATCCGCTTGCGGCGGCTGTGCGCCAAGGCCCAGGAAACTGAGCCCCGCTGTTTCCAGGATCATCCACCCGATGGTGGTCGACATGGTGATGACGACGATCGGCAGCACATTGGGCAGGATTTCCGTCGCCACGATTGCAATATGGCTCTTGCCGGAAAGGCGCGCGGCATCGACGAATTCCCTGTGCGAGAGGCCGAGCGTAATTCCGCGCACATTGCGGGCGAAAAACGGGATATTGACGATGGCGATGGCGTAGAGCGCATTGAGCAGACCCGGGCCCAGCACTGCCACGATGGCAAGCGCCAGCAGGATATAAGGAAATGCCATCAGCATATCGATGCCGCGCATGATGAGATTGTCGGCGCGCCCGCCCGCATAGCCGGCGACAAGGCCGATAACAGAGCCCAGGAACGCCGCCACGAAAGCAGCGGCAATGCCGACAAACAGCGAAACGCGGGTTCCCCAGACGAGGCGCGCCAGCACGTCCCGCCCCAGATGATCGGTGCCGAGCATATGGCCTTCGGAAAGCACGGGCAGCAGGCGGTCGGCCGGGCTGGTTATATCGGGATCGTGGAGCGGCAGGACCGGAGCCAGCAGCGCCATGACGACGATCAGGGTGATCGCGTAGAAACCGGCAGCCGCCAACCTGTTGTTCATGAGGAGCCGCCAGGCCATACGCAGGCGGCCATCGCGCTCGGGCGCCACCACTTCCACGGCTTGCGTGCTCATGTCTTCAGCCTCGGGTCAAGGATCGCCTGCACGATATCGGCAATGAGATTGACGAACACATAGGCGGCGGCGACAAACAGCAC
Organism: Phyllobacterium phragmitis; assembly: GCF_002980495.1. Taxonomy (GTDB): domain Bacteria; phylum Pseudomonadota; class Alphaproteobacteria; order Rhizobiales; family Rhizobiaceae; genus Paramesorhizobium; species Paramesorhizobium phragmitis. Next base: position 167,566 of record NZ_PVBR01000009.1, read on the forward strand.
CCCTCCCTGCACGAGAAGAATATCCCGCGTGGAAATAGCCTTGACGAGCATGGCGCCGATACCCGGCCATTGGAACACCGTCTCGATATAGACGGCGCCACCAAGCACAAAGCCCGCCTGGAGCCCGATCACCGGAACCACGCTGACCATCGCCGCCTTGAGCGCATGGCGATAGATGACCTTTCGCTCGCTAAGTCCTTTCGCCCGCGCCGTGCGGATATAGTCCTGCCTTAGAACTTCGAGCATGGCCGTGCGCGTCAGCCGCGCGACCACGCCGGTGGCGATGACGGCGAGCGTCACGGCGGGCAGGATGAGATGGTAGAGAAGATCGGCAAGATCGCCGCCCCCATAGATCGCATACATGCCGGAGGCCGGCAGTAACCGCAACTGCACCGCAAACAGCAGAATCAGCAGCAATCCGAGGAAGAAGGATGGTATGGATATGCCGATCAGGACGAACAAGGTGACGATCCGGTCAACCCAACCGAACTGGCGCACGGCCGAGACGATGCCCGCCAGCAGTCCGAAGACCGTACACAGTATCAGCGCCGTGCCAGCAAGGATCAGCGTTGCGGAGAAGCGCTCCAGCACCTCGTCCAGGACCGGCCGGTTCAGCCCATATGACCTGCCGAGATCCCCGTGAAGCAGGTTTCCGAGCCAGATGACATATTGCTGCGGTAGCGACTTGTCGAGACCGAGACTGCGGTTCAGCCGCTCGACGTTTTCCGGCGTCGCGTAGGAACCAAGGATGGCCGTCGCCGGATCGCCGGGAATCATCGCCATGATCAAAAAGATGATGACCGACAACCCGAGCAACACCGGAATGGCAGCGAACAGGCGCTTGATGATGTAGGCGGCCACGGCGCTGACCCTCCAAATCCGAATGCCGGCCCCGACGGACTGCCGTCAGGGACCGGCTCACAACGTCACTGCTTGGCCACGTCCTGCAGCATCAGGAAGAACGACGGCTGCAGCTTGAAGCCCTCGACATTGGCCCGGGTGACGGCGTTCTGCTTCCAGTTAGCCACGAATAGCCAGGGCGCATCGTCATGCACGATCGTCTGCATCTCCTTGTAGAGCTCGGCGCGGCGCTCCTGGCTGTTGGCGGCCCGCGCCTCGCTGAGGAGTTCGTCCACCTTTTCGTTGGAATAATAACCCGAGTTGAAACCACCCTTGTCCGGAAATGCTTCCGTGCGCAGGGTAAGGAAAGGCAATGTATCGGGATCATTCGTCATCCAGGCCATTTCGGCCATGTCCGCCTTGCCTTCGAGACCGGGGTTCACCTTTCCGAGAAAGGTGTTCCACTCATAGGTCTCGATCTTCGTCGGCATGCCAACGGCTTCCAGATCGGCCTGGATGGCGGTGCCCATCGCCACGGGATCGAGCATGCCCGAGCCTCCCTCGGTCACGTAGAAAGTAAGTTCCTTACCGTCATACCCGGCTTCCTTGAGCAGTTGCCTGGCGCGGTCGGGGTCGTAGGCATAGGGATCGAGATCCTCATTATAGGCCCAAGCAAATGCCGGCGGGGTCGGCCCGGCCGCGACCTCAGCCGTGCCTTGAAGAACATTCTCCACCAGCGCTTTCTTGTTGACGGCATAATTCACCGCCTGGCGGATCTGCTTGTTGGCAAACGGGCCTTCCCTGGTGTTCAGGATCAGGAACCAGAGATGCGGCCCGATCTGCTCTTGCACGGTGAAGGTGGGGTCATCGCGGAACTGCTTGAGACTGTCGGGGGGAACCTCCACCATCACGTCGAGGCCTCCCGAGAGCATTTCGGCTATGCGTGTATTGGCGTCGGTGATCGGTCGATAAACGACAGCTTCAAGCGGCGGGGCGCCGTCCCAGTAATCCTCGTTGCGGGTAACCACCACGCGCGAATTCGCCTGCCATTCCGCGAATTTGAAGGCGCCGGTGCCGCTCGGATGACGGCCGAAATCCTTGCCATGCTCCTGCACCGCCGTCGGCGATACGATAAGTCCGGTCGGATAGGCAAGGTTGGAGAGAAATGGCGCATAGGGTTCCGAGAGCTTGAATTCCACAGTGAGATCGTCAAGCGCGGTAACCTTCTCGACCGAGGAGAAGAAGAAGGCCAGCGGAAACGGTCCGGTGTCGTGATAGGGGTGCTTCTCGTCGAGCATGCGGTCGAAGTTGAACTTCACCGCCTCGGCATTGAACGGCGAACCGTCATGAAAAACAACGCCGGAGCGGAGCTTGAACGTATAGGTTTTTCCATCTTCGGAAATATCCCAGCTTTCGGCGAGTGAGGGCTCCACCTCGAGCGTGCCCTCCTTGTAACGCGTGAGCCCGTCATAGACATTCACCAGGATGCGAAAATCGTTGACAGCCGTGACGGCCTGCGGGTCGAGCGATTTCGGCTCGGCGATCTGTCCGACGACAAGAGCGTTGGGCGGTGTCTGTGCAAACGCCGGCGAGGTGAAGGCTAGCAACATTGCCGAGACGATGGCAGCCAAAACATTCCTTATAACGGGCTTCATAGCGGGTTCCCCTTCCTTACGCTGGCCTTAAATTAATTCTGATAATTTGCATTCGTGCAAGCATTTATCATAATAAATTTGGCGCGCGCGCCTCCAGAACGAGGCGCGCGGCCCCGATAAATATCTGAAGAAGAACGAAAAACGATGCCGTGTGACCATCTCGCTATTAACCCCGACCGCCTGCGCGGACTGCTCGAGGGCATCAACAGCTTCGGCTTCAATCGCCAGACGGGTGGATATAACCGGGTCGGCTATTCCGACGCCGATATGGCGGTCCGGGAATGGTTTATGGATCAGATGCGGGCTGCAGGACTGGTCATACACCGTGATGGCGTTGCAAACCTCTTCGGCCGATTCGGCCCGGCGGAGGGTCCCTGCGTCATGGTCGGATCACATCTCGACACGGTGCCGGAAGGCGGCGCCTTCGACGGTGCCCTGGGCGTGGCGGTCGCGCTGGAATGCGTGTGCGCGATCCAGGATGCCGGCCTTCTTCCAAAGTGCGCGATCGAGATCGTGGCGACAGCCGAGGAGGAAGGACGCTTCGGTGGCATGCTCGGCTCCCAATCCATTGCCGGCGTCGTGGATTCCAAGTGGCTCTCGCAGGCATCCGATGCCGACGGTGTCATGTTGGTTGATGCGATGGCGGTCCAGGGCCTGAACGCCAATGATGCGCTCGCTGCAAAGCGCAGCAGCGGCGACATCCGCGCTTTCCTTGAACTTCATGTCGAGCAGGGCCCGGTGCTGGAGAGCCGCTCCATGCCGATCGGCATCGCATATTCGGTCGCCGGCGTCCGTAATCTTGGTGTTCGCTTTGAAGGCGAAGCCAATCACTCGGGCACGACGCCGATGAACCTGCGTGCCGATGCTTTTGCCGGCCTTGCAGCGATCGGCACGGCCATACCGGGCATTATCGCCCGGTATGGACACGAGAATACGCGTGTTACGATCGGCAAGGCGGATTTGCGGCCGAATTTTATCCACACCATTCCCGGCGAGGCCGAGTTCGTCATCAACATTCGCGACACCGAAGCCGAGGGCATCGATTCGATCGACGCAGCCCTGCGGAACGCGATCGCTTCGGTCGCCCGTGCAAATAACCTCAAAGCCAGCATCGTGGAACAAAGCCGCATCGCACCGGTTCAACTGGATCGGGACCTCGCCACATTGTTCCATGAAGAAGCGCACAGGCTGGGATTGGAGGCGCTTGCAATGCCGTCGGGTGCGGGACATGACGCACAGACGATGCAGGCATCGTGCCCCTCGGCGCTGATTTTCGTGCCGAGTCGCGGCGGCATCAGTCATTCTCCGATGGAGTGGACCGACTGGGCGGATATCGAAAGGGGCGCCAATCTCATGCTTGCGGCGCTGGTGAGACTCAGCGGCAGCACCGGCTGATATAATCAAACAGCCGACCGGATGTTCAGATGTGAGAACCATCCTCTACACCGGTGCTCATGAGCTCCGCCAGCGTGGTCACCCGCGAAATGAGCTCGCGTCTTCGACTGGAAGGAAGGCTTGCAAAGCGCTGGGCAAACGCGTCGCCGAATACGCGCGGTGCATGAGAGATGAGTTGCTGCCCTTTCGCGGTGAGCCGCGTGAACACGATGCGGCGATCAATGTCTGATCTGTAACGCTGCACAATCACCCGCTGCTCCAGATTTTCCAGTACCGTCACGACGGTCGCCGGACTCAGATCCGCATGATCGGCCAACGCTTTTGTCGTCACTTCCCCGAGTTCCGCCACCGCCATGAGGATCACCAGCTGCGGCCCGGTCAGCCCAATGGATTTCGCCAGCGCGCGCGACTGCAGATCGTTGGCGCGAACGATGCGGCGGATCGATTTCAGCAAGCTGCGCGTTTCCTCCGGTGAGACGGCCTCAGCGAGCGTGGGGGATGAAAATTTTTGGCTCATGGCGTTTTATTTGACTTCAAATCATTTGAACTCTAACTATATGGACCTGTGAATGCAATTTGGCAATGAACAATGGAGGATATGGATCCGCCGATGTGCGGCATTTGTGGTGAAGTAAGATTTGATGGCGTCGCGCCATCCGTTTCAGCGATTTCGAAGATGATGGACGCCCTTGCGCCAAGGGGCCCGGACGGCTCGGGCATTGTTTCCCATGGCAGCGCGGGTTTCGGCCATCGGCGGCTTCGCATCATCGACCTGTCGGAAAAAGCTCAGCAGCCCATGGTCGATTCGATGCTTGGCCTGACGATCGCTTTCAACGGTTGCATCTATAATTATCCGGAATTGCGCCGCGAACTGGAGGCGGAAGGCTACAGCTTCTTCTCGCAGGGCGATACGGAAGTGATCCTCAAGGCCTGGCACGCCTGGGGCAGGCGATGCGTTGAACGTTTCAACGGCATGTTCGCCTTCGTCATTCAGGAGCGCGACAGCGGCCGTATCATCATGGCGCGCGACCGCTTCGGCATCAAGCCGCTCTACCTCGCCCACTCGGGCCGGAAGCTGCGCTTTGCCTCATCGCTGCCCGCATTGCTGAAGGCGGGAGATATCGATACGTCGATCGACCGCGTGGCGCTGCATCACTACATGACCTTTCATGCCGTGGTGCCGCCACCGCGCACCATCATCAATGGCGTGCGCAAGCTGCCGCCGGCAACCGTCCGTATCATCGAAGGGGACGGACAGTTCTCCGACCATGTTTATTGGGATCCGCCCTATCAGCGCAATCCGGCCGAAAGCGGCATCTCCAGTGAAGAGTGGCGCGACCGAGTGCTGGAAGCGTTGCGGCTGGCGGTGAAACGGCGCATGGTGGCCGATGTTCCGGTGGGCGTCCTGCTCTCCGGCGGCGTCGATTCCAGCCTGATCGTGGGGCTTCTTGCCGAGGCAGGTCAAACAGGATTGATGAGCTTTTCGGTCGGCTTCGAGGAAGCCAATGGCGAGAAGGGCGATGAGTTCGTCTATTCCGACTTGATCGCCCGCGAGTTCGGAACCGATCACCACAAGATCTTCGTTCCATCGGAGCGCCTGATGGACGCGCTGCCGGGAACCTTCGCGGCGATGTCGGAGCCAATGGTCTCATATGACAATGTCGGGTTTTACCTTCTGTCGCAAGAGGTCTCCAAGCATATCAAGGTGGTGCAATCCGGGCAGGGTGCAGACGAAGTATTCGGCGGTTATCATTGGTATCCGCCATTGGCCAATTCCAACGATTTGGTGGGCGATTACACCAGCGTCTTCTGCGATCGCTCGCACGAGACATTGAAACGCCAGCTTGGGCAGGATTGGATTGACGGCGAAGATTACAGCCGCGAATTCGTCGAAGCAGAACTCATGCGCGCTGGCGCCGATACACCGGTCGACCGCGCGTTGAGGCTCGATTCCAATATCATGCTCGTCGACGATCCGGTGAAGCGGGTGGATAACATGACGATGGCCTGGGGTCTGGAGGCCCGGGTGCCGTTCCTCGATCACGAGTTGGTGGAGCTTGCCGCCCGCATTCCACCAGAGGAAAAGCTGAAGGACAATGGCAAGGGCGTGCTCAAGGATGCGGCCCGCCTGGTCATCCCTCACGAGGTGATCGATCGCAAGAAGGGCTATTTCCCGGTTCCGCAGCTCAAATATGTCGACGGTCCCTATCTCGACATGGTCCGCGATGCCTTGACGTCCGCTGCGGCGCGCGAGCGCGGCCTGTTCAGGGAGGACTATCTCGAAACATTGTTTGCCGCGCCGGCAGAGCACATTACGCCGCTGCGCGGCTCGGAACTGTGGCAGGCGGGACTGCTCGAAATGTGGCTCCAGACGCACGGGATTTAGCGAGATGACAAAAGCTGTCGGTACGCGAAACAGCGGGAGGAGCGAAGGAGCACTCGACCATCGTCTAAGGCGGCTGCGTGTTCATTCGATGAAGGCGCCGATCGACAATGGCGGCGATGCTGGAGACCTGGCGCGCAAATCAGTCGTGCTCGACTGCGGATGGGGCCGTCTGATTTTTGCGCAGACCTTTACGAGCAACCAGGAAATCGTCGATGCGCTGCGCCAGGAACGGCAGGATCAGCGTGACATCGCCTTTTATGTGCGCGACCCACATGTCCTTTTGACGCTAGCGCCAGAGGAGACTTTTCTCGACCCGTCACATACCTACCGGCTTGACCTGTCGACCTACCGGGTTAGCAGACGACAGCCGAAAGGCTTCTTTGTTCGCCGGCTTGCCTCGGAAGCCGACGCCAAGGCGGTCAACGCGATCTATGCATCGCGCGGCATGGTGCCGGTCTCACCCGATTTTTTCTGGGCGAAGCGCGACAGCCGCTCGCTCACCTATTTCGTTGCCGAGGAGGAGGCGACAGGCGAGATCATCGGCACCGTCACCGGCGTGGATCACCATCGGCTGTTCAACGATCCCGAACGCGGCTCCTCGCTGTGGTGTCTAGCGGTCGATCCGCAGTCCAGGCATCCGGGAATCGGTGAGGTGCTGGTGCGACGGGTCTCCGAGTATTTCCAGGCGCGTGGCGCAGCCCATGTCGACCTTTCGGTCCTGCACGACAATGAGCAGGCGATCGGGCTGTACGAAAAACTGGGATTCCGGCGTATTCCAGTCTTCGCGGTCAAGCGGAAGAACCCGATCAACGAGAAGCTCTTCGCTACTCCGCTGGAAGAGTACGATGCGCTCAACCCGTATGCCCGTATCATTGTCGATGAGGCGCGGCGGCGCGGCGTTCACGCGGAAATCACCGACGCGGCGGGCGGATTCTTCCGCCTTACCTATGGCGGACGCTCGATCCACTGCCGGGAGAGCTTGTCGGAGATGACGTCGGGCGTTGCCGTTTCGATCTGCGACGACAAGGCAGTGACACGACGCATCGTCTCGGCAGCCGGGCTCGAAGTGCCGGAGCAGATCACCGCGGATGATGAAAACGCGATCGCGGAATTCCTGGATTCGCACAAGACAGTGGTGGTCAAGCCTGCACGCGGCGAGCAAGGCCGCGGCGTATCCGTTGGCCTGACCAGGACGGAGGATGTGAAACAGGCCGTGGCCGAGGCGCGTGAAATCAGCGAACGCGTGCTAATTGAGGATTGCTTCGACGGGCAGGATCTGCGGCTGGTCGTGATCGATCACAAGCTGGTCGCGGCGGCGGTGCGACGCCCGCCATGCGTGCTGGGGGACGGCCAGAGCAATCTGAAGGCGCTGATCGAACTGCAGTCCCGGCGGCGTGCGGCGGCCACCGCCGGCGAAAGCACGATCCCTATCGATGACGAGACGCAGCGCTGCCTCGCCGCGTCGGGCAAGACGCTGGAGACCATTCCCGCCGCAGGCGAAGAAGTCCTGGTGCGCAAGACCGCAAATCTCCATACCGGAGGTTCTATCCATGACGTAACAGACATCGTGCATCCAAAGCTGGTGGAGGCAGCCTGCCGCGCATCGCAGGCAATCGACATACCTGTCACCGGGATCGATTTCATGGTCAAATCCCCGTCACAGCCGGACTATGTATTCATTGAGGCGAACGAGCGACCCGGGCTGGCCAATCATGAACCGCAACCGACCGCCGAACGCTTTCTCGACCTGCTTTTTCCGCTGTCGCGGGCCCGGCGAACCCAGGAAGCGTCCAACAGAACGGCAATTGCATGAGCAAGCTCAATATCGATGCGGACTATCTGCTGGGCCAGCTAAGGACAATACTATCGATCGACAGTCCGACCGGCTACACCGATAACGCCGTACGCTACTGCAGCCGTGAACTGGAGCGGCTCGGACTAAAGCCGGAACTGACGCGCCGCGGAGCGATCCGCGCCGTGAGCCAAGGCGGCAGGCGCGAGGGCGCCCGCGCAATTGTCTCGCATATCGATACGCTCGGCGCCCAGGTAAAGGCGATCAAGTCCAATGGCCGTCTCGAACTCGTGCCGATCGGCCACTGGTCGGCCCGCTTTGCCGAGGGGGCCCGCGTCACGATCTACGGATATGAGAAGATCCTCCGGGGCACGATCCTGCCGCTCAAGGCTTCGGGCCACACTTTCAACGAGGAAGTGGATACCCAGCCTACCGGCTGGGGTTTCGTCGAACTGCGTATCGATGCGCCGACGACCAGCGCCGAAGAAACGGTCGCATTGGGTATCGATATCGGCGACATTGTCGCGGTCGATCCGCAGTCGGAATTTCTGGACAACGGCTTTATCAACTCTCGTCATCTCGACGACAAGGCAGGCGTGGCGATCATGCTCGCCACCATCGAAGCGTTCGAGCGCTCAGGCGCTGTCGCTCCTGTCGATGTGCACTGGCTATTCACCATCGCTGAAGAGGTCGGCGTCGGCGCCTCCTCGGTGATCAGGCCCGATGTCGCTTCCCTTGTGGCTGTCGACAATGGCACCACCGCGCCAGGCCAGAACTCTTCCGAGTTCGGCGTGACCATTTGTATGGCCGATCAATCCGGCCCGTTCGATTATCATCTCACCAGGCAACTCACGGAGCTATGTCAGAAGAACGGAATCAAATACCGGAAGGACATTTTCCGCTATTACCGCTCCGACTCGGCCTCCGCGCTTGAAGCGGGCCATGACATCCGAACGGCACTCGTCACCTTCGGTATCGATGCTTCGCATGGTTACGAGCGCATTCACCTCGATGCACTCCGCTCGGTGGGCGAGTTGCTAACGCATTATGTGACAAGTCCGATCGAGATCGCCCGCGATACCGAGGAATTTTCTGACGTGCAATCCTTCCCGAGACAACCCGTGCCGAAAACCAAAAGCAAGATTTAGAGAACCGGCTACAGATGCATGCCGTGCCGGCAGCCTTTGGTCTCATCCCTTCCGACCGGGATGGATAGGTGGCTTCGCTCTTTAGGCGGTCAGGCGACTTCATCCGTGGCAAATGTCGGGAGAACCACAGCCTTCGTTCCAGCTGGGACGCGACTGTAGAGATCGATGATATCCTGGTTGAACAGACGGATGCAGCCCGAGGATACCTTTGTACCGATCGTCCAGGGTTCCACTGTGCCATGCAGTCGATAGAAGGTATCCTGACCATTCCGGAAGAGATAAAGGGCGCGGGGGCCGAGGGGGTTCCTTGGCCCGCCTGGCAGGCCGCCTTTGAGGGGACCATACCGGTCAGGCTCTCGAGCGATCATGTCCGGCGTTGGTCGCCAGCCCGGCCATTCCTTCTTCGCAGCAATCGTGGCCTCGCCCTGGAAATTGAAGGCCTCGACCTTGCCCACACCCACGCCATAGCGAAGCGCCCTATCGTTTTCCCCGACGAGGTAGGCAAAGCGCTCATTGGGATCCACCACTACCGTGCCCGGCGCATAGGATGATGCGTAGGACACTTCCTGGCGAAAGAATTTCGGGTTGACGTTCGTCAGATCGACAGCAGCGATCGGCCACGGCTCCGAAGTGATCGAGCCATACATCGAGCGATAATACTGATCTTTGACCGGGCTAAACGCCTGCGGCTTTATCGAAACTGATTCATTTGTGATGCAGCCACCGAGAGCAAACGGCAGTCCTACTATCACTGAGCGGCGGTTGATTGACATGTTCGATCCATACTCCTTTGATTCCGCCATCAAGCCGCATGGCGCCGCTACTGTCTATCGGTTATGATGGAATTGCAGCCATAACCAGGAGATATGCATGGATATCAACGCGGCGTTGCGGGCCTTCGTGAGAACCGTCGAAAAAGGGTCGATCACCGGTGCGGCCAAGGATCTCGCCATCTCACAGCCGGCTGTCACGAAGCACCTGAGGAATTTGGAGCGGCACGTCAACGCCAGACTGCTCGAGCGCAGCAATCGAGCCGTGAGGCCGACAGCGCAAGGGTTGGCCTTGTACGAAACCAGCCGGGTGGCGCTCGCATCCATCGAAGCTGCGCTCGAAGGCGTCCGTCGCGATGTCGGCGAGATGCAGGGGACGCTTCGCATCTTTGCCCCCTCATGCATCGGCGCGCAGCACCTGGACCGGATCGTGATGGAATTCCAGGACGACCACCCCCTCGTCTGCGTTGATCTGGTGCTCGACAACCGCCACGTTGATCTTGTCTATGAGAATTTCGACCTGGCAATTCGCTATGACAAACCGGAGAATCAGGATGTGATCGCGCGGCGGATCGGGCTGGTGAAGCGCATCCTCGTAGCATCGCCCAAATTTTTGGAGTCGGTCGGCCTTGTCGAATCGGTGGAGCGCCTGACCGATCTCAATATCGTGACGACAATGGTCGTGCTGTCAGCCCGCAATACGCTAACCCTGTGTCGGGGAGAGGAGACGTTCGAGATTCCCGTTCGTCCGAGCTTGCGAACGAACAATTCGCAGGTGATTACCCGCAGCCTGAGGAGCGGGCGTGGAGCGGGACCGGTCCAGGTGATCCTCGTGGCCGATGATCTCGCGGCAGGCACGCTTATTCATATCCTGCCAGACTATGCACTCCGACCAACGGAGATGTTCCTCACATACCCCTCGACGCGCTTTATGAGGCCGACCGTTCGGGCTTTCATTGATTTCCTTGTCCTGAAACTAAGAAAGATCGAAGGCATCGACTGATATCCGGTCCTGCAAGCTGCGTATCTGACTTTCCACCCCTCGCCTGCGACCAAGGCTGTGCATCTCTGTAGAAATTGCCGTGGAAATATTGACATACTACCATGGCAGCATTAGAGCATTGCCAAACTGGCGATTGACCGCGAATGGTGGAATGCGGGAGGAACTCTGATATTGATAGCAGTCCGTGTGCGTGCGCCGCATTCTCTTGAGGTTATCGAGGCTGATCGCGCCGAGCCCGGCCCGGATGAAGTACGGGTCAAGGTTTCAAGCGCCGGAATTTGCGGTTCCGACATCCATATCCTTCATGGCTCCAATCCCTTCGCCAAATATCCGCGCGTGATCGGCCACGAATTTGCGGGCACCATCGCCGCAACAGGCGCTGCCGTCACCGCGCTCTCCGTGGGCGACAATGTCGTCGTCGACCCGGTCATATCCTGCGGTCATTGTTATGCCTGCCGCGTCGGGCGCTCCAATGTCTGCGCCAATCTGGAGGTGCTGGGCGTCCACCGCGATGGCGGTTTCCGCTCGCAAGTCGTCGTGCCGGCGGCCAATGCGGTGAAAGTCTCCAAGAGCTTGCCGATCTCAGTTGCGGCACTGGCCGAACCGTTCTCGATTGCCGCCAACGTGCTTGTCCGCACCGGATGCGACGAGCGCGATACCATCCTTATCTACGGTTCCGGCACTGTCGGGCTGACCGTCCTGCAAGTCGCCAAGCTGAAGGGTGCGCGGGTCATTGTCGCGGATCCGGACAAGCGACGCCTCGAGCGCGCGGAACAATTCGGCGCCGACCGGCTTCTCCAGTCGGGCAAGGACGACGTGCCGGCAAGTGTCGCCGGTGAAAATGACGGATTGGGGCCGACGCTGGTTATCGACGGCGCAGGCGTCCCAGCGCTTCTGGAAGAGGCCTGCCGCGTGGCAAGCCCGGCCGGGCGAATCGGAATTCTCGGCTTTTCGCCGGCCCCCTGCAATGTATCGCAGCAGGAGATCGTCAAGAAGGAACTGACGCTCGTCGGTTCACGGCTCAGCCGCCGGCTTTTGCCCGAGGTGATCGGCTGGCTGGAAAGCGGGCAATTGAAGCCGGAAGCGATGATCACCCAGACGTTCAGCGGCAGCGATGCGAAGGATGCCTTCGCACTGATCGAACAGGCTCCGGAAAAAACGGTAAAGGTACAGCTGGATTTCAGTTGACGTGCGGTGCAAGCCGCTGAACCAATATGGCCACCGGTGTTCGGTAGGCACAACAAGGGAGGATAGCATGATCAAGACGAACCTGAAGAGACGCGGCTTTCTGGCCGCAATGCTTGCGACCTGCGTTACCCTGGCGGCTTTGGCGCCGGGCCTCGCCGAAGCCAAGACACTGAAGCTCGGCCATCTCGGCAATGAGGACAATTCCTGGCACAAGGCGGCGCTGAAATTCGCCGAAGAGGTGAAGGCCCGCACCAATGGCGAACTCGAAGTGCAGGTCTTTCCGAACGAGCAACTCGGCAAGGAAACCGATCTCATCAAAGGTCTGCAGCTTGGAACGGTCGATTTCACCATCACGGGCGAATCCCTGCAGAATTGGACGCCCTACGCTTCGCTCCTCGCCGTTCCCTATGCGCTCCGCGACAGCGAGCATATGCGCAAGGTGGTCGAGGGACCGATCGGCGAGAAGATCGCCGCCGAAATTGAAGCCAAGGCCAAGCTGGTGCCGCTCACCTGGTTCGAACGCGGTCCGCGTGAACTGACCTCCAACAGGCCGATCAAATCACCCGACGATCTCAACGGACTGAAGCTGCGCGTGCCGAATGTCCCGCTGTTCGTCTCGGTTTGGGAGGCGCTCGGCGCCAAGCCGACGCCGATGGCTTTCTCGGAAGTCTTCACCGGCCTGCAAAGTCATGTCATCGACGCCCAGGAAAACCCCCTCGCATTGATCCGCTCGGCAAGCTTCTATGAAGTCCAGCGCTATGTGAATATGACGGATCATGTGCGCAGCTGGATTTACCTCGTCGGCAGCCAGCGCCTGATGAACGGCCTGAGCGATGAGCAGCGCAAGGCTGTGATGGAAGCCGCCAAGGCGGCACAGGCTTACGAGCACGAGCTTTTCCTTGCCGATGAAGAACGCTTCAAGAGTGAGTTGGAAAGCAAGGGCATGGAGTTCGTCGAGGTCGACAAGGCGGCATTTGCGAAAAAAGCAAAGGCGGCGGTGGTCAAGGCGCTCGATCCGAGCGTCGTGCCGCTCTATGAAGAGATGCTGGCCGTCAAGTAAGCGTCCAAGCTGTTCGAAATGCGGGCCGCCCTAGAGCATCCCGCTTTCAGGTGGAAACGCCGAAAGCGGATAAGGTGCTCTAGATTCAAAGTGCTAGAGCGTCCTTTGCGCGTTCAATTGAACACGCGGCGCTCTGGTCTCCGGGCGGCCACCTTTTCAAGGATCTGATACCATGAAAAACCTGTTCGGGAAAATCATCGAGGGCGTTGCGGTTCTGTGCAGGGTCGGCACGGTTATCGCCTTTGCCGTGCTGATCGTCATGGTGACCCTGCAGGTTCTGGGCCGCGTTCCCGGGATTGCGGCTCCGATCTGGACGGAAGAAGTGTCGCGCTTCGCCCTGCTCTATCTGGTCGCGTTCTCCTGCGGCCTTGCCGCGCTGGACGGGGAACTGGTCAATGTCGATCTCTTCACAGCAACCCTGCCCGTCAAGGTGCAGGCCGCCATCGACAAGCTCGTGGATGTCGCCGTGATCGTCTTTTCGCTGGCGATCATTCCCGGCGCCTATGCCTATGTCCTCAACAGCTTCGGCGAACGGGCCCGCTCGTTCGATGCGCCGATGGTCATCGTCTATATCACCATCCTCATCATCCCCGTCTCGCTTGCCTTCTTCTATCTCGCCCGGCTCCTCGGCTTCGGCAAACCGATGCAACATCAGGAGACGCTGTAATGCTGGTCGCAGCCCTTTTCGGCACCTTTATCATCTGTCTGGCGCTCGGCGTTCCCGTCGCCATCACACTCGGCATTTCCTCGGCGGTCTACCTGTTTCTGGCCGACATCGACCTGACGGTGGTCTCGCAGTTCATGTTTTCGGGTATGGACAGCTTCGTGCTGCTTTGCATCCCCGGTTTCGTGCTGGCCGGCAATCTGATGAACAATGGCGGCATCACCGACCAGATCGTCCGCTTCGGCAATGCCCTTGTCGGCCATATCCGGGGCGGGCTTGGCCTTGCCAACGTCACCGGATCGATGATCTTCGCCGGCATCTCCGGAACGGCCGTGTCGGAGACCGCTTCGATCGGCTCGGTGATGATCCCGGCCATGAAGAAATCCGGCTATGGCGCAGGCTTCGCCTCGGCGCTGACCGCCGCGGCGTCGACGGTCGGCCCGATCATTCCGCCCTCGGTGCCGATGATCATCGTCGGCACGCTGACCGGCCTGTCCGTCGGCCGCATGTTCCTTGCCGGCGCCATCCCCGGCCTCATGATGGGCCTTGGCATGATGCTGACGGTCTACATCATTGCCCGGATGCGCAATTACCCAAAGGGCAAATGGGTCGGTTTTCGCGAGGTTTTTGTCTCCGGAAAGGCCGCCTTCTGGGCGGTGCTGATGACCGTGATCATCCTGTTCGGTATTGTCGGCGGCGTCTTCACACCCACCGAGGCGTCGATCGTCGCCTCGCTCTATGCGTTTGCCGTCGGCCTCTTCATCTATAAAGGCTTCAGGCTCCGCGACGTGCCGCGTATCATGCTGGAATCCGCCGTCGGCTCGGGTGCGCTGATCCTTTTGGTCGGCCTCGCCAATGTGTTCGGCTGGATCCTCACCAGCGAGCAGATCCCGCAGATGATCGCCGGTGCGATGCTGTCGGTGACGGACAACAAATATCTGATCCTGCTGATGATCAACGTGCTGCTTCTCTTCGTCGGCACGTTCATGGAGACGATCGCCGCGCTGATCATCCTGTTTCCGCCGCTGCTCGCGGTGGCGCTGCAGGTCGGCATCGATCCGGTGCAATTCGCCATCATTGCCATCATCAATCTGATGATCGGCCTGACCACCCCGCCGGTCGGCATCTGCCTGTTCGTCGCGGGAAATATCGGCAAGGTGCCGCTCAGCGTCATCAGCCGCGAGGTTCTGCCCTTCATCCTCAGCAATCTCATCGTGCTGATGCTGGTGACCTTCATTCCGGCGCTGTCCCTGTGGCTGCCCTCCATTTTCTTTGATTGAGCACGATATGACCCAGAGACTTGACAGTGAAACGCTGAAAAATGCGAAGGCTCGCCTTCCCGGCTTCGACAGAGCGAGATTAACGCCCGGCATCGTCCATATCGGCCTCGGCGCTTTCTTCCGCGCCCATGGCGTCGTCTATAATGACGATGCAATCGAGACCGATCCGGCGGCGCACAATGGCTGGGGGATCATCGGCGTCAGCTTGCGCAGCCCTTCACAGCGTGACAAGCTTGCGCCGCAGGATGGCCTCTACACCACGGTGGAGCGTTCGGCTTCCGGCGACCGACCGCGTATCATGGGATCGCTGCTGCAAGCGATCGTGGCGCCGGAAGATCCCAAGAGTCTCGTCGATACTCTGGCCGATCCCGGCATTCGCATCGTGACCATCACGGTCACCGAAAAGGGCTACTGCCATGATCCGGCGACGGGACGGCTCAATCCGGCGCATCCCGATATCGTCCATGATCTGGAACATCCCGAGCGGCCCATGTCCCTCCTCGGCTTCCTCGTCGCCGCGCTGAAATTACGTCGGGAGCGCGGGATTGCCCCGTTCACAATCATCAGCTGTGACAATCTTCCTTCCAATGGCAAGCTGCTGCGCGGTCTCGTCCGCGATTTCGCCGCGCTCCGTGATGATGGCCTTGCCACATGGATCGAGAGCACGGTCGCTTTTCCGAGCACGATGGTCGACCGCATCGTTCCCGCTTCGACCGATGATGATCTGGCGTTGACCCTCGATCTCACCGGTTTGCAGGACTTGGCGCCGGTCATTCACGAGCCTTTCCGCCAATGGGTCATAGAGGATGTTTTCGGTGCGGCGGAGCGGCCTGCCTGGGAGCGCGCCGGAGCCCAGTTCGTCGCCGATGTCGAGCCGTTCGAACTGATGAAGCTGCGCATGCTCAACGGTTCGCATTCGGCGCTCGCCTATCTCGGCTTCCTCTCAGGCTTTCAGACCATATCGCAGACAGTGGCCGATCCGGCGTTCAGGAATTTCCTCGCCGGTCTGTGGCGCGACGAGATCATCCCGACCGTGCCCACGCCTGATGGAACCGATCTTGAAGCCTATGCGGGCCAGTTGCTCGAGCGCTATTCAAACCCCGCCATCAGCCATCGCACCGCGCAGATCGCCATGGACGGATCGCAGAAGCTGCCGCAGCGCATCCTCGGCACCATCCGCGACCGGCTGCAGGCCGGCCAACCATGGGACCGCCTTGCGCTGATCGTCGCGGCCTTCATCGCTTACACCAGCGGCACGGACGAAAAGGGCCAGCCCATCGACGTCAAGGACCCGCTTGCCGACCGGCTTAAGGCGGACGGGCAGGATCCCGCCGCCCATGTGCGACGCGTGGCATCCATCGAAAGCATATTCGGCACCGACCTCGGAAAAAACGAACAGTTCCTGGACGGGGTTGAAGCCGCCTATCGCAAGCTTTTGGTCGATGGCTCGCACGCGGCGGTCAGCGCAATCAATCAGACGGCGGAATAGGACAAATGGCAGACCAGATCGACGCAACCACCATGGAAGAATCTTGCACCATGGAAGAAACCTGGCGCTGGTTCGGGCCCGACGATGCCTGCGAGCTCAAGCACATCCGGCAGGCCGGCGCGCGCGGCATCGTCACCGCGCTCCATCACATTCCGTATGGTGAAATCTGGACGACGGACGAGATCAAACGCCGTCAGGCAATCATCGGCGCCGATCCCTCGCTCGGACTGGAATGGCGCGTGGTCGAGAGCCTCCCGATCCACGAAGACATCAAGATCGGCGCCGGCAACCTGACGCCGCTGTTCGATCATTACCGGCAGTCATTGCGCAATCTCGCGGCCTGCGGCCTGAAAATCATCTGCTATAATTTCATGCCGATCCTCGACTGGACCCGCACCGAGCTTGCCGCACCCCTGCCCGGAGGCGGCACGGCGTTGCGCTTCAACCGGCATGAATACGCCGCCTTCGATTGCTACATGCTGAAACGGCCGGGCTCGGAAGACGAGCAGGACAGCATCACCCTCGACAGAGCGCGGGCGTGGATGGCCGCGTCTTCGGAAAGCGACCGCGAAAAGCTGCTCGCCAATATCATGGCCGGCCTGCCCGGCGCCTATGCCCGCTACGATGTGCCGGGGCTGCGCGCCATGCTCGAGCGCTATCATGACGTTTCGCGTGAACAGTTGCGCGAGAATTTCGCCCGCTTCCTGCGCGAAGTCATACCGACAGCCGAGGAGGTAGGCATCCGGCTTTGCGTGCACCCCGATGATCCGCCGCGCCCGCTTTTCGGACTGGACCGGATCGTCTCGTCTGCCGACGACATCGATTTCATTCTGTCGGCGGTCCCCTCGCCCTCCAACGGCCTGACGCTGTGCTCCGGCTCGCTTGGCGCAAACCCGGCCAACGATATTCCAGCCATCGCCGAACGCTTCGCCGACAAGATCCATTTCGCGCATCTGCGCAATGTGAAAAAGGATCCGGACGGTTCGTTCATGGAGGCCGATCATCTCGGCGGCGACACCGACATGGTCAAGCTGGTGCGTGTTCTGCTGCGCGAATGCCGCCGCCGCAAGGACGAAGGCCGCGCCGACTGGCGCATCCCCATGCGCCCCGACCATGGCCATGAACTGATCGGCGATCACACACGCAAAACCCATCCAGGCTACCCGATCATCGGCCGCCTGCGCGGGCTTGCGGAACTTCGCGGCGTGATGGCAGCTGTTGCGGCGGTGGATTGAGTCTGTCAGGGCTAGCTCGAAACAGCTCCCCCCTCGCCGTCATTCTCGGGCTTGTCCCGAGAATCTACCGTGGCTGATCGGCCAGGACCGTATTTGCTTCTCTTTTTTCTTATGGCAGATTCTCGGGACAAGCCCGAGAATGACGGCAAGAAAAGGGGCGTTGTCCTGCCAGTGTCTCAATTAAACCATGACAGACTCTAGCACCAGGGAGAGGATATTTGTCAGTTCATCGGGCAGCAGACTGGACCAGTCCCATCGATCCGAAATCACCGATCGGGACGCAGGTTCACAGCCAGATAAAGCGGGCGATCCTGATGCTCGAACTGGCGCCGAACGAAGCCTTGAGCGAAAAGGAACTGTCGCTGAAGCTCGGCATCAGCCGTACGCCGGTGCGCGAAGCGCTGATCAAGCTGGCAGATGAAGGGCTGGTCGATATCTTTCCGCAGCGCGGGACCTATGTTTCGCCCATCCGGGTGGCGGAGGTGCTGGAAGCCCAGTTCATCCGCGAGGCTCTGGAAATTGCCGTCGTGCGCCGGGTCGCGCAAGATGCCGATGCGGCCTTTGCCGCCCGGCTCGATGAGCAGTTGCGGTTGCAGAAACAGGCCGCAGACGCTAGGAACCTCGATGATTTCATAGCGCTCGACGACCAGTTTCACCATGCATTCTCCGATATCGCCTCGTTGCCGCGAAGCTGGAAGGTCATACAGTCGGTGAAAAGTCAGCTCGATCGGGTCCGTTATCTGAGCCTGCCGCAGCCGGGGCATATCGAGCAGCTTTACATGCAGCATTCCGATATCGCCGCGGCGATGCAGGCGAATGATTCCGATCTGGCCGCCCGGCACATGAAGACGCATCTGCGGGAAGTCTTCCGCTCGATCGACAAGCTCGTCAAACAGCACCCATCGCTGTTCGGAGAGAAGGCTGGCGGGCCGGCGAACCGTCCGGCCCGGTAAAGAATTCCGGACCATGGGAATGCCGGACCGGCCCAAGCCGATCCGGCTATAATCGCTACGATCTCAGGAAGGTGAGCAGATCGGCGTTGAGCTGCTCCTTATGGGTGTCGGCAAGGCCGTGCGGCGCGCCCGGATAGACCTTGAGCTCGGCATGCGGAACCAGCCGCTTCGAAGCGCGAGCCGCAGCGTCGATCGGCACGACCTGGTCGTCGTCGCCATGGACGATCAAGGTCGGCTTGTCGAACTTCTTCAGATCCTCGGTGAAATCGGTTTCCGAGAATGCCTTGATGGAGTCATAGGCGTTCTTGTGGCCGGACTGCATGCCCTGCAGCCAGAACGAGTCGATCATGCCCTGGGAAACCTTCGCGCCGGGCCGGTTGAAGCCGAAGAACGGGCCGCTGGCGAGATCCTGATAAAGCTTCGAGCGGTCGGTGATGCTGGCGGCGCGAAGTCCGTCGAAAACATCGATCGGCAGACCGCCGGGATTGGCATTGGTCTTGAGCATCAGCGGCGGCACCGCCGAGATCAGGCCGATCTTGGCGACCCGCCCGGTACCGTGCCGGCCGATATAACGCGCCACCTCGCCGCCGCCGGTCGAAAAGCCGAAGAGCGAGACGTTCTGGAGATCGAGCGCCTCGATCACCTGCGCCAGATCGTCGGCATAATGATCCATGTCGTTGCCGTCCCAGGGCTGGCTGGACCGGCCATGGCCGCGCCGGTCATGGGTGACGACGCGGAAGCCGTTCGACGCGAGATGGAAAGCCTGGGACTCCCAGCTGTCGGAACTGAGTGGCCAACCATGGCTGAGGACGACGGGCTGACCCTTCCCCCAGTCTTTGTAATAGATCTCGACGCCGTCGCGGGTGGTGATGGTGCTCATGGTTCTTGCTCCTTGTGTTCGGGTTGCTTGTGCTTGGGTTTCAGGGGTGGAGAGAGTATGTCCGCCGGCCCTTGCGGTCGCGGCGGCAATAAGGGGAAACGCGGCGATGCTCGCGCCGGCGAAAAGAATCCGCCGCCGGGAGACGATACCCGCGCGCTCGGGCTGATCAGACGAAATCACGCTCATGGCTGCTCCTCAATCAGTTTTATTGCTACACGATTTAATCGTGCACGATATAAATACATCGTCATTTGCCGATGTCAAGCGCTTGCGATAAGATCGTGTGCGATATATATGCACGATCAAGTGATGAGGTGCGCCATGCCCAGACCCGAAGATGACCACAAGCCGGACGATGCCCTGAAACTGGGCGATTTCCTTTGTTTTGCCGTCTACTCCGCCAATCACGCGTTCAACCGCGTCTACAAGCCCCTGCTGGACAAGCTCGGCCTGACCTATCCGCAATATCTGGTCATGGTCCTGCTCTGGACGCAGGATGACCAGACGGTCGGCAATCTCGGTGAAAAGCTGTTTCTTGAATCAAGCACACTCACGCCTCTGCTCAAACGGCTGGAAGCGCTGGGGCACATCAAGCGCAGCCGCGATCCCGTCGACGAGCGCCAGGTACGGGTACAACTGACCGACAAGGGCCGAGCACTCCGCGAAAACGCGCTGGATATCCCGCCGTGCATCCTTGATGCCTCGGGGCTGGAGGCCGGGCAAGCCAACCGGCTGCTGAGCGAGATCACCGCACTGCGGAATGCCCTGGAACGCTATAAGTAATGAGAGCAGCCCCCCGGCAGTCGAGGATGCATCAAAGAAGGCGCCGATCAACTACGCCAAGCGCCTGATCCCTGCGCGCCAGAAGACATGGCCACCGACTGCGCCGCTGAACCCCAATCCGGCAGCATAAACGGCAACGATATCGTGAAACGGATTCGAGGCAGTCGCAAGCACTCCGACCGCGCCTGTCAGCGCTCCACCGATCATATAGGTGATCGGTCCCGGATGCCCTGCTGCCATTTCCTTTGCGCTATGCGCCTGGCTGACGGAGGTTTCGCAGCCCCGGGTCTTCTATTTTTCTCCATTCCGGGCCTGGGAATTCGCGCTTGGAGGCCTCGCCTCCATGACGTTGTCGGAGAGCTGGGCGAAGCGATCGCCGCTTTCGCCTCTGGTCGGCTGGCTTGGCCTCGCCCTGATCATGGGATTCTATCTGACCGTATCGGAGCAGTCCTCCTTCCCCGGTTTCATCGCTCTGGCGCCGGCGGCGGAAACCGTCATGATACTGGGGCTGCAAGGGCTTGACGACGGGTGCCGGCATTCGATGATCGGGTATGCGAAAACACCTGTGTGGGCGAACTCCTGCCGCAGATCGGGACCATGCAGGGCGATGAAATCCATCTCTTCGATGGCCCGTATTATCTCGATGAGCGCCTGGTCAGTTAACCAGTCTTTCAGTAGACAATGTAATTCTGGTAGATGAAATGATGAACGCCATCTCAAACGAGTACGCCGGCCCTTGCAACACCTGATCCTTGCCGACCAGCTGATGGCCGTGCGCCGCAGCATGCTTATTTCCATTCCGGTGAGTTTTGTTCTCGGTCTGACGAGCCTGCTCGTAGCCATCTACTATGGGAACGGACTGGCCGGATTGTGGTGGTTTCTCGCATCGAGCCTCGCCAACATCGGCCGGGTCGTTCTGTGCCGCTTTCCCGTACGGCTTCTCGATACCGATAAACCCGCCGAACCAAAGAACCTGGATCCATCGTCTGTAAAGCAGCATCTCTTCCTGCAATCGATCTCAGCGGCGGTATCGGGTGTGGTCTGGGCCTTCATTGCCGTTCTGTGCGACGGCTACACAGCCCCGCAAACGGTGTTCTACCTGACCGTCCTGTGCGGAATTACAGCAGGCGCCATAACCCACGGCTTTGCCTACGCGCGAATGCCGGTTTGTTACATTGTTCCAGTCCTTTTGTCCGTCGCCGGTTGCCTCATCTATGCCGGCGGATTTGACCATTACTGTCTGGCAGCAACGACCATACTTTATCTTGTCGCCCTGACACGTGCGGCATGGGAAAGCGAAGGATTGTTTCGGCAATCCAGCAGGCTGAAGAACGAGGCGACCGCCATGGCGGAATCCCTGGAAGCGGCCAAGGATCAGGCGACCAAAGCCGCTGCTGAAATGGAGTATCGCGCTACCCATGACGCATTGACCGGTCTCCTCGACCGCAGCGGGTTTATGCAGGAAGCCGCATATTTCTCATCTTCGGGCACAACAGGGCTCGTGCTCATGCTTCTCGATCTTGATGGCTTCAAATCGATCAATGACGCTTTCGGTCATAAAGCGGGAGACAGGGTTCTCGTCGAAGTCGGCAGAAGGCTCCGTCAAAGTCTCCAGGACCATGTTCTGGTGGCACGTTTGGGAGGAGACGAGTTTGCCGTTCTGTTCGACCCGGCACTTTGTGAGGAGACACCTTCGATCCTGGCTGCCAAATTGATCGCGACAGTCTCCATTCCATTCGCCAGCTTCGACGCCGGACGGATTGGCGTCAGCATCGGGGTTTGTCCATCCGGCCAACTTGATGTCGATGAGATGCTGGTCCGTGCCGACGCGGCTCTCTATCGAGCCAAGGCACAGGGACGCAATCGGCATTATGTCTTCGACGAAGACTTGCGCAATCACCTCGCGATGAAACGCGATATAGAGCGGGACCTTGCCAATGCGATAAGCAATGACGCATTGGAGGTCTGGTTTCAGCCTATTCTTGGCGAGGGGGGACGCAAGCTAACGGACCTCGAAGCTCTCGTACGCTGGAACCATCCCAGACATGGCTGGGTTCCCTCGGCCGATTTGGTAACAGTCGCCTCGTTTTCCGGACTTGCAGAACCGCTTTTCCGGTACATCCTGAAGGATGTGTGCGCAATGATGCAAACATTGCGCGCCATGAACCTCGGGCATTTGCGGGTGGCGATGAACATCTCTCCGCGCGAGATCTCTCAAATCGGGGTCGACAATCTGATCATTGCAAAACTCCACAAACTCGATCTTCCCGCCTCCATGCTGGAAATCGAGATCACCGAGGATACCGCGAAAGATATTCAATCGGTGCAGAGCAAGCTTAGTGCTTTGGCCAAAGCGGGCGTGCGAATTGCCGTCGACGATTTCGGGGTAGGTTATTCCTCGATGTCCTCACTTCGACAACTGCATGTCGATCGCATCAAGATCGATCGCTCCTTTGTCCATGGCATCGCCAACTCGACCGACGATCGCAATGTTGTTCAATCAATCCTCACCCTCGGAAAATCGTTCGGAATCGAGGTGGTCGCCGAGGGTGTCGAGACAGAGGCGAGCCGAAACATATTGCGGCAACTTGGATGTTCGATCATGCAGGGTTATTATTTTGCAAGGCCAATGCCCCACCACGAAGCCATCAAATGGATAAATCAATCCAGATCCTTCGTGGAATGAATAGTGCATCGAGGGCTGCTCACCGGAACCAAATCCGGCACCGGTGAACGTGCATGCCTCGTTCTCTCAGGCGGCCAGTTTCAGCAGGCCGAGAGCATCGTCCAGCGCAATCTCGCCCTTGCATCTGCCGTTCCCGACTGGCGCTTCGCCGCGCTCGATGGCGTGAGCAAACTGGACCGCCGGATCATCCTCCAGCTTCTCGAAAAGCACCTTGGTCACAACAATCTTGACGCCGCATCGGCGTGGCCATCTGCCCGTGGCCCTGATGGACTGGCTTTATCGCAACAAAGCGGCCTGAAAATGCCCGGGACTGTCAGTCCTCCACCAGCTTGACGCCGTTCATCTCCGCCACGACGTCCGAGAGCATGGGCACATAATGCTCTCCGTGGCCGGTGCCGACCGCAAGCGCATAGGAATTGCGCACGGCGGAGCCGACCGGATTGGCGAGACCGGCGGCATTGGCGAAAGAGGCGAGATAGGTGGTATCTTTCAGCGCGTTGACCAGCGTGAACTTATGCGCGTCGCGGTCGCGTTCGAGCACATATTTGAAGAAGGTCTGGTAGAACAGGCAATCCATGCGGCCACCACGGATGACGCTGTCGAACACCTCTGGCGTCAGCCCCGCATGGGCACCGAGCGCCAGCGCTTCGGAATAGATCGCCGCATAGCCCAGAGCGAGGAAATTATTGAGGAGCTTCATCGTGTGGCCGGTGCCAATGGGCCCGGTTTTGATGATACGCTGGGAAAAGGCCTCGAGCACCGGCCAGGCGCGCTCGATCGCCGCCGGATCGCCCCCGACCATCACATCGAGCGTACCCGCTTCCGCATCGCTGGGCGTGCGGCTGAGTGGTGCATCGATCAATGTGATGCCCTTGGGTGCAAGCTCGGCGGCAAGCTTGAGCGTCGAGGACGGTTCGGAGGTCGAGCAGTCGCAAATGAGCAGCGGCTTGCCTGCGGACGCCAGACCCTGCGGACCGTTGATGACGGCTTCCACCTGCGGGCTGCCGGTAACGCAGATCACGACGATGTCGCTCTTTTCGGCAAGGTCGCGCGGACTCTTGGCCTCAGCTGCGCCGCGGGCTTTCAAATCTTCCACCGGCGCGCGGTTGCGATTTCCCAGCACGGTCAAGGGCCAGCCCTTTTCCACGATATTCCTGGCCATGCCATGGCCCATCAGCCCGACGCCGATAAAGCCGATCCGTTCCTTGCTCATGTGATAACTCCTCCAGTTCGCAGCGCCCTCAGATTCAGCTTCAGTCTAGCCGAGAAAAGTAACGGCCGTCACCATGCGTCAGGGAAGCTGCGCGCCCGTTGCGGTGACATAGATCGAATAAACGGATTTCGTTGCTGTGATGAACAATCTGTTGCGGCGCGGGCCGCCAAAGGTGAGGTTCGCCACGACCTGCGGCACCCGTATCTTCCCCAGCAAGGTTCCATCCGGTGCAAAGCAGTGCACGCCATCGGCGGCGCTGGTCCAGACATTCCCCTCCGTATCAACGCGCATCCCGTCGGGTACGCCTTTGTCGATAGTGCAGAACACCCTGCCATTGGTCAGACGTCTGCTGCTATCGATATCAAAGACGCGGATGTGGCGTGGCAGGGTTTCATCATTGCTCCCCGATGAATCGGCAATGTAGAGTCTGGTTTCATCAGGCGAGAAGGCAAGCCCGTTCGGCTGGACGAAATCATCCACGACGGATTCGAGCGTTCCCGCATCGGGATCGAGACAAAAGACATTGCGCGCGGCCTGTTCCGGTTCCGCCTTGTAGCCCTCGTAATCGGAAAGAATGCCGTAGGTCGGATCGGTGAACCAGATAGAGCCGTCCGAACGCACGACCACATCGTTGGGCGAATTGAGGCGCTTGTTCTGATAGCTGTCGGCAAGGACAGTGATCGATCCGTCGATTTCGGTACGCGTCACGCGGCGCGTGCCATGCTCGCATGAAACAAGTCTGCCCTGCCGGTCGCGCGTGTTTCCATTGGTGAAATTGGAGGGCGTGCGGAAGGTTGAAACGCCGCCATCCGGAACCCATCGCAGCATTCTCTGGTTCGGAATGTCGCTCCACAGAAGACAACCCATATCGGCAAACCAGACCGGGCCCTCCGCCCACCGGCAGCCGGTATGGAGTTCCTCCAAATCAGCATTCTTGACGATAAGGTGACGGAACCGTTGGTCATGGATCTCATAGATTGGATTGTGCAGCATGCGCCTGCTCCTCGTAGAAATTATCAAAAACACCAGGGGCTGTTACACCCATCAGGACCGGCCGCGCTTTCGTCCTCCCGCCACCATGATCACCGCAATGATGATGACACCCGTCATGACGAGACGGATGCCGGCTCCCAGCCCGTATGTATTGAGCATGGAAACCACGAGGAACAGGAACAGCGAGGCCCCCCATATGCCCGGTACGTTGGAATCGCCACCGGCAACGGCGGTACCGCCGATGACGACGACGGCGATCGACATCAGGAGATATTCCGAACCCATATTGAGCGCAGCGCCCCCGGAAAAACTGGCCAGCAGATAGCCGCAGATGGAGGCCAGCACCGCACACAGCACGTAGGTTGCGAGGCGGACGCCATCGACCGGTATGCCGGCCATCCTTGCCGCGGGGATACTCTGGCCGATGGCCGATATCCAGCGTCCGTAAACGGTTTTCTGCAACAGCACCCATGCGATCGCGGAAAGGACGAAGGCAGCGATGGCGATATTCGGGATGCCCCAGATGGTCGAAGTGGTGAAATCGGCCAGCATCGCCGGCGGCTTGACCCGGATGCCGCGATTGGTCCAGATCGCCATCGACTGGACAATGAAGCTCATTGAAAGTGTCGCGATAATAGGCGGGATGCGCAAAAGCTTGATGAAAGCGAAATTGCCGATGCCCACCGCCACGCCGAGCCCGATGGCGACGGCAAGGCCAGGCAGGATCAGCGAATTATCCACATCCATCAGCTTCAGCGCCACCGTGCCCGAAAGCGTGATCATCGCGGGCACCGACAAATCGATATTTCCGGGACCCAGCGTGATGACGAACATCTGACCAATGCCGACGATGACCGAGAATGCCGCGAAGGTGAATGCCGCCTGCGACAGTCCGGCAGCACTTGCGCCGCCGGTGAACATAATGGTCACCAACCAGACAATGGCCGTGGCCACGAAAGACCATATCCATGGCCTGGCTGAAAGCGAGCGAAGCGCGTTCATCGGCCCTTCTCCCGCTTTTCCAGCCGGTTGAGAAAGAGGCGCAGCGCCAGCACAACGATGAGGATCGCTCCTTGCGCGCCGATCTGCCAGTCCGGTGAAATTCGCAGGAAGGAGAGAAACGAGCCGGCGAGCGTCAGTGTCAAAGCGCCGATCACCGCGCCGATGGGCGACACGCGTCCGCCGACGAACTCGCCGCCGCCGAGGATGACGCCAGCGATGGAAAGGAGCGTATAGCGCAACGCGATATTGGCGTCGGCCGATGTGGTCAACCCGACGAGCGCGATGCCGGCGAGGACGGCGAAGAAGGCGGCAAGCGCATAGGCCCCGGCCCGCGCGCTAATGATCGACCAGCCGGCGCGCTCGACCGAACGGGTATTGCCGCCGACGCCGCGTATCAGCACGCCGAAGGACGAGCGCATGACGATGAAATGAGTGAGCACGGCAATGACGATGCTCGCGACGATCGCCATCGGCATCAGCGGCGGCTTGGACGTCATGATCCAGCGCGCCCAGACCGGAGCCTGACCGCCCGGAGCAGGCAGGATCAGCACCGCAAGCCCGCCCCAGACAAAGCTCATGCCGAGGGTCACCACGATCGACGGCAGTTGCCTGACATGGATGACGACGCCGAGAACCGCATAGGCGGCGATCGCCGCCAGAAGAATGGCCACGCCGGTCAGCGGCGCTGTCGGCAGGAACGCGGCGGCGACGCAGGCGACGAAACTGACAAATGTTCCCATCGACAGATCAAGATCATTGACCGTCATGATCAGCATCTGCGCGATCGTCGCAAGGGTGATCGGAACCGCCAGATTGAAAAGGAGATTGAGCCCGGTATAGCTCATGGCGCGCGGCTGCAGATAGAATACCGCACAGAGAAGCACGGTCAGCGACAGCGCCGGGATCAAGAGCCGGACGCTATCGGTCGATAGCCTGATCTTCATGCGACAGCTTCCCCGATCACTGCTTCGGTGAACGAGGCGGCGAGAATGTTTTCTTCATTGATATCGTTTCCGGCAAGCTCGGCGACAATGGCGCCCGCGTTGAACACATAGACGCGGTCACAGATGCAGACTTCCTCCATCTCCGTGGAATACCAGATAAAGGTACAGCCGTTCTCCGCTTCGCTGCGCAATATGTCATAGACCTCCTGCTTGGTGCCGATATCGACGCCACGCATCGGATCGTCCATCAGCACGATCGGAGCGCGGGCTGCCAATGCACGGGCGAAGAGCACCTTCTGCTGATTGCCGCCGGAAAGCGACAGGATGCCGTTCTCCATATCCTGGGTGCGGACTTCGATCTTGCGTTTCCACTCATCGCCCAATTCCGCTTCATGCTGTTCATCGACAAAAGTGGCGCGCGACAGATCGCCAAGGGAGGCGACGCTCATATTCTTCAGGATGCTCCACAGCGGGAATGTGCCGTTATAGCCCCTGTCTCCGGCGACGAAAGCGACCTCCGGTTTTCGGCGTTGCAGCCAGTTTCCGCTGCGCGAAAGATAGAGGTCGACAAGCATATCGGTCTGGCCATGCCCGCTCAATCCGGCAAGCCCGACGATCTCGCCTGGGAATGCCTTGAAGGGTAGCCCGCGACCACGGCGAAGCGGCAGCGAGAGGACGGGAGCCGTTGAAGTCGCCGCCCGCACCGCCCGCGCATCCCTCTTTTCCGCAACGACGCTTCCCATCGCCTGAACGAGCTTTTGCTGTGTGAATTCCGAGGCCGGGCGATCGGCGACGACGCGGCCGTCCTTCATCACGACGATCCGGGTTGCGGTCGAAAGCACCTCGCCCAGAATATGGGAGATGAAGATGATCGACCCGCCGCCTGCCACATATGCACGGATATGCGCCAGCAACTGCTCCGCAAGGCTCGCATCGAGCGACGAGGTCGGCTCGTCGAGAATGACTAGCTTCGGCTTTTGGCCGACATCCGCGAATGCGGTGGCGATCTCGACCATCTGGCGCTCGGCGATCGAGAGATCACCGACAGCACGGGAGCGGTCGATGCGGTGACCGGGGAAAATCTCGTCGAGCTTGCCTTTGATCGCGGCAGCCGCCCTGCTGCGCCAGCCCCACCCGCTCAGTGCGCGGTGCATCACCCGCATGTTCTCGATGACGGTCAGGTTCGGGCAAAGCGACAGTTCCTGAAAGACGCAGCGGATGCCGTGGCCACGTGCGCTGTTTATGCCATAGCGGCCCGGCGCTTCGCCCTCATAGGAAAGCGTTCCGTCATGCGGTGAAAGCCCGCCATTGATGACATTGACGATGGTCGATTTTCCGGCGCCGTTATGGCCGACGAGGCCGACACATTCACCTTGCCGGATAACGAGATCGACGCCGGCAAGCGCGCGCACGGCGCCAAAGCTGACTTTGACGCCCTGCGCCTCGACTACCGGCACGGGATGGGAACTGCCTGTCATAATCTGTTTTACGGCCTCTACTCGCTGCAATGAGGGCCGGCGCCAGACAGGGCGCCGGCCACAAGCTCATTTTGCGCTGTTGATCACCGCCTGTGCATCCTCCAACGTATATTCGACATTGGCGACGCCGCCCTGTGGAGTCTTCTCCAGATTGGCTTCGAGATTGTCCTGGTCGATGCGCAGGAACGGCACGACGAGGTCCTTCTTGACCTCCTTGCCGTCGAGGATCTGCTGGGCGACCCAGAAGGCCAGCGTCGAGACACCGGGCGCGATCGAAACCGACATGGTTTCATAGCCATTGGCGTCCTTTTGCTCCTTCCACCAGGCAAGTTCGTCCTGGCGGTTGCCCATGATGATAATGGGCGTCGGGCGCTTGGCCGCGGCGAAAGCCTGTGCTGCGCCATAGCCGTCGCCGCCCTGCGTCACGACGGCTGCGATTTCCGGCAGGCTCGGCAGGATACCGGCAACGGCACGCTGCGCGACATCCTGGGCCCAGTCGCCATGCACCGACCCGGCGATCTTGAACTGCGGATATTGCGCAACGCCCTCGTGAATGCCGGCCGAAATCGCGTCATCGACGAAGACGCCGGCCAGTCCGCGGATTTCCAGGACATTACCGCCGTCGGGAAGTCTCTTGGCGAGATATTCGATTTCGCTGCGGCCCATTTCCTTGAAATCGACGGCGATACGCCAGGCACACGGCTCGGTGACGATGCCGTCGAAGGAAACGACGGTGATGCCGGCATCGCAGGCTTCCTTGACCGCGCCGTTGAGCGCCGTCGGAGATGCGGCGTTGATGACGATTGCGTCATAGCCCTGCAGGATCATGTTCTGGATCTGCGCGGCCTGTTCCGTCGCCTGGTTTTCCGCTGTCGTGAATGCATCGGCGGCGGCGACAACGCCGCTCTTCACCGCTTCGCCGGTGATTTTCTCCCAGCTTGTCAGCATCGCCTGGCGCCAGGAATTTCCGGCATAATTGTTGGACAGCGCGATTTTCTTGTCGGACGTATCCGCCAGCGCCGAAACAGGCACGGCGGTGAACGCGATCGCCACCGATGCCAGAAGCATCTTTCTGATATTCATTGTCTCTCTCCCTCATGGCCCGTCGCTATGACGGAGCCTATATGTCTCTTCCGCTCTTCGCGGATAGCAAAACTGCTTTGAAACTGAGTTTCCTCCCCTCAGTGCCGAACAGGATGACGAAGATCGATGGCGTTGTACAGGCGCATTGAGGCAACCCATTTGCGGTATGTCCTCAAAAATGTGCGGGATCCCGCAAGACGGAGTAGCCTCATGCGGCGCTAGATCGGCTATAGAGATCGTATTGTATCGCCAGGGAGAGGCGAACGGAGGAGGAATGTGCAGTGCTCAACCCGGCGCCTGCCACGCTTTTGGATCATTATCTCGGCATATCGCGGCTTTTAGCAGGCCAGCTCGATTTCCATTCGGCCATCCAGTCTGTGGCGGCCGAGATCAATCATATCATTCCACACGATCATCTCGACGTGTGCATGATCATGCTCGACGGCAAATATCACATCGCTTACGAGACCGGGATAGAAACCGCCTGGGGCCAGCCGCCGCCCGCTCCGCTTGCCGGCAGCCCGATCCGGGCCGTTCTATGGGGCGAAGAAGCGTTTCTCCTGACGGCCGATGCCTGCAGCGACCCCCGATTTCACTTCGAGGGCGCCTTCTCCGCACCGATCCAGCAGCAATCGCTTCGAAGCCGTCTGCATGTGCCGCTAAAGGTGCAGGGCGATGTCATCGGCGCGCTGAGCTGTTCGAGCCGCGCCGCCGATCTCTACACCATAGAGGACGTCAACAACGCTCAGCCGATCGCCGATCTGCTGGCGCCGTATTTCTTCGCGCTCAGGGCGGCAGACCAGGCCCAGCGCTCGGCGATCGTCGAGGCGGAAGCGCGAGCGCGCGAGGAAGGCTTGCGCCTCGGCGCGCTGAAACTGACCGAAGCGCTGGAGACGGAAAGACAGCGCATCGGCATGGATCTGCACGACCAGACACTCGCCGATCTGACCAGGCTGGCGCGGCGGATCGAGCGGCTGACGCATCTGCCTGAAGTGACCGGAGAAACGCTTGAGCCCTTGTCGCGCGGGTTGCAGCAATGCATGCAGGATCTCCGGCAGATCATCGAGCAGGCGAAGCCTTCGGTGCTCCAGCTATTCGGCTTTGCGCAAGCCGTGGAGAACCATCTCGACCGCTCGGTCAGCGAGAGCGGCTCCACCATCGAATGGCAATTGGCGGACGATACCGGCGGAGCGATCGACGATCTCGACCAGACTGTCAGCATCGCGCTTTTCCGGATTCTCCAGGAGGCCATCAACAATGCCGTCCGTCACGCTCAGGCGAGCCGGATTTCGGTGCGCCTTCATGTCGTGCGGGGCAATATCGTGATCGAGATCGACGATAATGGACAGGGGTTGGGAATATCAGGCAGACGGACCGGCAGCGGTCTGGAAAACATGCGGACGCGCGCCCGGCTGATCTCCGCGAAGTTCGATATCAGGGCAACCGAGGAAACGGTCGGAACCTGCGTCACCGTCCTGTTCCCAATGGCTTCGCGGCCCGCCTGAAGATGAACTATGGGAGATGAAAATGAAGGTTTTGATCGTCGAGGATGATCCGCTGCATCGCTCCTATCTGAACGAAGCCGTGCGGGCGGCACTGCCCGAATGCGACAGCGTCATAGAGGCCGAAAACGGCATTGCGGGCGAGCGCATCGCGCGCGAATACAAATCCGCTCATATCGTCATGGATTTGCAGATGAGCCCGCGCAACGGCATCGAGGCGGCGCGCACGATCTGGAAGGAGCGTCCGGAAACCCGCATCCTGTTCTGGTCGAACTATTCCGATGAGGCTTATGTGCGCGGCGTTTCCCGCATCGTGCCGGATGGCGCGGCCTTCGGCTATGTGCTGAAATCCGCTTCCGATGACCGGCTCAGGCTGGCGCTGCGCAGCATCTTCATCGAGGCGCAATGCGTTATCGACCGCGAAGTGCGCGGCATGCAGCAAAAGAGCCTCGGCCAGACCAATGGCTTCAGCGATTCCGAATATGAAATCCTCGTCGATATCGCGCTGGGCCTCACCGACCGCGCCATCGCCCGCCGCCGCAATCTGTCGCTGCGCAGCGTGCAGAACCGGCTGCAGCATCTCTATGAAAAACTCGGCGTCCATCACCCGTCGATGCCGAAGCATGAGGGGCCGAAACATG
This sequence comes from Phyllobacterium phragmitis, assembly GCF_002980495.1. Classification (GTDB taxonomy): domain Bacteria; phylum Pseudomonadota; class Alphaproteobacteria; order Rhizobiales; family Rhizobiaceae; genus Paramesorhizobium; species Paramesorhizobium phragmitis. The sequence continues at coordinate 199,629 of NZ_PVBR01000009.1, forward strand.
AAGGGCCGGAACACGACGAAGGACGGTTCAATCTGCGCTCACGCGCCGTCACGGTCGCTTTTCTGAGGAAGCTGTTGAACTATAGTGCCCTGGAACGCGCCGAGGCCGAACTTGGCGAATGGCTCCGCGCCCGCTGATCAACCGTTCGGCGCGAATTGCGCCAGCTTCGCCGTTTCCGCACTGCGATAAGCCCGCGGGGTCATGCCGGTCCGCTGCAGGAAAAACCGCGAAAAATAGGCTGGATCGGCAAATCCGAGGCCAAAGCCGATCTCCTGCACCGTTGCTGTCGTGAAGACGAGAGCCCGCTTTGCCTCCTCGACGCGTTTGCGTGCGATGAGCTCATGCGTGCTGAAGCCTGTGACCTCGCGAACGATACGGTTGAGATGGGTGGGCGAAATGCCAAGCTGCCGCGCATAGAAGCCCGCCGGCTGGCGGGTGCGGAAATGCTGATGGATGAGGCCGGCGAGCCGCTCCACACGCCGTTCATTCGCCCCCATGTCCCCTAGGTCGTAGTGACGATTTAACTATTTGAGCCAGATGGCGATTGCGGCGAGTTTGACGAACCCCATGAAATTGGAGAGGAGCTTGTCGTATCGAGTTGCGACGCGTCGGAACTGTTTGAGCTTGTTG
>NZ_PVBR01000010.1 GCF_002980495.1 Phyllobacterium phragmitis
AAGTCGAAAACTCAAAGCCTGTCTCGAGGGCGAACTCTGCAACCGCCAGCGGCGCGCCGCCCTCGTTGTGGCGCTATATACGGCCCCCAATCCCAAACTGTCAACTCCATAAAACCGCTTTTTTCCAGTTTTTTTCTTCCACCGGGAAGATCGGCTTTTTGAAAGCCGGGTAATGAAAACGGACGGGCGCTGCCGCCCGTCCGTTTTTCGGCAACCCACCCGGCGAATCCGCATCGAGTTGCAATCAGGCCATGACCTGGCCCGCCGCATCGAAGCGGTAGGTCTTGGCAGGATCAGGCGTAGCGTAAAGCAGTGCTCCCGGCTCGGTCCTGTACTCGCCGAAAATCCGGATGGTGATGAGCCCGGCTTCCTTGCTGTCGAGATAGAGATTGGTATCGGCACCCAGATGCTCGACATGCATGACGCTGCCTTGCCAGGTGCCTGCCTTCGGGTCGACCGTGATGTGTTCCGGCCTGACGCCGATCGTCTTTACCCCATCCTGCCCGAAGCGATCATGTTTAAGACGCGCCGCATCGACGAAATTCATCTTCGGCGAACCGATGAAACCGGCGACGAACAGATTGGCCGGCGAATTATAGAGCTCCATCGGCGCGCCGATCTGCTCGATCCGGCCATTGTTGAGCACCACGATCTTGTCCGCGAGCGTCATCGCCTCCACCTGGTCATGCGTCACATAGATCATGGTCGCCGACAGCTCCCGGTGCAACCGGGCGATTTCGAGCCGGGTGTTGACGCGCAACGCCGCATCGAGATTGGAAAGCGGCTCGTCGAACAGGAACAGTTTCGGCTCGCGCACCAGAGCGCGACCGATGGCGACGCGCTGGCGCTGGCCGCCCGAGAGTTCCGCCGGGCGGCGTGCCAGATAATCGTCGAGCGACAGCATGGCCGATGCCTTGCCGACTCGTGTGGTGATCTCGTCCGCTGGCATTTTCGCCTGCTTGAGGCCGAGGCCCATATTGTCGCGAACCGTCAAATGCGGATAGAGCGCATAGGTCTGGAACACCATGGCGATGCCGCGTTTGGCCGGCGGGATATGGCCGGCAGCCTCGCCGTCGATCAGCACCTCGCCTGAGGTGGCGTCCTCTAGCCCTGCGATGATCCGCAGCAACGTCGACTTTCCACAACCCGACGGCCCGACGAAAACCACCAGCTCGCCATCCTTCACATCGAGGTCGATCCCCTTCAGCACATCGACCGAACCGAAGGACTTGCGGATATTTTCCAGTTTCAGCGTACCCAAATCGATATTCCTGTCTCTAAATTCGCTTTCAGGCGAGAATGACGGCCTTGCCCGTGCGCACGCTTTCATCCGCAGCCAGGCAGATGTTGAGCGACTGCACCGCATCGTCCATATGGCGGGTGAGATCGATATTCTCGCGGATTGCGCGCAACACATAGGCCTGTTCGAGATCGCAAAGCCCCTGATGGCCTGGCTCGCCCTCCATGGAGAGAAGCCGGTCGGCTTCCGCCGGTTTTCCCTCGGCGTCAAGCTTCGCCGAATGCACGCGGATGACGGAGGTCTTCGTATGCGTGTCGATATCGGCGGATTTGGCGCTCTCGTCCACCACGATGGAAACGCAGCCATTGGGCGAGATCACATCTTTTACGAAGAACGCCGTCTCCGAGATCATCGGCCCCCATGCGGCCTCATACCAGCCCACCGAGCCATCATCGAACAGCACCTGCAGATGGCCGTAATTATACATCGATGGGTCGATTTCGGCCGAAAGCCGCAGCCCCATGCCGCGCACCTCGACCGGCTTCGCGTCCGTGATCTGGCACATGACATCGAGATAATGCACGCCGCAATCGACAATCGGCGAGGTCGTCTCCATCAGCTTTTTGTGCGTTTCCCAGTGGTCGCCGCTCGATTGCTGGTTCAAATTCATGCGGAAGACATAAGGGCCGCCCAGCGCCCGCGCCTCGGCAATCAACCGCATCCATGAGGGGTGATGGCGCAGGATATAGCCGACCACCAGTTTGCGTCCCCTCGCCTTCGCCATTTCGACGACGCGCCTGGCATCCGCGACATTGGTCGCCAGCGGCTTTTCCACAAACACATCCGCGCCCGCTTCCATCGCCATCACCGCGTAATCGGCATGGCTGTCGGAATAGGTGGCGATGCAGGCGAGATCGGGTTTGAGCTTATCCAGCGCTTCTTCAAACGCGTTGAAGAACGGATAGCCCCTGAGCGCTTCAGGCAAATCAATCTTGGAACGATTGACGAGACCGACGATCTCGAAGCCCGGATTGGCGTGATAGGCGAGTGCATGGCTCAATCCCATATGCCCAAGTCCGGCGACCATGACCCGCACGGGCTGGAAATTCTTGTCGCTCATTTGACCGCTCCTGCCGTGATCCCGCGGATAAGCTGGCGGGAAAAGAAGAAATAAAGGATGAGCACGGGCAAGATCGCCAGCGACAGCGTGGCCAGCACCGCGTTCCAGTTGGTGACATATTGGCCGATGAACATCTGCGCGCCGAGCGTGACTGTCTTTGTCTCTTCGGACGGAGCGAGGATCAGCGGGAACCACAGATCGTTCCAGATCGGGATCATGGTGAACACGGCGACCGTCGCCATGGCGGGCCGGACCAGCGGCAGCACGAGGCGGAAGAAGATGCGGTATTCGCTCAGGCCATCGATGCGCCCGGCATTCTTCAGATCGTCGGACACCTGCTTCATGAACTCCGACAGGATGAAGACGGCAAGCGGCAAGCCTTGCGCGGTATAAACGAGGATCAACGCCGTCAGCGTGTCCACCAGTCCGCCCGCGACCATCAATTGCAAAATGGAAATCGTGCCCAGCCGGATCGGGATCATAATCCCCAACGCCAGATAAAGCCCCATCAACGTGTTGCCGCGAAAGCGATATTCCGACAGCGCAAAAGCAGCCATCGCGCCGAACACCAGCACCAGCGCGATCGATACCACCGTCACGATCAGGCTGTTCTGGAAATAGAGGAAGAAATTGCCCTGCTCGATGACGGTCTTGTAGCCGATCAGGCTGAAGGTCTCCGATGTCGGTATTTGCAGCGGCGACCGGAAGATCGCATTGCGCGACTTGAACGAGTTGATGACGATGATGGCGACTGGAAACAGCGCGATCAGCGTATAGGTGATGAGGATCGCGTGGGCGGCGACGGTGCGAGACCAGGATTGCGTGGCGCGGCTCATTGGGGCTTCCTCAGAACTGATAGCGGCGCATCCGCCGCTGGATGCCGAAAAGATAAAGGCAGACGCCGATGAGGATGATGAAGAACATCACCGTCGCGATTGCCGCGCCCATATTGCGGTCGCCGACCTGCAGCTGGAAACCGAAGAACGTCCGGAACATGAAAGTGCCCAGGATATCGGTCGAATAGTTCGGCCCGGCCAGCGCCCCTTGCGTCGTGTAGATCAGGTCGAACGCGTTGAAATTGCCCACGAAGGTGAGGATCGAAATGATGCCGATGGAAGGCAGGATCAGCGGCAGCTTGATCTTCCAGAACTGTGAGGCGCCGGTGATGCCATCGCATTCCGCCGCCTCAATGATCTCGTCAGGAATCGACAGCAGTGCGGCATAGATCAGCATCATCGGGATGCCGATGAACTGCCAGACGGAAATGAGGCTGAGCGCGGTGAGCGCATATTGTTCCTGGCCGAGCCAGGGCGCGAACAGGCTTTTCAGCCCGACCGCGTCGAGCATGTTAGGCGCGATGCCCCATAGCGGGCTCAGGATCAGCTTCCATGCGAAACCGACGATGACGAAGGACAGGATCGTCGGGATGAAGATCGCCGTCCGGTAAAAGGTGCTGAACCGCAATTTCGGATGGCTCAGAAGCGCGGCCAGCAGAACGCCGATCGGGTTCTGCACCAGCATATGGACAATGAAAAACCAGACATTGTTCTTGAGCGCATTCCAGAAGCTCGCCGCCCAGCGCGGATCGCCCAGCAATGTGCGGAAATTATCGAGGCCGACGAAAGCCGATATCTGGTTCTCGACCCGGAAGAGCGACAATTGCATTGTGCCGAACAGCGGCAGGATCATCACCGCCGTATAGATCAGCACTGCGGGCGCGAGGAATACCGCGATATGCCATCGCACGGGCCTGCTCTTTGCGGTGGTTGTGGTCATTCTTCGGTCAGCCTTTTAAATTCTTCACCGGGCGGGCCGCCCTCGCCCTTCGAGGCTCGCTTCGCTCACACCTCAGGATGAGGGCTACTGAAGCGTCGCGCCCTGTCACGCGTGGGGGGCGGGGCGGAGCCGGCAATCACCTACCTCTCAGAATGAGGAACGGTAGGTTCATCCCTCATCCTGAGGTGCGAGCGAAGCGAGCCTCGAAGGGCGAGGGATGAACCTAGCGCCAGCCAAAAATCCCGACCCGCGTTCGCGAGCCGGGACCATTGCTCACTTCGCCGGCTTGTACCAGCTATCGAGACCCTTCTGCAGCTTCTCGCCCGCCTGCTCCGGCGTATCCGTGCCGTTGATCACATTCGCCGACTCAACCCAGGTCTCATTCTCGAGATTGGGCGTTCCGCGCGACAATATCTGATACGTCGAGCGAATGGTCGACTGGCACTTGTCGCGCCATGAGACGAACTCCTGGGCCAGCGGGTTCTGCATTTTCACCTTTGCAGGCGACAGGCTGAAGAAGCCCGGCAGCGCATTGGAATAGATCTCCGCGAATTCGGGCGACGCCACCCATTCGAGGAACTTCTTCGCCGCTTCCGGATGCTTCGTCTTGGCGTTCATGCCGATGCCCAGATCGGTATGGTCCGAGATATAGCAGGTGTCGCCGGCCTTCTTCACCGGCGGCGGGAACGCGCCCATCTTGAACTGCGCCTGCGTCTCGAAGCCGGAGATTTCCCATGAGCCGGCCGGATAGATCGCCGCGCGGCCAAGCGTGAACAGGTTCTGGCTGTCGGGATAGGTCTGCGCCTCGAAGCCGTCGCCCAGATAATCCTTCCAGCGCGCCAGCGTCTTGAACGGATCGACCCACTCAGGATCGGTCAGCTTTTCCGTGCCTGCGATCAGCGCCTTGCGGCCTTCCTCGCCCTTCCAGTAGTTCGGGCCAATATTCTGATAGCCCATGGTCGCGGCTTCCCAGAGATCCTTGGTGCCCATCGCCATTGGAATGTAGGTGCCGTTCTTCTTGATCGCGTCGAGCACGGCGAAGAATTCGTCTTCCGTCTGCGGCACTTTCAGGCCCAGTTCTTCGAACGCATCCTTGTTGTAGATGAAGCCATGGATGACGGACGCGACCGGCACGCAGAAGGTGGTCTTGCCGTCATCCGTTTCCCAGGCCGACTTGGCGACCGGGCTGAACTCTTTCATACCGGGCAGATCGTTGAGCGAGGCAAGCTGCCCCTTCTGGAAAAGCGCCAGCGACTTGTCGAACGGGCGGCAGGTGATGATGTCGCCAGCCGTATTGGCATCGAGCTTGGCGCCGAGTGCTGCGTCATATTCGGTGGGCGCGGAAGGATTGAACTTGAGCTTGATGCCCGGATTAGCCTTCTCGAAGGCGGGGATCAGCTTTTCGTTCCAGATCGGCAGATCGTCATTGCGCCAGCTCTCGATGTTCAGCGTCACATCTTCCGCGTAAGCCGCCCCGGTCGAGCCGAGAACGCTTGACGCGAGCAACACTGCGATCATTGTCTTGCTCATCATGATAACTCTCCCCTTTGCGCCTTCAGGCGCGTTGTTCCTGCATAATCCCAAAAAGTTGCAGACTTTTTGGATAAGATTATGCAGATCTCAAATGGGAGCCGAAGCTCCCTTCCAATTCGACCAGCGCCGGACGCAGTTTCTGTCCGTTGCTATCGAGAAGCCGTAACGCAGCCGTCAGATCCACCGCGCCAGCCGCCAGAAGAACCGCCGGCTTGACCGAACCGCCGGCCTGTTCAAGACAGGCCCGCGCGCGTTCCTCGCTGCAATTCGTGATGGACGCCACGATATGCGTCGCCCGCGCCTTCAACTTGGCGTTATCGGCATGGAGATTGACCATGTAACCATCATGGACATGCCCCAGCCGGATCGCCGCCAGCGTCGACAACAGGTTCAGCGCGATTTTCTGGGCGGTTCCCGCGCCCATGCGGGTTGACCCCGCTATGATTTCCGGCGGCGTCGCCAGCAGGATACCGATATTGGCCAGCTCCAAAATGGGCGCGCCCGGATTATTCGCCATGGCGATGGTCTTGAGGCCACGGCTCTTGGCTGCGTGCAAAGCGCCCACGGCATAGGGCGTCGAGCCACTGGCCGAAATGGCGATCAGACAATCGTTTGAATTGAGATTTGCGGCAGTAACGTCGCGTACGCCATGCTCCGCATCGTCCTCCGGCGCGCCGGTCAGATGCGTCAGGCTTTCTATGCCGCCCGCAAGGAGAACGACGATGCGATCACGCGCAATGCCGAACGTGCCGGGCAGTTCCAGCGCATCGGCCAGCGCCATCAGCCCTGAGCTTCCCGCCGCCGCATAGACAAGCCGCCCGCCCTGCTCCAATGCGCTCGCAGCCAGATCGGCGGCGCACGCGATATCGGCGGATACATGAGTCACGACAGCGGCGGCCTCACCTTGAGCCTTGGCAAGGAGGGCTGCGATTTGGTGTGGCGGCTGATGATCGAGGCCCCTCGCCTCATCATGCAGCTGTTCGGTCCGATTGACGGCCATTGTCTTGTTCTCCCACTTTCTCGATAATGCCAAAAAAATACCACTTGTCCAGAGACCTTAACGATTTCTGTCATCAAATTTCCACAACAATGCAAATCTCCTTATTTCCCCGCATATTTTGAATTTGGCGGTTTTGCCCTCTTGGCTATTGGTGCTTTATTGGTATCATGATCGCGAGGAGACATAATCGCGTGGAATATCTTCTGGGGATTGACGGCGGCGGCACCGGATGCCGCGCGGCGCTTGCCGACAGGGCGGGCAGGATCATCGGTCGCGGCAAAAGCGGCTCCGCCAATATCATGACGGATATCGAGACGGCGCGGGCCAATATCCTGTCCGCGACCGGTCAGGCATTGCAGGAAGCTGGTCTCGACATAAGCGCGACAAGCGCGATCTCGGCAGTGCTCGGTCTTGCCGGCGCCAATGTGAACAACAATGGCGCGCGCCTCGAAAAGCTTCTGCCCTTTGCGCGAGCAGCCGTGAAATCCGATGCGGCCATCGCGCTCCAGGGCGCCTTGGGCGACGACGACGGAACCACCGTCATTCTCGGCACCGGCTCGGTGTTCATCACCCGCGAGAAGGGCCATGTCCGCACCATCGGCGGCTGGGGTTTCAGGGTGAGCGATCTGGGCGGCGGCGCGCGTCTGGGCCGCGACCTGCTCGAAGAGGCGCTGCTGACGCATGACGGCGTCCATCCCTCCTCAGCCCTGGCGGAAAAGACCATGGCCATGTTCGGCAACGATCCGCACAGGATCGTCGCCTTCGCGCATGACGCCAGGCCAAACGATTTCGGCACTTACGCGCCGCTGGTCTTCGAATATGCCGACAAGGGCGACAGGCTCGCCCTGCTACTCATCGACCGATCGGTCAAGACCATCGAGGAAGCGCTCGACGCGATCATGCCGCCGGAGCAGGACAGGCTCTGCCTGATCGGCGGCCTTGGCCCACTCTACACATCAAGGCTCTCGCCGAAATACCGCGCCCGCCTCCACCCGCCCTTAGGCGATGCGCTCAGCGGCGCCGTCAAGCTGGCGGTCGAGCTCTTTGCGCCTGAGGAGGCGGATCATGGCTGATCTCATGCAGACCATCTTCGCCGATATTGCGGCGCAAACATCGGGCGGCGGCCCGCTTTATGTCAAGCTCAAGCGGATCATAGAAAGCGCCGTCGCCCGCGGCATCCTCAAGCCAGGCGATGCCCTGCCGCCGGAGCGCGAGATCGCCAGCATGGCGGATGTCTCGCGCGTCACGGTGCGCAAGGCCGTTCAGGAACTGGTGAAGGAAGGACTGCTTGTCCAGCGCCATGGTTCGGGCACCTTCGTCGCCCCACGGGTCAAGCCGGTGGAACAATATCTGACCCAACTCACTTCCTTCACCGAGGATATGGCGCGGCGCGGCATGATCGTGCGCTCGGTCTGGCTTGACCGGGGCATTTATGCCCCCTCGCCCGAGGAGATGGTGACGCTGGGTCTTACATCAGGCGAAAAAATCGCCCGCATCAGCCGCCTGCGCGTCGCCAACGAGACGCCGATGGCGATCGAGCGGGCAGCCCTTGCGGCAAGTGTCCTGCCCCGCCCCGAAGATGTGACGACATCGCTTTACGCGGTTCTGGCCGATGGCGGAAATCGACCGGTCCGCGCGATTCAGCGTATTTCCGCCGCCATTTTGAAGGAGAATGATGCGCGTATTCTCGATGTGCAGCCAGGCTCGGCGAGCCTCAACATCGAGCGCATCTCCTATCTGGAATCCGGCAAGGTGATCGAGTTTACCCGCTCGATCTACCGGGCCGACGCCTATGAATTCATCGCCGAACTGCGCCTCAGCGGACCATCGGGACAGTCGGCGGAATCAGCGGGAGCCGTTCTTTGACCACACAACCCAGTCTCATGCATGCCGAGATCGCCTCCATTCCGGATGTCGTCGCGCGTCTCCTCGACGAATCGAGCGATGTCTTGCGCAAGGCAGGCAACTTGCTGCGCGAAAAGGATCCAGCTTTTCTCGCCTCGATCGCACGTGGATCGTCGGATCATGTGGCGACTTTTCTCAAATATGCGACCGAATTGACCGCCGGCGTTCCCGTCGCCTCACTCGGTCCCTCCGTCGCTTCGATCTATGGCGTTCAGCTCAAGCTTGCCAACGCCGCCTGCATTGCGATTTCCCAGTCTGGGAAAAGCCCTGATATCGTGACGGTGGCCGAACTGGCGCGCGAAAGCGGCGCACTGACATTCGCCATCAGCAATTCGCCGGATTCGCCCTTGGCAAAGACCTGCGATTTCCCGATCGATATCCTCGCCGGCCCCGAAAGAAGTGTCGCGGCGACAAAGACATTCATCGCTTCCGCCGTGGCGGGCCTCGGCCTCCTCGCCTACTGGACCAACGATACGGATCTTCTTTCCGCCCTCGATCAACTGCCGCGATGCCTCGCCGACGCGCTCACCTGCGATTGGTCGCCTCTGGCCGATGCACTGGAAGGCCGTGATTCTCTCTTCGTCCTGGGGCGCGGCCCGTCCACCGCGATCGCCAGCGAAGTGGCGCTCAAATTCAAGGAAACCAGTTCGATCCACGCCGAAGCCTATAGCGCCGCCGAGGTTCTGCACGGCCCGGTAGCCATCGTCGGCGAAGCCTTTCCCGTGCTTGCGCTGACCGCCCGCGATCAGGCGGAACAGTCGATCATCGAAACCTGCGACCGGATTGCCGCGCAAGGCGCATCGGTTTTCGTGACGTCGACCGCCAAGACCGCGGCGACAAACCTGCCCTTCATCGCCACACCGCACCGCCTGACCGACCCCCTGGCGCTTCTGGTCTCCTTCTACGGCTTCGTCGAAGCCCTGTCGCGTCATCGCGGCTTTAATCCGGACCAGCCGCCCCATTTACGCAAAGTGACCGAAACCATATGAGCGAACAATTCGCCGTAACCGCGCCGCGTATTTTCGATGGCGAACAATGGCTGCACGATGCAGCGCTGATTCTGCGCAGCGGCCTGATCGAGGCCGTCGTTGCCCAAAATGACATTCCCTCAGCGATACGCATAGTCTCTATGCATGACGGGATGATCGTACCCGGCTTCATCGACGTGCAGGTCAATGGCGGCGGCGGGGTCATGCTCAATGAAAAACCCGATGTCGATGGCATACACGCAATTTGTGCTGCGCATGCCCGGTTTGGCACGACCGGATTGCTGCCGACGCTGATCACCGACACGCGCGAGATAACGGCCGCCGCCATCGCCGGCGGTAAAGAGGCTGAGCGCACAAAGGTGCCGGGCTTCCTCGGCCTGCATCTCGAAGGACCGCATTTGTCGGTGAAGAGAAAGGGCGCGCATGATCCAGCCCTCATCCGCCCCATGGATGACAGCGATTTCGCACGGCTGGTCGAGGCGCGAAAGCATCTTTCCGTCCTGCTGCTGACCGCCGCTCCGGAAAGCATCACCAACGAACAGATCAGGATGCTCGTGCAGGCCGGCATCATCGTCAGCCTCGGCCATTCCGACAGTTCTTATGCCGTCGCTTCGCAGGCTGCAGCATCAGGCGCCTCGATGGTGACCCATCTCTTCAACGCGATGAGCCCGCTTGGTCATCGTGAGCCGGGCATGGTCGGCGCCGCCCTCGGTATCGGCAGCCTCAATGCCGGTTTGATCGCCGATGGCCTCCATGTCGATCCCGCGGCCATCGGTATTGCGCTGCGGGCAAAGACCGGCCCCGGTCATATCTTTCTCGTTACCGACGCCATGTCGACGATCGGTACGGATCTGACGAGCTTCACGCTTAATGGACGCACCATCTACCGCACCGATGGCCGGCTGACGCTTGAGGACGGAACGCTTGCCGGCGCCGACCTCGACATGATCTCGGCGGTCCGCTTCATGCACCGGACGATCGGCCTGCCGCTTGACGAAGCCTTGCGCATGGCATCGCTTTATCCCGCCAACAGCATCGGGCTTGGCGATCAGCTTGGCGCACTGCGCGAGGGAATGCGCGCCAGCTTCCTGCATCTCGACAACGGGCTCGACATCAAGAGAACCGTCATCGACGGAGAAATCGTCTTCGGGAATCCTTTCGACTAGGAAAATGCTTGCCGTGCGGCGAGTGAATTCTTAATTCTCATGGGGATAAGAACGCACAGGCGTGAAGACCGTCGTCCCACGACGGCCATAAGAAAGATCGCATATTGTCCCAGGAACGGCCATGCTGACCAAGAAGGGAAAATACGGTCTCAAGGCAATGGTTCACCTGGCCGAGATCGAAAAAGGCGAACTTGCATCGGTCAACGCGATTGCGATTGCACGGCAAATTCCGCGAAAGTTTCTCGACAATATCCTGACCGAATTGCGCAATGCCGGCTTCGTCCACAGCCGCAAGGGAAAAGGCGGCGGCTTCTGTCTGGCGAAGCCCGCCAATGAGATCCGTATCGGCAATATCATCCGCATCCTCGACGGACCGCTTGCGCCGATTTCCTGCGCCAGCAAGACGCGTTACCGCCCATGCGACGATTGCAATGAAGAAAATTGCGAGGTCCGGCTGATGATGCTCGATGTGCGCGAGGCGATCGCAACGGTTCTCGACAACAGAACGCTTGCGGAAACCGGCGCACCCGTCATGGACGAGCTCTTGAAGATATAAGGCGCCGCTCTCTGGACGCCGCTTGCATGATATGGCGGGATCAGCCACGCCATATCATGCCAAGGATTTTCAGCTCGCCTCCGAGAGGCAGGCTTTCAACGAGCCCGCCAGATTGCGGATAAGCTGCGGATAGAGATCGGGACCGTCCTTCAGCGATGCCCCGAGCGGATCGAGCACACCGGATTTTGCCGTTGTGCCTTCGGTGACCGTCTTGACCAGGCGCGGCTCGAACTGCGGTTCCGCAAAGACGCATGTCGCGCCGAGCTGCTTCACCTTTTCGCGGATTTCCGAAACACGCTGCGCTCCAGGCACGTTTTCGGGGCTGACGGTGATCGAACCCACCGTGTTCACGCCAAACCGCTTTTCGAAATACTGATAGGCATCGTGGAAGACGATGAAGGGCTTGTCCTTGACGGGCGCAAGCTCAGCGGCGATGTTCTTCGTCAGAGTGTCGAGTTTCGCCGAATAGGCTTCCGCATTGCTCTTGTAACGTTCGGCATTGGCGGGATCGGATTCCGACAGCGTCTCGGCAATGTCCTTTACGAGAACCTCAGCATTTTCCGGGTCGAGCCAGAAATGCAGATCGTACTCGCCATGCGCTTCATGGTCGTGATGCTCATGGCCTTCCTCATGCCCGGCTTCCGCCGCATGATCATGCTTGCTCTCCGCACTATCGTGGGCATGCCCTTCGCCCTCCGCATGGCCATGCCCGTCATGGCCTTCCTCATGCGCATGATCATGGCCTTCTTCCGCCTCATCATCATGCTTGTGCGCTTCGAACGCACCGCCTTCACGGAATTTGAGCTTCGTCAGACCGGGAGCATCTTCCAGCGTCACGATCTCCGCGCCGGTTGCAAGCGTCTCCAAAGGCTTTTGCAGAAAGGTCTCCATTCCAGGCCCGGCCCAGAAAATAACCTTGGCGTGCTCGATTGCCTCCGCATCGGAAGGCCTGAGGCTGTAGGCATGCGCCGAACCGGTGCCCCGAACGAGGAGCGTCGGCTCGCCGACGCCCTCCATCACGGCGGCGACCAGCGAATGGATCGGCTTGATCGAGGCGACAACACCTTCCCTGTCCGCGGCAAAGGCAGATCCCGCACATGCAACAACGACGGAGGTGAGCAGAAGGGAGCGGAGAATTTTCATGGTACCTCTCATTGAATTCGGATGTACGGCAACTGATATGTTATCTTATTACATAAGTTGCGTAACCCTATACCGTCTGCCATAAGGCATGACAAGTGCTCACTGGAAAATATCGATATGCCGACCGGCCAAACGGCCCCAGCGCCTCTCATAGAAATCAGAAATGCCGGCGTCTTCCGGGGTGGCAAATGGCTTGTCCGCGATATCGATCTCGAATTGAGACGCGGCGAGATCGTCACCCTGATCGGGCCGAACGGATCGGGCAAGAGCACGACGGCCAAGCTGGCGATCAAGGTTTTGAAGCCGGATGAAGGGCGGGTGATCCACGCGCCTGATCTGCGCATCGGCTATGTGCCCCAGAAACTGGCGATCGACTGGACGCTCCCGCTTTCCGTCGAGCGGCTCATCACGCTGACTTCGCCACAGAAGAAACAGGATATTCTACAGGCGCTCGAGGCTGTCGGCATTCCCCATCTTGCAAAGGCGGAGATGCGCCATCTCTCCGGCGGCGAGTTCCAGCGCGCGCTGCTCGCCAGGGCCATGGTGCGCAAACCGGACATTCTCGTTCTCGACGAACCCGTGCAGGGTGTGGATTTCATCGGCGAAGCAGCACTCTATGAACTGATTGAGAAACTGCGCGACACGGCCCATTGCGGCGTGCTCTTGATCTCGCACGACCTGCACCTAGTGATGGCCGCAACCGATCGCGTCATCTGCCTCAACGGCCATATATGCTGCAGCGGCACGCCAAAGGACGTCGCGTCAAGCGAGGAATATGCAAGGCTCTTCGGCCCACGGGCCAGGGGTCCGCTTGCCGTATATGAGCATCGTCACGATCATACCCATCTTCCCGACGGGCGTGTCCGCCATGCGGACGGATCCGTCACCGATCACTGCCATGAGCATGACGGCCATCATCATGACCATGACCACACACAAACCCTGAAGGCGGGAGGAGAAAGCACCCATGCTTGATGATTTCTTCACCCGCGCGCTTGTCGCCGGCGTTGGCCTCGCGCTCACCACGGGGCCGCTCGGCTGCTTCATCGTCTGGCGGCGCATGGCCTATTTCGGCGATACCATGGCCCATTCCGCCCTTCTCGGCGTCGCATTGGCCTTCTTTTTCGAGATCAATGTCATGATCGGCGTCTTCGCCGTTGCCATGATGATTTCCGGGCTCCTCCTGCTTCTGCAGCGCCGCGATTCGCTCTCCACAGATTCGCTTCTCGGCATTCTTTCCCACTCGACCTTGGCTCTGGGATTGGTCATGGTCGCCTTCATGACGTGGATACGTGTCGACCTCCTGGGTTTTCTGTTCGGCGACATTCTCGCCGTTTCGAAAACCGATATCGCCTTCATCTATGGCGGCGGTCTGGCCGTCCTGCTGGTCATGCTATGGCTTTGGCGCCCCCTGCTCGCCGCGACCGTCAATGAAGATGTGGCAAAGGCGGAAGGCCTCCACCCGGAGTTCTCGCGCATCGTCTTCATGCTGCTCATGGCCATCGTCATCGCCATCGCGATGAAGATCGTCGGCATACTTCTGATCACAGCACTCCTGATCATTCCGGCCGCAACCGCCCGGCGCCTTTCGGCAACGCCGGAACAGATGGCGGTTTTTGCGTCTCTCATCGGTGCGGCCGCGGTGGTGGCCGGCCTTTTCGGATCGCTGCGCTTCGACACCCCATCCGGCCCGTCCATCGTCGTTGCCGCTTTGGGGGTTTTCATTTTGAGCCTGTTGCCACTACATATGTTCCAGCCATCAACCGCGCGCGGACGCTAAGCCAATGACAGCCACTCACGAGCTCACCCGCAATCAGGCCCTTGTCTTCAACGCTCTGACGAAAGCCGAAAGCCCGTTGAGCGCCTATACCATCTTGGACCGGCTACGCGACGATGGCTTCCGCGCGCCGCTACAGGTCTATCGCGCGCTCGATAAGCTCCTGGACTACGGCATGGTTCACCGGCTCGAAAGCCTCAACGCCTTCGTCGCCTGTGCACATCCTCATTGCGGGGAACACGGGCTGATTGCATTCGCCATTTGCGAAAAATGTGGTCAGGTATCGGAATTCTCGGATGTCGTCATTGAAGAACAGGTTAGAGACTGGACCGGCCAGAATGGATTCAAACCCTCCAAGACAACGGTAGAAATCCGCGGAACCTGCGCTAGTTGCTTAAACAGTTGATATCCTCGCATAGTGTCGCATTGAAAACTTGCAACTCATGCGCGAAATGCGCTACAAAACTATTTTTAGTCGTTACAATCTTTAAAAGATACAACTCTAACTATTAACTTAAATCTCTTTTCACATTTGCCCTGCAAATATCCGCACATGGCGGACGGACCGGCGCTTTGTTCGGAATTGCGGTAGGCGGGGCTCGTCAATTTCGCCTCAACCATCTTGCTTAGGCGAATAAGGGGGACAATCATGCTTCACTATATCCATCCGCAACAAAGGCCACAATACCGTTCGTTGCTTGACGATTATTTTCGTCTGCGCAAAACGATATTTCACGACAAGCTCGGCTGGAGCGTGAACGTCACCGGAGATACCGAAAGAGATATCTACGATACGATGGACTGTATGTACATTCTGTCGACTACGGCGGACGGTCAACTGCTCGGCGGCCTTCGCCAGATGGTCACGACAGGTCCAACCCTGACATGGGAAGTCTTTTCCGATCTTATCCCGGATCGCACCAGCATCATGTCGCCGCGTGTATGGGAGACGACACGTTTCTGCGTTTCCCCCTCCGCCTCACATCTTAAGTTCAACAGCGGCATCAATCGCGTGGCCATCGAACTCTCGCTCGGCGCCATCGAATATGGCATCCAGCAGGGCGTCAACCGTCACATCGCTGTCTGCGAGCGCACAGTATTCGAATTGTCCCGTTCGCTGCGGGTCCCCTCCGAAATTCTCGGCTCGCGGATCGAACCTAACGGTTCCGAAATCCTTTGTGTGGCATGGGAAGTCAACGAGGAATCCGCGGCGAGGCTGAAATGGGCAGGATCGATGACGCAAGTGGCGTAACGGGATATTCCGGTAAAACGGAAGGCCCCGCCAGTCTCGATCTTGCAGGTTTTTGCCGATGACCGGCCCTGCTTCTGTGCCAGAGAAACGTGGCTCCGAGCGCCGCCGCACACGGCTGCGTTCGGGAAAGCTCGTGAATATCGATGGTCATTTCCTGATCGAATGCCAGCTGCACGATATAGCCGGAGGCGGTGCGAAGATCCGCGTCGCCGATCCGCAGGGCTTGCCCGACCGCTTCTGGCTTTTCGACGACCGCCACAACCAGGCGCTCATCGCTGAAGTCGTCTGGCGCGACGGCCTGGAGCTGGGCGTCAGATTTTGCCATGATCCCACCGTTCAGCCGCTGGGCAACGCGCGCCTTTCGGAACTGGCCAGCAAATATTATTCCCTTTGATCCGTTGTCATGACCTGAAGAGCTATTTTCCTCCGGTGCCCTTCAAGTTCATTTCGCGGATTTCGGCGGCCGAAATATAGCTGAACTGTTCGACCAGGAGATCCTGGATCACCGGTTCGGGGAACCGCTGATTGATACCATCGATCACGGATTTTCGAACCATCTCGAAATTCACCTTTTCGACCTGCCGCGTATCGGAATAGCTCCCGTAGAACTGCCGGAATATCTCGTCATTGATGAAATATTCCAGCGGAACAGTGAGCCGTGACTTCGCATTCGAATCGATGGTGTAGACCAGTTGCGCGACGATATAGCCGGCCACCGAACCGCCGGTCATGATCGGCACGCTGAACACGTCGGTTTTGACATAGTCCATCCCGCCGAGATAACTCGCCTGCCCGCCCTTTTCTGTCGATGCGGGCGCGTGACCACGCACCGCGATAAACAGCGAACCGAGAGCGACGGCGCAAATCCACAAGCCTATCAGGACAATGCGGATCATAGGGCGTGACCGGCCCGTGCATGCTGCATGCTGTAGGTGCCGTCCGCCTCCTGCGTTTCGAGCGCCGTGCGGATGATGTCGGAGAGTTCACCGACAGCACGCAGATGCAGTTGCAGCGCCTCACAATTGCGTTCGAGCTTCTGCTTCAGCCGGTCGAGCAGCGGCTGAAGCGTCCTGAGCGCCGCTGCGTCGGCAAGCGCCCCCGCCTTGTTCATCGCCCGGGTAAAGTCATAGAGCCCCCTGCTCTTGCGGGCATTGATCTCGCCGAGATCAGGATTTGCGCCGTCGAGCAGGAGTTGCGTCTCCGTTTCGACCACATTCTCCAGACGCTGTATCGCAAGCACGACCGGCTTCAGGATGGCTTCCTTACCACCCTTGGTTGATGAGCCGGCTTCCGGCGTGGAAGGCATTTTTTCGGAAGAATTGGATGTCATTGGGGGTTCCTCAGGATGTGTGCGGGTTCGGATCCGTATCCGCATCGGTATTATTCAATTGTTGCTGTATGAGCTGGCGTTCGGCTTGACGGAGAATATCCGTGGAGAGAGATTGCGTGTCTCCCGATCCGGCCTCCAGCGATTTCACATTCATCAATGTGGCTGTAACGGGCATATCGGCCTGGGCGAGCCGCGTGCTTTGCGCCTGCAGCATGCGGGCAATGCCGATCCCGCCAGCATCGGCCATTTTCTGCGCTATTGCCTCCGCCATCATCGATTTCCAGTATTCGCCGGAAATGCCCTGCCCGAAAACCGCATTCGTATCCTCGGAAAACATCGACTGGACGAAAGATTGCAGCATGAAGGCTTCGAACTTCGTATAGGCAGGACTGTACCCGGTGCCCTTTGATACCGCTCTGTCCAAAGGAGCGGCCTCGACCGAAAAAGCTTCCTGCGCGGATGATGAAACGCTCGACGCCCGTGACGACACTTGTGACGACCCAAGCAAACGCAGCCGCTCGACGGAAGCCCTGAGTTTTTCAGGATCAGCCGCATTTGCAACATCGAGCACAATGTCTGACGGCGGATTTATCGCCATGTCGATGAATACCCTTTCTTATTCCAACTCACTTTATCCTGCCAAACTTACGGCAAGCTTGAGCCGAAACGCATTTTGCCGGCTATCAATTCCTCGATGATGTCAGTTTCAGCTTTTCTTTCCCGCTCTCGCCTGCAATCGGATATCCTGCTTTCCAGCACATCCAGCCTGCGCGACGCCTGAAGCAGAGCCTGCCGCTCGGCAGCAAGCTCATTTTCCAGCTGTGTCTTGCGGCGCATATTGGCATTGAGCCGCGCCAGGATTGCCGCTGCATCCACGAAAGCCGCACCACCCTCATAACGGCGATCCTGCATCGCGAATAATTCGCCGTTTTCGGCTGCGATCTCCGCCAGACCGGCGGCAAGATGAGAGATCGTCATCTCCAGCCGCGCTTTCAGCAGCGACTGAACGGCGGTCATTCTCTTCAAGCTCCCGATATCCTGCATGCAGACCCCTAAAAGCTGCGCAGATGAACGCCGACTTCCGAAATGAAGAAGCTCAGCAGCTCCGGCAGCAGGAAATAGATCAGCACCATGCCACCGGCCAGCACGAACGGCAGCGAAATGAAATAAACCGGGATTGTCGGCGTCAGCTTGTTGATGAGGCCGATCGCGATATTGACCAGGATCGCGAAGACAAGGAATGGCGCGGCGATCCGCAAGGTGCCGGTGAAAGCGTTGGAGAAGGCATCGGTTATATCCACCAGCGCCGCATCGGGCCGCAAACCGCTATCGATCGGGATAACGGAATAGGAGGACAGCAGCGCCCGCAACACCTCCTGATGCAGATCGGTCACGAAGAACAGGAAGAGTGCGGAAAGCGTGATGATGCTGGCGACGATCGCCTGTGGTTCAGACTCCTCGATCGTTCCGCCCGGCGAACCGGTATAGCCGATCGCCATGGCGATGACACCAGCCATGAATTGCAGTGCCCAGAAATAGATCCGCGCCAAAATGCCGATCAATCCGCCGACAATGCTTTCCGTCACGATCATCCGCAATATCGTCCATGACTGCGCGTTCTCAAGCGTGGTCTCCAATCGCGGCTGAACCAGTGGAACGACCATCAGCGAACAGGCAAGCGCCAGAAAAAGCCGGACAGGCATAGGAATGCGCGGGCTCGAAATCCCGGGCATCACCATCAGGCAGGCTCCCACCCTGGCAAAGACCAGAAATGCGGTCAGCACCATTTCATTGAGCGGTACCGAAAGCGCTGATAACAGCATGCCGCCGCGCTCTTACGAAATTGTCCCGAGCGACTTCACCTCGACGCCGCGCGCGATTTCCACATGGGACAGCACGGAAAGCGTGGCGAAGAGCCGCTCGATAATCATGCGGATATAGGGCCGCGCCTCGGGCGAAGCCACCAGCACGAAGCGCTCGCCGCTGTCCAGATGCTTGCGGATCGCCGTGCTCGCTTCGGTGCCGAACTGTTCGAGCAGACGCGGATCGATATCGAATTCGATCACCTCGCCCTTGGCATCCCGCTTGAGGCTCTGGTGGAAGACCAGATCCCAGCGATTGCCGAGGCGCAGCACATTGAGAATTCCGTCCTCCGAAAGATCGCCGCATATCTGCTGCGCCATGCGCATCCGCACGTGTTCGACGATCAGTTCGGAGCGCCGCAGATGCGGTGCGATCTCGGCGATGGCTTCCAGAATGAGATGAAGATTGCGGATCGAAACCCGTTCCGCGAGCAGGAGTTTGAGCACCGCCTGAAGCCCGGAATAGGAAAGGTGGCCGGGGCAGATATCGTCGAGAAGCTTGCGATATTCCGGCCCAAGCCTGTCGAGCAGGATGCGCATGTCCTTGTAGGACAGAAGCTGCGCCAGATTGTTGCGGATGATTTCGCTCAAATGGGTCAACAGGACGGAAAGATTGTCCACCGTCATATAGCCATCGCGCTTCAGCTCGGCCGCGAACGTCTCGGGCACAGAATAGGCCCTCATGCCGAAAGCCGGCTCGCGAACTTCCTCGCCCGGCACGTCGGGCGGCGTGCGCTCGCCGAGCACGACCAAGGTCTCGCCTACGCGCAATGCATTCGAGGCGACGGCGGTGCCGTGAATTTTGATCCGGTAAGCCTTGGGCCCGAGTAAGATATCATCCGTGACCTTGATCTCCGGAATGACGAAACCGTATTCGAGAGCGAACTTCTTGCGCATCTTGCTGACGCGATGAGCGAGCTCTTCCTGCGAGGCGAGAAGCCTTGTCGAGAGCTGCTTGCCGAGACAAAGCTCTATCTGGGCCGTCTCCAATGACGCCTTGACCGAATTTCGCTCCTCGTCCTCCGCCTTCCGCTGCTTTTGCGCCGCTTCCGCTTTGTCCGCCTCATGCTGTTTGGCCAAACGGCGCGGAACGGCAAAGCCGACGAAAGCCATGCTCGCGGCAAGCCCAAAGAACGGGAGGGCCGGAAGACCGGGCAGGACGCCCAGCACGAAAAGCAGAAATGCCGCGATGAACAGCGCCTTCGGGTAAGCGCCAAGCTGGCCGAACACCGCCTGGTCGGTCGAGCCGCGCGTGCCGCCCTTGGAAACCAGAAGACCAGCGGCGAGCGAAACGATCAGAGCAGGTATCTGCGTTACCAGGCCGTCGCCGACGGAAAGCTTGGTGAACACGTCGGCAGCCTGCGAGACATCCATTCCGTGGCGGGTGACGCCGATGATGATGCCGCCGAAGATGTTGACGGTCGTGATGATGAGACCGGCAATGGCATCGCCGCGAACGAATTTCGACGCACCGTCCATGGAGCCGAAGAACGAGCTCTCCTCCTCCAGCTCGCGGCGGCGGTGCTGCGCCTGCTTCTCATCGATCAGCCCCGAAGAGAGATCCGCATCGATCGCCATCTGCTTGCCGGGAATGGCATCGAGCGTGAAACGTGCGCCCACCTCGGCGATACGGGACGCGCCCTTGGTGATGACAAGGAAATTGACGATGATGAGAATGCAGAAAACGACAATCCCGATGACGAAATCGCCGCCCATGACGAATTGCGAGAAGCCATGGATGACGTGTCCCGCCGCCGTATATCCCTCATTGCCATGCGTGAGGATCACGCGCGTCGTGGCGATGTTGAGCGACAGGCGCATCATCGTCGCGATCAGGAGCACGGTCGGGAAGGCGGAGAAATCGAGCGGCCGCTGGATCCACAGCGAAACCATCAGGATCAGCACCGAGAAGGCGATCGAGAAGGCAAGGCCGATATCGAGGACCACCGCCGGCACCGGCAGGAACAGAACGGTGAGAATGATGACGATGCCGGCCGCGAAACCTATGTCGCTTCCCGTCAGGAATCCTTTGTCGCCGAATGATTTTGTCGCGCTCTGCTGCACACTGTTCTCCCACGATATTCGGGGAGACTAGACTACGAAGCTTGCGCGAGGGATTTGCTCACAAACGCTCCTCAAAACCCCTTTTCGATGCGCGAATAGGTGAGAAGCGTGAATGCGTTGATCTGCGCTCCGACGAATGGCGCGGTAAAGGCCAGGACGACGAATATCACCACGATCTTCGGCACGAAGGTAAGCGTGATTTCCTGCACCTGCGTCAGCGCCTGGAAAAGCGCAATGCCGATGCCCGCGACCATCGCGGCCAGGACGGCAGGACCGCTGGCGGCGAGAATCGTCCAGATCGCCGAATTGATGATATCGAGCGCATCGGCTTCGTTCATCGCCCGCCCCTTTCGCCCAACTCAGCTTATGGTGACGCCGGTCGTGATCGCCAGTTCGCTGCCGTCGGCAAGCTTCGCCACCATGCCGTCCTGCAGGATGCGTACGGATTCCACTTCGCCACTGATCGTTCCATCGGCGCTCGTGACGGTGCGGCCGATCAGACCGTCGGCCTGGGAAAGCGAGAAACTGCCAAGCAGTTGCTCAAGCTTGCTGTTCATCTGAACCGCCTGCTCGACATTTGAAAACGTCGCCAGCTGCGATACATATTGTGTCGAATCCATCGGCTCTGTCGGATCCTGGTTCTTCATCTGCGCGACAAGCAGTTTCAGGAAGGACTGATAATCCGCCGATGCCGCACTCGCGGTCGTGGAAGTCGTGGGCGATGTGTTGGTGTTCGTCGTCTGGTTGGAAACGCTCGGTGTCGTCGTCATGCCATGGCCTCCGAAGGCTGGGTCAGAATTGCTGGTTCACATCCAATACCGCCGCCGTCCATGATCCTTGCCTCGCCGGGATAAAGGCCACGAAGGGTTTTCAGCGCTTCGAATACACGGCCCTGGTGCACGAGTTCGTCGACGAGCTTCAATCCTTTCAGGATATCGGCATCCTCGAACGTGTTCAGCGTCGTCTTCAGCATCTTCTTGAATGTTTCGCGGGCTTCCGCGCCGATGGACGGATTGATGAGCATGATCTGGGCGGCGAAATAAAGCTGGCGCAGCGGCGTCGTCGTCTGCTCGGGCTGCAGGACATGGCTTTCCAGAAGAAAGGTGGCGTCGTTCAAAAGCTCGAGGGAAACCTTACGATCGGCGCGAAGTACCGCGCCATTGATGTAGATCTTCTCTCCCGCACGAAGCGAAAGACGAATGGTGTTTTTAGACGCCGGTGCCATATCTAAAGACTGTCCCTGATCGTGCGGGTGATATCGATGATGGAATCATAATCGTCGGATTGGCCCTGCCTTATCCGTTCCATTTCCTTGAGAATGAAAATGCCGATGGAAATGATCGCAGCCTTGAGTTCCTCCGGCAGTGCATTTTCGGCGCTGCCGAGATCCTCGATCAGCGTCGTCCACAGCCGCATCGTGAAATAGCCGGCGTTGATGCCTTCCCGGGAGGAGGCGCCATGTTCGCGCGCGGCCAAGAGCAGATCGATGGATCGATCGAAGAGCAGGCCCTCGCGCTCCTTGGCGCTTGCCGCATCTTCACTCATCACATCTTCATAGCGGATTTGATACATGTCATCTCCAGGGGTATTAAAGGCAAATGAATTCTCAAGTTTTACTTTAAATTCCCGAATCTTTACTTCAAATGATTACCTCAAGTAATTGAGGAGACTCATATTCATAAGCCTGACGGTCATCGCGTAGGAGGTCTCGATCTGCGACGTCAAAGCGCTGACCCGCGTCGCTGCCTCATAGGGATCGACGGCTTCGAGATCGAGAACCGAGTTGTTGAGAATATTGAGCTGCGCCGCAATGCGCGTATTGGCACTTGTCGTGCGGGCCTCGGCGATTCCGAGCGTCGACTGCGATTGCGAAACCGATGTGATCGCCCCGGTTGTCGTGGCAAGGGCCTTGTCGATCAAGGCGGAAAAGGCATTGTCATTCAGACCGATATTGCCAAACTCGGCGACCATGGTGAAGCTCATCGCCACCTTGCGGAAGCCCTCTCCATTGGCACTGACCGATGTCTCGGCGAGTTCGGTCGGCGCGATACGGCTCTTGACGACCGTGCTCGAAGCCGAGGACCAGTTGTCGCTCCAGTTCGTGCTGCTGAATTCATCGGCGAATGTCGTATCGAGGAACACCTCCATATCCGAAGCGGTGATGTCCGCGACCTGGGGATCATCCATCGCAAATCCGAAATGATTCTCGAACGCGGTTTGAATGGCCGGCCTGGCGGTGCTGTCGTCGGCCAAATAGTCGCCGACCGGCTTCACATCGGTGTTTACCCCGGCAAAGATATACTCGCCCGCATAGCTGCTGTTGAGGAGGCCCGTCGCCGTCTGAAGCGCTGACTTTGCACTCTGGACGATCGTGTTTTTTCCTGCCTCGGTCGATGTTGCGCCTGTCAGATTGGCCAGGAAATCCTGGGCCCCATCTATGATGCCGCTGATCGCCGTCTGTGACGTCTTCATCCGCTGGGATATGAGATTGTTCGTGTCGGTCAGCGATGACAGCCTGTCATATTCCTTGCGCAGCGAAATGGTCTGGCCGGAACGTGCGCCTAAGGCCAGCCCCACGTCGAATACCGCGCCTGTGCTTGCTTCCTGTTGCGCTTTCAATAACTCCGTCTGCGCCTTGGAAACGACTGAACGCAAGGCATTTGAAAGTGCGTAGGACGAGACAGATTGAGCTTTCATGATTACCTTACCGCAGCGAGAAGATCGTCGAGCATCGAGCCGACGGTTGACAGAACCCGGCTTGACGCCTGAAAGGATTGTTCGAGTTGGAGAAGGAGCGCCATCTCTTCGTTGATATCGACGCCCGAGGCATTGGAAAGTGCCTGCTCGGCACGCGATGACACGGTCGAATTATAGTCTTTGTTGGCCGATGCGGTCTGGCGCTTGCCTTCAAGCCAGCTTGTCGAAGCACTGCTGTAATCGATGACGCTGAGGTTCGTTCCGCCACCCGCGGCAGGATCATAACTGCGCGGTTCGCCTATGGACCCGATCAGTTGCTGTAACCGGTCCGAAAATCCGGCGGAATTCTCGCTGTTGTAGACATAGGCTGGGTCATTGTCCGGCCCACCTCCGTCACGCAATAACTCGGAGCTACCGCCTTCGGAACGGATATAAGCTGAAGAGATGCGGATCGTTCCCGCGATGCCGGGCAGAAGCGTTCCATCAGCCGGCACATCTGGCGAGCCCGAATAACTGAAAAGCCCCGTGATGGCGGGCAGACCGGAGGATGTCTGATCCGTCTCCGAAAAGAGGGTGACAAGACTTCTGGCGATTTCATCGAGCTGGCTTTGATAATCCGGGGCGACCTGATCGCGCAATTGCAGCAAGCCGCTCAGACGCCCGGTCCCATAAGGCTGCTCGAAGGTACTGTGCGATAGCGGCACCCCGTCCACATAGACATTGTTGCCGCTCGTTCCCGTGGCAAAAGCCACCGTTGGTTCGAAGCTCACCTTGCGCGCGGTCTTTTCGAACAGCGTCACGCCGGTTTCGGCAAAGATCACCATGTCGTTGTCGGCCCGGGACATGGTGGTGATGCCGATCTCACCTGACAATTGTTTCAGTATCGAATCCCGCTGATCGAGAAAATCCGATACATCGGCGCCGGATCGAGTGCCATTGACGATGCTGCTGTTGACCTGCTCGAACTTCGCCAACAAATCATTGATGCTATCGACCGAGGCGGCGATGTCAGCGTCGGCATCGGCGCGTAGCGTCTGGATCTGCGAGGTGCCCTCATTGAGCGCATTAGCAAGTCCCACGGCCTTGTCGACGACCGTATCACCGGCTGTCGTGCTCTGGCCGGGCTGAGCGGCGTATGTCTGCAGCGCATCGCGCAGATCGCCGATGAGGGCCGCGGGCGAGCCCGAATAATCATCGGCCGAATAGAGCGAGGATAAACGATTGAGCCCGGTGGTGAGTATGTTCGACGATGCGCTCTGGCTGTTTGTCTGGATATAACGTGTCAGCAGCGCCTCGTCAGCCGACCGGCTGACGTTCACATAGACCGAGCCGTAGGCGCCCGACACCAGCGACGCTGTGCGCTTGACATAGTTTGGATCGCTTGCGCCGGCTATGTTTTTCGATATCAACGCCGTTTGCTTCGACGTAGCCGAAAGAGAACTCTGGGCCGTAAGCAATGCAGAACTTAGTGACATCCTCTATCCAATCCCGCCCGCATCAAAAAGGGCTATCTTTTCAGGTTGACCAGCACATCCATCAAATCCGCGCCCGTCTGGAAGGCCTTGGAATTGGCGGTGTAGCTGCGCTGCGCTTCGATCATTTCGGTAAGCTCTTCGGCGATGTCCGCATTCGATTCCTCCAATGCGCCGGAAGAAATGCTGCCCATCCCGCCACTGTTGGGAAAGCCAAGCTGGACATCGCCAGATTTGCCGCTTGGCGCGAACACATTGCCACTCAACACGTCCATCTGGTCCGGGCTCGCCACATTGCCGAGAGCGATGCGATAGATTTCCCGCTGGGTGCCGTTCTCGTAACGGGCAACGACCGAACCATCGGCGCCGATATCGACGCTTTCGATCGCACTCGGCGACCGTCCATCGATATTCGCCTCGTAGACCGTGTAGTCGCCGGCAAGCTGCTTGGTCGCCGAAAGGTCGAGATCGAGCGTCTGGCCGTTCGGAATGGCGATCGCCAGATTGCCGGCCGATGTCAGCGCACCCGTCGTCGCGTCGAATGTCATGGTGGACGTGGTGAGCGGAGCCGACGCATAGGGGAAGCCGCCATTTGCGGCCCGCCCCGCGGAATCATAGACCGCAACCTGCCACTCATTATCGGCCGTCTTTGAGAAATAGACGTCGAGGACGACGGGATTGCCGAGATTGTCGTAGGAAACCAATGAAGTCTTGGCGGTATATTGCGAAGCCACATCATTGGCTGCAGGCAGCGGGGCGGCCACGATCTCGGCATTTGCCGGAAGATTGACGGTAAACTTGCCGGTTCGGCTCGGATCGGCAACGAGATCCATCTGATCTATGTTGATTTTCTCCAGCCCCTGAAAGCCGTTGGCCACGGTATTCACCTGGCCGTCGACGACGGGATAACCCATCAGATAATAGCCTGACGTGTTGACGAGATTGCCCACGGAATCCTTCACGAACGACCCGGCACGGGTCAGGTAGGACGTTCCGTCCGCATTGCTGACGACGAAGAAGCCGTTTCCGTCGATGGCGAGATCGGTCGATGATGCCGTGGAGCGAATGCCGCCCTGGTCGGAAATCCCGTAACGCACGTCGGTCTTGACGCTTCCGGAATTATATTGCCCCTCGGAGCTCGACAGCACGAGCGAGGAAAACTGCGTACTGGCGCGCTTGTAACCGACGGTGCTGGCGTTGGCGATGTTTTCCGCGACGGCCGACAGGCGGTTGACCTGAGCGTTCATGCCTGAAACACCGGTACGCATCATCCCATAAAGGCTCATTTCCATCTCCTGATGTGAGGATTCCGGAATCGAGGCTAGTTCACGATCCTTGCGTGAACCTGTCGCTCTGAAATCATTCGTGATTTTCTAGGGAAGCAAATATGACCGGCGGAGGCGCCGGTTGGATTCGATTACTCGATATTGATGCAGTAGCCGAGGAAGCGTTTTGAATCGACGGGATCGTAACCCAGCGCTTCCCTCAGTTTCTTACGCAGTTTGCTGATGTGGCTTTCCACGACGTTTTCCTCGGCTTCGCTGTCGAAGATTCCGTAAATTGCATTGAATATCTGCGTCTTGTTCAGCCTGCGGCCACGATTGGCGATGAGATATTCGAGGATCCGCCGTTCGCGGCGCGGAAGCAGAAACTCCACGCCATTGATCTGCGGATCACGCCCATCCGAGAAAACCCGGATTGGACCGACGTCGGTTCCCGCCTGGGCGCCGGAGACATCCGCACCGGCACGACGGCGGATGGCATTGATGCGCGCGAGGATCTCCCGCACATGAACCGGCTTGCGAACCACATCGTCGACACCCGACTGGAACAGTTCCAGCGTATGTTCCAGCGACTGCGTCTCGTTGACTGCGATGACCGGAGCCGAGCAGCGTTCACGTATCTTGATAGGAAGATGATTTCGATTGGAACATTCACCAATCAGAAAGGCTTCGACAGCCAGAATATCACTATGGGCGACCGTATCGACCCAATCGCCGAAATCCGCCGGAGAGAAGCCGGTTGTCGAAATCCCTTCGCGCCCAAACCACGCAGAATACCCACTAGTTACAAGATTGCGTTCGTCCACAACCACAATCATCGGCCCGCCTCCGAATCAGTATGTTACCCCGTGGGAACAATAACTAACTGGCGCGATGACTCGGCGACAACCCCAATTTACAGGGGGCAATTAATTGGGATGCACATTAGAAATGTCTAAATGAAAAACATTGAAAATTCAACGGATTACGCTTGTTTCACTAATAGATATGCAAAGCTTTAGAAAACGTTAACAGCGCTTCGAATTTCACAATTCATAACAATATGTTACACGATTATGCGCCGCAGAAATTGCGGGCCTGGGGCGTCCAGTTTCCGAAGCCTGTCGCGACCATATTTGCCATTACCCGGCAAACATATTTCTTCTGGGCGGGATCGTTATTGGGCCCTGCGTGATAGCGGGCCACCGCAAGCGTCCAATTGCCTTCGCGGGCACGAAGCTGTTTCAGGAAGCGCGCGGCGTAGTCGACATTCGCGCTCGGCAGCAACATTTTTGCGACCGAGGGAAACTCCTTGCCATGGAAATAATGGTTGATCTGCATGCAGCCAAGATCGATCAGCTTGGCCCCCTGACGCCTTGCCCGCTCGAAGCCCGACAATGCCGCGGCGGCTGTCGGGAAGAATGCCGCCTTGCCCTCGATGTTCATCGCATAGGGCTGCAGCGAGTTCTTGCGCCCCGTTTCCGTCAGGCCGACAGCATAGAGAATGCCGATCGGGATGCCGTATTTGGTGGCAGCCTTATGCATCTCCCGTTCACAGACGTTCTCCGCCCGCGCAGGCGTGCTGCCAAGCGCAAGGATGCTAGACGATAATATCGCGAGACAAACGGCGGTCGCCACGCGCGTCGGCAGGCGAAGGCGGAGCGCTCCCTTGCGCCTGTTCGTCCGGCGTCCACGCTCCGCGCTGATCGCGATTGCCATTCCCCTCTCCTTGCATATGGGTATGCGGTTGCCCTCCATTGCGCCCGCCCGATTGATCCTGTGCAGCGAAATTCTGCTGCCCCGTCTGGCCGCCTGTGGCATTTGCCGTGGAGGTCCCTCCGCGCTCGGTCACAGTGATGGCCACGACAGCATGATCGCTCAGCCCCGCCGACTGTAGAGCTTTGCCGAGCAGATCCCGGTCGGCCGAAAGCCGCTCCGCGGTCTCTCGCCGGTCGGCCACCAGTTCCACCTGCATGCCGTTGGGGACGAGCCGCAGCCTGGCGGTCACGGTTCCAAGTTCGATCGGCTCCAGCCGGATATTGAGGACCTTCGCCACTCCGTAGCTGCGCTCCGAGACGATTTGCACCTCAGCGATATGGATAGCCGGCCTGGTCGAGGGAGCGGCGACATTCGTCGAACCGGCCGGATTGCTTGCCCCGGCGGCCCGACTTTGCGTATTTGGCAGGACTGCGCCGGCGTTGGGAGCATCGCTGCTGCGTGGCTTGGCCGTGCCGTTCACATCCGGCTGCGTGGATGTTTTTGGATCGTTGTCGGTGGTCTCTTGATTACGAATTTCCCCACCACCTGCAGATAATGACGACTTACCGTCGTTGGCAACGGGCGTTGTGTTGTCAGCGTTCGGCTTGGCGATCACATCCGAAGCCGGGCGATCAAGCTTCTGCCGGGTTGCGGCAGGGTCGGCCGGCGGAATGGTCTGCTTTGGCGCGTTCCCATCTGTTTTGGGTCCGTCCACCTCCATATTGCCGTTTTCATCGAACTGGGTTTCAGCAAAAATGCTCGAAAGGCCCGCCCCTTGCTTTCCGATTTCTTCAGTATCGGCGCCAGAACCGCCCGCCTTGCTGCCGGCGGCACTCGCCGTCTCGGCCTGCTTGATACGCAAGGGATCGAACGCAAGCATGGCCTGGGCGGTCATCGTTGCAATGGAACCAGGTTCCTTGGCAGCAGGCATCGCATTGTCTTTTTCTTGTTCGGCATCGGGGTCTTCAGCATTCGATGTCCGGCTGCTCCGCTTTTCCGCCTTGCCGCCGCTCTCCCCAAACTCCTTGACCAGCGTTTCGAAGTTTGCCGCAGCAGATTTCATATCGGCGGCATCCTCCCCCACCGAGAACGGTGCAGATTTGGACCTCAACGCCTGCGCGTGCGTCGCGCGAGCCGAGGGGTAAACCGCCTGAGCAAGGGCATCCTTGATCGTCATTGCGTCGCCTTTCCCAGCAATTGGTCGATTTCTGCCAGCTTCTTCTTCGTATCGTCCACCGTCTCCTGCAATGCCGAATCCGGCACGGAATCCGGCTCGCTGTGCGACCGTGTCCACGATGGGTCATTCTCGCTGCTCGCGGGGATGGGCACCACTTCAGCCTTGGACGGCATGGGAGGATCGGAGGCCGGCTGCGCCGGCTCCCGGAGGACACGCCCGGCCATGGCTTCGGCAGCATCGAGCAGTCTTTTATCGCGTTCGTGCAAACGTTCCCTCGGTATCTCCGACAGTGTGCGGATAGCGTCTCGCGCACGCATTGAACCGGCCTTGCTCGCGGCGGAATAGAGCCTGGCCTGCGTGCCGTCCAGATGCAGCTCAGCTGCCAGTTCAGCGGCCTTGGCCGAAATGAACCGGGCACGTTCCATTTGCCCGTCCAGAAGAGCGCCGCGCGCCACACGCAGGTAGAAGGTGTGCTGTGCCGCCGGCTTGGCGAGTTGCGCCAGTTCCGCTATTTCATCATTGCCGATCTTGTCCTTCAATTGCAGAACCGCATCGACGAACTGCCGAAAGAAATCCTCGGCATAGGGCGAGCGGGAAAAGCGCTGGAGATAATTTCGCGCCAGCACTTTCACCTTAGCCGCGTCGCCGAGCCGTGCCGCGATCCTGAGACTGCGCCGGATCGCCGCCTCCTCGAACAACGAGCCGGGCACGGAAACGCGCACCATATCGAGGCGTTTCATCGCCATGGACGGATCCGACACGGCCACCTGAGGTGCGGTCACCAGATAGATCGAGGCTAAAAGCTCGTTCGGAATTCCCGGTGGCAGCGGATCGGAGAACTGCTGCACGGCTTCCGCCGAATTGGCATCCGCATAGGCCAGGGCACCCGCGACAAGGCGGGGCGGCAGGGCCTCGGGCGGCGCGGCCGCTAGTATAGCTCGCACGACATCGGGATTGCCGCCGTTCAGGAGGTAAATGACCGCCGCATGAAGATTTACCGTCTTGGACCAGACATCAGGCGGACCTGCCTGCAATTGCTGCGCGATACGCGCCAGGACGCGGTTGAGCATGGCAAGCGCCTCCGGCTTGCCGCTAACTACCTGGTCCTGCAGCATCCGCAACGAGCGAACGAGCTGATAAGGCTCCAGCACCGGCAACGACGACGCCGCGGCTGCTCCCGCGCAGAACGGACCGCCCGACGCCATAATGATCGGCGGAGCCAACGCAAGCATCGCTGCACGCAAGGAGCGTCGGAAATCCCTCATCATGGGGCCGTTTTCAGGAAGATATCGATGCGACGGTTCTCCGCGGCATAAGCATCCTCCGGCTTCTTCGGCTGCCGGTCCGCATATCCCTCGACGCGCAATACCCGCTTTTCATCAAGACCGCCGCGCACCAGCATGTAGTAAGCCATCTGCGCGCGCGCCGACGAAAGCCGCCAATTATCATAGGAATCACTCTTGAACGGCCGCGCGTCCGTATGTCCGCTGATGATGACGCTGCCTTGCCTGCCGGCGATGATCTTGGCGATCTTTTCCAGAACCTCGACCACACGCCGGTCCGGCTTGGCCGAGCCGATGGCGAACATGCCGTAATCGATCTTGTCAGTCAGTTGAATCATGACGCCGCCATCGGCAGGCACGACGGTGATATCGGGACTGTTCGGCTCTTTTGCCGCCGCTGTCGCCGCGCGGATTTCCCGCGCCAGCTTTTCGGCTTCAGCCAAATCCTTCTCCTCGGGCAGGCTTTCGGCTTTTACGGGTGCGCTGTTGGATTTCTCCGCCTGATCCGTTTTGTCATCAGCCGATGCTTTTCCAACCTTCGCTGTGTCGGAAGCTTGTGTCTCGGGCCCCGTTTCCTTTGCGTCCGTGCTTGGAGAGAGAGGTGGCGTAACCGGTCCCGCCGTCACGGGAAACAGCTCGTCATCGACGCGGTTCGACCAATAATCCGGATTGAAGGGATCGCGATATGCCTCGCCGCCCTCCGAACCGGTCAACGGGCCAGCAGTGGCGGCCCCGCCCTCGCCGGCTTTCGACTGATTCTGCATAATTCCGGTCTCATTGGCGATCTCGGCCAGCACGGCATAAGGCTCCTTGAACATCAGCCGCTCTTCGCTTTCGGACGGCGTCTGGGCCTTCTTGTCATTGATGACCTTGGCGCCCTCTTCCGTGGCCTTGTCGCTCTCGAAGCGCACCTTGCCCTCGTCCAGATCGATCTCCTCCACGCCTTTGCGGCTGCTGTGCCTGTCGATCAGCTTGACCGGATTGAAATAGCTCGCCACCGCCGCCTTGGTTTCCTCATTGGTGGCATTGATCAGCCACATCACCAGGAAGAACGCCATCATCGCGGTCATGAAATCCGCATAGGCGATTTTCCAGACGCCGCCATGATGCTCTTCATGGTCGTCGCCATGGCCGCGACGCACGATAATGATTTCGCGGTGGGTCTCGGGATCGATACTCATCGGACCAATGCCTTCAATTCGGCGAGCAGGGGTGAAAGCCGGGTTTCGACAATCATTTCACCGAGCTTCATGCTGAGTTCCGCCTGCTCCGCCTCGACAAGCACGAACTGCTCAGGCGCAAATCCCTCCTGGCGCCGCAGCGCGTCGAGCAGGTCGTGCGGGCCTCGTATTTCAATGGCCCCATCCGCCGCGTTCCGAACGAGAGACGCAACCTCCCGGGCAAAATCAGCGACCGCGTTTTTGGCGACGCTTTCGGCGACGAGCGGCTCAATGAGGTGGGTGACCTGCTGCGAGAACGACTCCTCGAGCGAAGCGAGCCCTTCGCTTAACTGCATTACCAGGCGATCGGCGGTTTCGTTCATGACGGATGTCCTGACCGAGCCGATTTCCTCCTCGTGCACGCGCTGCATGCGCTGCTTTTCGGCTTCATAGAGCGCATCCGCTTCCGCCCGGCCCGCTTCACGTCCTGCCTCGAAAGCCTGCTTCACCTGAAGTTCGATATCGACAGCCTCTTCGAAGGCCTGTTCCGCAGACGCCTCTTCTTCCGGCTCGTCCTCCTCGGAGGACGCGGGGAGAATGATCACCCGCTCGTCGGGAATGCGACGCGGCGAAAAATCGGAAAGAAAGCTGGCGATGGAAAGATCGCTCATGGTCATGCGGCCCTGCGTTCCGCCTCTTGGCCGGCAAAGCCATCCGCTTCGGTCGGGACCTGGATTTCTTCATGGACCCATTGCTTGAGAACCGCCGCGACACGCTCCTCGTCCATCTCGATCATCTGCTCCAGCCGGTAGCGAGCAGGTGCACGCATTCGCTGGCGAAGATCGCCGAGGCTCTCCTGCGCCTGTGCCGCATAAGCCGCGGCTCCTGACAGAGCTGTTTCGCCGGAAGCCTCGACATTCGCCAACTGCCCCGTCCCGGTGAAATCCGGAATGGCAATCTCGCCTGCTTCGCGCTCGCCTGCCAGTTCAGCCACTCGATTGCCGGCGATTTCGCGCATGAGCGGTCTGGCGCCGAACCAGATGATCAGCACCACTGCGCCGATCAGCGCCGCAGCGTTGATCAGGCTGCCGGCCTGGCGCAGGATCAGTTCCGATATCGGCGTGGAAGCAGGCTGTATCTCGTCGCCGGCAGGATCCATGAAATTCAGCGCCGTGACGTTGATCACATCGCCACGATCGGCATTGAGCCCTGCCGCCGTCGAGACGAGGTCGCGGATTTTAGCCACCTGTTCATCGACGAAATTCGCCGGAGGCGGCGTCGTTCCCGCCGAAGCGAGGAGCCGTGCCTGATCGATGACCACGGCGATCGACAGATGCTTGACCGAATAGCCGTCGCTTACCGTCGAAACGGTCTTGCTGCTCATTTCGTAATTGGTCAATTCCTCGCGCCGCTCGGTCTTTTCGGAGGAACTTTCTCCATTTCTGCTCTGGATTTCCTCCTGCGGAATATTCTGCTCGACACCTGTCGCGTTATCGTCCTTCGAGTTTTGCGAGGCACCGTTTTCACGCACCACGCGGACCGATCGCTCGACCCTGGACTCGGGATCGAACACCGTCTCGTTGATCTGCCGTCGATCCGTATCGAGCGCCACCTGCACGCTGGTCTGGAAATGGCCAACGCCCAGATAGGGCGCGAGAGCCTTGCGGATATTGTCGTCGATCGAGGCCGATACTTGGCTTTCCAGCGTCGCCGCCATCACCGCCGCGCCATTGGCGCGGTCGCCGCTCGATGCGAGAAGCCGGCCATTGGTGTTCATGACGGTCACCGAGGCCGCGTCGAGGGCGGGAACGGCGGCCGCCACAAGCTGGCGGATGGATTGCGCCGATTCGACCGCAAAACCACCCTCGGTCCGGATGACGACGGAAGCCGAAGGCTTCTGGTCGCCGCGCCGGAAGCTCCCCTTCTCAGGGAGGACGATGTGGATGCGCGCGGCCTTGATGCCCCTTATCGCCTGGATGGTCCGGGCAATCTCACCTTCGAGGGCGCGTACGCGGGTGATCTCCTGCATGAAGGAGGTAAGTCCCAGCGATCCCATATTGTCGAAAAGCTCGTAGCCGGCATTGTTGCTTGTCGGCAGCCCCTTTTCTGCCAGATGCATGCGCGCCTGTTCGGCCTTCCCGTAGGGAACGAGAATGGAAGTGCCGTCCGATTTCACGTCGAATGGAATACCGGCCTCGCCGAGTGCCATTCCCATGCGATTGACGTCGTCGCGGTTCAGCCCGACATAGAGCGTTTCATACGGCGGCCGGCTGAAATAGAAGCTCGAGAACAGGATCGTGCCGAAGAGCGCCACGCCCATGAGCCCGAGCGCAACCAGCCGCCTCGTGCCAAGCCTGGCCAACGCACCTGAAAACTGTTCGAGAAATTGCCGGAAATTCTTCTGCATCGCACCCTGCCGCCATCATTTCACGGGCGACCATAGCGAGCGAAGCTTGCGCGAAGTTAGAGTGGTGAACCGCTGTTTTATCGAACTGCGGCGCAAACGCAGCAAGGGACCGTGCCCCCCGCACGGTCCCCCGGCCCCCCACCTTTTTAAACGCCGCTTATCCGCGGAACAGCGAGAGGATGCTCTGGTTGCTCGAGTTGGCGATCGACAGAGCCTGAACACCAAGCTGCTGCTGAACCTGCAGAGCCGACAGACGCGCCGATTCCTTGTTCATGTCGGCATCGACGAGAGCGCCGACGCCCTTGTCGATCGAGTCCTCCAAGCCGGAAAGGAAGCTCTTCTGGCTGTCGATCTGCGACTTGGCAGCACCAAGCGTAGCCGCGCCTGTTACGAGGTCAGCCAGAGCCCCTTCCACTGTATCGAGAAGACCGCCGATATCAGCGTCCACCGTCGCTGATGTGAAGAAGCCATCAGCAACAATGGCCGTAACCATGGTTGCAGCATCCGTATCCGCAGCTGCAACCGTGATTTTATCGACCGTCACGGTCGCACCCGAACGATTGTAGGACGAAACGACTTCAAGATCGTCCGTAGGGCCATTGAGAAGATTCGAACCAGCGTAATTTGCATTGCTGAGTGCCGAATTAATATTCGAAACGATCGACTTGACTTCGGCTTCGATCTTGCCCTTGTCTTCGGCGCTTGCGCCAATTGCTGAAATCAGCTTGGTTTTAATGTCATCGACCGAATCCTTGATCTTGTTGATCGCGGAATAGGCCGTATCGACCTTGCCGGCACCGAGAGCGAGCGAGTCCTGAACAGCCGAATTGGCCTTGTTGTCGGACTTCATCGAGGTCGCGATGGACCAGTAGGCCGCATTGTCCGAGGCTTCGCTGATGCGCAGGCCGGTGGAGATGCGGTTCTGTGTGGATTCCAGCGCCTTGTTGGTGGACGAAAGCGTCTGAAGCGCGGTCATAGCCGCGGAATTGGTCAGAAGACTCATTGGGTATTGCCCCTGTTCAAGGCATGACGCCGAAAAGCCAAGGCTTTTCAGACAAGATCATGCAGCATATTGAATGATTTTTTCGGGACAGGCCGGACTGAAACCGGCATGGCGGAGCGGCATCATGCCTATTGCCAGCAGTTGTGGCAAATCCGTCATGCCGTGATCCTTACATAGCAATTGCTACAAATGTGTTAACGGCCGTAAAAAATTTCGCAGATCATGAAAAAGAGCGGATGAGGCTGCCGACAAGAATGTTCCAGCCGTCGATCAGAACGAAGAACAGAATCTTGAACGGTAGCGACAAAACCGTCGGCGGCAGCATCATCATGCCCATCGACATGGTGAGCGTAGCGACCACAAGATCGATGACCAGGAATGGCAGAACGATCAGGAAGCCTATCTCGAAGCCGCGGCGCAGTTCCGAAATCATGAAAGCCGGAACCAGAATGCGCAGATCGACCACACCATCATCGCCAGTGCGGAAGGAGGGATCCGCCAGATCCTCGAACAGCCGCAGATCCTTGTCGCGCACCTGGCGCAGCATGAATTCGCGGAACGGCGATGCGATCTCGCGCAGTGCCGCATCCTGCGCGATCTCATTGCGCATCAGCGGCTGCACACCGTTCTGCCACGCCCGATCGAAGGCCGGCGCCATGACATAGAAAGTCATGAACAGCGCGAGGCTGACCATCACCAGGTTAGCCGGCGCGGTCTGCAACCCCAGCCCCGAGCGCAGCATGGAGAAGGCGATGGCGAAGCGCGTGAAGCTCGTCACCATGATCAGAAGGCCAGGCGCGATCGAAAGCACCGTCAAAAGTCCGAGGAGCTGGACGATCTGCCCGCTCGCAGCACCACTGCCGGCAGGAATCAGGCCGTCGAGCGAAAACGTCTGCGCCGCCGCTCCATGGGCGGTAACGAGAAGAACCGCCGCGATGAGAAAAAGGCGCTTGTTCATTCCACCACCAGCGACGAAATGAACACCCGCTCCACCTTGCCCTCGGAGCGCAGTTTGGCGCGTTCTTCCAAATCGGCGCGCAGATAGGCGAGGCCCGTCGCGCCCTGCAGTTGCATCAGGCTGACGCTGCGCAGGAACGCCATGAAATCATCGGAAATATTCATCGCCATTTCAGGCGCGATTTCCTCGCCAGGCTTGGCAACGAGCGCCGATTCCAGACGTATCCACGTCGTGGACGGCACGGCGAGATTGGTCAGGATCGGCTTCAGCGCAACCACATTGCCGAGAGGCTGGGCTTCGTGTCCCTTGCCCGGCTCTTTGCTCGCAGACGCACTTTCCGCGGTGTGGTCGATCGCTGGTTCCGTTCCGCTTATGTAGCCCCCGAGAAGCCACCCGCCGCCGCCTGCGACAACGGTTAGCATCGCGACGGCGGCGATCGTGCCCACCAGCGAGCCGCCTGCTGCCTTGCCTGCCTCGCGATCTCCAGAGGATTTCGTCGCGTCGCTCATGCCTGCCCACTCAAAACGGAGAAACCTGGTCGAGGATCTGCTGGCCATAGGGCGGCTGCTGGACCTCGCTGATGCGCCCACGCCCGCCATAGGAAATGCGTGCTTCGGCGATTTTGTCGTAGGAGATCGTATTATAGCCCGAAATATCGCGCGGCCTCACCACGCCGGCGACGTTGAGAACGCGCAGTTCATTGTTGACGCGCACTTCCTGCGAACCGCGGATCACCAGATTGCCGTTGGGCAGGATATCGGTGACGATGGCAGCGATGGAAAGCCTGATCTCCTCCTTGCGCTCGACCACGCCCTGCCCCGTCGAGCGGCTGTCGGAATTCGTGTTGAGCGAGCCGGAAAAATCGCCCGCCGAACCGCTGCTTGTCGAAAATTCGCCGCCCAATCCGTAAAGTGAGGACGACACGCGCTGACGGCCGCTTTTGTTGTCCAGATTGGCTTTATCGTTGATCGCGATGTTGACGGTCAGGACATCGCCCGGACTGGAAGCTCGCGGATCGCGGAAGAAGCTGGTCGAACGCTTTTCCCACAGTGAATATTTCCGATTTTCCGGGCGCAGCGGATATTGCGATGCATCGGTCATGCCATAGGATGACCCGATGTCGGTTCTGACCGGCGACAGATCAGGCGTGCGGTTGACCTCCTGAAGCGGGCTGGCGCAGCCGGAAAGGCCGAGCAGCCCGATCATGGCCCCGGCGATGCAAATGGTCCTGTTCATTGAATCTGGCCCGCCGCTCTCGCCTTGCGGCCCGATTGACCAACCGATTGCGCGCCGACGATGACGCGGGCCAGCTGCGCAGATTTCTCGGGCGGCATTTCGTTGAGGATCACGCTCGATGTCCGCGGCTTGAGCTTGAGCAGAAGCGCGGCGGCAGCCTCGTCGCCGATCAGCGCCATCTGCGCCGCCGCGGCGTCCGGCTTCATCTTGGAGATGATATCGACCAGTGAATCCTGGGCTTTGCCGATGAATTCATTGCGCCGCTGCAGCCAGACTTCATACTCTTTGCGCTTTTCCTCGAGCGCCTTGACGCGCTGATCGACTTGCGCGCGCAACTCGGAGAGCTCCTTGGCCTGGATCGCATAGCGTGCGTCTGCGGCATTATCGGTGATATTGCTGCAATATTTCTGGATTTCCTCGATGTCGGCGGGCGATTGCGGCACAATCGCTTCCGTTTCCTGCGCCAGCGATATCGTTGTCGACAGCGCCAGGTACAGCGCCGCCGTCGCAAGATTCATCGCAAGGGAGGGGGATTTGTTTTGCTGCCTCATCATTGCACCACCAGTTCGGCGTGCAGTGCGCCGGATGTCTTGATCGCCTGCAGAATCGCGATGATGCCCGTCGGCTTCATGCCGATCTGGTTGAGCCCATTGACAAGGTTCTCCAGATTGGTGCCGGAAAGCACCCCGATCTTCGATCCCTGTTCGATAGCCGCGATATCGGTTGTCGGCTCTACGGCGGTCACGCCGTCGGAAAATGGCTCGGGCTGCGAAACCACCGGCGTTTCGGTGACGCGCACAGTCAGGCTGCCATGGCTGATGGCGACTTTCGAGATGCGCACCTTGTCGCCGATGACGACGGTGCCAGTGCGCTCGTCGACGACGACACGGGCGATCTCGTCGGTCGCCACCGGCAGGCCTTCGAGTTCTGCCAGGAAACGGGCAGCGGTTATGTTCTTCGGCTTGCGCAGTCGGATCGATTTGGCGTCACGCTCTTTCGCTACCGCCTGGCCGTAGCGGCGCTTGGCGAAGATGTTGATCGTATCGGTGACGCGGACAGCCGTGGTGAAGTCGGGATCACGCAGTTCGACGACGAGATCGCGGTCTTTACCGAAGTTACCCTTCACCTCGCGTTCCACCAGCGCCCCGTTCGGAATGCGTCCGCTGGTCGGCACGCCTTGCGTCAATGTTTCTGCCTGGCCTTCGGCGGAGAAGCCGGAAACAATCATGTTGCCTTGCGCGACGGCATAGATTTCACTGTCCGCGCCCGTCAGCGGCGTCATCACCAACGTCCCGCCCTGCAGCGACGAAGCATCGCCAAGCGAAGAGACCGTCACGTCTATGCGCGAACCAGCACCTGCGAACGCCGGCAGATTGGCGGTAACGATGACGGCTGCGGTATTTTTGGAGCGCGTCGCGCCACTCGGCGCGCTGATACCCAGATTGTCCAGCATGGCGCGCATCGACTGCTCGGTGAACGGCGAGTTGCGCAGGCTGTCGCCGCTTCCCTGCAAGCCGATGACGAGACCATAGCCGACAAGCTGGTTTTCGCGCACACCCTGGATGGTGGCGATATCCTTCAGCCGGGCCACGACACCGCCCTTGCCGAGATCGGAATAGGCCATTCTCGAAGGACTGCCGCCCGAGCCCAGCCAGTCGGCGTCGGCCTCGGCAGCGGAGGAAAAATCCTTGGTATTGCGCGAGGCTTCGTCCGCCAGCAGCGGCGACACATTCATCAAAAGCGCAACAAGGACAGAGATGGTCCGCTTCACTGCATTCCCACCTGTATCTTGCCGTCGGCCAGGATCGTTCCGGAAACGATCAGGCCGCTATCGGCATTGCGCACCTTGATGAAATCACCGGCTGAACCCGGCTCCAGCGGCGTTCCCATCGCAGTGATGGTCAGTCCGCCAGCCGTATAGACCAGGGGAGCGGGCACGCCGCGCTTGACCAGCGAGGGTTCGCCGAGCGCCGCGATCAGGATCGGCTTTCCCGGCAGCAGCGTGCGTCGTGCGATCTTCCCCGTCACCTGGTCCGACGTCAGCGCATATTGCCCCGCTATATCGGGCTTGGCGATGAAACGCTTTTCCAGAAGTGCGGTATCGCTTACGATCTGGCCGGGATAGATGACGGCGGACGGCACCACGAACGAGATCCGGTCCGCATGGGCGGCGGATGCGCAGGCAAACACCGCGATGCCTGCCAATGCAGCGGTCCTGAGCCTTGCCATTTTATGCCGCGCCCTTGCCCAAGCCATATTCACCCCCGTCAGCGCAGATTCTTCGAAACGACGGCAGCCATTTCGTCCGCCGCCTGGATGACCTTGGAGTTCATCTCATAGGCGCGCTGCGCCGTGATCAGGTCGGTGATCTCCTTGACCGGATCGACATTGGATGCTTCGAGATAGTGCTGCGTCAAAGTGGCGAAGCCCGGATCGCCGGGAACGCCGACGATCGGTGCGCCGGAAGCTTCCGTCTCGCGGTAGAGATTGTCGCCCAGCGGTTCGAGGCCTGCCTCATTGGTGAAATTGGCGAGCGTCAGCTGGCCGAGATCGACCTGCTGGATCTGATCCTGCAGCTTGGCGAAGACCTGGCCGGATTCTGAAATCGTCACCTCCACCGCATCGGCTGGAATAATGATCGCGGGTTCGACCGGACTGCCGTCTATGGTGACGAGTTGCCCGTCGGCATTCTTGTTGAAGGAGCCGGCCCGCGTATAAAGCGTCTCACCCGTCGGGCTCTGGATCTGGAACCAGCCATGCCCGGTCAGCGCCACGTCGAGCGGATTGCCGGTCTGCGACAGGCTGCCCTGGATATGCAAATTGCGCACAGCCGCCGTCTGCACGCCGAGCCCGACCAGCGCACCTTCGGGCACGATGTTCTGGTTGGCGCGGTTGGGCACGCCCGCCGTCCGCTCCGCCTGGTAGATGAGATCGGAAAATTCAGCGCGCGCACGCTTGAACCCTGTTGTGTTGATGTTGGCGATATTGTTGGCGATGACTTCGAGATTGAGCTGCTGGGCATTCATGCCGGTTGCGGCAATGGTGAGCGCTTTCATGATATCTCCCTGGAAGTGGTGTTTCTGATCCGGCGACGCACCCAGCCCAACGGGCTAGATCTGCATGCGGCTGATCTCGAGATAGGCCTGGACGATCTTGTCGCGAATGGCGATGGCGGTCTGCAGCGACTGCTCGGCCTCCATTACGGAGCTGACGACTTCGCGGGTCGGCACGTCACCGGTCATGCTGGAAATCGACATCGCTTCGGCGTTTTTGAGCTTGTCGCCCACCGATCCCGTCAATTGCGACAGCACGTCCCCGAACGAGGCGTCGCCGACGGAAGACTGACCGGCGGCAGAGGGATTGACGGGAGCAGCGGCGGCACCGGCCGAACCTGCACCATCAACGATTTCGGATAGGTTCGACAGGGCGTTACGGGTGGAAACACTCAACAGAGAATCGATCATCATCAGTTCCTCAAAAGGTCAATGGTCATGGCGATCATTTCGCGCGCCTGCTTGATCACCTGGAGATTGGCTTCATACGAACGGTTTGCTTCCCGCATGTCGGCCATTTCGACCACCATGTTGACGTTGGGATATTTGACGTAGCCTCTCGTATCCGCTGCCGGATGGCTCGGATCGTATTGCTCGACGAAAGGCGCAGAATCGGTGCCGACTTTCGCAACCCGAACCTCCTGCGTTCCCGTCGAGCGATCGAGCTCGGTGCGGAACGAGACGGTCTTGCGCCGGTATGGATCGGCATCGGACGTCTTGCCCGTCGATTGCGCATTGGCCATGTTCTCGGCGACGATGCGCAACCGCGTCGATTGCGCGTCGAGACCCGACGCCGCCACCTTCAATGCGCTGATGATGGGATCGGCCATGGTCTACCCCTTCACTGCAGCCAGCATCATGCGATGAAACGCCTTGACGATGCTGGTATTGAGAGAAAAATCACGGTTCACTTCGCCGGCTTTCATCATCTCCTGTTCGAGATTGACGGTGTTGCCGGAGTGGGTTTTCTCCGTGATGTTCTCCTGGCGCATCTGTACGGCGGTAATGCCGGTCGCGTCGACTTCCAGATGATGCGGATTGGTCGCCGCCATGCTGAGCTGCGTCTTTTCCATGACGTCGCTGAATGCATCGACGTCCCGCGCCTTGAAGCCGGGCGTATTGGCATTCGCCACATTGCTCGAAATTGCCGCTTCCTTCACGGAAAGCCATTGCGCTTGCCGCGAAGCCAGATCGAAGAGATGGATCGGCCCCATGATTCTATCCGCCTGCCTTGCCCCGTTTAACTTTCGTTAATCTATGCGCCGAATCTTGCGCGAGACTTGTGCCGGATCATAATCCTGAAGCAGGCGCTTCTATTGGGTCTGCTCGATAACATCGCCTGTGGAAGTCTTGAGCTGCCATGTGCCGGCCCCGTTGCTGCGGCTGAGCGCGATCAGCTTGCTGCCATCAGGCAGAAGCGAGCCTTTTTCGACAAACCAGTAACCCGAGCCGTCTTCGATCATCGCCATGCCGCCAACCACTTCGCGCAGCAGGAATACCGGCTTTGCCGGAAAAGGCTGCTTGTCGGGCGATACTTCATCCGCCGCATCAGTGCCGGGCTGCCCCTTGCCGTTCGACATGGTGGCGCCGGTCGGATTGGGATCGAGCTCAGACTTGGCCGCAACGGTATCGGCTGGAGCGAACGGATTCATCCTGCGAAAGATCGTCTGTTGCGATCTGTCCAACGGATCACGGACATTGTTTTGCGCCGCACTTTGCGGCGGCGGATCGGCGCGCTCGAGATAAACGACGAAGGGCAGCATGGCGCATCCGGCGGCAAGCGCCACGCCGGCAGCCTTGAGATAGCCATCGAATTTTTTTGCCGGCGCTTGCGGCCAGGATGTGGACTGAGCGACAGGTGAGGTATTCTTCCGTTCTTCGCGGCTCATGTATTCTCCTTGCGCAGGGCGGCTGCAAGATCATTGTACGGATCGGTGGAAACGGGCATATCCGGCGTCTGCTGCATGACCTCGTAGATCTTCGGGACCAGCGTGACCGCCTGATCGAGGAAGCTGTCATTGCCCGCCTGGTAGGCGCCGATGGCGCGCAGGTCTCGCGTTTCCTCGAAACGTGCGATCAGTCCGCGCAACTGCGTGACGAGTTTCTTCTGCTCCGGCGTCCAGCCATGCTGTGCGAGCCGCGAAACCGAGCCCGGAATATCCACCGCCGGAAACCGGCCCTGCGCCGCGATGCCCCGGTCGAGTACGATATGCCCGTCGAGAGTACCGCGAATGGCGTCCGACACCGGATCATTGTGATCATCGCCATCGACCAGAACCGAATAGATGCCTGTGATCGTACCGCCGCCCTCCAGCCCTGGTCCGGCCCGTTCGAGAAGACGCGGCAATTGGCTGAAGACGCTGGGTGGATAGCCGCGCGAGACGGGCGGCTCCTCAGCAGCGATCGCCACCTCGCGCGCCGCATGGGCGAAACGCGTGATCGAATCGACGATAAGAAGAACGTTTTCGCCGCGGTCGCGGAAATATTCGGCAATCGCCGTCGCTGTATTGGGTGCGAGCCGGCGCATCATCGGGCTCTCATCACCGGTTGCGACCACGGTGACCGTCTTCTCGAGCTTGCCGGCCATGGTGTCTTCGAGCATGTCGCGCACTTCGCGCCCGCGCTCCCCGGCAAGCGCCAGAACCACAGTGTCGAAATCCGTGGCCTTGGTCATCATGGCGAGCAGCGTCGATTTGCCGACGCCCGATCCGGCGAAGATGCCCAGACGCTGGCCGAAGCACATCGGCACGAAGATGTCGATGACATTGACGCCGGTGCGCAATCCCTTGTCGACCCGCGCACGGCGCATCGCGGCCGGCGGCGGGCGATCCGCAGGCATAGACTCGCATCCAGGCATCAGCGGCCCTTTACCGTCGAGTGGCATCCCCAGCGCATCGACGACCCTGCCCTTCCAACCGGGCGAAGGCGCGATGCGCAATGTGCCATCGGGAAAGACCGGGGCGCCAAGAGCCGGCACCGCGCGATCGTCGAACGGTTTGATCAGCACGTGGCTTTCCGCCACCCGGATCACCTCGCCGCGATAGAACCCGTCGCCACAACGCATCAACACGCCGTCGCCGAGCATGGCCGTCTGCGACATGCCGCGCACTGCGATCACCGAGCGCGAGACATCGCTGACCGTGCCGCCGACACCGACAACCGGTGATGGAGCAGCGCATTCGCGGCGAACGAATGCCGCAAGCCGCTCCAGAGCATGATGCCGGGCGATGGGGGAAGAACCCGTCTCGGCCAGCACGTCGGCGACTGTCGCCATCACGCTTTCGAACCAAGCGTCTTGACGGCTTCGGTGAGCATGTTTTCCTGCTGCCGCAGGAGCGCATCCACCTGCTCGAAGGCGCGGCTGACGCTGATGAGCCGTGTCATCTCGGTCACGCCGTCGACATTGGAGCCTTCGATCGCACCCTGTA
Source organism: Phyllobacterium phragmitis (assembly GCF_002980495.1). Classification (GTDB taxonomy): domain Bacteria; phylum Pseudomonadota; class Alphaproteobacteria; order Rhizobiales; family Rhizobiaceae; genus Paramesorhizobium; species Paramesorhizobium phragmitis. The sequence goes on from NZ_PVBR01000010.1 coordinate 43,608, forward strand.
CCACGCCGACGCTGACATCATCGACCACCGGCTGGGCCGGAACATTGGGAATGACGGCGGAATTTCCCGCATAGGTCAGCTTGGCGTCGGGCGCGATCGAGAAGAGCCCGATGGCGCCGACCTGTGCACCGTTCTGATAGATCGCACCGTCGGAGGAGATTTTCGGTGCGCCGCCGTTCGGATTGATGATGAGAGGCTGGCCGCCCGCATCGAGCACCGGATGCCCCATGACGGAACGCAATTCGCCCTCCGGCGTCATCTGCATGCGACCGTCGCGCGTATAGACCTGTCCCTGCGGCGTGGCGAGCGACATCCATGCCTCACCCTTGACGGCAACATCAAGGGGATTGTCCGTCTGGGTGATCGGGCCGGATTCGGTGCGGATGAAGCTCTTTCCGGCCGATGCGAAATGCACGTCGTCGCTCGCCTTGCTGGAAACGAGCGTATCGAATTTCGTGCCCTCGCTGCGGAAACCCGGCGTCGACATGTTGGCGACATTGTTCGCGATGGCGTCGAGCCGACGCTCAAGCGTTATCTGCGAGGAAAGCCCGACATAGATGGAATTCTGCATCGTAGGATTACCTGCCACCTGGTTTGAAGGATTGAAGGGTCGTCAGGATGTCGGTGGAAATCCCCACAGACGACGTGCCGCCCAGAAGCAACGAGGCAATCGAGGATGCGCTGCCCATCGAGGGATTGCTTATCTCGTACATGGCCGTGAAGCGGGTCATGAACTTCGCCAGTTCGTCCGGATCGGAAAGCGCAGAAATATCGAGGCGCTGCTCGATCATCTGCGCCTGCTTGTCGATATCGGCATAAGACACTGCCGACGGTATGCCGAGTGCCGTCTGCACCACTGTCAGGAGCGCCTTGTCGCCAAGGATTTCATAGGCATTGGTCAGCCCCTTGGCCTTGCGCTCGAAATAGAGCGCCAGCCGCACGCCCTCGTTCTGGTCGCCGGCTTCCTCTTCCAGCGTCTGGCGGACATATTTGTCTACCGTGCCCTGCTTTGCCTGATCAAGACTGGTCGTCGTCTCGCCGAGGGCCGCGAAATCGAATGTGGTGGCCAATTCCTTGTAGCGCTTGTCGGTCAGTGTATTGGCAAAGCTCGAATCATCGCTCACGCCTTCGGTGAGGATCTTGCGAACGAATGCCTTGGCATAGGCCATGTCCTCCAGACCGTGAGCCTTCATGGCATATCTGTAGAGACGATCGTCGGCCATGAAATCGTCGATCGATTTCACCTTGCCGATATTCTCCAGATAATATGCGGTTTCCCGCTCGACCAGCGGTTCTTGCGATACCCGCGTCAAGGATCGCGTCATGTTGGACGCAATCATGCGATAGCTCGTCAATGTGTCGACCATGCCCCTGCCTCTCGAACTTGCCCCTTGAATTGCCCTTTGATTGCCAAGCAATGATGGCAGTATCTATCGCCCTGGAAGCTTGCCCGAAGCTGGCTTGCCCCAAAGCCACTGCTTCAGCACGAGGCAAGCTTCGCACAAGCCGCCCGCTCTATTGCTCTCATCGAATATGTCAGCAGGAGAAGAATGCTTTGGGCATTATCATCGGCCTCGTCGTCACCCTCGGTTGCATGCTTGGCGGCTTCATTGCCATGGGCGGCCATGTCGGCGTTCTTGTCCAACCGTGGGAATTCGTCATCATCTGTGGCGCCGCACTTGGTACATTCCTCGTCGCCAATCCGTTTTCGGCGGTCAAGGATACCGGCCGCGCCTGCATGGAGGCGTTCACCAACGCCGTTCCCAAGCAGCGCGATTATCTCGATATCCTCGGCGTTCTCTACAGCCTGATGCGCGAATTGCGCGCAAAATCGCGCAACGAGGTCGAGGTTCATGTCGATAATCCGCAGGAATCGCCCATCTTCCAGGCCTTTCCCAGCGTATTGAAGAACCAAGATCTGACCAGTTTCATCTGCGACTACTGCCGCCTCATCATCATCGGCAACGCCCGCTCGCATGAGATCGAGGCGTTGATGGATGAGGAAATCCATACCATCGCGCGTGACAAGCTGAAGCCCTACAACGCCATGGTCGCCGTCGCCGACGGTCTGCCGGCACTTGGCATCGTCGCCGCCGTCCTCGGCGTCATCAAGGCGATGGGCGCGCTCGACCAGGCGCCGGAAGTGCTCGGCCATCTGATCGGTGCGGCACTTGTGGGAACCTTCGCCGGCATCTTCTTTTCCTACGCCGTTGTCGGTCCGATCGCCACGAAGATAAAAACCGTCCGCGAAAAGAAGAACCGGCTCTATATCATCGTCAAGCAGACGCTGCTCGCCTATATGAATGGCGCGCTGCCGCAGATCGCCCTCGAATATGGTCGCAAGACGATTTCCGCCTATGACCGCCCGTCGATCGACGTGGTCGAGCAGGAAACGCTGACCAGCGTGCCGGCGCAGCAGGCGGCATGAGATGACCGCTTTCGCTCAAGAGAAGAAGCCCGACGTTCTGGCCGAAAGCATCCTGCGCGCCGCCGGAATGTCGGTGGACGATCTGAAATCGCTCGGCCACGTCTTCAAGGATGCGGCAGCCACTTTCTCTGCCCGCTTCAAAGAGCTTACCCCGGTTGTCGTCGAGACCGAGGTTTCCGGCATGGAACCCGTTGACAAAGCCCGGATGGAATCCCTCCTTCCCCATGACGGCATGATCGCTCCCGTCCAGGTCGACAGATGGGGCAGCACCATCCACATGGTTGCCGACCGCGCCTTTATCTTTTCCGGGCTGGAGGCCCTGTTCGGGGCCGGCGCGAATTTCGGCGCATTCGCAACCGCCAATGCTTTCACCAGCGTGGAGCGCAAGATCGCAGGCGAATTGTTCGCTCACATGGCGGCAGCCCTCGACCATGTTTTTGCGGCCGGAGAGCAGCAGATATTCAATGTCGGCGAACCGCAGGAAACCACACAATTCGATCTTGAGAAACTGGATCAGTCGCGCCTTTTCTCCTGCAACCTCATCATCAGGGCAGCAGGCAAAACGGGAACGATCCGTCTTTTGATGCCACGCACCTGCCATCGCCCGATGCAGGAGGCGATCGCCCATCTGCTGCGCCAGCCATCGGCCCATTCGGACCCGGCATGGGCCAAGAAGATAAGGCTTGAGGTGAGCCGCGCCAAAATCGGCATCGAGGCCTTCATCCATCAGGGCACGATGACGCTCGGCGAAATCGCACAGCTTCAACCCGGCCAGGTGCTGAAGCTACCGGAGAACGCCATCGAGCAGGTGCGACTGCGCAGCGGTAGCCAGGCACTTTTCAAATGCACGCTCGGCAAGGCGGGCATCAATTTCACCGTGCGGATCAGCGATCCCGTCAGCGAAGAAGAGGATCTTATCGATGAACTTGCTGCTGGTTAATGTGATTTCGGCGGTGCTTTCGCTCGTTTCGATCGGCATTGTCGTTGTGGCGCTGCGCAGGGCGGCGGAAATGATCCGCCTCGGCAAATCCATGGCCGAACAAATCGCCGCATCCTCCGCCAATCTGGAACAGGCGCTTGCCGCCCTCAAGACCGAACACGACGACTTCCGCGATGAGAACAGGAAGCTCGATGCGCGCCTGGAGGAATCCGCCAGGGCACAGCGTGATATCGCTCGTTCGGTCGATCTGATGGGGCGCATCCGCACCGAATTGCAGGGCGATATCCGCGCATTGCACACCTCGATTTCCGCCCGCAACACGGCTGCGGCGACAGTCGCCCCACAGGCCGCGTCCGCGCCGGCAAAGGCCCATATACAATCAAAATCGTCCAAGCTGCCGGTTTTCGTGCGGCGCACGGTGGCAAGCGCCACCGTGACCGATAACACGGCCGCCTTTTCGTGATCATGTAGGCAAAGGGAATAGCAATGGAAAATGAACTCGACGAAGCGATCGAAGCTCTCAAAAGCGATGAGCCGCGCGCCAGCCGTCAGACGAGTACAGCCCAAACAGGTTCCGGAAAATCGAACCTTGACCTGATCATGGGCATTCCGGTCGATGTACAGGTGGTGCTCGGCGGCACCAGCATGCCCGTCGCCAATCTGATGAAGCTCGGGCGCGGCGCGGTCGTCACTCTCGACAAGCAGATCGGCGATCCCGTCGATATCGTCGTCAATGGCCGGGTCATCGCACGCGGCGAGGTGATCGTGCTGGAAGATGATTCCTCCCGCTTCGGCGTCAGCCTGACCGAAGTCATCGGCAAATAAGCGATATGATCGAAAAACAGACGCAGATGGCAGACGAGGAAGAAGCGCGCGGCATCGAGGCGCTGTCCGGCCCGCAAAAGGCGGCAGCACTTCTGGTTGCGATCGGGCGGCCTGCGGCGGCGCGTCTCCTCAAGCACTTCCAGGCCGACGATCTGCGCCTGCTCGCCAGCCAGGCCCGCAAGCTCGACCCGATCTCGCCCACCGATTTCGAGGAACTGGTCAAGGAATTCGAAGACGCCTTCGCCGACGGTGCATCGCTTTCGGAGGCCGGCCTACGGTTCGAGGGGCTTTTGCGGGAAACGCTGCCGCAGGACGAGGTGGACGCGCTGTTCGATGATCGCCCCCGGCAGATACTGGTGCAGGAATCGGTATGGGACCAGCTTACCCGCGTGCCGATCGAGACCCTGCAGGCATATCTCGCCGAACAGCATCCCCAGATTATCGCCTATATCATTTCAAAGCTGCCCTCCGATGTCGCCGCTCGCCTTTTCATCGGCCTGCCGGGCGATCTGCGCAGCGTCGTCGTCCAGCGTACGCTCCATATACGCACCGTCACGCCGGCGGTATCGGAAATGCTCGAAGATGTCCTGCGGCGCGAAGTGACCGGCAAGACCGATAAAGGCCCACAGCAGGCCAATCACGGCCAGATCGCCAATATCCTGAACCAGCTCGACAAGTTCGAGATCGACGACATGCTGGACAGTCTGTCCGACCTCAATACCGATGATCTGACGCGGATCAAGGCGAAGCTCTTCACCTTCGATGATATCGTGCGGCTTTCGCAGCGTGCACGCCTGCTCCTGTTTGATGATATCCAGACGGAGCAGATCACCACGGCATTGCGCGGCGCGGACGCCAAATTGCAGGAACTGGTCCTCTCTTCGCTCTCCGCGCGCGGACGGCGCATGGTGGAAACCGAACTTGCAGCCGGACAGGGAAACACGACGGCGCAGAACATCGCAGATGCCCGCCGCGCCATCGCCCGCACAGCCATCGCCCTGTCGGACCGCGGCCTGATCGATCTCGAAGCGGAAGGCGCGGCCGCCTGACCGGCGGCTGTCCCCGTTCGGCCGCATCATGTCTGAAGCCCCCGATAAAGAAAGCAAAACAGAAGAAGCCACTGAGCAGAAGATCCGTAACGCAGTGGAGAAAGGCAATCTGCCCTTCTCCAAGGAAGCACCGATCCTCGCCTCGGTCATCGCCTTTCTCCTCATCGCGGTCTTCATCGCCACGCCCAGCGTCGCCAAACTCACCTTCTTCCTGGCTGAACTGATCGACCGTCCCGAAGATTGGCTGCTCAACAGCAGCGAGGACATCGGGCAACTTTTCCAGGTCCTGGCGATGGCGGCCGGCAGCGCTCTCCTGCCCATATTGGTGATTATACCCTTGGCCGGCATCGCCGCTTCCGCGCTCCAGAACGCACCGCGCTTCGTCGGCGAGCGCATCCGTCCGCAGGCTTCACGCATTTCGCTCGCGAAGGGCTGGACGCGGATATTCGGCCGGTCGGGTCAGGTCGAGTTCCTGAAATCCCTGTTCAAGCTTTCCGCCACGAGCCTCGTAGTCTTCTTCGTTTTCTTCAAGAGCAATTCCCTCTTCACCGAGGCTATCGCCAGCGACCCCCGCGCGCTTCCCGAATTCATCCGCCAGAACGTGGTCCGCCTGCTGGCCGCCAACGCAGTCGCCATCACGTTTCTCGCAGGTTTCGATCTCGCCTGGTCGCGCTTTCACTGGCGCAGCGAATTGCGCATGACCAAGCAGGAGATCAAGGACGAGCACAAGCAGTCGGAAGGCGATCCGCTGGTGAAGTCCCGCCTGCGCTCGCTGGGACGCGACAGGGCACGGCGGCGCATGATTGCATCGGTCCCGACCGCAACGCTGATCGTCGCCAATCCGACACATTTCTCCGTTGCACTGCGTTACCATCCCGCGAAGGATGGCGCCCCTGTCGTGGTTGCCAAGGGGCAGGATCTCATCGCGCTGAAAATTCGGGAGGTCGCAGAGGAAAACGGCATCCCCATTTTCGAGGATGTGCAACTTGCAAGATCACTGTATAAGCAAATGCAGGTTGATCAGATGATCGCACCGGAATTCTACAAAGCAGTCGCCGAACTTATACAGTTCATCAATTCACGCCAGAGGCATATCTCATAGGATGGATCAAAAAATACCAAGAATAACAAAGACTAACCTATCAGGAAATTGTCGAGCAATCTGGTTTGTCAATCGTGAAGCGGTGAAAGCATGAGAAGCACGCAATATTCCCAGACGCGCGAATCGATCATCGCCGCGCATATGAGCGAGGTCATCCGCGATCTCCGGCTTGTCGATGTCGCCGATTATATCGCGTTCATACGCTACGAGCTCTTCGCCAACATCGCCGATATCGTCAACTCGGCGACCGAGTTGCACTATTTTCCGCAGACCCTGCAGTTCGGCCACGGCGGCGAATATGAGCTGGACTGGGACCGCCACCCCCGCATCATCCTCGACATGGAGTTCCGCAATATGGGTGTCTACGCCTATTTCCGTGTGCTGATCGATGCGGAAGGATCGCAGATCGATCTCAATCACATCACCTTCGACCAGGCGAGCAAAAGCCCAACGCATAACACCGAGCGTCTTGCCCTGGCCTTCGAGGATGCACGCATTCCGGGGTCGCCGAGACAGGCGACAGGCTGAAGGCGTGATGCCGTCGCCTGCCGCCTATTCTCATCACGATTGTAGATGCGTCGAGTCCGGCATGTCGATAATGCCGAGCGACAAAGCCGTCGCCACCGCCGATGTGCGGTTGGAGCAACCGAGCTTGATCTTGGCGTTCTGCAGATAAGTCACCACCGTCCAGCGGGCGATGTTGAGGATCTCTGCAATCTCACCATCCGTCTTGCCGCTGGCAGCCCAGCGCAGACAGTCGACCTCGCGCCGGGTAAGCAGGCTTGCGGCGGCGGCACTGACGACGCCTTCCCTGCTGCCATAGAGCGAATTATGGATCAGGCTCGATGCGCTCAAGAGACGCGGGCGCATCTTTTCGATGAATTTCTCCTTGTCGGCATCGCCCACCTCTATGGTGAACAGGGTCGAGCCGGGGAACCCATGCGCATTGGTAGCTCCCACGGCAACGAAGAGGTTGCCGAGGCCGTGCTTTTGTCCGTCCCGGATAAACTCCCTTACTGCGGGTGATTCATCCGCATCCAACTCAAGATTACGCAAGGTGCCGGCAGCATCGTTGCGCAGTAGCGGTGAGTCATCCTGCACCATGGGATCGACACTGAAATAATTTTTGGCGGAATATCTTAAAATCCAACTTGTGGGAAACGTCATGACGACAGACAGGTCCGACGGATTGCTCCTGACCGTTTCGTCAAGCCTTGTACGCGAAACATGCGAAATATGCTGACAGCCTATTTCATCACGAACACGGCAAAGCAGTTCCAACGTGCCACTCTTGGAAGAAGAGCCGAAAAAGCCCTTCTTGAAGTTGGGAAAATGCACAAGATCGAGGCTCATTGTACGTCCTTAGCCATTGAAAGACCGTTGGAAAATAAACGGTCATCTTTCACAAGCCGTTCCATAAACGGCATCGCGTCTATAAGCGAGTCGAATATTCGACATAGCTACAAGACGCTCAAATGGCGCAAAAAGAAACCAGTGTTACAAGCGGATTCAACAACTTCCGTAGCTTTATGCACAAAATACAACGGAGTTTGTCATTCGGTTGTATCGAAACAGCCAGCCCTAGTTGCAACAGATTGTAAAATCCTCATTTATCTTCAGATTTTCCATTCTGATACCGCCGTGGCCCGTAGGCAATAAAAAAGAGGTCGACCGCCGCGATGACGTTCTTGCGGATCAGTTCGGCGGACGGCTCCTCGGGCATTGCGGCAAATAGGCGCTGGCGATAGATGCCGGCCAGAAACAGTTCAGACAATTGATGGGCGGCGAGCTCGGTATCGGGTATGTCGAGATGCCCAGCCGCAACCTGTTCGTCAAGGAATTCCTTGAGCAGCGCCTTCCCCCGCTTCGGTCCCCGCTCGTAAAAACGCGCTCCGACTTCCGGCATCCGGTCGGCAACGCCGATCACGATGCGCTGTGCGCGGATAACCGGCTCCGACGTGATGAGGGTCACAAGCGAAACGCCGAACTTGACCAGGGCGTCGCGACCCGAAAGCCCATGCTCGATATCGGCCATGAGGTCGGCAAACATCGAAGCGCGATAATCCTCGCACAATGCCTCGAACAGCTCTTCCTTGCCGTTGAAATAGACATAGATCGTGCCTTTGGAGACACCCGCCTCGCGCGTTATGTCGTTGACGCTGGCCGCATCGAAGCCCATGCGCATGAAAACCCGACGTGCGCCTTCGAGGATCTGCTTGCGCTTCGCCGGATCCTGCCCGGCGCCGAGCCTTTGCGGGCGCAGGCATGCAACTTCGCCGCACTCCTCGGCCTTATCGGAGAGGCCCGGTTCGGCCTTATTTTCGCGAGTCATTTCTTTCACTCTTTACTATTCTCGAACCAATCGGTTCGATCCCTCTTGATATGGCGTTTGCTCTGATCTAAGTCAACATCGAACCGATCGGTTCATTACCGATGAGATCTACAGAAAGCCATCGTTCCTATGTCGATATCCAGATCCGCTTCAAAGTCCGACGAAGGCGGCGAGGTCCGCCCCTTTCCTGTGCTGAAGCAGGGACAGCCCGCGGAAGATCCGGCTCGGGTAGAACCGGCCCCGGAGCCTGCCCGTGCCGAGCAGCCGGCGCCGAAGGAATATCCTCAGGGATCGCCCACCGCGAAGCCGCAGATCGATGCCGGCGAGGACAGATCATCCAAATCGGGCGGAAAGAAGAAGGGCATCGGCAGGCGTATCGTGCTGCCGGTCCTGCTTTTAGCCGCTCTCGCCGGCGGCGGCTGGTATGGCTACGATTATTGGACCGACGGGCGTTTTCTGGTGACCACCGATGACGCATATGTGCAGGGCGACATCGCTGCCATATCGCCGAAGGTGACAGGCTACATCGAGAAAGTCCCGGTTGCCGCCAACCAGATGGTCAAGGCGGGAGACGTCATCTTTCAGCTCGATGCCGGCGACTATCACATCGCCGAGGAGGAAGCCGAAGCCAAGATCGAAACCCAGCGCCAGACGCTGGCCAGCATCGACGCCCAGATCAAGGCGGCGCGGGCATCGCTCCAGCAGGCCGAAGCGCAGAAGCTCGCGGCCAGCGCCGTCGCGACCAATGCCAAATCGACCATGGCGCGCGCCCAGCAACTGCACACCACGCGCTTTGCCTCGCAGTCCGATCTCGACAATGCCACATCGGCGCTCAATCAGGCCGATGCCAATCTGGCAGGCGCCGACGCGCAGATCGCAACCGCCAACGCCAATATCGGTGTGCTGCAGGCGCAGTATAAAGAGGCCGAAAGCAGCATGCGGTCGCTCGAACTTGCCCGCGACAAGGCGGCGCGCGATCTTTCGTTCACCACGATCCGCGCCCCCTTCGACGGCGTCATCGGCAACCTCTCGGGCAAGCTGGGTGATCTCGTCAGCGCCGGCCAGAGGATAGCGGCGCTCGTGCCCGTCGATCACCTCTATATCGATGCCAATTTCAAGGAAACGCAGCTTATCGACCTGAAGCCCGGCGAGAAGGTGCGTATCTCCGTCGACGCGATGGATGGAGAAACCTTCGAGGGGACCGTGGCTTCCATCGCGCCCGCTTCCGGTTCGGTCTTCTCGCTCCTGCCGCCCGAAAACGCCACGGGCAATTTCACCAAGGTTGTCCAGCGTGTTCCGGTCCGCATCTCCATTCCGCCCGAGGCGCTTGCCACCGGCAAGTTCCGCGCCGGTTTGAGCGTCATCGTCAGCGTCGATATCCGCACTGCGCCGGACGAAAACACGGTGGCGGCGAAATAGGGCCACCGCTCCAGCAGCCAGTTTCAATGGCCAAAAATTAAATGGAATGAGCCGTCATGGCCACCACCACAGCCGACATGCCGGCACCTGTCGATGAACGCATCGATCCTAAAAAGGCCATTGCCTTCCTGGCGATGGTCTTCGGCATGTTCATGGCCATTCTGGACATCCAGATCGTCTCGGCATCCCTGGCGGAGATTCAGGCGGGGCTGAGCGCGAGTTCCGATGAAATATCCTGGGTCCAGACCTCCTACCTGATCGCGGAAGTCATCATGATTCCGCTTTCCGGGTTTCTCGGACGGCTTATGTCGACGCGCGTGCTGTTTACCATATCAGCGGCGGGCTTTACGCTTGCCAGTGTTCTCTGCGCGACGGCGACCACCATAGATCAGATGATCGTATACCGCGCGATACAGGGTTTTATCGGCGGCGGCATGATTCCCAGCGTGTTCGCGGCCGCATTCACCATCTTTCCTCCATCGAAGCGCTCGATCGTCTCGCCGATGATCGGCCTTGTCGCCACACTCGCTCCGACCATAGGCCCGACGGTCGGCGGCTATCTGAGCGACGCCTTTTCCTGGCATTGGTTGTTTCTGGTAAATGTCGGCCCCGGTATTCTCGTGGCGACGGCTGCCTGGAACCTCATCGATTTCGATGAAGGCGACAGTTCGCTTCTGAGCAAATTCGACTGGTGGGGCCTGGCCGGCATGGCCGCCTTCCTCGGCTCGCTCGAATTCGTTCTAGAGGAAGGCCCGCGCAACGATTGGCTGCAGGATGAAACGATCCTGTTGTTCAGCATCGTTCTCGCTGTCGGCGCAATCGTCTTCTTCTACCGCGTCTTTACCGCCGAAGAACCGATCGTCGATCTGCGCGCCTTCAGCAATGTCAATTTCGCCTTCGGCTCGGTTTTCTCGTTCGTCATGGGCGTCGGCCTCTATGGCCTGACTTATCTCTATCCGCTCTATCTCAGTCAGATCCGCGGCTATGACGCGCTAATGATCGGCGAAGCGCTGTTCATCAGCGGCCTCGCCATGTTCATGACCGCGCCGGTGGCGGGCTTTCTGTCCAACCGGATGGACCCGCGCCTGATGATGATGATCGGCTTCTTCGGCTTTGCCGCGGGCACATGGACGATGACCGGGCTGACCGCGGATTGGGATTTCCACGAGCTGCTGCTGCCGCAGATCCTGCGCGGCTGCTCGCTGATGCTCTGCATGGTGCCGATCAACAATCTGGCGCTCGGCACATTGCCGCCGTCGCGCCTGAAGAATGCTTCCGGCCTGTTCAACCTGACACGCAATCTCGGTGGCGCCGTCGGCCTGGCCGTCATCAATACCGTGCTCACCCAGCGCGCCGACATGCACTATGCCCGCTTGTCGGAGCATATCAGTTGGGGCAATCGCGAAGCTGAGGACATGCTCGCCAGCATGGCGGCCAGGTTCAACGCCAGCGGCATCGACGGCAATACCGCCGCTCTCGCCAGAATGGCCGGCATCGTCCGCCAACAAGCCACGCTGATGTCATTCATAGATGTGTTCTTCATCCTGACGGTGCTGTTCGCATCCCTCGCAATATTCGCCATCCTCCTGCGCAAACCGGGCAAGCCGGCAGGCGGCGGTGGCGGTCATTAAGTCGAAGCGCACCCGCGACGCCCCCAAGAAATAGGGGCGAATTTTGGAGGATTGGCGCTCGCACGCGGCAACTGGTCGCTTTCCAGTGGGTGTTTTTCATTGCGTCACAGACGTGAAATATTTTTGTCATGTATCGCTAATTAGTAAAACGGATCAATTGCTAAGCCCCCGGAAAAGTGTTTCACTTCCTGCCGCTACGAATTCCAGCACACGCTGCGACTGTCATCCAATTGTCATTGGACGAGACTATCGGGAGGACGCGGATGCTGGAATTGAGCCAAGGGCGTTCGCTGTTCCAAACAGGGGAGTTACATATATGCTTGGGTATTCAGCACGTTTGCTGTCTCTATCGACTGCTCTCGCCATCGTCGGCACGTCTGTCGCTGCCGCGGAGCCATCCGCCGAACTTATCGCCGCCGCCAAGGCCGAGGGTCAGTTGACCACCATCGCGCTGCCCCATAGCTGGTGCGGCTATGGCGACATGATCGCCGGCTTCAAGAAGAAATACGGCATCGAGATCAACGAACTCAACCCGGATGCGGGCTCGGGCGATGAGATCGAGGCGATCAAGGCCAACAAGGACAACAAGGGCCCGCAAGCACCCGACGTCATCGACGTCGGCTTCTCGTTCGGCCCCACCGCCAAGGCCGAAGGCCTGACGCAGCCCTACAAGGTCTCCACTTGGGATTCGATCCCCGACGATGCCAAGGATGCCGATGGCCACTGGTACGGTGACTATTACGGCGTCCTCTCCTTCGAGGTGAACAAGGACATCATCCAGAACGTGCCCGCCGACTGGTCGGATCTGCTCAAGGATGAATACAAGAACGCCGTGGCGCTCGCAGGTGATCCGCGCGCATCGAACCAGGCCATTCTCGGCGTCTACGCCGCCGGCCTTGCAACAGGTGCCGAAGCGGGAACGAAGGCCGGCGAAGCTGGGCTCGATTTCTTCAAGCAGCTGAATGCCAAGGGCAATTTCGTGCCCGTCATCGGCAAGGCCGCGTCTCTGGCTCAAGGCTCCACGCCCGTCCTGATCCGCTGGGACTACAACGCCCTTGCCGATCGTGACACGCTGAACGGCAATCCCGCCGTGGAGGTGGTCGTGCCGAAGTCGGGTGTCGTCGCCGGCGTTTATGTTCAGGCGATCAGCGCCTATGCGCCGCATCCGAACGCCGCCAAGCTGTGGATGGAATATCTTTATTCCGATGAAGGTCAGCTTGCTTGGCTGAAGGGCTATTGCCATCCGATCCGCTTCAACGACCTCGTCAAGAACGGCAAGGTCCCGCAGGAGCTTCTCGACAAGCTGCCGCCGGCGGATTCCTATGAGAAGGCCGTCTTCCCGACGCTCGACGATCAAAAAGCGTCCAATGAAGCGATCACCAAGTCTTGGGATAGCGTCGTCGGCGCAAACGTCCAGTAAAGAGCTCTTTTGTCAGGTGGCGTGTTTCGCAAGACGTCACGCCACCTGGCGGAAGGTCATATTGCCCCATGAGCAGCATCCCGGACGCTTCCCCGACCACCCTTACGCCATCGCTTGCGCGGCGCCTGCCGCTCGAATGGCTGGGCGTCGTACCGTTTTTCCTTTTCGCCATCATGTTCCTGGTCTGGCCGACGCTGTTTCTGATCGTCGGTGCGTTCAAGGACCAGGCGGGCAATTTCACATTCCAGAATATCATCGATCTCTTCCAGCCTTCGATTATGAGCGCCTACTGGATTTCGATCCGGATCAGCCTTGCCTCGGCGCTCGGCGGTGCTCTCATCGGCTTTTTCCTGGCCTGGGCGATCGTGCTCGGCGGCCTTCCCCAGTGGATGCGGCCAATGGTTCTGACATTTTCAGGCGTGGCCTCGAACTTCGCCGGCGTTCCCCTCGCCTTTGCCTTTCTCGCGACGCTCGGCCGTACCGGTCTCGTCACCGTGTTGCTCAACAAATATCTTGGCTTCAATCTCTATTCGACCGGCTTCAATCTTCTCAGCTTCCTGGGTCTGACGCTCACCTATATGTTCTTTCAGATACCGCTGATGGTGCTGATCCTCACGCCCGCGCTCGACGGCCTCAAGAAGGAATGGCGTGAAGCCGCCTCCATTCTGGGCGCCACGCACATGCAATATTGGCGTATGGTGGCCTTTCCAATTCTTTGGCCGAGCCTGCTCGGTACCAGCCTGCTTCTCTTCGCCAACGCCTTCGGCGCCATCGCCACGGCCTATGCGCTGACCGGCAGCTCCCTCAACATCGTGCCTATCCTGCTTTATGCGCAGATCCGCGGCGACGTCCTGCACAACGAGAATCTCGGCTATGCTCTGGCGCTTGGCATGATCTTCATAACAGGGGCTTCCAATGTGCTTTATATCTGGCTGCGAATGCGCGCGGAAAGGTGGCAGAAATGAAGTCCCAGCGCATCGGAGCATGGATCGCATTTGCCATCGGCGCGATCTATTTCCTCGTGCCGCTGATCGGCACGTTCGAGTTCTCGCTGCGCATGCGGCGCGGCGAATATTCCTTCGACGCCTATCGCGTCGTCTTTGCCGATCCGAACTTTCAGGCAACCTTCGGCTATTCCACGCTGATGGCCCTGATGACCATCGTCTTCGGCGTCCTGCTCGTCGTGCCGACTGCATACTGGATCCGGCTACGCCTGCCGCAGCTTCGCCCCATCGTCGAATTCATCACGCTGATGCCGCTGGTGATACCAGCCATCGTCATCGTCTTCGGCTATCTCAGGATCTATAATTCGTCGTCCATTCTACCTTTCACCGGGTCGCGGCGGATGACCGACCTGCTCCTGATGTTCGGCTATGTGACCCTGTCGCTACCCTATATGTACCGCGCCGTCGATACCGCCATGCGCGCCATCGATGTGCGCACATTGACGGAAGCCGCCGAGAGCCTCGGCGCCGGTTGGCCGACGATCCTGTTCAAGGTCATCTTCCCCAATGTGCTTTCCGGCGTTCTGAGCGGAGCCTTCATCACCTTCGCCATCGTCATCGGCGAATTCACGCTCGCCTCGCTCCTCAACCGCCCGGCCTTCGGTCCTTACCTCCAGCTCGTCGGCGCCAATCGCGCCTATGAGCCGTCCGCCCTCGCGGTCATTTCCTTTGCGGTGACATGGATGAGCATCGCACTGCTCCAGCTCGTCTCGCGTCTCAATAAATTCAAATCACCCAGCGCTTGAGAACGGTTCCCATGGCTTTCCTCGAAATATCGCACCTGCAAAAAAGCTTCGGAACCAACAAGGTCGTTCAGGACTTCAACCTGACGATCAAAAAGGGCGAATTCGTTTCCTTCCTCGGGCCTAGCGGCTGCGGCAAGACCACCGTTTTGCGCATGGTGGCGGGATTTGAGATTCCGACCTCGGGCATCATCAGCATCGACGGCCAGGATGTCGTCAACCTGAAACCTAACCAGCGCAATATCGGCATGGTATTCCAGGCCTATGCGCTTTTCCCCAACATGACCGTGGCGCAGAACGTCGCCTTCGGCCTTCGTGTCTCCAAAAAGCCGAAAACCGAAATCGATGCGACGGTGGCGGAAATGCTCGACCTCATCCGGCTCGGGCATCTGGGCGACCGCTATCCCTACCAGTTGTCGGGCGGCCAGCAGCAGCGCGTGGCGCTGGCCCGCGCGTTGGCGACCAAGCCGCAGGTGCTTCTCCTCGACGAGCCGCTCTCCGCGCTCGACGCCAAGATCCGCGTCTCCTTGCGCCAGGAGATACGCGCCATCCAGCAGAAGCTCGGCATCACCACCATCTTCGTGACGCATGATCAGGAAGAGGCGCTGTCGATCTCCGACCGTATCGTTGTCGTGTCGGAAGGCCGCGCCGAACAGATCGGTAGCCCCTTCGATATCTATAACCGCCCGGCCTCGCGTTTCGTCGCCTCCTTCGTCGGCACGCTCAACGTGCTTGAAGGCAAAGTGGACGATGCCGAAGCAGGCGTCGTCGATCTCGACGGCAACAGGATAACGCTGGCGCAGCCGCTCTCCGGCTATAAGAAGGGCGAGATGCTGGCCTTGGCGCTGCGCCCTGAAGCCGTAACCATAGGCCGGCAGAATGGCCACGATACGGCGGTCGAAGGCACGATCAACGACGTGCATTTCCTGGGTTCGGTCATCCGCACGCGCGTCTCGCTCGGCAAGAACAACATCTCGCTGGACATGTTCAACGATCCGAGCTCCCCGCCGCCGGGGCGCGGCGAGAAGGTCAAGATCGGCTTCGCCGCCAAGGATCTCCTGGTTCTGGGCGAATAAGTCCAGGAGAAGCGCGAGCCGCCCCTGCTAGGGACGGCTTGATCATTGCATCACCGACTCAGCCCATATCCGACCAGGGACCATGGAAATCGCCCTCCCGGTCAAGCCGCTTGAAGCCATGTGCGCCAAAGAAATCGCGCTGCGCCTGAATGAGATTGGCCGTGCCGCGCGCTTGGCGATAGCCGTCGAAATAGCTGAGCGCGGAGCTGAGAGCCGGCACCGGCAGCCCCGAGAGCGCGGCGGTGGAAACGACGTTGCGCAGCGCCGCCGAACCCTTGGTCATGCGCTCGATAAAGGCCGGCGCAAGCAGCAGATTTTCCGGCGACCCCTTGTCGAATGCCTCGGCGATAACGTCGAGGAACTGCGAGCGGATGATGCAGCCGGCACGCCAGATGCGGGCGATGGTCGCCAGCGGCAGGTCCCACTCATATTCCTTCGAAGCACCCGCCATCACCGCGAAACCCTGCGCATAGGCAGCGATCTTGCCGGCAAGCAGGCCCTGCTCGAGATCATCGATGAAACGGGCGCGATCCTCAGGCGAGAGAGCGGCGGCACCTGAGGGGTAAGCCTTCTCCGCAACTTGGCGCTCCGACTTGAGCGCTGAAAGCGAGCGCGCGGCGACGGCGGCTTCGATGCCGGTGGCGGGAATGCCCAGCATCTGCGCCTCGATGGCCGACCAGCGCCCCGTTCCCTTCTGCCCGGCCGAATCCAGAATGACATCGACCGCCGCCTTGCCCGTATCGGGATCGACGGCGAGCAGCACCTTGGCGGTAATCTCGATCAGGTAGGAGTTGAGCGGACCGTCGTTCCATTTGGAAAAGACGCTGCCGATGGCGGGGGCCGACAGACCGAGCCCGTCGCGCAGGATGCCATAGACCTCCGCGATCATCTGCATATCGGCATATTCGATACCGTTATGGATGGTCTTGACGAAATGGCCGGCGCCGTCGGGTCCGAGAAGCGCGCTGCAGGGTTCGCCCTCATATTTAGCGGAAATTGCCGTGAGAACCGGAGAGATGCGGTCATAGGCTTCCTTGGTGCCGCCGACCATGATCGACGGGCCGTGACGAGCGCCCTCCTCTCCACCGGAAACGCCCATGCCGACAAAGGTCGGATCATCAGCGCCGAGGCTGTTCAGGCGACGGACCGTGTCATGGAAATTGGCATTGCCGGCATCGATGATGATGTCGTCACGCATCAAGAGCGGCTTTAGCGCTTTGGTCTCCTGATCGACCGGATCGCCGGCCTTGATCATGAGAATGATCGGCCGCGGCGCGCGGATGCTGCCGACGAGCTGCTCCAGCGTATCGCACGGAATGATCCGCTCCTTGAACTCCCCGGCATTCTCATGGAACTCGTGGGTCTTCTCGGTCGTGCGATTATAGACAGCGACGCGGTAGCCTTTTTCGGCGATGTTGAGCGCGAGATTCGCTCCCATGACACCAAGACCGATCAGTCCGATATCCGCTTTTTCCATGACGCTTCCTTTCGGGGATATGTAACAGGAGAGATTGGCGGCACGCCCGTGCCGGAATCAGATTTAGATTATTGTCTCAGTCTATCGATTTTATTGTGGCAGACAAAGATATCTGGGAAGCTGCAGCGGCAAATTGAAGAGGCCCGCGCCTACTCCCCACGCAATTCCTCCATTTCCCGGATCCGCTTGCTGGCCGTCTCCTCGGCGTGACGCGTGATCTCTGCGATGAGCGTTTCGGCAACGACGAAAAGAGCCGCCGTTGAATCCCACGCCGACGGGACGGCGGTGCGCCCGGCAAGCACATGCCGGGCAAAGCGGGCGATGGGCGAAAGCCACTGGTCGGTCAGGAGCACGATCTCGACACCGCGCGCTTGCGCCTTTTCGGCAAAGCGGATCAGGCTTTCCTGGTAACGGCGTATGTCGAAGATCACCAGCACGTCACGCTTGCCCATGTCGATCAGCCGATCGCGCCAATTGCTCTCCTGCCCGTCGAGATGAACCACATCGGGGCGGATGATCTGCAAATGTGCCGCCATGTAACGGGCGATCGGATCGGTAAACCGTCCGCCGATGAGATGGATGCGGTTGCGTGGCCGGCTGAGCAGGGCAACGATTTGCACGATCTGTGCCTCGGGCAGATGGCTGAAGGTTTCGCGGATATTGTCGAGCGTGGCGTCGACCTGCGCAAAGGCGCTCCGCGGCCGGGTGGACGGCGATGCCAGATTGCGCGTCAGCGGCGATTGTATCTGTGCTGCCAGTTCCTCCTGCAGGGCTGCCTGGAATTCGGGATAATTGGAAAAGCCGAGCCTTGCCACGAAGCGCAGGATGGTCGGAGAACTCACGCCCGCCTGTACCGAAAAATCCGCGACCGTTTTCAGGCCGATCAGCGGATAGTGAGCGACCAGCGTCTGCGCCGCCTTGCGCTCGCTGGCGGACATCGAAGCGATCTTCTCACCAATCAGTTCGGATATGCTTGCTTTCATTTCCTTCGCCTGTTCCACCCGCGGTTTTCTTTTCGTCTTACAGCATATGCATCGAAACGGTCGGAAAAATTCATATTTGACAAATTTGCCGGATATGTATCAAATCATACGAGAATGGAAATTAAAATAGATGCTGTAACAAACAGTACACTCCTCGGGAACACGAAATGGTTGACGCGATCACGGCTGCTGACGTTGAGAATCCGGTCAGGATTACGAACAGGCACGGCAAAAGCCCGATGCTGCTGCTCTGCGACCATGCGTCGAACCATATCCCCGCCGGCTTTGACACGCTCGGACTGACGCACGAGGAACTTCAACGCCACATCGCGTGGGACCCTGGCGCCATAGGCGTGGCCCGCGAAATGAGCCGCCACCTCGACGCTCCGCTGGTCGAATCCTGCATCTCCCGCCTCATCATCGATTGCAATCGGCCCCTCGATGCGCCTGATCTCGTCCCGGGCTCGAGCGAACTGACCGCCATTCCGGGCAACCAGAGTTTGAGCGCCAATGAGATCGCCGAGAGAGTGGCCCTGTCGCACGCGCCCTATCATGCAGCGGTCGAAGCTCTGATAGCGTCGCGCGTCGCAGCCGGCATCGCGCCGGTTCTCATCGCCATCCATA
Organism: Phyllobacterium phragmitis; assembly: GCF_002980495.1. Lineage (GTDB taxonomy): Bacteria > Pseudomonadota > Alphaproteobacteria > Rhizobiales > Rhizobiaceae > Paramesorhizobium > Paramesorhizobium phragmitis. Next base: position 62,661 of record NZ_PVBR01000010.1, read on the forward strand.
CGTTCACGCGCGTCTATCGCGGCAGGGAACGCCCCTGGCATATCGGCATCATCCATGACGACGATATCAGGCTCGCCAAACCCGTCATTGCCGGACTGCAGGCGGAAGCAGGCCTTTGCGTCGGGATAAACCAACCCTATTCGCCGGCTGATCGGGTTTACTATACGCTGGAGCGCCACGCACGGACCAACGGCCTGCAGGCGGTCATGATCGAGATCCGCAACGATCTCGTGACGACTGAGGAAGAAGAAAAACAATGGGGCGAGAGGCTCGCCCGCATCCTGGGAGAGACACAAGGAGAAATTTGATGCCGCCGTATCAGGCGGACGCGAATGCACTGAAGTCAACCAAGCAAATTGACAGGGGAAACCAAAATGGCAAGTGCAGACAAGAAAGTCGTCGGCAGCGTCGCTTATCAGACGCGCGACAAGAATTATTTCGAGAGCCGGCAGCTCATACGCCACGCCAATGTATGGCACCTGTGGGCGCTCGGCGTAGGCGCGGTGATATCGGGCCATTTCTCCGGCTGGAACGGCGGTCTGCTGCAAGGCGGCTGGGGCGGCATGTTCATCGCCACAATCATCATCGCCATCATGTATCTGGGGCTGACCTTCGCCATCGCGGAAATGTCGCCCGCTTTGCCGCACACGGGTGCGGCCTATTCGTTTGCCCGCACATCCATGGGCCCATGGGGCGGCTTCGTCACAGGGCTGGCGGAAAATGTCGAATATGTCCTGACGCCTGCCGTCATCGTCTTCTTCATCGGCTCATACCTTACGGGCATTTTCGGCACCTCGGCGGAATTCCAGCCGGTCTGGTGGATCGCCGCCTATATCGTCTTCCTCGGGCTCAACATCTGGGGCGTCGCGCTGTCCTTCCGCGTGACGCTTGTTGTGACCCTTCTGGCGCTGCTCTGCCTCGTCGTGTTCTGGTTCTCGGCGCTCAGTCACATGGATTTCTCACGCTGGGCGCTCAATATCGGCCCCGGCGGCGTCGAACTGCCCGAAGGCAACGGACCGTTCCTCCCAAACGGCATCGGCGGCGCGCTCGCCGCCCTGCCCTTCGCCGTCTGGCTGTTTCTCGCCATCGAGCAGTTGCCGCTGGCCGCCGAAGAATCGATCGACCCGAAGCGCGACATGCCGAAGGGCATCATTCTGGGCATACTGACGCTGATCGTCTCGGCCTTCGCCATCCTGACGCTCAACCCGTCGGTGATCGGCATCGGCTCGTTTGCGCTCGGCTCATCCGGTGAGCCGCTGCTCGATGGCTTCAAGGCGATCTATGGCGAAGGCATCGCCAAGGGGCTGGCGCTGGTCGCAGTGCTGGGCCTCATCGCCTCGTTCCACACCATCATCTTTGCGCAAGGGCGGCAAATCTTCTCGCTGAGCCGCGCCGGCTATTTCCCGACCTTCCTGTCGGTCACGCACGGCACACGCAAGACCCCGCATGTCGCCATGATCGGCGGCGCGCTTCTGGGGCTGGCGGTGATCCTCACCCTCTGGTTCCTGCTCGGCTCGGAAAGAGGCGGCGCGGCCATCGGCTTCACGCTGCTCAACATGGCGGTGTTCGGCGCGATGCTCAGCTACATCATGCAGGCGGTGTCCTTCATCCTGCTGCGCCGGAACCAGCCGAACATGCAACGGCCCTTCCGCAATCCGTTCGGCATACCCGGCGCGGTGCTCACCATCGTCATCGCCTTCGTCACGCTCTATTTCCAGCTCGCTGACCCGGTCTACCGCCAGGGCATTCTCGGCGTCGCCCTCTGGTTCGCCGTATTCATCGCCTATTTCGCCCTCATCGGTCGTCACAAGCTGATCCTGTCGCCGGAAGAGGAGTTCGCGCTGGAGCACGGGGCAGCCGCCAAGGCCGTACCGGAGGCTACGGGTCAAGTCGCGTCCTAAGCGTAGCGCCCTCCTTCCCCCTTGCGGGGAAGGTGCCCGCGTTAGCGGGCGGATGGGGGTGGTGACGATTGTGTTCAATACTGCACCACCCCCACCCGGCCCTACGGGCCACCCTCCCCGCAAGGGGGAGGGAAAGCGCAGCACCTAAAATCCATCCCATCCGCCGGAGACAGCAATGCCTGGAAATCTCACCTTCAAAGAACTTAAAAAACAAGTCGCGGATGGCGCCATCGACACCGTTCTCGCCTGCTTCGTCGATATGCAGGGCCGGCTGATCGGCAAGCGATTCCACGGCAGCTTTTTTCTTGAATCGGCCCATGACGAAACCCATGGCTGCGATTACCTGCTTGCCAACGATATCGATATGGAGCCGGTGCCCGGCTACACGGCGGCAAGCTGGAAGAAGGGCTATGGCGATTTCGTCATCAAGCCGGATCTCTCGACCATCCGCCGCATTCCATGGCTCGAAAAGACCGCGCTGGTTCTCTGCGATGTGCTCGACCACCACCACCACGAAGACCTGCCGCATTCGCCGCGCGGCATCCTCAAGCGGCAATTGGTGCGGCTGAAAGAACGCGGCTACCTCGCCTATTTCGCCTCCGAGCTTGAATTCTACCTCTTCGACGAGACCTATGAGAGCGCGCGGTCCAAGCACTGGCAGGGAATGGCGACCGCCTCGCCCTATATCCAGGATTACGTGATCCAGATGACCACCAAGGAAGACGCGGTGATGCGCGCCATCCGCAACGGGCTTTTCGATGCCGGCATCCCGGTCGAGAACTCCAAGGGCGAATGGGGTCCGGGCCAGGAGGAAATCAACGTCCGCTACTCGGAAGCGCTGGAGATGGCCGACCGTCATGTGGTGATGAAAAACGGCTGCAAGGAGATCGCCACCCAGATGGGCAAGGCCATCACCTTCATGGCGAAATATGATTATTCACTCGCCGGAAGCTCCAGCCACATCCACAATTCATTGTGGAGCGCCGATGGCAAGACATCGCTTTTCCACGATCCAAAGGCCGAACACGGCATGTCGGCGCTCATGCGCTCATGGGTGGCGGGGCAGTTGAAATATGCTGATGATTTCACCCTGCTGCTGGCGCCCTATATCAACTCCTACAAGCGTTTTCAGGTAGGCACCTTTGCGCCCACCAAGATGGTCTGGAGCCGCGACAACCGCACGGCGGGCTTCCGCCTTTGCGGCGAAAACTCGAAGGCCATCCGCATCGAATGCCGCATCGGCGGCGCTGATTTGAACCCCTACCTCGCCTTCGCCGGCCTGATCGCGGCAGGATTGGCCGGTATCGATGAGAATCTCGAACTGGCCAAGCCCTTCGAGGGTGACGCCTATGGCGAGCAGCTTCCTGAAATTCCCAAGACGCTGCGCGAGGCAACCGATATATTCGCCAAATCGGAGATACTGAAATCCGCATTGGGCGAAGAGGTGATCGAGCATTATGTTCACACAGCCCGCTGGGAACAGCTCGAATACGACCGCCGCGTCACGGATTGGGAACTGCATCGCGGATTTGAGCGGTATTAGAGGAGTGTCTGATTTAATGGAATCGCGAGGCACCCCCCTCTCTGCCTTGCCAGGCATCTCCCCCACAAGGGGGGAGATTGGCTGACACGACCATGCTACCCAATCTTCAACATCTGCGATTGGTGCCAACGCTTATGAAGGCGTAATCTCCCCCCTTGTGGGGGAGATGGCTGGCAAGCCAGAGGGGGGTGTTCTGTCCCGCCAGCGGTAAAATGAAAGGGAAAAAACAAAATGACCGAAACGGTGAAGATCGTCTCACCCATCGATGGCTCCATCTATGCGGAACGCCCAGTCGCCAGCGACAAGTCGCTCGACGCGGCGGTGGAAGCTGCGCGGAAAGCTCAAGGTCCATGGGCTGAAACGCCGATGCTTGAGCGCGGACGTTATTGCCTCGCCGCCCTCGAAGCGCTCATAGCCATGAATGACGAGATCGTGCCGGAACTTAGCTGGCAGATGGGCCGCCCGGTGCGCTATGGCGGCGAGAAGGGCGGCCTCGAGGAACGCACGCGCTACATGGTGCAGATCGCCGAAGACGCGTTGAAGCCCGTCATCGCCCCCCTCATATCCAATGACAGGCCCGGCTTCCGCCGCTATGTCAAGCATGTGCCGCTGGGCATCGTCATGGTCATCGCGCCATGGAACTACCCCTATCTCACTGCCATCAACACCATCATGCCGGCGCTGATTGCCGGCAATACCGTGCTCTTGAAACATGCCGCCCAGACGCTTCTGGCGGGCGAGCGTTTCCAGCAGGCCTTCGACAAGGCTGGCCTGCCCAAGGGTGTCTTCCAGAATATCGTGCTCAACCACGGGCAGACGGAAAGACTGCTCGCCTCTGGCCGCATCGATCATGTGAATTTCACCGGCTCGGTCGGCGGCGGCAAGGCGATTGAAAAGGCCGCAGCAGGCACTTTCATGACGCTGGGGCTGGAGCTTGGCGGCAAGGATCCGGCTTACGTCCTGCCCGACGCCGATCTCGACCACGCGGTCGCCAATCTGGTCGATGGCGCGTTCTTCAACACCGGCCAGTGCTGTTGCGGCATCGAGCGCATCTATGTGCATGAGGATGTCTACGACAAATTCGTCGATGGTTTCATCGACCTTACCCGGCAATATGTCATCGGCAATCCGCTCGATCAGGCCACCACCATGGGACCGATGGCACAAACCCGCTTCGCCGATCTGATCCGCGAGCAGAAGGCGGAAGCGCAGCACTTGGGCGCCAAGGCGCATATCGACATGAGATTGGCCGAGGACAGGCCGGGCTCGCCCTATCTCGCGCCGGACGTGCTGACCAATGTCGATCACCAGATGAGCGTCATGCGCGAGGAAAGCTTCGGCCCCATCGTCGGCATCATGAAAGTGCGGGGTGACGAGGAAGCGCTGGCGCTGATGAACGACAGCCCCTACGGCCTCACCGCCTCGCTATGGACCGCCGACACCGACCACGCGGCGCTGCTCGGCGACCGGATCGAGACCGGCACGGTGTTCATGAACCGCTGCGACTATCTCGACCCCGCATTGGTCTGGACCGGCGTCAAGGACACCGGCAAGGGCGCCGCCCTCTCCGCCATCGGCTTCGCCAACCTCACCCGCCCCAAATCCTATCATTTGCGCGAGACGATCTGAAAGCCAACCGCCTGAAAGACAAGTGCATGACCAAATTCTTCTCCAAATGGAACTACCCCACAACAGTGCTTTTCGGCGAGGGGCGCATCGGGGAACTGCCCGATGTCCTCGCCAGTGCGGGCATCGCCAATCCTCTGTTCGTCACCGACCCCGGCCTCGCAAGGCTGCCGGTCGTCGCGAGCACACTGAAGATTCTCGACGATTCCAGCGTATCCTACGGTGTCTTTTCCGAGGTTAAGCCCAATCCGGTGGAATCCAATCTCAACGCCGGCGTGAATATCTTCCGGGACGGCGGACACGACGGCGTGATCGCCTTTGGCGGCGGTTCGGCATTGGACCTGGGCAAGCTCGTCGCCTTCATGGCCGGTCAAAGCCGCCCGGTCTGGGATTTCGAGGATGTCGATGACTGGTGGACGCGCGCCGACGCCAGCGCCATCGCGCCTGTTATCGCCGTGCCGACCACCGCGGGCACCGGATCGGAAGTCGGCCGTGCGGCGGTCATCACCAACGAGGCGACCCATACGAAGAAGGTCATCTTCCATCCGAAGATGCTGCCGGTAACCGTCATCGCCGACCCCGAACTCTCCATGGGAATGCCGCCTTTCGTCACGGCTGGAACCGGCATGGATGCATTCGCCCATTGCCTGGAAGCCTATTGCGCGCCGGGCTACCATCCGATGGCCGACGGTATCGCCGTCGAAGGCATGCGCCTCGTCTTCGAAAACCTGCCCAAGGCCTATGCGGACGGCAAGGATCTGACGGCGCGCGCCAATATGATGAGCGCCGCCGCCATGGGCGCCACCGCTTTCCAGAAGGGGCTCGGCGCGATCCATTCGCTGTCGCATCCCATCGGCGCTCTCTACGACACGCATCACGGCATGACCAATGCGGTGTTCATGCCCTATGTGCTGGCCTTCAACCGCGACGTCGTCGAGGAACGCATTATCCGCCTGTCGCGCTATCTCGGCATCAAGGGCGGCTTCAACGGCTTTGCCAAGGCCGTCCTGAAACTACGCAAGCAGCTGAAGGTGCCGCACAAGCTGCCGGGGCTGATCAAGGGCCTGGAGATGGACGACAAGCGGAAGGCGCTGATCGCCGACATGGCGGTGGTCGACCCAACCGCCGGGGGCAATCCGGTGCAACTGACGAAGAAGAACGTCCTGGAACTGCTGAACGCTTCCATCGAGGGGAAGCTCTGAAATACTGAGGGCGCGGAAAGGGAATTTCGCGCTCTCGTATGATTATCAGGCGGAGAGGCGAAGCGCCTCTTGTCCACTGGCCATACGGCGACCGGATGGCGTGAGAATCCCCCGCGCGCCGTCGAGATGGCCGGGCTTCAACTCCAGTGCCAGAAAACGACGCCGCTCGACCGGACCGGGCATCGCCAGAGCTGCAACCTTATCGCCGGAAAAGCCGAACCGCGCGTAATATTCAAGGTCGCCGACCAGCAGGATCGCGCCAGCCCCAAGCCGTGCCGCCTCGCTAATCGCCTGGCGCATCAGCGCCGATCCGATGCCCAGCCCTTCGGCCGACGGGTCAACTGCCAGCGGGCCGAGCAGCAGCGCCGGCACATGAGCGCCCGATCCATCACGCCCCGCACGGATATCCCAAAGTCGGACGGTTCCAAGCAAAGTGCCGTCTGGCCCACGCGCGGCAAAGGCCAGCCCGGCAGCGGGAATCCGCCCGCGCCGCAGCTTTTCGGAGGATTTGCGGTGGCGGCCCTCGCCCATCGCGCGGTCTAGCAGCGCCTCGCGGGCAGCCACATCAAGCGCCGCCTCGGCGTGGATGACGAAGGGCTGATTGTCGATCTGGGAAACTGTCGCGTTCATTGTCGTGACCATCGGTCTGGAGCAGTTTGGTTTTGATGGAGTTGCGTGCAAGTTGCCCCTCACCCTTACCCTCTCCCCGCAAGCGGGGCGAGGGGGGCATCGGCGTTGCCGCTTCGCCCTTCTCCCCGCGTGCGGGGAGAAGGTGCCGGCAGGCGGATGAGGGGCTTTTCGCTTAGATGACGTAGGATCGGAGCGGCTCGAAGCCGTTGAATGCGACCGAGGCGTAGGTGGTGGTGTAGGCGCCTGTACCCTCGATCAAAAGCTCGTCGCCGATGGTAAGCGATACCGGCAGCGGATAGGGCGTCTTTTCATACATCACATCGGCGGAATCGCAGGTCGGTCCGGCGAGGATGCACGGCTCGGTGCGATCGCCGTCGCGCGGCGTGACGATCTGGTAGCGGATCGCCTCGTCCATCGTTTCGGCCAGACCGCCGAACTTGCCGATGTCGAGATAGACCCAACGGACATTGTCGTTATCCGCCTTCTTTGAAACCAAGACCACCTCGGTTTTGATCACGCCGGCATTGCCGACCATGCCGCGGCCCGGCTCGACGATCGTCTCGGGGATGCGATTGCCGAAATGCTTGCGCAGCGCATCGAAGATAGCGCGTCCATAGGCCTGCGCAGTCGGCACGTCGCGCAGATAGCGCGTCGGGAAACCGCCGCCCATATTGACCATCTTGAGCGTGATGCCTTCCTCGGCAAGCGCCGCGAAGACGCCCCTGGCATCACCCAGCGCGCGATCCCATGCGGAAAGATCTGTCTGCTGCGAACCGACATGGAACGACACGCCATGGGCGTTGAGACCAAGCGACTTGGCGCGGCGCAGCACATCGACGGCCATGGCAGGCACGCAGCCGAACTTGCGCGACAGCGGCCATTCCGCACCCTCGCCATCGGTCAAAACGCGGCAGAAGACGCGAGCGCCGGGCGCTGCACGGGCGACCTTCTCGACTTCCTCGACGCTATCGACGGCGAAGAGACGGATGCCGAGCTCGAAGGCGCGCGCGATGTCGCGTTCCTTCTTGATGGTATTGCCGTAGGAGATGCGCTCCGCGGGTGCGCCGGCATCGAGCGCCATTTCGATCTCGGTGACCGAAGCGGTGTCGAAGGACGAGCCGAGCGAAGCCAGGAGGCGCAGGATTTCCGGCGCAGGGTTGGCCTTCACCGCGTAGAAGATGCGCGAGTCCGGCAGAGCCTTCTCGAAGCCGATATAATTTTCGCGCACGACATCGAGGTCGACCACGAGGCAGGGACCGTTCAGACGTCGGGTGTTGAGGAAATCTATGATGCGCTGCGTTGCCATAATAATCTCCTGTTCCAGCGGCCGGAGGCCGCTTTCGCAAAGGCTGCGGCTTGCCGGCTGCCCGCCGGTTTGCTGCCGCAAAGGGACAAAGTGCATAAAGCCATCCACCGCGTAGCCAGCCTTTGGAGGTGCTGGAAACATGCGAAGGTTTCATGCGGCGATGGAACAACGCTAAAGCGCGCGTTATTCCGCTTTGTCTGCCTTGGCTTGGAATTGGGAGAACCGCATCCGCACTGCCGGCAATGAAGGTGTGCCTCTTCAGTAATTTCGGTTTTTGGACAACCGAAAGACACCAGAAAGGCCCGCACCGTCGTTGCTTCAAGATGTCCTCGGATCTGGCGGTTGGCCGACAGACCGACTGGAGGGGTTAGTTCCAGGTACCTTACCGTTTACCCTCACCATTCGAGGGTCGGCGGACACCCACAGGCACGTGCGACTTTGGGCAAGCGCGATATAAGGTGAAATTTGTGTCCAATCAATGACAAATCTGCATTACGGCAAAGTTTTTTATATACTGAACAACGGGGCCAAATCATCTACAAGAGGTGAACAACGGCAAACTGGCGGCAAGGCCGGAAATGCATAGGTTTCGAACTGGACTGGAGGACCGCTGTTCATGGATACGCTTACCCGGATGCGCGCCTTCATAGAGGTCGTGGAAGCCGAGGGGTTTTCCGCGGCCGCACGCAAGATCGGCAGGTCCAAGGCGCTTCTCTCCAAATATGTGCGCGAACTGGAAGACGAACTGGGCGTATTGCTGCTCAACCGCACGACACGGCAATTCTCCATGACCGAAACAGGACATACATATTATCAGCGTGCCTCGGAGATCATCCGCGATATCGACAGCCTGCAGGATTCGGTCAGCGAAACGAGCGGCGACGCCCGCGGACGCATCAAGCTTTCCGCGCCCCGCACTTTCGCCGACGCGCCGATCGGTCTGTCCCTGATCGATTTTTGCGCGGAGCACCCCGACATCGTCCTCGATATCCGCCTCGACGATCGCTTCGTCGATCTGGTTGAGGAAGGCTTCGATCTGGCGGTTCGCATCACCCGGCTCCAGGATTCTTCGCTCATCGCCAAGCGCCTGACGCCATTCCACCTCGTGCTATGCGCATCTCCCGAGCTCATCGCAAAAGTGGGGATGCCCGACAGGCCGGAGGGGCTGCACGACCGCCCCTGCATCATCGACACCAATGCCCAGTCCCGCAACAACTGGCATTTCCGCAATACCGACGGATCGCTGCTCACCGTTCCCGTCAGCGGCCCGATCGAGGTCAACAGTCCGCTGACGACCATGGCGGCGGCGGTCAAGGGGTTGGGCTTCTGCATTCTTCCGCGCTTCATAGCCGAGCCGGAGCTCGAAAGCGGCAGGCTGATCGCGGGTCTGGACGAGTTCACCATCAAGGATGGCGGCATCTATGCCGTTTATCCCCATCGCCGATATCTCCCCGCCAAGGTGCGCGTCCTGGTGGATTATCTCGCAAAATGGTTCAAGGAGCGGAACAATTCATAATGATCCGCCTCTTCGGATGCCGCCGGTCCCACTTTCGCCAAGTTCACCGATTGAATTGCCAGGAATCACAAGGATTGAATCATGCCTCGAACTGAGGATCGTTTGACGAAGCGCCAATTCAGGCAAACGGTTGCGCTGGCGCTTGCCGCCCTGGCGGTGGCTTCATTGCCCTCGCCGGCGCGCGCCCACCCGCATGTCTTCGCCGACGCGCGCCTCGAAGTCACCGTCGCGCCGGACGGAACCGTCGAGAGGCTCGCCCATGTCTGGCGCTTCGACGACATTTTCTCCAGCACTGTCCTGATGGAATTCGACAAGAATGGCGATCTGAAGCTCGATCAGAGCGAGTTGGATACGCTGAGCCAGACGATCAACGATTCCATCGCCGAGTATAAATATTTTCAGACCGTTCTTTCCGACGGAAAGGAAGTGCCGATGATAAAGCCGGCGCATCTGATCGCCGATTTTCCTGACAATCAGCTTCTGATCATGTTCGAATCCAAACCGGAGAAGCCCCTGAAAGTCGACCACAAGGTAAGCTTCGGCGTCTATGACCCAACCTTCTACACCGCGATCGATTATCCCGACGATTCCGACATGCATATATCTGGTGTGCCTAACGGCTGCGCGTCCAAGGTCGTGCGGCCCAATCCCGACGAGGCGATCGCCGCCAATCAGACGACCCTGACCGATGCCTTCTTCAACGATCCGACCGGCAATGACATGTCGAAAATTTTCGCAACCCGCCTCGAAATCACCTGCGGCCAGAGCTGACCGAAACGACAGGAACAACGCATGAAAAAGCCGGACTTCCTGGCAAGCCCGATCTTTTTGGCAAGTGTGACGGCCGGTCTGATATTTACCGGACATGCCTGGGCTCAATCCTCGCTCGGCATCGGAGCAAATGAGGTGGCCATGCAGCCGGTCGGCCCCTTTGCCCATGTCATCCAGTGGATCATGACGGAGCAGCGCAATTTCTATCTGGCCATGACGGGCGCTCTGAAGGCGATGCGCGAGGACCCGTGGCAGGCTGCCATCCTGATCGGATTGTCGTTCGTCTACGGCATCTTTCATGCTATCGGACCCGGCCACGGCAAGGCGGTCATCTCTTCCTATATGATCGCCAACGAGACGGCGTTGAAGCGTGGCGTTTTCCTGTCCTTCGTTTCCTCCATCCTGCAGGCATTCTCGGCCATCCTGGTCGTCGGCTTGGCCTGGCTCGTGCTGCGCGGCACCAGCGTCTCGATGAAGGATACGGCGCGTTACATGGAACTCGCGAGCTACGCCCTCGTCATTGTCTTCGGCCTATGGCTGCTCCGGCGCAAGGTGCCGCTCCTCTTCGCCGCGCGATCACAGGAGGCGAACGCAGCCGAGCCCTCCGGAGGTTTTGCGGTGGAAGCGCTCGCCTTCTCGTCTCCGGGCGTATGGGAAGGCGCTGTTTCCGAGAAATCGCGCGGGCTGACCAATGGCCGCGGCAAGCGCCTCAATTACAATCGTGCGCTGCCGGCAGGAGCGATGCCCGATCATGCCTATCAGGGGACGGGTGAAACCTGCGCTGCCTGCGGAAACAACCATGCCCCCGATCCCGCGCAGCTATCGGGAGATTTCAATTGGAAGACGGCCTGGTCCGCCATCATGGCGGTCGGCCTTCGCCCATGCTCGGGCGCGCTCATCGTGCTCACCTTCGCTCTGTTGAACGGTCTCGTTCTGGGCGGCATTCTCTCGGTCTTCGCCATGGCGCTCGGAACCTTCATCACCGTCGCGGCTCTTGCCACAATGGCGGTGATGGCGAAAAATCTCGCGCTGAAATTCGCGGGCAGCGGCGTCATGTCGGTCAAGCTTCAGGCAATCATCGAAATCGGAGCCGCACTCTTCATCGTTCTCGTCGGCGTGCTGCTTTTCACGGCGGCCCTGACGATCTGATCGTCGATCTGATTCCGAACGAACGTCAATCCTTGCGCTTCTGTTGACGCGCACGCAGCCAGAAGACGCCGAAGAACGCCAACACGAACAGCGTGGCGAACAAGCCAGCCAACAACGGCGATTCCGCACCGAGCGCCAGCATGATGCGCGGCATCAACAGCCAGATAACGCCGAAACCCAGAAGGATGGCCCCGGCGGCGATCACTGCATTACGCGTTTTTGGATCTTGCAATACCGTGCCCCTTTTTGTGCGCCGACTTCTTTGCCTGCGCCGACTTCTTTGCCTGCGAATGACCACGAGCCGCGGGCTCCCCGGCCATGTCGCTACCATGATTCCCATGTCCGTCAGCACACGGGCCGGATTCGGTTTCGACTGTGGCATGGGTGATTCCGTGCGTGGAGGCAAGCCTTTGCTTGACCAGCCGGGTAACCGCCTCCGCATCGCCGCCATCCGCCAGCCGCGCATGCAGCGTGGCAAGATTGCTTTTGCCGTCGAGCGACCAGACATGCATGTGATGGACGTTCTCGATCCCCGGCACGGTCTTTTCCAGATCGCGTGCGATATCGTCGCGGTCGAGCACGTCGGGTGCGCCCTCGAGCAATACCTGCCCCGCATCGCGCGTGAGCCGCCATGCGCTCACGAACAGCAGCACCGCCACCAGCCCCGAAAGGATCGGATCGATCGGATACCAGCCGGTGGCGAGGATGACGAGGGCAGCGGCGATCGCGGCGATGGAACCGAGCAGGTCGCCCATCACATGCAGGATAGCGCCGCGCATATTGAGGTTTTCCCGGTCGCCGCCATGCAAAATGAAAAAGGCGACCATATTGACCAACAACCCGGCTATGCCGACGGCGAGCATCGGCCCGCCAAGCACCACCGATGGCTGCTCGAACCGCTCCCAGGCCTCATAGACGATCCATGCGCCCACGACGAATATGGCAAGGCCGTTCGTATAGGCGACCAGCGTCTTGACCCGGTCGAAACCATAGGTATGCCGGTTCGTCGCCGGGCGCTCCGCCAGATGAAAGGCATACCAGGCAAGCCCGAGCGACACGGAATCGGTCAGCATATGTCCCGCATCCGCCAGCAGCGCCAGCGAACCGGTCCAAAGGCCGCCCATCGCTTCCACCACCATGAAGCCCGCCGTCAGGACGGCAGCGATGAGAACTCGCCGCTTGTCAAGGCCGCTGTAATCATGATCATGATCGTGGCGGTGATCATGTCCGTGGTGATCGTGATGGGTATGGTTCTGTGCCATCGGTTCTTGCTTTCACTCAGCTGGAGAGTTCTGCACGCAGATCTTCCAGCCGCTTCTTCTGGTTGCCATCGGCATCGAAATTATCCGGTGACAGCCATTTCTCATAGGCCTGTCTGAGCGCAGGCCATTCGCCGTCGGTGATGGAGAACCACGCCGTATCGCGATTTTTGCCCTTCACCACCAGATGCTGGCGGAAAACGCCTTCGAACTGGAAACCGAAGCGCCGCGCCGCCCGCTTCGACGGTTCGTTTTCATTGTTGCACTTCCATTCGTAACGGCGATAGCCGAGCTCGTCGAAGACCATGCGGGCAAACAGGAACTGCGCTTCCGTCGCCGCTGGCCTGCGCGCAATGAGCAGCCCCCAATAGATATTGCCGATCTCGATGGCGCCATGCTCCGGATCGATGCGCATCAGCGCCTGACGCCCGGCGACCTTGCCCGTCGCCTTGTCGATGACCGCGAAGAACAGCGGATCGGCGCTGGCTTCAGCTTTTTCGAGCCATGGCTGAAACGCTGCCCGGTCGGCAGGCGCATCCTCGAAGAGCCAAGTGAAACGTTGAGCCACATCAGGCACGGACGAGGCTTCGAAGAGCCCGTCGCCATGTTTCGCCGCATCGAGCGGTTCGAGCCGAACGTAAGTCCCTTCGAGAACCTTGCGTTCGGGCAAGGGTCGCACCGTCCAATGTTTCAGATCCGCCATTCTTTCCTCCAGTGGTCTTTGGGCGCCACAGGAGCACAAATCAGATGCAACTGGAACAGGTCGGAATACGACGGGGATAATATTTCTACCCGTCCTTTCCGAACCGCATCGAACTGCGATCGACCGAAACCGCCTTGACGAGGGCGAATGCCTCCTCACCCGGCTTCAATCCGAGATCGGCCACCGATTTCCGCGTCAGCCTCGCCCGCAGCAGCTGCGAAGCGAATGCAAGCTCGACTTCCGCGAAGGCGGCACTCTCGCCACTGATCGCGACGATCCTGACCGGCAACACATTGCGAATGCTGATTGCCTCGGGCGCATGGCGGGCAAGCGATACGTCGCGGGCGCGGACGCGCAAGCGCACCTGCATGCCCGGACGCAGCATCTCATCGACGATCTGGAAGGTTTCGCCGCCTAGATCGATATAAGTCACCCTATATTCGACATCATGCCCGGTCACATGGCCCTCGATGAGCGCACCCACATCCTCGCCTGCGCTGCCGATGCCATCGATCCTGGCGAAGACCTCCGCCACTGGGCCGCTCGCCACGACCCTCCCCTCCGCCAGCACGACAAGCGTATCGGCAAGCCGCGCCACCTCATCGATTTCGTGACTGACATAGACGATCGGCAGGCCGCTCTCGTCGCGCAGACGCTCCAGATAAGGCAGGATTTCCTGGCGCCTCGCATGATCGAGCGAAGAAAGCGGCTCGTCGAGCAAAAGCAATGCCGGGTTGGAAAGAAGCGCCCGCCCGATGGCGACGCGCTGGCGCTCGCCGCCCGATAGCGTGACAGGCCTTCGCTCAAGCAGCGCGGCCAACCCCAGGAGATCGACCACCTCCGCGAAAGGCCTTCCCGCCCGACGTCGCCCCGCCCATAATGCATAGGTCAGATTGTGTCTGACCGACAGATGCGGGAACAGCCGGGCATCCTGAAAGACATAGCCGATATGCCGCTTTTCCGGTGCAAGATCGATACGGCTTTCACTGTCGAAGAGCACATGTTCACCGATGGCGATGCGCCCTTTCTGCGGCGAAAGCGTCCCGGAAATCATCTTCAGAAGCGTTGTCTTGCCCGCGCCCGAATGTCCGAACAGCGCCGTGACGCCACGCAATGCCGTGAAATCGGCGCTGACGGAAAAGCTGCCGCTTCTGCCCGAAATGGAAACCACGAGCTCGCTCATCCGGATCGCCCCGAATCGAGCCGGCGTTGCAGCCATTCTGAGAGGATGACAGCCACGACCGACAGAAAGACGGAAACCAGGATAAGCTTGATCGCCGCGCTGTCACCGGCGGGCGTCTGCAGAAAGGAATAGATGGCGAGCGAAAGCGTCTGCGTTTCGCCTGGAATGTTGGAGACGAAGGTGATCGTCGCGCCGAATTCGCCCAGCGCCTTGGCAAAACCCAACATCGCACCGGCGATGACGCCGGGCAAAAGCATGGGCAGCGTCACGGTGAAGAAGGCGACGATACGCCCTGCGCCGAGCGTCCGTGCCGCTTCCTCGAGGCCACGGTCGATATTCTCGATCGAAAGACGCATCGGCCGCACCAACAGCGGAAAGGCCATGACGCCGGCGGCGAGTGCCGCGCCGGTCCAGCGGAAGGCGAACCCTATCCCGAACCATTCGCTGAACGGTGCGCCGAGCGCACCGCGCGTCCCGAACCATAAAAGAAGCAGATAACCCGTCACCACCGGCGGCAGGACCAGCGGCATCGTCACCATCGCCTGCAGCAGGCTCTTGCCGGGAAAGGAATAACGCGCCAGCACCCAGGCGACTGCAAAGGCGAGCGGCAGCGCAAAAAGGATGGCGACGAACGCGATCCGCAGCGACAACAAAATGATGCCCCAATCCGCCTCTGTCAGCCCAAACATGCCGCTTCCCGTCAATTGCCGACCTCCGCGGCGGGCACGAAGCCTTTCGCCCGGATGATCGCCTGCCCTGCATCACTGGCGAGGTAATCGAGGAAGGCCCTGGCCTCCGCCGACCCCTCACCGACCAATGCCGCCGGATAAAGGATCGGCGAATGGCTCGACGCGGGAAAGCGATATGCCTCGGCCAGGCCAGACGCTGCGGCTAGATCGGAAGCATAGACGATGGCCGCATTCACTTCGCCGCGATTGACATATTGCAGCGCCACGCGGACATTTTCGGCAAAAACCGCGTTCTTCTCGACCTCCGTCCAGATGCCGAGCTTTTCCAGCGCCGCCTTGCCGTATTTTCCCGCCGGCACGTTGGAGGGGTCGCCCATCGCAAAACGCCCTG
Organism: Phyllobacterium phragmitis; assembly: GCF_002980495.1. Lineage (GTDB taxonomy): Bacteria > Pseudomonadota > Alphaproteobacteria > Rhizobiales > Rhizobiaceae > Paramesorhizobium > Paramesorhizobium phragmitis. Next base: position 78,530 of record NZ_PVBR01000010.1, read on the forward strand.
CCCCCAGAATATCGATCGCTTCGCTTCGCTCCCCGCCTGCCTGCGTTACAATGACAAGCGCATTGCCGGCAATGACCCTGCGCGACGGAACCGAAATCAGCTGACGCTCCTGAAGATAATCCATCCAATCCTCATCGGCGGAAATGAAGATCGAGGCGGGCGCGCCGGCCTCGATCTGCTTGGCGAGTACCGAGGACGCCGCGAATGAAAAGGTCACATCCGCCCCATGCGTGATCTTGAACTGCGCAGCCGCCTCTTCGACCACGTCCTTCATGCTGGCGGCGGCGAATACCGTCACCTTCTCGGCGGCGTTTGCGCTGGCGCCCACACCGAGACTGAAGGCAAACAAAAGGGATAAAAAGAGCTTTTCCATCAGACCATCCTGCCCACACGAACATGCAACATCCAGCCGGAAATTCTCCCGGCGGCTTTTCGTTTGACGTGACGGTGGGAATGATGGTGGCAAACGCGGCCCGGTTGCCGTCAAACCCTTGACGCAAAGGCGGCCATCCTCGAGCCGCCCTTCATCGCCACACCACTCATCGCTCACATGGAGGAGTGGAAAGGCTTGGCCAATTTAGCCGCCGGTTCCGGTTTTGACCAGAGCCAAACCGGAACCGGCGGCGAAACTCAGACTTTCGCGTTCGAGACAGTCGCCTCGATATGATCCACCAGCGCATCCGGCAGCTTCAGCCGTCCGGCCAAAAGATCGAGATAGCCACGTTCGGCACGTGTCTCCGGCTCGATGGTGAGACGCGAAGCCGTATAGAGCTCGACCTTCTGCGCCTCGGTTTTCGCTTCATCGACCAAGGCATCGATATCGACGGGAGCAGCAAGCTCCTTGGCGATGAATTGCTGTGCCTCGGCGCTCAAACCCACCTGCCCCATCCGCTCGGCGATCTTCGCCTTCTCGGCCTCGTCGATGTGACCGTCCGCTCTCGCCGCAGCGATCATCGCGCGCACCAGAACCAGCGCGAATTTCTGCTCGCCTTGCGGTGCGGTAGCGGGATTGAACCTATCTCCGGCTGGCGGCGGCAGAAGCTCCGGCTCCTTGGTCACCGGCTGCTCGGGCGCCTTTCCCGTCTGGTAGTTCTGGTATGCCTTGTAGGCGAGCCCGGCAATGGCCGCGAGGCCGCCGATCTTGACCGCTGAGCCCGTGATCGAGCGTCCAGCGCCCGTTCCCAGCAGAACCGCGGCAAGCGCGCCCGTCGCCAGCGGATTGTCCTTCGCGAGTTGCGTCACCCTGCCCACACCGTCACTGACGGTGGATTGCGAACCGGGCACCTTCGAGCCCAGAAGATCATCGAGCAGTTTCTTTGGATCGAGCATCAGTGTTCCTCTTCTCACGGTTTGACCGACTGTGGGGAGTTAGGAACGCCATGAGGCCGATACAATGAGGGTTGGAAAGATTTGGCTGGCCTGACCCTAATCCCCGATATGCCGCTTCCGACCGTGCTGCTCCGCAAGCAGCACCTGCCGCTGGCGTTCCGCATAGCGCGCCCGGTCCTCATCGCTCCTTTGATGATAGCAATGCGAACAGGAGACGCCTTCCTGATAGAATTGCGAAAGGCGCTCCTGCGGCGTGATCGGGTGACGACAGGCGCGGCAAAGCTCTATCTCACCCTCCTGAAGACCGTGGCCGACCGAAACCCGCTCGTCGAAAACGAAGCATTCGCCGTTCCAGCGGCTTTCGCCAGACGGAACGTCCTCGAGATACTTAAGAATGCCGCCCTTCAGATGATAAACCTCGTCGAACCCAAGCCCCTTGACGAAGGCCGTCGCCTTTTCGCAGCGGATGCCGCCGGTGCAGAACATGGCGATTTTCTTGCCCTCGAGCTGCTCGCGGTTTTCCTCGAACCAGGTCGGGAACTCCCGGAACGTCTTGGTCTGCGGGTCGAGCGCACCACGGAACGTGCCGATCGCCACCTCATAATCGTTGCGGGTGTCGATCACCACCGTATCGGAACTGGAAATGAGACCGTTCCAGTCCTTCGGCGCGACATAGGTGCCGACGCTTTTCAGCGGATCGACCTCCGGCACCCCCATGGTGACGATCTCTTTCTTGAGCTTCACCTTCATGCGGTGAAACGGCATCTCGTCGGCATAGGAATATTTGAGTTCCAGGCCTTCGAGTTCCGGCTCCGACTCGATCCGCGCAATCAGCTGCTCGATCGCCTCGGTGCTGCCCGCCACCGTGCCGTTGATGCCTTCGGCGGCAAGTAGCAGCGTTCCCTTGATACCCTGGCGACAGCAAAACTTCGCCAGCGGCTCACGCAGCGCTTCATAGTGCGAAAGGCGCGCGAAACGGTAAAGGGCTGCTACGGTGAAAGATGCATCGGTCATGACGGATCGAACTAATCCTGGTGCGGGGCGATTTCAAGCCATGGCATCGCTGTTTGTCCAACAGACATCAGGTGAAGCGACAATAGCGGCAGGAATCCGATTTGAAGGAAGCTTGCATGTTCGAGACACAGACCATCAGAGAAATCATTGCCGCCGCCAAACAATCGGGTGTCGAGCCCGCCGCCCTTCTCGCTGTGGCGCAGGTGGAAAGCGGCGGCCGCGCCACGGCACACGTCAACAGCCGGGATGAGCCGCTGATCCGTTTTGAAGGGCACTATTTCGACCGGCGGCTCGTCGGGAAAAAGCAGGCCGAGGCGCGGCGACTGGGATTGGCCGCGCCGAAAGCCGGTGGCGTCAAGAATCCTGCGGCTCAATCCGGACGTTGGCAGCTTTTGGCACGCGCCGCACGGATCGACAAAAACGCCGCGCTCGAATCCGTTTCGTGGGGGCTCGGACAGGTCATGGGCGCACATTGGCAATGGCTTGGTTATGAAAATGTCGAGGCGCTGGTTACTGAGGCGCGCAGCTCGGCTGCAGGACAGATACGCCTTATGCTGCGCTTCATCGAGAAATCCGGCCTGGTTGGGATGCTGAATGAGCATGACTGGGCAGGTTTTGCCCGCCGCTACAATGGTCCACTCTATCGCAGATATGGTTATGACGGGAAAATGGCCGAAGCCTGGAAAAGCTACCGCGAACGCCTGCTTCTCGATAGCGAGGACATGGGGGAGCAATCCGCCCTGCTTACGACCAAGGCAACGCTGCTTCGCACAGGGGCCAAAGGCGATGCTGTCCGCGAACTGCAACAGATGCTGACTTCCTTAGGCTATCCCGCAACACCAGACGGAGATTTCGGCCCAGCGACTGCGCGTGCCGTCAGCCGGTTCCAGAATGATCATGGACTTGAGCCCGACGGCATCGCCGGTCCCATGACGTTTACTGCACTCGAACGGGCGCTTCCGCCGGCTTTTCCCGACGAACATCGATGGGACAGAGTTTTGCGGCTTCTGTCATGGGCAGCCAACATTCTGCGGCCCGGCTTCCACCCTCGAATTACCGGCCGCGCGGTGGACAAACTGATATCGCAGGACTAAATCCACGGAACATTCAAACAAGCGGAGACATCATCCATGGCCCAGAGAACCGACCTTTTGCTTCCGATCCTCAAGGGCCAGCCGGTCATTCCGGTCTTGCTGATCGACAAGGCGACAGATGCCGTTCCACTGGCGCGGGCATTGGCGGCGGGCGGACTGCCCGCCATCGAGATCACGTTGCGGACCAGTGCTGCGCTTGATGCCATCCGTGCGGTTGCCGAAGAAGTACCCGAAGCTATCGTCGGTGCCGGCACCATCCTCAACGCGCGCCATTATGAAGAAGCATCGAAAGCCGGTTCGCGCTTCATCGTCAGCCCGGGCACGACCCAGGAAATCCTCGATGCGGCGCGCGACAGCGACGTGCCGCTCCTGCCCGCCGCCATCACACCGAGCGAAATCATGGCGATGCGCGAGGAAGGCTATACACATCTGAAATTCTTCCCGGCCGAGCAGGCCGGCGGCGCGGCATTTCTCAAGGCGCTTTCCTCACCTCTCGCCGGAGCCGTCTTCTGCCCGACGGGAGGCATCGGTCTCGGCAATGCGAAAACCTATCTGTCTCTGCCCAATGTCATCTGTGTTGGCGGATCATGGGTTGCCCCGAAAGAGCTCGTCGAGGCAGGTGAGTGGGAAAAGATCACCGCGCTTGCCCTGGAGGCATCCAAGCTGTCCGCTTGAGCAAACATCGTTCTATGAAAAGGGGGGGCCGCACAGGCCCCTTTTTTTGCACAGAAAACGGCTCTCGCTTCCCTGGATTTGCCCTAATTGGTTGCCGAGAATTTGGCGATCGACAGGAATGTCACGGCATTGCCCGAGAATTTGTTGGCGTTGTCCGAGGGAAGTTCCCGCTGGAAGCCCGCGGTATAGACCGTCGTCGGCGCCGAACGCAGGGCATCACTGCGCAGGATGGGGCTCGTAACCGGCACGGCGCGTGAAACCGACGTGCTGGAGATCGCCATCTGCGGCATAGGCGCGCTCGCCGGCTGGACGATCGCTTCCGGTTCCCTGGCTTCGCCCCGATGCGGTTTGGCGCCTTTTGCCGTCGTCCGCACGCCCGTATCGATCGCATTGATCGGCTGGCCCTTGGCCGCGGCATCGAGCAGGGCCTTACGCGGCGAGGTAGCACTGGCCGGCGATACGGATGCAACCATATCGGGCGAAGTCTCCGGCTCTTCCGGTATGACAAGCGCTACCTGCTGGCTCCTCGGCGGCGGCGCGCTCTGCGGCAGCGGGAATGCGGGCGTGTCCATATTCGCTTCCACCACATCCGCGATCTCGTCGCGTTTCGGCTCTGCCGCACGGGCAAGCGCTTCGGCGTCCGCAGCGGCAACGAAAACACCTGTTTCAGGCCGCGGGTCGGGAACGACGGCGGAAGCCAGCAATACGCTCGGATCGGTATGCTCGGGCTTGTTCAACGGCACCGGCACGAAGCCATTCATTGAAGGATTTGGTACACCGGCGTCGGCAATCCTGGCGGAATTGGCATCGACGGCCGCATTGATGGCCTCCGCACTGCTGGCCGGAACGTCAACCGGCGGCGTGGGTACGTCCGCAGGTGGTGCGACCATGGCGATCGCGGACTGGGGTTTGCGCCCCGGCACGGGCACGGCAAAGGCAAGAGCCGCCTGTCCCTCGGGCGTCGCCTCGGCAAGCGACGCCGCCGGACGCGGCGCATCGAGCGGACGCGGAACCTCACGCGGCGGCAGAGCCGCAACGATTGCTGCGGGTTGGGGCTGTGGTTCTGGTTGGGGTGCCCGAGCTGGAGCCTCCGGGGCTGCGACTGGGGCCCTGGGAACGGCGCGCGAAGGCTTGGCAACAGAAGCCACCGCAACCGCTCTGCGGGATTCGCCACCGGATTCGCTTGTATCCTCTTCCTCGTCGGCGCCGCCGCCGAAGAGAGCCGCGAACAAGGTCTTGCTCTTGCGCGGCTTGGCACTCGCCACCGCGATCGACCCGCCCCTCGCCTTGCGGGCTTCATAGGCGGCAAGCGCCTGCTCGTAACCCGGCAACGGCTTACCGTCCGTTGGAACATGCAAGGTCTTGCCATTTGGGAAGACAGCCAGCAATTCCTTGCGGCTCATGCGCGGCCAGTGGCGGACATTGCCGACATCCATATGTACGAAAGGCGAACCCGATCTGGGATAATAACCGACGCCACCGGCCTGATAGCGCATGCCGATATAGCGCAGCTTCTTGAGCGGCACACCGGGGATAAAGAAATCCATCGCCTTGCCGAGTGTGTGCTGGCTCCGTTTGGCGACACCGCGCGAACGCGAACGCAACATCGAGTTGGTCGCGGGTGAACGGTAGGCGGACACGACATGAATGTAGTCACGCGCGCCACTGGCCCGATAAACCTGCCAGACAAGGTCGAACAGGCGCGGATCCATCTTGGTCGGTTCGTTGCGCCGCCAGTCGCGCAGGAAACGGTTGAGCTGCGCAAGACCGCTGGACAGATAGCGCCCGTCCTTCTTGAACGCGATCTCGGCCTTCTCCTTGGTATGGACGAAGTAGAGCTTCAGCGTCCGCGTCTCAGCCGATGCAAGCGAGGGAGCAAGGATGATCGGGGCAGCCACGGTAAGAATGACAATCCATAGCATATGCCGCGCCAGCGCCGCTGCGGAAATCACTTTGAATGCCGAAATACAGTTCATCAATTCGTGTAGCCTTGCCGTTTTTAGCAGTCCCCGAAGGCTCCGACTATCGGTTTTAATGGTTAATGGACATTTATTGAAGAACAAATACGTTTATAGAATGGCAAAAAAGGCACACCGAATCACGCGTTAATGCCATGGTAAATGGCTTATTAACAAGCTTAGTGAGCCGATTTCCGAATCGTACGGGATATATCGGAAAATTCCGCGTCGTTCTCGCCATCCGGCTTGTCCGTTTCCACGCCTCTCCCCTTATCTCCCCCGACATCTCCCACAGCATCAATGCCGTAATCCTTCAACTTGCGATAAAGGGTGGAGCGTCCTATTCCAAGGCGGCGTGCCACCTCGCTCATCTGCCCGCCATAATGGGAAATCGCGAGACGGATCATGGCTTCCTCGATTTCGGCCAGCGAGCGTACCTGCCCCTGCCCGTCAATGCCTCGCAACTGCCCGAAACGATCGGACATCATCTGGCTGTCCGGTATGGCGACATCCGGTTGCTGGACGAAATTGTCTTTCCGGTCGGGCGTCAACTGGGGCACTCTTACGTCATCGACCGGACCATCGACCCCCATCTCTTTTGCCTGTGCCTGGATCTGCGGGAAATCATCCACCGTCAGCTCCGTCCCCTCGCACAAGACGACCGCCCGGAAAACGGCATTCTCGAGTTGCCTTATATTGCCAGGCCAATCGTAGACGCCGAGCATGGCGAGCGCGGAAGGCGTAATGCTCTTGATCTGCGACCTGCCTTCCTCGGCGGCAAAACGCGCCAGAAAATAACGGACGAGCACGGGGATATCTTCGCGCCTTTTCCGCAGGGGCGGCAGGGAAATCGGAAAAACATGCAGGCGATAGAACAGATCCTCGCGAAATTGGCCGTTCTTCACCAGATCGAGCAGATTGTGATTGGTCGCCGATATCAACCGTATATCGACATTGACGGGCTTTTTCGCGCCGACGGGATCGACTTCGCCCTCCTGCACCGCGCGCAGGATCTTGACCTGGATTTCGGCCGGCAAATCGCCGACCTCGTCCAGAAACAGCGTACCCCCATCAGCCTCGACGAATTTGCCGACATGCTTTTCCGTCGCGCCGGTAAAGGATCCTTTTTCGTGGCCGAACAGGATGCTTTCCGCCAGATTATCCGGGATCGCACCGCAATTGACCGTGACGAAAGGCTTGCCGCGTCGTTCGCCGGAGCCCTGGATCGCCCGCGCCAGCATCTCCTTGCCGACGCCGGACTCGCCCTCGATGAGAATGGGTATGTTCGAGGCCGCCGCCTTCTGACCAAGTTTGATCACCCGTTCCATCGCCTCGCTGCGCGTCACGAGATCGCGGAAGGTGAGCCTGCCTTCGGCCGAGTGGCGGATACGTTTGATCTCACCTTCCAATGCCCCGAGCTTCAACGCATTGGAGACCGACACCTGCAGGCGCTCAGGCGAAACGGGTTTGACCACGAAATCGAACGCACCGAGCCGCATGGCCGTGATAACCGTGTCGAGACCGCCCTGCGCCGTCTGTACGATGACGGGAACCGACGTCCCCGTTTCGCGCATCCGTTTGAGGATGGTGAAGCCATCCATATCGGGCATAACCAGGTCGAGAATGACGAGCGAAATCTCTTTGCGGCTGCGCAACAGCGCCAGCGCAGAATGTCCGCCGTCTGCAAGAACGGTCCTATGCCCCATCCGAAGCACTGCGGCTTCCAGCAGGCGGCGCTGGACCGGATCGTCGTCAACGATAAGAATGGGACCGGTCATCGAATATGTTTTCATCTGACTTAAATCTGAACTGGATCAGGATGACGTAAGATTCTAAATAAAGGCTGCTGATCACAGTCGACATTTGAATAAAATGCGATCGGCATCCGGCAGATCGTCGAAAGTGAAGCATAATAGCATAATATGGAATGTGAATTTAAGGAATCTCTTATGAACGGCCCTCTGGATACCACCCATCGTTCCGCACCAATACAGGAGAGTGCAATCGCCGGAGGGCAGGAAGCTGGCAATCTGGATGGCCTGCCGGAGTGGAACCTGAGCGATCTCTACCCTTCCATCGATGCTCCCGAGCTTGCCGCGGATATGGAAAAGGCAGCGCGCGACGCCGTCGCCTTCGAGGACCGCTGGAAAGGCAAGCTGGCGGAAGAGGCGGCCAAGCCGAATGGCGGCGATCTCGCCAGCGCGATCATTGCATGTGAAAGGCTGGAAGAACTGATGGGCCGCATCTTCTCCTATGCCGGCCTCCTCTATGCCGGCGACACGTCGGATCCCAAGCGCGCCAAGTTTTATGGCGACGTGCAGGAGAAGCTGACGGACACCAGCACCCATCTGATCTTTTTCGGTCTCGAGCTCAACCATATCGACGATGAGGTGATCGAGGCGGCGATGAATGCCAATCCGGCAATAGGGCATTACCGGCCCTGGCTCGCCGATCTGCGCATGGACAAGCCCTATCAGCTCGAAGATCGCATCGAGCAGCTCTTCGCCGAAAAATCGGTGACCGGTCGCGGAGCATGGAACCGCCTGTTCGACGAGACGGTGACGGCGCTGCGCTTCACCGTCGATGGCGAGCAATTGCCGCTCGAACCGACGCTCAACCTGTTGCAGGACGCGAACCGCGCCGTCCGCAAGAAGGCCTCCGACGCGCTGGCCGAAACCTTCAAGGCGAACTTGAGGACCTTTACGCTCATCACCAACACGCTGGCCAAGGATAAGGAGATTTCCGACCGTTGGCGCGGCTTCAAGGATATCGCCGATTCCCGCCATCTCGCCAACCGGGTCGAGCCCGAGGTGGTCGATGCGCTGGCGAAGGCCGTGCAGGATGCCTATCCCCGCCTGTCGCATCGCTATTACGCGATGAAGGCCAAATGGCTTGGGCTGGACGTTCTCGAAAACTGGGATCGCAACGCGCCACTTCCCGAGACGCCGCAGACGGTCATTCCCTGGAATGAGGCGAAAGAAACGGTGCTATCGGCCTATGCCGGCTTTGCCCCCGAAATGGCGGATATCGCGCGCGACTTCTTCGATCGCGACTGGATCGACGCGCCGACCAGGCCCGGCAAGGCGCCAGGCGCCTTCGCACATCCGACCGTCCCCTCCGTCCATCCCTATGTGCTTCTCAACTATATGGGCAAGCCGCACGACGTGATGACGCTTGCGCATGAACTGGGCCACGGCGTCCATCAGGTGCTGGCGGCGCGGCAGGGTGTGCTCATGGCCTCGACGCCGCTGACGCTCGCCGAAACCGCCTCGGTGTTCGGCGAGATGCTGACCTTCCGCTCCCTGCTGGAACGCACGACCGACAAGCGCGAGCGAAAGGCCATGCTGGCGCAGAAGGCCGAGGACATGATCAACACGGTCGTGCGCCAGATCGCCTTCTATCAATTCGAGCGGCGGGTTCATACCGAAAGGCGCAACGGCGAACTCACTGCCGAGCGCCTCGGCGAAATCTGGCTCGAAGTGCAGAAGGAAAGCCTCGGACCGGCTGTCCGGCTCAATCCGGGATATGAGACCTTCTGGAGTGATATTCCGCATTTCATCCACTCGCCATTCTACGTATATGCCTACGCCTTCGGCGATTGTCTGGTGAATTCGCTCTATGCCGTCTACCAGAATGCCGAAAAAGGCTTTCAGGAAAAATATTTCGATCTTCTCAAGGCTGGCGGCACCAAGCACCACAAGGAACTTCTGGCACCCTTCGGGCTCGATGCCTCGGATCCCGGCTTCTGGCAGAAAGGCCTTTCGGTCATCGAGGGCATCATCGATGAGCTGGAAGCGATGGAAGATTGATAGGTGCTTGTGCCTGAACGCACCCCCCTCTGTCCTGCCGGACATCTCCCCCTCAAGGGGGGAGATTACGCCTTCATACACGCTCGGTACCAATCGCAGGCCTTGAAGGGTGAGAGGCTCAGTCCGCATCAGCCAATCTCCCCCCTTGAGGGGGAGATGCCCGGCAGGGCAGAGGGGGGTGTATCCAAAAACCACACCCTCGACCCCGCCTCCCCCTTCATTCTCTTCCGGGACGACAAGGCGCAACGCGAGATCCTCTTCGCCGAACCATCGCAAATCATCCTCGCCGAACACCCCGCTGATTTCGAAGATGCCTTCGCAGCCGTTCAGTCCGCCCATGACCGGGGCAAATGGCTGGCCGGCTATCTCTCCTATGAAGCTGGATTCCTGCTCGAACCCAAGCTTAAACCGCTCCTGCCCGCGAACCGCCGCGTGCCGCTTCTCTGTTTCGGCGTGTTCGACGGCCCGTCGGACTTTTTTCTGCCTGACCGCATTCGACTTCCACAGGACGAGCCCATTCTCAAAGCCCCCCGCGCCGCCTGGAACTTCGAGGAATATGAAAAACGCTTCTCGCGATTGCACCGCCATCTACGCGAGGGCGATTGCTATCAGGGTAATCTGACCTTTCCCGTCCATACCCGCTGGTCTGGCGACCCGCTCGCCGCCTTCGATGCGCTGACCTCGCGCCAACCTGTGAAATACGGCGCACTCGCAAAACTGGGCGGTCCCATCATCCTGTCGCGCTCGCCCGAACTGTTCTTCGATGTGGATGCCGACGGCTGGATCGAGACCCATCCGATGAAGGGCACGACACCACGTGGGCTAACCCCGGAAGAGGATGACCGTCTCAGGGATTTCCTGATCAACGATCCGAAAAGCCAGGCGGAAAACCGCATGATCGTCGATCTCCTGCGCAATGACATATCGCTGATCAGCAAACCTGAAACCCTCGACGTGCCGGAACTCTTCAAGGTCGAGCGCTATCCCACGGTGCATCAGATGATCAGCCGTGTCCGCGCCCACCTCAATCCCGGCCTCGCGCTCAGGGAGATTTTTGCGGCGCTGTTTCCCTGCGGTTCGATCACGGGCGCACCGAAGATCCGTGCCATGGAAATCCTGCGCACGCTTGAAGGTGTGCCGCGCGATATCTATTGCGGCTCCATCGGCTGGATAGCGCCGCAGGGCCGGATGCGTTTCAACGTCGCCATCCGAACCATCTCGCTTTATCCGGACGGCCATGCCACTTTCAACATCGGCGGCGGTATCGTTTTTGATTCCACCGCAGAGGCGGAGTATGAGGAATGTCTTCTGAAAGCCCGGTTCGCGACGGGGATGGTCCCGCTTACGAACTGATCGAAACACTGCGCTGGGAGCCTCTGTCCGGTTTTCTGCGGCTGGAGCTCCATCTGGCCCGGCTTGCACGCTCCGCTCTCGTTCTGGACTTCCCGCTGGATGAAGCGCTCGTCCGCACGAAGCTCGATGAAATAGCGAATGGCGGCACGGCCTTGCGCGTTCGGCTGACGCTGGATCCCGAGGGCGTCATCGATGTGGCGACACAGCCCTTTATCCCGCTTCCGCAAGATACGGTTTGGCGGCTCGCCATCGCCCACACACATCTCGACCGCGATGATCCGCTCATACGGCACAAGACGACGCGGCGGCAGGTCTATGATGCCGCACGGGCCGAATTCGCCCGCGACGAGGTCGATGAGGTGATCCTGCTCAATGGCGAAGGCCAGGTCTGCGAGGGAACGATCACATCGATCTTCGTAGATCAGGGCGGCGCTTTCTGCGCCACCCCGGCGCTTCGCTGCGGGCTTCTGCCCGGCGTCTTGCGCGAGGAACTGCTCGCCGACGGCGTTGTCTCGGAAACGGACCTGACGGTCGATGACCTGCGAAAGGCCGGGAATATCCTGGTCGGCAATTCGCTGCGCGGGCTTGTCCGGGCGCGGCTGCTCTGAGACATCACTTTGAAATAATGCACAGTTTTACTCCTCAACCATTTCCGGTTTAAGGAGGTATTATGCGGTAACGCTTTATTGTGACAGAAATCTATGGTTTAGCCGGGATGGGTTATTGACCGCACCCAACGAGGAACAAACCGCACCGAACATCGAACCCTGATTGGAGATACAGGAAATGGCGAAAGCGAACTGGCCGATTTACGGCGAAATTACCGGCCCCATAGTTATGATCGGCTTCGGGTCGATCGGGCGCGGTACCCTGCCGCTGATCGAACGCCACTTCAAATTCGACAAGTCGCGCATGGTCGTCGTCGACCCCAGCGACGCCAACAAGAAAATTCTCGATCAGAAGGGCATCCGCTTCGTTCAGGAGGCGATCACCCCTGATAATTACCAATCCGTTCTTCAGCCGCTGCTCAGCGAAGGCGACGGACAGGCATTTTGCGTCAATCTTTCCGTTGACACCTCATCCGTCGATATCATGCGCTTCTGCCGCCAGGTGGATGCGCTTTATATCGACACCGTGGTCGAGCCATGGCCCGGCTTCTATTTCGACGAAAAGACGGATAACGCCGCCCGCACCAATTATGCCTTGCGTGCGACGGCCCGCGCCGAGAAGAAAAGAAGTCCCGGTGGCACCACCGCCGTCTCCTGCTGCGGGGCCAATCCGGGCATGGTTTCCTGGTTCGTCAAGAAGGCGCTTGTCGATCTGGCCCAGGAACTGGAGCTCGATTTCGCCGAACCCAAATTCGGCGACCGCGACGGTTGGGCCAAGCTGATGAAGAAAGTCGGCGTGAAGGGCATCCATATCGCCGAGCGCGATACGCAGAGCGCCAAGAAGCCGAAGCCGCTCGACGTTTTCTGGAACACATGGTCCGTCGAAGGCTTCATTTCGGAAGGTTTGCAGCCGGCTGAACTTGGCTGGGGCACGCATGAGAAATGGATGCCCAAAAACGCTCGCGAGCAGAAGAAGGGTCACAAGGCGGCCATCTTCCTCGAACAGCCTGGTGCCAATACCCGCGTACGCAGCTGGTGCCCGACGCCCGGCCCGCAATATGGTTTCCTCGTCACCCACAATGAATCCATCTCGATAGCGGAATTCTTCACCGTCAGGGACAAGAAGGACAAGGTCACCTACCGCCCGACCTGCCATTATGCCTATCATCCATCGAACGACGCCGTTCTTTCACTCAACGAGATGTTTGGCGCAGCCGGCAAGCCGCAGCCGGTCCAGCACGTTCTCGAAGAAAACGAACTGGCCAACGGCATCGACGAATTGGGCGTCCTGCTCTACGGCCACAAGAAGAATGCCTATTGGTACGGCTCGCAGCTTTCCCTGGTGGAAGCGCGCAAGCTCGCGCCCTACCAGAACGCGACCGGGCTGCAGGTGTCCTCTGCCGTGCTGGCAGGCATGGTCTGGGCGCTGGAAAATCCGAAGGCCGGCATCGTCGAGACCGACGAGATGGATTACCGCCGCTGCCTCGAGGTACAGCTCCCCTATCTCGGTCCGGTGAAGGGCTATTACACCGACTGGACACCGCTCGCCGGACGTCCGGGCTTCTTCAAGGAAGATATCGACGTCAAGGATCCCTGGCAGTTCCGTAACATTCTGGTGCGCTAGCACATCGGATGAAACCGGAACTGATTTCCCCCGGAGAAGCAGATTGCTTTCCCCTCCAACGGCGCCTTCGGGCGCCGTTTTCATGTGCGGCATAAACGCAACACCTCCCCTCTTCTTCCCCAATGTGGGGCTTGTTTTCACAAAGTTTTGGATACATCACAAAGGAAGCCGAAATTGAACGGGAGACCAAAGACATGAAACGCTTCGGACCAGCGGCAACACTTGCAGTGGTTTCCATGGCGCTTGCGGCCTGCCAATCCGCAGGGCCCCTGGGTGGCAATGTTCCAGTCGTTTCGCGGGGCGGCGGCGGCATCGAAGGCAATTGGGTCGATGCCAACGGCATCACCTCCAGCTTCAATTCCGGTGTATTCGTGACCCGGACGACCGATACGAACGAGAAGCTCGCGGAAGGCAATTACCGCTATGAATCGCCGCAGCTCGTCGCCATCGACCTGCGTTCCCTGGTTCGGGGCACCACCTCGCGCGTCAATTGCGCCGTGGTCTCGCCTTCCCAGCTCAATTGCACCTCGTCCGCTGGATCGCAGTTCACGCTCACGCGCAGAGCTGCCGGATAGGTTTTCAGACGATTACTTGGCTGATCGCGCCGCATTCATTCCCTGCCGCATGATGATGGAAAGCCGTGTTCGTCGAGACGGCTTTCCATCTTGCTTATCGGCCTGCAAGGTGTGACCATTTCATTCTTCGAATGGGCAGGCAGCAGGGAGACAAGCCACGATGTCCAGATTCTTCACCCGTGCATTTCTTTGTTCTTCGATTCTCGCATTCTCAGCGGGAACGGCCTTCGCCGACTACACGCTGAACATCCTGCACATCAACGACTTCCATTCGCGTATCGAGCCGATCAACAAATATGATTCCACCTGTTCCGCCGAGGAGCAGCAGAATAACGAATGCTTCGGCGGTGTGGCGCGGGTCAAGGCGGCCATCGACCGGGAACGCGGCAGGATTGCGCAAAACGGCGGCAATGTTCTCGTGGTCGATGCAGGCGACCAGTTCCAAGGCTCGCTTTTCTATACCACCTACAAGGGCGAAGACACGGCGGAATTCATGAACGGCATCGGTTTCGATGCGATGGTGCTGGGCAATCATGAATTCGACGACGGCCCCCAGGGATTGGCTGCCTTTCTGGATAAAGTGAAATTCCCGGTGATTTCCGGCAATGTCACCGCCGATGCGAAATCGCCGGTCGCCGGAAAATACAAGCCCTACATCGTCAAGGAGATCGGCGGCCAGAAGATCGGCATCGTCTCCGTTCTGGCGACCGACACGCAGGAAACCTCCTCGCCCGGTCCCGATATCCATTTCGAGGACGAGATCGCCTATCTCAAGGGCGCGGTCGCCGATCTGCAGAAGCAGGGTATCAACAAGATCATCGCCGTCACCCATGTCGGCTATCTCCGTGACAAGGCGATTGCGGCGGCTGTCGACGGTATCGACGTGATCGTCGGCGGGCACAGCCATACGCTTCTGTCCAACACAGATTCCAAAGCTCAAGGCCCCTATCCCACGCTCGTCAGGAATCCGGCTGGCAAGGACGTGCCGATCGTCACCGCCTATGCCTATTCCAAATATCTCGGCGATCTCACCGTCACCTTCGACGATGCCGGAAATGTCGTCTCGGCCAAGGGCGATCCCATTCTTCTCGGTTCCACCATCACGCCGGACGCAGCCTTCGCGGCCCGTGTGGCGGAATTGGCCAAGCCGCTTGAGGAACTGAAGAACAGGGTCGTTGCCCGGACGGAGACCCCGATCGACGGCTCGCGCGAAACCTGCCGCGCCATGGAATGCCCGATGGGCAATCTCGTCGCGGATGCGACACTCGATCGCGTCAAGGACCAGGGCATCACCATTGCCATCATGAATGGCGGCGGTCTGCGCGCCTCCATCGACCAGGGCGAGGTGACGATGGGCGAAGTGCTGACGGTGCTGCCGTTCCAGAATACGCTTTCCACCTTCCAGTTGAAGGGCGCGGATGTCGTCACCGCCCTTGAAACCGGCGTCGGTCAGGTCGAAGAAGGTGCAGGCCGTTTCCCGCAGGTGGCGGGTCTCAAATTTGCCTTCGACAGGTCCAAGCCGGCCGGCAGCCGCATTTCCGATGTGATGGTGAAGGATCCGCAGGGCGGATGGAAACCCATCGATCCAGCCGCGACCTATGGCGTCGTCTCCAACAACTACCTGCGCGGCGGCGGGGACGGCTACAAGATCTTCGCCACCAATGGCATGAATGCCTATGACTACGGGCCAGGCCTTGAAGAAGTCGTCGCCGAATATCTGGCGAAGAACCAGCCTTACAAGCCCTATACCGATGGCCGCATCCAGGCCGTCAGCATGACGGGCGGGACGGAGGCTCCAGCCGCAGAGGCGCCGACACCAGCCCAGACGGGAACCGTGGCGCCGGCCAAGCCGAGCGCACCCGCGGCAATGGAAAAACAGCCCATGGCATCACAAATGCCGGCGGCGGGTGAACCCTATATCATCAAATCAGGCGATACCTATTGGGACCTGGCGGAAAGCTTCTATGGCGAGCCGACCAAATGGCGCAAGCTGCACAATGCCCACCCGTCCTATCACCCCCGCCGCTTGCCGATCGGCGGAGAACTGACCGTTCCCGCCGAATAGGCGCTGGGCCCTATCGCGGATGTAACTGAGGCGGCGCTCGTCATCGCGCCGCCTGCGCGCTTTCGTATCATTGAAATCCTACCCCGAAACTCTATTTTTCGAGCGCGTTTGAATTACGCATTAAGCGCCGCCAAGGAGAAAAAGACCAAAATGAATGCAACGGGTAGGACGAGGGCAAAGAAGGCGGCTGCTACAGAAGCGCTGCCGGCGAACCATATTGCTCTTTCAGCACCGAAAGTCGGCGTGCTCCTGGTCAATCTCGGTACCCCCGACGGAACCGACTTCACCTCCATGCGCCGTTATCTCAGGGAATTTCTCTCCGACAAGCGTGTCATCGAATGGCCGCGCGCCATCTGGTATCCGATCCTTTACGGCATCGTCCTCAACACCCGGCCGAAAAAATCGGGCAGCAATTACGAACGCATCTGGAACAGGGAAAAGAACGAATCGCCGCTGCGCACCTTTACCCGCTCGCAGGCGGAAAAACTGTCGGAGACGCTGAAGGACCAGCCCAATGTCGTGGTTGATTGGGCCATGCGCTACGGCCAGCCCTCCATCGAAACCGTACTGACGCGCCTGCGTGAACAGGGATGCCAGCGCATTGTCATGTTCCCGCTCTATCCGCAATATTCCGCGACCACCACGGCCACGGTCAACGACAAATTCTTCGAGGCGCTGATGGAGACGCGCTTCATGCCCGCCGTGCGCACCGTCCCTTCCTATGAGGACGAACCGGCCTATATCGAAGCGCTTGCCCGCTCCATCGAGAAGCATCTGGCGACGCTCGATTTCGAACCCGAAATGGTGATCGCCTCCTATCACGGGATTCCGCAGAGCTATGCCAAACGCGGCGACCCCTACCCGTCTCACTGCCTGACCACCTCGCACCTTTTGCGCCAGCGGCTCGGCTGGGACGAAAAGAAGCTTCTTACCTGCTTCCAGTCACGCTTCGGCCCGGAAGAATGGCTCCAGCCATATACCGACAAGACCATCGAGCAACTAGCCAGAGACGGTGTCAAATCCATCGCCGTCTTCAATCCGGGTTTCGTCTCGGATTGCCTGGAAACGCTCGACGAGATCGGCAACGAGGCAGCTGAAAGCTTCCATGAACATGGCGGCGTCAATTTCAGCCATATCCCCTGCCTCAACGATTCCGAAGAAGGCATGAGCGTCATCGAAACGTTGGTGCGCCGCGAATTGCAGGGCTGGGTTTAGCTCCGCTTATATCCGCTCGCAGTGGATTTCAGTTCACCCCCCTCTGGCCGGCAGGCCAGAGGGGGGTAAGAAACGCCGGCCTGTCCGATTTGCCGGAATCGGAATGACCGCCCTCAGGCAACGCCGATGCGCAACAGATCGTGGAAATGGATCAGCCCCACAGGGCGGCTTTCCTCGGTAACGATCAGTGCGCTGATATTGTGTTCGTTGAGAAGGCTCATCGCCGCGCCGACCAGCATATGCGGCGCAACGGTCTTCGGCCCGAACGTCATGATATCGTCGACCCTCAACTCACCGAGATTGCGGTGAAGATTGCGCGCGAGATCGCCGTCGGTGACAATTCCGACAAGGTTTCCATCCGCGTCGGTGACGCCGACACAGCCGAAACGCTTGTGTGAAAGGACCTGCATTGCCACGGGCATGGACGTGCCGAGCGGCACCAGCGGCAATTCGTTGCCGCGATGCATGATATCGCGCACATGGGTCAGGCTTGCTCCCAGCGAACCGCCCGGATGGAACGTCCTGAAATCGCCGGCAGTAAAGCCGCGTGCTTCGAGCAGCGCCACGGCGAGCGCATCGCCTATGGCAAGCTGCACCAATGTCGACGTTGTCGGGGCCAGGCCATGCGGGCAGGCTTCATCCGTCCGCGGCAACAGCAGCACGATATCTGCCTCGCGCCCGAGCGTCGAATGTTCGCGCGACGTCAGCGCAATCAACGGGATGCGGAAACGCCTGGAATAGCTGACGATGCCTTTCAGCTCAGCCGTTTCTCCCGACCATGAATTGGCGAGAATGACGTCGTCGCTGCCCACCATTCCGAGGTCGCCATGATTGGCTTCGGCCGAGTGGACGAAGAAGGCGGGCGTTCCGGTGGAGGCGAGCGTGGCGGCGATCTTCGAGCCGATATGGCCGCTCTTGCCGACGCCCGTCACGATGACGCGCCCGGTGCTGCCGGCGATGCGTTCAACCGCATCGGCGAAGGGTTTGGCAAGACCGTTCTGAAGCGCTTCTTCGAGCGCGGTCAGCCCGGCCTTTTCCGTTTCGATCGTGCGCAATGCGGAATCAATTGCCGCTTTTGCGTCCGCTTTCTTGTCTTTGACGTCCTGCATGGGCGAAAGCGTTAGCGCTTTAGCGCACATCTGTCCAATCTTTGTTGTCCGAAAACGCCGCAACCCCTCTCTATAAAGCGTTAAAGAAACCAAGCATTAACCATGTGGATTTACGTTCGGTGAACCACGTTGCAACCGGTTCCATTCCTGATCATGCATAAAGCCGCCTCGCCTCCCGGCAACCAGCCGCGTATAGTTGCCAAGCGCAGGCTTGCCGGGCTGCTGCTGGCCGGCGTTGCCGTCGGCGTATCGGGTTTTCCGGCCCAGGCGCAGGAAGCCGGTCTTCGCGGCTCCGTGCCGGAAGATGTCCTCGGCACGTCCGCGGCGACGCCTCTGTCGGCGCAATCGAGGCAACAAAGACGGCCAAACGCCACGACAACCACACGCTCGACTTCACCCGCCTATGAGCCGGCGAGCCCCGGCGCACTTTCGGAAGACGATTCCGGCGCGGATACCGATGCCGGCGATGCAATGGTGGACAACGGAGAAAATCCGGATGATGCGACGCTGGCGGGCCGGCCTATCGAGCCCGCCGGCCTGCCGTCTCCCCCCGCTTCCAGTCAAAGCACGACCGCCAGCGCTGCAGCTGAGACGGATGACAATCAACTGGCTCCCGTCGACTATCTGCGCACCGGTACGGTGGACGGCGAAGAACAAAACGGCACCGGCCGCGCAATACCCGAAAACGAGAGGCAGTCGACGATCGAGAACCGACCGCCCCCGAGGGTGGAACAGGACCCTTTCGCACCCATCGGCTTGCGCCTGGGATCATTCCTCCTGCGTCCGACCATTGAACAGGGCATCCGTGCCACCAGCAATGCCGACAACAGCTCCACCGGATCAAGCGCTGTGCTTTCCGAAACCACACTGCGGCTCAACGCCCAGTCGGACTGGTCGCGCCATCAGGCCACCCTCGATGCTTCCGGCACCCTTGCCAGAACGATTTCCGGTCAGGACGTATCCGAGCCGCGTCTCGACATCGAAGGCGGCCTAAGGCTGGATCTCGGTGATCAAACGACGCTTAACACCAGCGCCGGATACCATCTTCGTCGCGAAAGCGCCTCCAATCCGTCTGGCGTGGTCGGCGCGTTGAAACGTCCGATCGTGCAGACGCTCAACGGCAGTCTCGGCTTGGAACGTGAAATCGGACTTCTCTTCGGCGGTGTAACGGGCCGTGTCGAGCGCTCGGTCTATGGTGACGCGGAGCTTTCGTCCGGTGGCGAAGTCAGCCAGAAGGACCGCGACAACACCTTTGCAAGCGTCACCCTGCGCGGCGGCTATCAACTCTCCGCCGCAATAAAGCCATTCGCCGAAATCGAAGTCGGCAAACGCGTCTATGATGAAAAGCGGGACAGCAATGGCTATGAGCGCGGCGCCACACGGCTTGGCGCACGCGCCGGCGCGATGCTCGATATGGGCGAAAAGCTCAATGGCGAACTTTCGCTCGGCTATCTGCGCGAAAACATCGAGGATGAGCGCCTCGGCGATATCAGCGGCCTATCGGTCAATGCCGCCATGAATTGGTCGCCCGAACGTGGCACCGATGTCAGGCTGGCGGCGCAGACGATCGTCGAAGGCGCGACCGCGCCTGGCGAAAGCGGCTCCGTCCTCTATCTCGCCAATCTCGATCTCAAGCGTCTGATCCGCGCCGACCTCACCCTGGATGCCGGACTGGATCTCACCGTTCGCGACAATCGCGATGGGTCGGGCCTTGACTACGGCCTTGGCGCGGAACTCGGTGCCACCTATTGGTTCAACCGCTTTGTCGGCGTCAATGGCAGCCTGCGCCATGAGTTCCTGAAAAGCGATATCGCCTCGCGTGAGTACACGTCCAACAGCGTCTATCTCGGCGTGAAGATGCAGCGCTGATCCCAGCGCTGCACTTCCAATTTCAAGCTCAATCTTCAGGCTTGATGGTTCGCAGCAATTCGCCAATCGAATATTCGACATTCGGTCGGATATCCTTGCGCCAGAGCGCAAAAGCAACATTGGCTTCGATAAAGCCCTCCTTCGAACCGCAGTCGAAGGTCCGCCCGGTATAGTGGAAGCCGTAGAAGGCCTGCTCCCTGGCCAGTTTCAGCATCCCGTCGGTCAGCTGGATCTCGTTGCCGGACCCCTTTTCCTGGCTGGCGAGAATATCGAAAATCTCAGGCTGGAGAATGTACCGTCCGTTGATGTAAAAATTCGATGGGGCAGTGCCCTTGGCCGGCTTCTCCACCATGCTGGTGACCTCGAAACCCGAACCGATCGGCTCACCGCATCCGACGATCCCGTATTTATGGGCTTCCGCCGGATCGCATTCCTGAACGGCGATGACATTGCCGCCGCTCTGTTCATAGAGTTCCACCATCTCCGCCAGACAGCCTTTCTTCGACTGCATGATCATATCGGGCAAAAGCAGCGCGAACGGTTCGTCGCCCACCAGCTCGCGCGCGCACCAGACGGCATGGCCAAGCCCCAGCGGCACCTGCTGGCGGGTGAAGCTCGTCGTCCCCGGCTCAGGCTGAATGCTCTGCAGATGCTTGAGCTGCTCATGCTTCCCGCGTTCGGCAAGCGTCGTGTAAAGCTCGACCTGCGCGTCGAAATAATCCTCGATCACCGCCTTGCTGCGGCCCGTGACGAAAATCAGATGCTCGATTCCCGCCTCGCGCGCCTCGTCCACGACATATTGGATGACCGGTTTGTCGACGACGGGAAGCATTTCCTTGGGTATGGATTTGGTGGCAGGCAGAAAGCGGGTTCCGAGACCTGCCACGGGGAAGACGGCCTTGCGGATCTTTTTCTTTGAACTCATTCCTCTTTCGAACTCCATTATCCATGAGAGGTTGATGACGAAGGCCCAACCTGTTGTCGATCGTGGCAGTATAACGATGAACATCGGAAAAAATGCCTAACGCGACACCAGCACCGATCACGTTGCATATCGGCATAAAATGCCGGTTGAATCAGACAGGCAGGCCTCTATTGGCGAACTGCAAGCGCATGGTAAACTAAATGCTAACCCCAGGACGGTACATTCCAGTTTGCAGAAGAGATGTGCAAGTCTTCAAGGAGAAAAGCATGGGAACGCGCTCAGCTTCGATCGGGTGGATCGGGAAAATGATTGCGAAAACAGCAGTCGCCGCGACATTATTGTTTACCCTGGCGACAGGCAACGCATTCGCCGATGCGAAGTTCCAGCGCTGGATCGCGGATTTCCGCTCGGTCGCGCTCAAAAGCGGCGTTTCATCCGCGACCTATGCCAAGGCATTCGCCGGCATTACCGCGCCCGATCCTGAAGTGCTGCAGAAGGCACGCTATCAGCCTGAATTCACCGCGCCCGTCTGGGATTATATCGACAATCGCGTCAACGAGAACTCGATTGCCGCCGGACAGGCCATGGCGCGCAAATGGGGTCCATGGCTTTCGCGCATCGAAAAAAGCTTCGGCGTCGATCGCAGCGTGCTTCTCGCCATCTGGTCGATGGAATCCAATTATGGCGAAATCCTCAAGCGCGATGATGTCATGCGCGATGCGATCCGCTCGCTGGCGACGCTTGCCTATGGCGACAAGCGGCGCGCCAAATATGCCCGCACGCAGCTCATCGCCGCGATGAAAATTCTCCAGACCGGCGATATCGATCGCAGCCATTTGACCGGTTCCTGGGCCGGTGCGCTGGGCCACACACAGTTCATCCCGACCAGCTACCAGGCCTATGCGGTCGATATGGATGGAAACGGCAAGCGCGACATCTGGACATCCATACCCGATGCGCTGGCGACAGCGGCCAATCTCCTGAAGCGGAATGGCTGGCGGTCGGGCGAGACCTGGGGCTACGAGGTCGTCCTGCCCGCCGGACGCAAATTCCCCGCCGGTTCGCTCAGCCTGGCCAAATGGCAGAAATTGGGCGTGGTTCGTCCCAATGGAAAGCCGTTTGCACGCCCTTCGGAGAAGGCGACACTGAAGGTGCCCGATGGGCGCGGTGGCCCGGCCTTCCTGATGATCAAGAATTTCTTTGTCCTCAAGCGCTATAACAATGCCGATAAATATGCGCTTGGGGTGGGGCTCCTGGCTGACCGGATCGCCGGATATAAGGGCCTCGTGCAGGACTGGAACCGTCCTTTCACGCCCATCACCATGAAAGAGCGCGAGGAGTTGCAGCACCATCTCCAGGCGCTCGGCTATTATGATGGGAATATCGACGGCAAGATCGGCTCCGGCTCACGCGCGGCCATCGAGGCTTTCCAGAAACGCAACGGCCTGTCGACGGATGGACATCCGAGCAAAGAAGTGCTTTCGGTCTTGCGCCGCCGCTGACCTGCTGACTGGCCGATTTTCATGGAATTGCGTGACAAAACGGCTCTTCTGCGCTCAAATGGCGGCGCGGGAGAGTTTGAGGAACTGGTGTGAAGCAGACTACCAATCCAGTCGCATCGTTTCTGAAGCTGCTGCCAGTGCTTTTGCCGGCCGCAGCCATAGCTCTTGTCGCGGTCATACCCGACGCTTCAGCGCAAGGGCGGCCTAAAACGCTGTTTGATTTGCTTTTCGGCAAACGGGAAGCCCCTCCCGATTATTCCGCCCGGCCGGCGCGCAGAGCCACCCGCCGGTCAAAGGCCCCGCCGGCAGCCCGGCGTCGTTCCAATTCCGACAGTTCCACGCGTTCGCGAGCGCCAGCCGCTGCGGATGTACCATCGCGTCCTGCCGCACCGCCGTCGGTCGAGAAGAGCCCCGATGCGAAAAATGTGGTCGTCGTAGGCGACTTTATCGGCGGGGGGCTTGTCGAAGGTCTTGAAGAAGCGCTCGCTCAGAACCCGGATGTGCGCGTTGCAAACAGGATCAACGGCTCCTCGGGTTTCGTGCGGACCGACCATTACGATTGGCCGGCGAACATCAAAGGCATTCTCGATGAGGAAAAGCCCGCTGTCATTGTGGTCATGATCGGCGCTAACGACCGCCAGCCGATCACGATAGATGGCATGTCCTATGCTCCGCGCTCACCGGAGTGGACCGCGGAATACACGAAGCGCATCGATCATTTCGTCAACACGATCAAGACAGCGGGTTACCCCCTTGTCTGGGTAGGACAGCCGCCTTTCAAGCCGCGCGGCATGTCGCAGGACATCTTGGCATTCAACGAGATCTACCGGAACGCCGCCGAAAAGGCCGGCGGCAGTTTTGCCGATGTATGGGACGGCTTTGTTGATGAGGCGGGCAATTTTGCCCTCTCGGGATTCGACATCAATGGCCAGACGGCCCGGCTGCGCGCCAATGACGGTATCAACATAACCCGGGCAGGGAAGCGCAAGCTCGCCTTCTATGCCGAAAAGCCGCTGCGACAATTGCTGGGCGGCGCCATGTCGCCGGACGCGGCACCCAAGGCAGGCGATCTGCCCCAACAGGCTCCGGCCGAAACAGCCAAACCGCCCGCAAGGATCGATCGCGTCGCGCCCGTCAGTCTCAACGACCTCGATCTGGACGGCGGCAATGAATTGCTCGGCGCAAATCTCGGGAAAACGCCTGCAGCGATCAAATCGGCCCGCGATCTCCTGGTCATCGATGGCGTGGTGGCAAAGCCCCAACCAGGAAGGGCCGACGATTTCACCTGGCCGCGCAAACCGATCCTCACGGCAAAGCAGCCATTGCCGACGGACCCCACGAAAACCGGCACGACGCCCTAACGTGCAACTTTATCCACCGATCAGCGCGGCAGGACGGATGATCCCATCAGATGCTCGTCGACGGCACGCGCCGCCTGACGGCCTTCGCGGATCGCCCAGACCACCAGGGACTGGCCGCGGCGCACGTCGCCCGCCGCGAACACCTTGTCGATGCTGGTGCGGTAGTCACCATCGTTCGCCTCCACCGAACGGCTTCCGCGCCGGTCGCTGGCAATCTTCAGCTCGTCGCCCAATTCCTTGATGAGGCCATCCTCGAGCGGACCGGAAAAGCCGATCGCGATAAAGGCGAGATCCGCCTTGATGAAGAATTCCGTGCCTTCGATCGGCTTGCGCCTCTCATCGACCTCACAGCACTTTACATGGGTAAGCCTGCCATCCTCGCCGATGAATTCGAGCGTCGCCACCTGGAACTCGCGCTCCGCCCCTTCGGCCTGGCTCGAGGAAACCCGCATCTTCGTTGCCCAATAAGGCCAGACGGTGAGCTTGTCTTCCCTTTCGGGCGGCTGCGGGCGGATATCGAGCTGCGTGACCTTCACCGCCCCCTGCCGGAACGCCGTGCCGACGCAATCGGAGGCCGTATCGCCGCCGCCAACCACCACCACATGCTTGCCGCCGGCGAGGATGGGCGCGGACGGCCATGCGACCGAATCGATATTCTCGCGCCCGATGCGGCGGTTCTGCTGGACGAGATAATTCATCGCATCATGCACGCCGTCGAGCTCCGCGCCGGGGATACCGGCCGGACGCGGCGTCTCCGAGCCGCCGCAATAGAGCACGGCGTCATAGCCGTCGATGAGTTCCCTGACCGGCTTGTCGACGCCGACATTGACGCCGCAGAAAAAGGTGACGCCCTCGCCCTGCATCTGCGTCACGCGACGGTCGATGAAGTGCTTTTCCATCTTGAAATCGGGAATGCCGTAGCGCAGCAGCCCGCCGGGCCGGCTTTCGCGCTCATAGACATGCACCTCATGGCCGGCGCGGCCAAGCTGCTGTGCCGCTGCTAGACCTGCCGGGCCGGAACCGATGACTGCCACTTTCTTGGCCGTCTTGACCGCAGAGGGCTGCGGAACGACATAGCCCATCTCATAGGCCTTGTCGGCGATCGCCTGTTCGATCGTCTTGATAGTAACGGGCACGTCTTCCAGATTGAGCGTGCAGGCTTCCTCGCATGGCGCGGGGCAGATACGGCCCGTGAATTCCGGAAAATTATTGGTCGAGTGGAGGTTGCGGATCGCCTCCTCCCAATTGTTATTATAGACGAGATCGTTCCAGTCCGGGATCTGGTTGTGGACGGGGCAACCCGTCGGTCCATGGCAGTAGGGGATGCCGCAATCCATGCATCGCGTCGCCTGCTTCCGCACCTCACCATCCGTCATCGGAATGGTGAACTCGCGAAAATGCCTGATGCGGTCGGACGCCGGCTGATACTTCGCCACCTGCCGGTCGATCTCCAGAAATCCTGTAACCTTACCCATGAACCTTTTCTCCTCCCTGCCGGGCGACTTTCAAAGCCAGCGACACGAACAGGGCTAGTTGATAATTAGCTCCCAGCGCCCAGAACGTCATCCTCGGGCCTGTCCCGAGGATCTGCGGCGGAACATTTCAATCAGGACGGCCATCGCCTTTCCTTCTTCTTATGGCAGATTCTCGGGACAAGCCCGAGAATGACGGCCTGAGATGTCGAGAATGAAGGACTCATTCCGCTGCGATGCCGATGCGCATGCGCTCCATTTCCTCGAGCGCGTGTCGGTATTCCACCGGCATGACTTTCACAAATTTCGGGCGATAGGCTTCCCAATTGTCGAGAATATCCTTGGCCCGTGCCGAACCCGTGTAGTGCAGATGATTCGATATCAGCTGGACCAGACGCTCCTCGTCATGACGCGTCATATTGCCGGATACGTCGACGCGGCCCTTGTGCATCAGATCGCCGCCATGGTGGTGCAGCTTTTCGAGGATGTCGTCCTCTTCGGGAACCGGCTCCAGCTCGACCATCGCCATGTTGCAGCGCTGCGCGAAATCGCCGACTTCGTCGAGCACATAGGCGACACCGCCGGACATGCCGGCCGCAAAATTGCGGCCCGTCTGGCCGATGACGACCACCACGCCACCGGTCATGTATTCGCAGCCATGATCGCCGACACCTTCGACGACCGTCACCGCGCCGGAATTGCGCACAGCGAACCGTTCGCCGGCAACGCCGCGGAAATAGCATTCGCCCTCGACGGCGCCGTAGAGCACGGTATTGCCGACAATGATGGACTCCTCGGCGATGATCTTGGCGTTCTCGTCGGGCCTGATGACGATGCGCCCGCCGCATAGGCCCTTGCCGACATAGTCATTGCCGTCACCGATGAGGTCGATGGAAATGCCGCGCGCCAGAAACGCACCGAACGACTGACCCGCCGTGCCGCGAAGGGTGATGGCAATGGTATCGTGGGGCAGCCCCTTGTGCCGATAGCGCTTGGCAACCTCCCCGGAAAGCATCGCGCCCACCGAGCGATCGACATTCTTGATCCCAAGTTCGATCTTGACGGGCGTCTTGTTTTCAAGCGCCGGCATTGCCAATTCGATCAGCTTGCGGTCGAGAACATCGTCGATCGGATGATGCTGCCGTTCTGTCCAGAAGGTCTTTTCCTTACACGCATCGGGCTTATGGAAGATGCGGCTGAAATCGAGGCCACGCGACTTCCAATGGCTGATCATCGCCTGCTTTTCTAACAAGTCGGTATCTCCGATGATCTGTTCCAGCTTGGTGTAGCCCATTTCGGCCAGGAACTGACGAACCTCTTCCGCCAGGTAGAAGAAGAAGTTGACGACATGCTCCGGCGCGCCCTTGAAGCGCTTGCGCAAGACCGGATCCTGCGTCGCGACGCCGACGGGACAGGTGTTGAGATGGCACTTGCGCATCATGATGCAGCCCGCCGCGATCAACGGCGCGGTAGAGAAGCCGAACTCATCCGCGCCCAGCAGCGCCCCGATGATGACATCGCGCCCGGTCCGCAAGCCGCCATCGACCTGCAGCGCCACTCTGCTGCGCAGGCCGTTCAGCACCAGCGTCTGATGCGTTTCGGCAAGCCCCATTTCCCACGGGGATCCGGCGTGCTTCAGCGAGGTAAGCGGCGAAGCGCCCGTTCCGCCGTCATAACCGGAAATGGTGATGTGATCGGCGCGCGCCTTGGCGACGCCCGCGGCCACCGTGCCGACGCCCACTTCCGAGACCAGCTTGACGGACACATCCCCCGCCGGATTGACGTTCTTCAGATCGTAGATGAGCTGCGCCAGATCCTCGATCGAATAGATGTCGTGATGCGGCGGCGGCGAAATCAGGCCGACGCCCGGCGTTGAGTGGCGCGTCTTGGCGATGGTCGCATCCACCTTGTGGCCGGGCAACTGACCGCCCTCGCCGGGCTTGGCGCCCTGCGCCACCTTGATCTGCATCATGTCCGAATTGACGAGATATTCCGTCGTCACGCCGAAGCGGCCGGATGCAACCTGCTTGATCGCCGAGCGTTCGGGGTTCGGTTTGCCGTTCGGCAGTGGGTAGAAGCGGTCCGGCTCCTCGCCGCCTTCACCGGTATTCGACTTGCCGCCGATGCTGTTCATGGCGATGGCGAGCGTCGTATGCGCCTCTCGGGAAATCGAGCCGAACGACATAGCGCCGGTCGAGAACCGCTTGACGATCTCCACTGCCGGTTCCACCTCGTCGATCGAAACGGGCTTCAGCCCGCGCTCCTCAGCCGACTTGATGTGGAACAGGCCGCGAATGGACTTCGCCGCCGCCGTCTCCCCGTTGACGAGGTCGGTATATTCCGTGAACGTCCCAGGGTTTTCCGTGCGCACCGCGTGCTGCAGCTTGGCCACGGCATCGGGCGACCACTGATGCGCCTCGCCGCGTATGCGGTAGGCATATTCGCCGCCGACATCGAGCGTCGTCAAGAGCACCGGATCGTTGCCGAAGGCATCGGTATGGCGGCGCGTCGTCTCCTCAGCGATCTCTTCCAGACCGACGCCCTCGATGGTCGTCGCCGTGCCGAAGAAGAACTTGTCGACGAATTCGGACTTCAGCCCCACCGCATCGAATATCTGCGCGCCGCAATAGGACTGATAGGTCGAAATGCCCATCTTGGACATGACCTTGAGGATGCCCTTGCCGAGCGATTTGATATAGCGATAGACGACCTCATGCGCATCCACCTCCGGCGGGAATTCACGCCGCCGGTGCATGTCGAGCAGCGTATCGAAGGCAAGATAAGGGTTGATCGCTTCAGCGCCGTAGCCCGCCAGGCAGCAGAAATGATGCACCTCGCGCGGCTCGCCGGATTCGACGACCAGGCCGACCGAAGTCCGCAAGCCCTTGCGGATCAGATGATGGTGCACAGCCGCCGTCGCCAAAAGCGCCGGGATCGGGATGCGGTCCGGCCCGACCTGGCGGTCCGACAGGATGATGATGTTATAGCCGCCATGAACGGCGGCCTCCGCGCGGTCGCAAAGCCGCTCGATGGCGCCATGCATGCCAGCCGGGCCCTCGCCTGCGCCATAGGTGATATCGAGCGTCTTGGTGTCGAACCTGTCCTCTGTGTGGCCGATGGAGCGGATCTTTTCGAGATCGGCATTGGTGAGGATCGGCTGGCGCACTTCGAGACGCTTGCGCCGCGAGGTGCCGACCAGATCGAAGATGTTTGGACGCGGGCCGATGAAGGAGACGAGACTCATCACCAGCTCCTCGCGGATCGGATCGATCGGCGGGTTCGTCACCTGGGCGAAGTTCTGCTTGAAATAGGTGTAGAGCAGCTTCGACTTGTCCGACATCGCCGAAATCGGCGTATCGGTACCCATCGAGCCGATGGCCTCCTGGCCGGTCGTCGCCATCGGCGCCATGAGGATCCTAGTATCCTCCTGCGTGTAGCCGAAGGTCTGCTGGCGGTCGAGCAGGCTCACATCCTTGCGCAGCGCGCGAGGCTCCACGGTATTGAGGTCTTCCAGGATGAGCTGCGTGTTTTTCAGCCACTGCTTGTAGGGGTGACGCTGCGCGATCTCGGATTTGATCTCCTCGTCCGAAACGATACGGCCCTGCTCCATGTCGATCAAAAGCATGCGGCCCGGCTGCAAGCGCCACTTCTTGACGATCTTGCCTTCGTCGACCGGCAGGACGCCCGCCTCCGACGCCATGATGACGAAATCATCGTCGGTAACGATGTAGCGCGCGGGACGCAAACCATTGCGGTCGAGCGTCGCGCCGATCTGCCGGCCATCGGTGAAGGTGACGGCTGCAGGGCCGTCCCATGGCTCCATCAGCGCGGCGTGATACTCGTAGAATGCCCTGCGTTCCTCGCTCATCAGCTTGTTGCCCGACCATGCCTCGGGGATCAGCATCATCATGGCATGCGCCAGGGGATAACCGCCCTGGAACAGGAATTCGAGCGCATTGTCGAAGCAGGCCGTGTCGGACTGGCCTTCGTAGGAGATCGGCCACAGCTTGGAGATGTCGTTGCCGAAGAGTTCGGAATCGACCGAAGCCTGGCGCGCCGCCATCCAGTTGACATTGCCGCGCAGCGTGTTGATCTCGCCATTATGCGCCACCATGCGGTAGGGATGCGCGAGCTTCCACGACGGGAAAGTATTGGTCGAAAATCGTTGGTGCACGAGGGCAACCGCGCTCTCGAAGCGTGGATCCTTCAAATCCCGGTAATAGGCGCCGACCTGATAGGCCAGGAACATGCCCTTGTAGACGATGGTGCGCGACGACATCGAAACGATATAGAAGCCGTTGTCCCGACCATCGGTCTCCTGGAATATCCGGTTGGAGATGACCTTGCGCAGGACGAACAGGCGGCGCTCGAAATCATCGTCGGTCTCGATATCGGGGTTGCGCCCGATGAAGACCTGCCGGTGATGAGGCTCGGTCGCCGCGATATGCGGCGCCTTGGACAACGATGAATTATCGACCGGAACGTCGCGGAAGCCGATCAGCGCCTGCCCTTCGGCGGCGATCACGTCCTCGATCACCACTTCGATATGCGCCCGCTGCTCCGCATCCTGCGGCATGAAGAGATAGCCGACCGCATATTGCCCCACCGGCGGCAAGTCGATGCCCTGCGCCGCCATTTCCTCGCGGAAGAAACGGTCGGGGATCTGCACGAGCATGCCGGCGCCGTCGCCCATCAAAGGGTCGGCACCCACCGCGCCGCGATGCGTGAGGTTTTCCAGCATCTGCAGGCCGTCACTCACCACCTGATGCGACTTCACGCCCTTCATATGCGCGATGAAGCCGACGCCGCACGCATCGTGCTCGTTGCGCGGGTCGTAAAGTCCCCGGCGCACAGGGAAACCTGCCGGAAATGATCCTAATGGCGCTGATTCCGTCGGGATTCGTGACGTTTTCGCGGTTTTGACCGCGCGATTCTGTACGTCCTGGCCAAGCTCAGTCGTTACAGATGGCGTCAATTCCGTCATCGTCATTTCCTCCTTATGGGCCCACATAGGGCGGTCATTCTTTTTCGGGGAGGGAATACTGTTGATTCCACCCCGCGTCCATGCGGCATATAACTGCAAGAGCATTTGCGACGCGGGGGATGTCATGATGCTCACCCCGCATACCCTGCGCTTTTGCGCCAGCAAGTCGGCACCGGGCCGCTTGTTCACCCGGGCTGTCCGCCTTGCAGACCCTGTCCGCGACAAAACCCGGATAGACACGATAGCATGTCTGCATCCTAGGTTAAGCCAGCTAAATAAGACAGCAGTACTGTCCTATATTCTATGACAGAAATTATGCCCCACCACAAGATGGAAAAGCAAAATAAATTCGCTCTATCCGAAATATTATTGCGCAAGCATGCGTTAATTATTGCTAAAATTGCGATGGCGGGGGTTTTCACCGAGATTTCGCATCTTCATAGAGGGATTATCCAGCCTCGATGCTTGCAATCCGATGATGCGCATTTATGAACCGTGTGGACAATGAATCTGCCTGCTTTCATATAGACAGCCGGCTGCGCCGCAGTGCACAAGAGCACGCCATGAGACTGCTATGCGGAGAAACCGAATGAATTTCGCATCCGACAATTGGGCGGGCGCCCATCCGAAGATCGCCGAAAGCCTGACCCGCCATGCAGGAGGCTTTGCCGCCTCCTATGGAGCAAGCGAGTTCGACCGCGCCGTGGAAATGCGCTTCAACGAGATCTTCGAGCGCGAAGTCGCCGTTTTCTTCGTCGGCACCGGAACCGCCGCCAATTCGCTGGCGCTGGCGAGCGTCAACCGTCCGGGTGGCGTCTCCTTCTGTCACCGCGAGGCCCATGCCATCGAGGACGAATGCGGCGCGCCGGAATATTTCACCGGTGGCGCCCGCCTGCACCCGGTGGACGGCGCGCTCGGACGCATCGATCCGGTCAACCTGACGCGGGAATTGAAGCGTTTCAACCCGGCTTTCATCCACGCAGGCCAGCCGATGGCCGTCTCGATAACCCAGGCGACCGAAGTCGGCACGCTCTATAGCCTCTCCGAGATCGCCGGCATCTCCACCGTCTGCCGGGAGCATGATATCCCGCTGCATCTCGACGGCGCACGCTTTGCCAATGCGCTCGTTTCGCTCGGCGTCTCCCCGGCTGATATGACGTGGCGGCAAGGCGTCGACATTGTTTCCTTCGGCGGCACGAAAAACGGCTGCTGGTGCGCCGAAGCGCTGGTGTTCATGGATCCTTCGCACGCCAAGGATCTGCCCTTCATCCGCAAGCGCGCTGCCCAGCTCTTTTCCAAGACCCGCTTCATCGCCGCCCAGTTCGACGCCTATCTCGACGACGGCCTCTGGCTCGAACTCGCGACACATGCCAATGCGATGGCGGCCCGGCTTGCCGGTCACATCCGCGCATCCGAACGCATTCGCCTCGCCTGGAGCCCGCAGGCAAATGAAGTCTTCGCGATCATGAAGAAAAGCGTGAGTGAAAAACTGCAGCAACAGGGTGCCGTCTTCTACGACTGGAACCCACCGCATTCGGAAACGAACCGCGTCGAGGAGGAGGAGATATTTACCCGTTTCGTGACCAGCTTCGCCACATCGCAGGATGAAGTGGACCGGTTCGGCGATCTGATCGCCTGAATGACCCAATAAGAACGGCGCCCGGAGGCGCCGCTCTCATTCTCAGCAGCAGAACGGTTATTCCGCCGCCTTGGTCTCGATCTGCTTGGCCTTTTCGGACGAAACAGCCGTCACAGCGATCTTGCGTGGCTTCAGCCCCTCGGGGATTTCGCGCTTCAGATCGATGTGCAGCAGGCCGTTCTTCAAGCTTGCCCCGCTGACTTCAACGAAATCGGCAAGCTGGAAACGGCGCTCGAAAGCACGTGCGGCGATGCCGCGATAAAGCACTTCGCTGCTTTTATCGGCACTTTCGTCGGATTTCTGGCCCTTGATGGTCAGTTGGTTGCGGTGAGCCTCGATCTCGATCTCATCTTCCGCGAAACCCGCAACGGCCATCGTGATGCGATAGGCGTTCTCGCCCGTCCGCTCGATATTATAAGGCGGATAGGTCGGCGCGCCTTCCGGCTGCGCGAGCGAATCAAGCATGGTGAAAAGCCGATCGAAGCCGACGGTGGAACGGTAGAGCGGTGAAAAATCAACGTGACGCATGGTAAGCCCTCCTTCAGAGCGACAATGTTTGCGTTTTGGCCGAAGCGAAAATTCCCGATATCGGCGAATTTTCTTGAGCCAGCAGCCCCTTTTGGCGGCTGCAACCATGATTTGGGGGCGTTATTTTACGATTTCAAGGGGATGGCCGGGAGATGGATTGCGCCTGAAACGACAACTGAATTTTGCTGTGGGCATCGCTGAACGCCAGATGAATGCCGCCTTCGGCCTCTATTCAGCTTGCGGGGATTAATCTCCAATCATGTCGGAACGTTCCGGCACTCAACAGGAATAGGTCAATGAAAAAGGCTATTCTAGCCATCACCGCAACGCTTGCGATCGGCTTTTCCGCCCCTGTTTTTGCCGCTGAACAACCGAATATCATCATGGCCCAAGGCTGGAACGATGACTACCGCGATACCCCTCCGCCGCCGCGCGGCTATGAAATGGAACGCCGCGACCGTCGCTATCGCGGTGAAGTCATCAGCCCCCGCCGCGTTGCCAGAATGTTGGAACGACGCAGCTACGAGGTCCGTGATGTCGATCTGCGCCGTAGCCGTTATTTCGTCCGCGCCATACGGCCGAATGGGCGCCGCGTGATGCTTGTCGTCAATGCCCGCAACGGCCGCATCCTTGACGAACGGCGGGCTGGTGGTTCGCGCCGCTCGGGCTTCAGCATCGAAATCAATCCTTAGTACCAAACGCCTGCCGGATGTAACGTCCCTTCCAGACGGCAGGTTAGCCGGAGGTTCCGCCAGGAACTTCCGGCTCACATTTTCGCAGTCCCCCGCGCCTCACCCGTGGCCCTGTCATTTGACCTTTCCTATGGGGCGGCCTATCGATGGATGATCGTGTCAATCCCGGACGTTGTTGCCACCTAGCATGACTGATCTTCTCTTCGAGACCGATGCCAACCAGATCCCTGCCAGAACCCATTCCGGCATGCTGGAGATGCGGGATGGCAAGGCGCTGCGCTATGCGGTCACGCAGGCTGCCAGTCGGCCGCAGCAAGGTACGGTGCTCGTTCTGCACGGCCGCAACGAATGCATCGAGAAATATTTCGAGACCATTGCCGATCTGGCCAGGCGCGGTTTCACCGTCGTGTGTTTCGACTGGCGCGGTCAGGGCGGCTCCAGCCGCATGATTCACGATGCGATGCGCGGCCATATCGATCGCTTCGATGATTACGTCTCGGACCTCGACCAGGTCTTCCGCGAACTCATCCTGCCCGATTGTCCGCCGCCATTTTATATCCTTGCCCATTCAGCCGGCGCGCTTGTCTCGCTTCTCGCAGCACCGGTGCTCGCCAACCGCGTCCGCCGCATGGTGCTGGTCGCTCCGTTCGTGGGTCTCCCCGGCTCGCGGCTGGGCGTCAATGGCATTCGCTTCGCCACCAGGACGTTGGGCCTGATCGGACTTGGCAGGCGTTATGCAGTCAAAAACCGATATCAGGCCGGCGGGCGGCCTTTTGCCGATAATCCGCTGACCAGCGATCCCGGCCGCTACATGCGAAATGCCGAAATCGTGCGCCATCAGCCGCAGCTTGGGCTGGGTGGACCGACGGTGCGCTGGGTTTCGGCCTCACTGAACGCAATCGACCGGGTCAACGACCCCGATTTCATCACAAACATTCGCATCCCGACACTCATCATAGCCGCAGGCGCCGACAGCGTCGTCTCGACGGCAGCCATCGAGCGTTTCACCACGCAATTGCGCAACGGCACGCTTCTGATCATCGATGGCGCGCGTCATGAAATCCTGCAGGAAGCCGATTTTTACCGTGAGCAACTGCTTGCTGCCTTCGACGCATTCGTACCGGGCTCGGACGAACCGGAAACCACCATCGCAACCGAACCTGCGGAAACGGCCTGAAAGCCGGATCAGCCCCCGTTCAGCAGATCGAGTGCGATCTTATGGAGTTCCGGCGTGGCTGCGGCAATGATATCGCCACCCTTTTCAGCCGGACCACCATCCCAGCGCGTCACCACCCCACCGGCCTTCTCGATGATCGGGATCAACGCCACGATATCATAGGGCTGCAGATCGGCTTCGACCGCAATGTCGACGAATCCGGCGGCCACCATCGCGAACGCGTAGCAATCCACGCCGTAGCGCGGCAGGCGTACCACCGCCTCCAGGCGGTTATAGGCAAGGCGCTTGGCGCCCTTGTAAAGGGCGGGCGTGGTAGTGAACAAGGTGGCATCGGCAAGCGCGACGGTGCCCCGTGTTTTCAGGCGCCGCGGCTGCCCCGTTTCGCCGGCGCATGTGCGCTCGTAATAGGCCCCCTCGCCGTCGCTATAGAACAGTTCGCCGGTGAATGGCTGGGACATCAGCCCTGCCTCGGCCTTTCCGTCGATGGTAAGCCCCACCAGCGTTCCCCAGACCGGCAGGCCGGAAATGAATGCACGCGTCCCGTCTATCGGATCGATCACCCATATGTGGCTGTGGTCGAGATTTTCCGCGCCATGCTCCTCTCCCAGGATGCCGTGATCGGGATGGGCGCTGCGGATCACCGAGCGGATCGCCCGCTCCGCCTCACGGTCGGCTTCCGTCACCGGATCGAATCCCACCGCATATTTGTTGTCCACCGACACGGGACTGCGAAACCGCGGAAGGGTTTCGGCTGCGGCAGCCGCCGCAATCTGCACAAGGAATGACTTTTCAACGACCAAAATGGCCTCCAGATATAATGTAAATGACCGCGATCAAGGCAAACGCCGCAAAAAGAGCCTGAAGTTTAGGCATATGCAAAAATGCACAAATTATCAGTTTTTGGCTTGACCGTTTGTGCATCGCAGCATAAAGTAAGCATCAGACAGGGGTTCCTGTCTATGCCCTCCTTGGGCGTTTCCTCCCTAGACTTCAGGCCGCCCACGGGCGGTCTTTTTTTCTGTATCATCCGTATCATTGGCACAGCCGAGCGGGCCTTGCGCCAACGGATTGCACAGCACGGTGGTTACAGCAATATCTTGAGAAGCGGAATAGCGGGCCTGTTCAGATCATTCCGCGGCAAGCGGTGGCATGCCGAAATGATAATCCGGCAACGATGACAGATCCGCCAGGAACATATCCAGATCATTGCGAAGCCGGTCGAAGCCGGAATGCTTTTCGAATGTGCGTTCATTGAGATAAAGGCCGCGATTGACCTCGATCTGCAGCGAGTGGAATCCTCTCGCCGGTCTGCCGTAATGTTCGGTGATGTAGCCGCCCGCATAGGGTTTGTTATGGGCCACCGCATAACCAATATCCTGCAAAAGCTCGATTGCCGTGGCGGAAAGGGCATCACTGCACGACATGCCGAAACGATCCCCGACAATGAAATCCGGCCGCCCGATACCATCGCCCACCCGTATGCCCGCCGGCATGGAATGGCAGTCGATCAGGACGCAATAGCCGAAGCGGCGCTGCGTATCCGCGATCAGCCGACTCAGAACCGCGTGATAGGGCTTGTAGAGTGTTTCGATCCGCCCGAGCGCTTCGGCGAGCGGCAATTTTCCGGGGTAGATATCCTGGCCTTCGCCAACCAGGCGCGGCACCGTGCCGAGCCCGCCCGCCACCCGCGCCGACTGCGCATTGGCATAAGGCGGCAGCGGCTCGTTGAACATGCGGGGGTCGAGTTCATAAGGCTCCCGATTGACATCGAGATAGGCGCGCGGGAAATGCGCCAGAAGCATCGGCGCCCCGAGCGCCACGGCGCCACCGAAGAGCTCCTCGACATTGCAGTCTTCCGAGCGTCGGATCGCGTGCGCATCCAGCCTGGAGGAGGCAAGGAAGCGGGGCGGGTAATAACGGCCGCTATGCGGTGAATTGAATACGAAGGGGATGCGTTGATCCGCCGGTGCCCGAATCTCATGCGGCGGAACCATAGAAAATTCGCACTCCAAGGTCATCGGCCCACCATTATCGCTCGCCATTACCGCTCGATCGTCATCCATGGCATCACAACGAGGCCCGACCGTTCGGAACGGAAATATCATCAGGAGAAAGTGCCAGCAGAACGCCATGCTGTCCAGCCCTTGGGCGGCGAGCGGCCCACCGTTCTCGCCAATATGGCCATCCGCACCGTCTCTGGCGGGCGACAACCCCACCCCCTCGACAAGCGGTCGGCTTTGACCCTATTGTCAAGGTCTGCATTCATTCGATATTTACCAAAAAGGCGTTTCTTGAAACGGGTTGAGTCGCCCGCTGCACTATGTGAACAGGCAGGCAGCAAAGCGGCCAGGAATTCGGACGGACCAATGAAAAGAATCCTTCTTGCGGAAGATGACAATGATATGCGCCGCTTTCTGGTGAAAGCGCTGGAGAAGGCGGGCTATCATGTAACCCATTTCGACAATGGCGCCAGCGCCTATGAGCGGCTTCGCGAAGAGCCGTTTTCGCTGCTTTTGACCGATATCGTCATGCCGGAAATGGACGGGATAGAACTGGCGCGGCGCGCCACCGAGATCGACCCGGACCTCAAGGTCATGTTCATCACTGGCTTTGCCGCAGTCGCGCTCAATCCGGATTCGAACGCGCCCAAGGATGCGAAGGTCCTGTCGAAGCCATTCCATTTGCGCGATCTCGTCAACGAGATCGAAAAGATGCTGGTCGCGGCCTGACCGGGACCGCCTTATGGCGCCCCGCCGGGTAGCAGATGAAAAACCGGCGGAAGTGCAAAATCAGCATTGACGGGCGCATGCCGATATGGTGTATGCGCCTCCACGGATGGGCGTGTAGCTCAGCGGGAGAGCACTGCATTGACATTGCAGGGGTCACAGGTTCAATCCCTGTCACGCCCACCATCCTTTCAAAGACTTAGCAGCGATTTACATAGTTCCCGATAGGCTCAATGGACCGCCGCTTCAGTCCAGCAGCGCCTCCCCCAGAAAATGCGTCGAAAAGCTGCGCGTCTCGCGCTTGATGAAATCGGTCAGAACACGGACCCGCGGCGCCGCGACGACGTCATCGTGACAGCTCAGCCAATAATCGCGCACCAGATGCATTTCCCCAGGCAATACCGGCACCAGAGAGTCATGTTTGCTGGCGATATAGTAAGGCAGCACACATAGGCCATAACCGGCCAACGCCGCGCTCAACTGCGCGTGGATGCTGGAACTCTGGTAGGCAGGTCGCAGGCCTGGCAGTATCTCGCGCATGTAATCGAGCCCCGGTGTGAACACCATGTCCTCGATATAACCGATGAAGGGGTGAGTGGAGAGATCCTTACGCTGCCGGATCGGCATGTGGCGCGTGAGATAGTCGCGCGAGCCATAGATGAAAAGGCGGTAGGAGGTAATCTTCTCATGCTGGTAGGCCCCGGTGCGTGGCGGATGCAGCGTAATGGACAATTCCGCCTCGCGCCGCGACAAAGACACGATCTGTTGGATGGTGACGACCTCCACCGACAGCCCGGGATAGGCCTGCGCCATGACCGGCAGACGTTCGGCCAGAAAGAAGTTTCCGAACCCCTCGAGCGTGCTTAAGCGCACCACACCGGAAAGCGATGCCATATTGCCGGAAGCTTCCGTCTGGAATTTCGCCGCCTCGCGCTCCATGAGCTCTGCCGGCTCCATCAGCCTTTCGCCAAGCGGCGTCAGCATATAGCCACGCGGATTGCGCTCGAAAAGCTTGGCCGACAGCGCCTGCTCCAGGCGGTCGATCCGCCGGGAAACGGTGACATGGTTCGTCCTCAGCTTACGCGCCGCCGTCGATAACTGCCCCGTGCGCGCCACAGCCAGAAAATATTGCAGATCGTCCCATGTGAACTGCCGCACTGCGTCCCTCCTGCAAATTTGCGCCCCAGCTTCGGTTAGCCTAAAATCAGATGTACGTATTTGTACAGAACCTGTTCGAAAATTGTTGTTCTTGTACGCATTTGTCAATGCTACGTTTTAAGAACACGTGATAGCCGAGAATAAGAAAAACGGCCTATGATGTGGGAGGAGCCATCGCACGCGAGCTCCACGGCAGGGAGCGCCGTGGAACTCGCGGAACTATCATGACACAATCGAGACTATCCGGCCGCTGAAACCGGAGCCAATCCCGTTTCAACGAGCGCCGCATCATTGGGAGGAGACCAAGATGAAGCTATTGGCAATCGCATCCGCCGCCTTGTTGGCCGCGTCAGTCATTCCGGCACAGAGCGCCGAGATCTCCGACGGCAAGGTCAAGATCGGCATCCTTAACGACCAGTCCGGCGTCTACGCCGATTTCGGCGGTAAATGGTCTTATGAAGCCGCCAGAATGGCCGCGGAGGATTTCGGTGGCAAGGTTCTCGACACCCCGATCGAGATCATCACCGCCGACCACCAGAACAAGGCGGATATCGCGTCGAATATTGCGCGCCAATGGTATGATACGGAGCAGGTCGATTCCATCATGGAGCTGACCACCTCATCGGTAGCTCTCGCTGTTCAGGGACTTTCCAAGGAAAAGCAGAAAATCACCATCTCCACTGGTCCCGCCACGACCGAACTGACGGGAAAGCAGTGCTCGCCCTATGGCTTCCATTGGGCCTATGACACGCATGCGCTGGCCGTCGGCACCGGTGGCGCGCTGGTCGAGCAGGGCGGCGACACCTGGTTCTTCCTCACCGCCGACTACGCCTTCGGCTATTCGCTCGAGGACCAGACTTCGCAATTCGTCAAATCGAAGGGCGGACAGGTGCTCGGCGCCGTCAGGCATCCGCTCGCCACAACGGACTATTCGTCATTTCTGCTGCAGGCCCAGGCTTCCGGCGCCAAGGTGATCGGTCTTGCCAATGCCGGCCTCGACACGGCGAACGCCATCAAGCAGGCCTCCGAATTCGGCATCGTTGCCGGCGGCCAGCGTCTTGCGGCCCTTCTTTTCACCCTTTCGGAAGTCCATGGCCTCGGCCTCGAGGCAGCGCAGGGTCTGACGCTGACCGAAGGCTTCTACTGGGATCGGGACGATGAATCGCGCGCCTTCGGACGCAAGTTCTTCGAGCGCACGGGCCGCATGCCCAACATGATCCATGCCGGCACCTATTCGGCGGTGACGCAATATCTGAAAGCCATTCAAGCTGCGGGCACCGACGAAACAGAGGCCGTCGCCAAGAAGCTTCATGAAATGCCTGTTGAAGACGTCTTTGCGCGTGGCGGCAAGGTCCAGGTGAACGGCCGTATGGTCTACGACATGTATCTGATGGAGGTCAAAAAGCCGGACGAAAGCAAGGAACCCTGGGATTATTACAAGGTTCTGGCAACCATTCCCGGCGATCAGGCTTATCTGACCGCACAGGAAAGCGGCTGCCCGCTGGTTTCGCAATAAGGGCCCTGGGATGACAGTGGCAATCACGGCTGGCACGGCGAATGCGAAGGCTTCACCGGGTTCCGATGACGAAGGTGCGCGGGTGGTTCTCTCCGCCCGCGGCCTGCGTAAGGATTTTGGCGGCTTCAACGCCGTCAACAATGTCGATCTCGACGTGCACCATGCCAAGGTGCACGCGCTGATCGGTCCGAATGGCGCGGGCAAGACCACGGTCTTCAACCTGCTCACCAAATTCCTGCAACCGACCAGCGGCACGATTACGCTTCTCGGCGAAAACATCACCAGAATGCCGCCGGCCAAGGTCGCGCGGATGGGGCTCGTTCGCTCCTTCCAGATATCGGCAATCTTTCCGCACCTGACCGTGCTTGAGAACGTCCGCGTCGCGCTGCAGAGGCCGAACGGGCTCGCGGTACAGTTCTGGCGGCCGATGAGCGCGCTCGATGAGCTCAATGAACGGGCGATGCAGTTTCTCGAACAGGTCGGACTCAACGACGCTCGCCACGCGCTTGCTGCGGATCTTTCCTATGGACGCAAACGCGTGCTCGAAATCGCCACCACGCTAGCGCTCGATCCGAAAGTCCTTCTTCTCGACGAGCCGATGGCCGGCATGGGCCAGGAGGATGTCGGCAATGTCGCCCGTCTCATCAGCAAGGTGGCGCAGGACCGCGCCGTGCTGATGGTCGAACACAATCTGAGAGTCGTCGCCGACATATGCGATCACGTGACGGTACTGCAGCGTGGTGAAATCCTCGCCGCCGGCGACTACCGTACCGTCAGCCAGGACGAGCGCGTCCGCATCGCCTATATGGGAACTGAGCATGAGTGAGGGAAAACCACTGCTCGCTGTCCGCGATCTCAACGCCTGGTATGGCGAGGGCCACGCGCTGCATGGCGTCAACCTCGACATTCATCAGGGAGAAACCGTGACCCTGATCGGCCGCAACGGCGTCGGCAAGACCACGACGCTGCGCGCCATCATGGGCATCATCCGCAAGCGCACCGGCTCCGTCACCTTTGACGGCCACGACCTCATGCGGCTTCCGCTGCACAGAACGGCTCATACCGGCATCGGCTTCGTGCCGGAGGAGCGTGGCATCTTCGCCAGCCTCAGCGTCGAGGAAAATCTGCTGCTGCCGCCCGCCATTGCAAAAAATGGCATGTCGGTCGCGGAAATCTTCGACCTGTTCCCCAATCTGAAGGAGCGGCGCAACAGCCCCGGCACCAAGCTTTCCGGCGGTGAGCAACAGATGCTGGCGATCGCCCGCATCCTGCGTACCGGCGTCAAGCTGCTGCTGCTCGACGAACCGACAGAGGGACTTGCGCCCGTCATCGTCCAGCGCATCGGCGAAGTGCTGGCGACGCTGAAGAAGCGCGGTATCACGGTGCTGCTCGTCGAACAGAATTTCCGCTTCGCCGCCAAGGTCGCCGACCGCTTCTACGTCATGGAGCACGGTCACGTGACCGAAAGCTTCGATGTGGCGGAACTGCCGCAGCATATGCCGATGCTCAACGAAGCACTGGGAGTGTAACGGTCATGATCATGATCTTCGGGATACCCGTCCAGGCCCTGCTCGGACAATTGCTGGTCGGCCTTATCAACGGCTCCTTCTATGCCATGCTGAGCCTTGGCCTCGCCATTATCTTCGGGCTCCTGCGCGTCATCAATTTCGCCCATGGCGCGCAATATATGCTGGGCGCATTCGTCGGCTATCTGCTCCTGACGCAACTCGGCATCGGCTATTGGCCGGCCCTGGTCCTCGCGCCCCTCATCATCGGGCTTGCCGGAGCCGTCGTGGAACGGACGGCGCTGTCGCGTCTCTACAATCTCGATCCGCTCTATGGGCTCCTCTTCACCTTCGGCCTGGCGCTCGTCATCGAGGGCACCTTCCGCTATTATTACGGCGCGGCCGGGCAGCCCTATGCCGTGCCGCCTTCGCTGGCCGGCGGACAGAATCTCGGCTTTATGTTCCTGCCCAACTATCGCGCCTGGGTGGTCGTCGCCTCGCTCATCGTCTGCCTCGGAACATGGCTCCTGATCGAGAAGACCAGACTTGGCGCCTATCTGCGTGCCGCAACGGAAAACCCGACGCTGGTCAAGGCCTTCGGCATCAATGTGCCGCTGCTCCTCACCTTTACCTACGGACTCGGCTCCGCGCTCGCCGGTCTCGCGGGCGTCATGGCAGCCCCGATCTATCAGGTCAGTCCGCTGATGGGCTCCAACATCATCATCGTCGTCTTCGCCGTGGTCGTCGTCGGCGGCATGGGCTCCATTCTCGGCGCCATCGTCACCGGCTATCTGCTCGGCCTGTGCGAAGGGCTGACCAAGGTTTTCTATCCCGAGGCGTCCAATATCGTGATCTTCGTCATCATGGCGATCGTGCTCTTGATCCGCCCAGCCGGACTGTTCGGAAAGGAGGCGTAAGATGGCCGAAACCGCTCTCACATCATTGGCAAGACGGGACGGGAAATCCGGCGCGAATTTCCTGCAGATTGCCCTGATCGTCATCTGCATCGGTGCGCTCGTTGCCGCCCCCTTCTTCTTTTATCCGATCTTCATCATGAAGGTGCTGTGCTTCGCGCTCTTCGCCTGCGCCTTCAATCTGCTCCTCGGCTATACCGGGCTTCTGTCCTTCGGCCATGCCGCCTTCTTCGGCGGAGCGGCCTATATCACCGCGCACGCCGTCAAGGAATGGGGCCTTCCCCCTGAAATCAGCATCCTGATCGGTGTTGTCGGGGCAGCGGCTCTGGGCCTGGTGATCGGCTTTCTCGCCATTCGCCGCCAGGGCATTTATTTCGCCATGGTAACGCTGGCGCTGGCGCAGATGTTCTATTTCTTCTGCCTGCAATCCGATTTCACCAAGGGCGAGGACGGCATCCAGGGTGTTCCGCGCGGCCATCTCTTCGGCTTCATCGATCTCAACGTGCCGATAAACATGTATTACATGGTCCTCGGTATATTCCTGATCGGTGTCTTCGCCATCTGGCGCATCATCAACTCGCCCTTCGGCATGATTCTTAAATCCGTGCGCGAGAACGAACCCCGCGCCATTTCGCTCGGCTATTCCGTCGGCAAGTACAAGCTCGCCGCCTTCGTCATGTCGGCAGCACTCGCCGGCCTCGCAGGCGCGGTCAAGGCGCTGGTCTTTCAGTTCGCCACGCTTACCGACGTATCCTGGCAGATGTCGGGCGAGGTCATCCTGATGACCCTTCTCGGCGGCATCGGCACGCTTATCGGCCCGATCGTCGGCGCAGCCCTGGTCGTGACGCTGCAGAATTATCTCGCGACATCGGATTTTCCCGTCACGGTCGTCACCGGCGCGATCTTCATGATCTGCGTGCTGTTGTTTAGGCGCGGCATCATCGGAGAGCTCTATGCATCGCGGCTTGGCCGCAAGCTGATGATGAAACGCGATTGACGCCATGGCCGACAGCTACGATTACATCATCGTCGGTGCAGGCACCGCCGGCTGCGCTCTCGCCAACCGTCTCTCCGCGGATCCCAATATATCAGTCCTGCTGCTGGAAGCCGGCGCCAAAGACAATTACCCCTGGATCCACATTCCGGTCGGCTATCTCTATTGCATCGGCAATGCGCGCACCGACTGGTGCTTCATCACCGAGCCGGAGCCCGGGCTCAACGGCCGCGCCCTCGGCTATCCCCGCGGCAAGGTGCTGGGCGGCTGCTCCTCGATCAACGGCATGATCTACATGCGCGGTCAGGCGCGTGATTATGATCTGTGGCGGCAGGCGGGCTGCACCGGCTGGGGCTGGGACGATGTCCTGCCCTATTTCAAGAAATCCGAGGATTATTACGCCGGCGCAGACGAAATGCACGGCGCGGGCGGCGAATGGCGCATCGAAAACGCCAGGCTGCATTGGGATATTCTCGATGCTTTCCGCGATGCGGCGGAGGCCGCCGGCATCCCGCGTACCGATGATTTCAACCGCGGCGATAATGAAGGCTCCTCCTATTTCAAGGTCAACCAGAAACGTGGCATCCGCTGGAACTCCGCGAAGGCCTTTCTGCGTCCAGCCCTGGGCAGGCGCAATCTCAAGGTGGAAACAGGCGCGCATGTCCGGCGCCTGCTTCTCGAAGGGCTGAAAGCGGCAGGCGTCGAGT
Organism: Phyllobacterium phragmitis; assembly: GCF_002980495.1. Taxonomy (GTDB): domain Bacteria; phylum Pseudomonadota; class Alphaproteobacteria; order Rhizobiales; family Rhizobiaceae; genus Paramesorhizobium; species Paramesorhizobium phragmitis. Next base: position 122,627 of record NZ_PVBR01000010.1, read on the forward strand.
TCGACCAGAGGGGCGGTACACGCAGTATCCACGCACGGCGCGAGATCATCCTTTGCGCCGGCTCGGTCGGCTCACCGCATATTCTGGAACTCTCCGGCATCGGCCGGGGTGATATCCTGCGTAAGGCTGGCATACCACTCGCTCTGGAGCGTAAGAACGTCGGCGAAAACCTCCAGGATCACCTGCAATTGCGCTGCGCCTATAAGGTGACCGGCATCCGCACCTTGAACGAACAGGCGAACCGGCTGACCGGCAAAGCAGCGATCGCGCTCGAATATCTGCTCAAACAGTCCGGCCCGATGTCGATGGCCCCAAGCCAACTCGGCATCTTCACCCGCTCCGATCCCTCGTTCGACACGGCCAATCTGCAATATCATGTCCAGCCGCTGAGCCTTGAAAAGTTCGGCGAGAATGTTCACCCCTTCCCCGCTTTCACCGCCAGCGTCTGCAATCTGCGCCCCGACAGCCGCGGTTCGATCCATGTCCAAAACCCTGACTACCGGGTGCAGCCTGCGATCCGGCCGAACTACCTCGCCACCGAAGGCGACCGCCATGTCGCCGCCGATGCGATCCGCATCACCCGCCGCATCGTTGCGCAGGAACCGCTGAAGAAATATGCTCCGCAGGAATTCAAGCCGGGTCCGCACTACCGGACCGAGGACGAATTGATGAAGGCCGCCGGCGAAATCGGCACGACGATCTTCCACCCGGTCGGAACCTGCCGTATGGGCATCGATCCCGATGCCGTGGTCGATCCACAACTGCGCGTCAACGGCATTGAAGGGCTGCGCGTCGCCGATGCCTCGATCATGCCGACGATCACATCAGGCAATACCAATTCGCCAACGCTGATGATCGCGGAAAAGGCTGCCGACATGATCCTCCGACGAGCCTGACATGCAGCCCGTCATTGAGAAGCGGATTCCCGCCAAAAGAGCCTGTCGGAAATCTTGTGCCGGACTTGCCGCACAAACGGAATAATATTTCTTGTTTATCTTTGGCCCCGCAGAAATTATGAAGCCCCATAAAGGTGGGAGCAATGGACTGCCTCTGCCTGTACGATTTCGAAATCCGAGACCCCAAGGAAACAAGAATGACACGCTCCTCTCCCAAATCGCCGGCACGCCGCGCAGGCCTCAAGGCGCTGCTCTTCTCGGCCATTGCTCTGACCGTCGGTTTCGCCGCGCCCGCATCCGGCCTTGCCCAGGAAAAGACGATCAAGGTCGGTATCATGGGTGGACAGGATGAGGAGATCTGGAAGGTCGTCGCCGCTGAGGCCGCCAAGAACGGACTAAAGATCGAGACCGTCACCTTTGCCGACTATACCCAGCCGAACGAAGCGCTCGAGCGCAAGGAAATCGACGCCAACGCCTTCCAGCACAAGCCCTATCTCGATGCGCAGATCGAGCAGCACGGTTACAAGATCGAACCCGCCGGCTACACCGCCGTCTTTCCGATCGGTGTCTACTCGCGCAAGGTCAAAAGCCTGAGCGAGTTGAAGGACGGGGCCGTTGTAGGCGTGCCGAACGACCCTTCCAACGAGGGTCGTGCCCTGCGGGTCCTCGAAACGCAGGGCCTGATCAAGCTTAGGGATGGCGCTGGCGTCCTCGCCACGCCGATCGACATCGTCGAGAACCCGAAGAACCTTGAAATCAAGGAGCTTGATGCTGGCGTCGTCGGCCGATCGATCGACGATCTCGATGCAGCCGTAGTCAACAATGACTGGGCGCTGAAGGCCGGCCTCGATCCCATAAAGGACGTGATCGCCCGTGAATCGAAAGAGAACAATCCGTATAATAATTTCATCGCGATCCGCACCGAGGACAAGGACACCCCTTGGGTTAAGACGCTCGTCGCCGCCTTCCAGAACGATGCGGTCAAGGATAAGCTTCTTGAAATCTACAAGGGAACGGCACTCCCTGCCTGGTGAAAACGCGCCAATCCAGGCTGAGCAAGTTTACAGCCAAACGGTTCGGATATCCCATATCCGGACCGTTTGTGCTTAAATGACGCGCCATGCGACGAAGTTCGAGGCAGATGTGAACACCCAGGCACTCAACATTCCCGCGCAGTCCACCAAAGACGCGCAGCCCGAGGCGGCGTCTGGCGACATGATCGTCAAGCTGAGCGATGTGCGGCGCTCCTTCGGCGACACACCGGCGATCGACATGGTCTCGCTCAGCGTGAAGCGTGGCGAAATCCTTGGCATCATCGGCCGCAGCGGTGCTGGGAAATCAACGCTGATCCGCTGCCTCAACGGGCTGGAACGTCCTGATTCCGGCTCGATCCAGGTAGAGGGACTGGAAATCACTTCGCTCGACGAACGCCGCCTGCAGCCGGTGCGCCGCCGCATCGGCATGATCTTCCAGCATTTCAACCTGCTTTCCGCCAAGACGGTGGAAGACAATATCGCGCTGCCGCTTAAGATCGAGGGCCAATCGCGCGCTCAACGCAAAAAGCGCGTCGCCGAGCTTCTTGAACTCGTCGGCCTTTCGGACAAGGCGAAGCACTATCCAGCACAGCTTTCCGGCGGTCAGAAACAGCGTGTCGGCATTGCCCGCGCGCTTGCCGCAAAGCCATCCCTGCTTCTCTCCGATGAGGCCACTTCGGCGCTCGACCCTGAAACCACACGGTCTATTCTCGCCCTTTTAAAGGATATCAACCGTCAGCTCGGGCTGACGATCCTGCTGATCACCCATGAGATGGAGGTCATCCGGCGCGTCGCCGACCGCGTCATCGTGCTCGATCGCGGCCGAATCGTCGAGGAAGGCCCAGTCTGGCAGGTTTTCGCCAATCCGGCAGCCGAGACGACGAAAAGCCTGTTGCAGGTGCTGACGCCGGAATTGCCGCCGACACTGCGCGAGCGGCTGAACCCGGCATCAGGCGACGATGCCGTGGTCAAGGTCCAGCTTTCAGGCGAGGCCGCGCGGCGACCTTTCCTCGCCGAATTGATTGGCGCCCGGCTCCTGCATGGCGGTATCGACACCGTGCAGGGCGAGCCGGTCGGCACATTGTTCCTCGGCATCCCGGCGCATGACAAGGCGGCGTTGGAAAAGGCCGTGCAATATCTCAAGTCCAATGCGGACCATGTGGAGGTGCTGGGCTATGTCTCAGGCGATGCTTGATCTTCTCTGGCGCTCCTTCTGGGAAACCATCACCATGACCGGCTTTTCCGGCCTGATCTCGCTTGTCGCGGGACTGCCGCTGGCGCTGATCCTCATCCTGACGGATCGCGGAGGTCTGGCCGAGAACCTCTGGATAAACCGCAGCCTTGGCGCCGTCATCAACGGCTTCCGCTCCGTCCCGTTCATCATCCTGCTCGTCGCCCTCATCCCGGTGACACGCTTCATCGTCGGCACCTCGCTCGGCACATGGGCGTCCATCGTGCCGCTTTCGATCGCGGCGACGCCCTATTATGCCCGTATCGCCGAAGTCTCGCTGCGCGAGGTCGACCGCGGATTGATCGAGGCCGCCCGCGCTATGGGCGCGACACGCTGGACAATCATCCGCGAGGTGCTCGTCCCCGAAGCCATGCCCAGCCTGGTCGCCGGCTTTACCGTAACGCTGGTGACGCTCGTCGGCGCATCCGCTATGGCCGGCGCCATCGGTGCCGGTGGTCTCGGCGATCTCGCGATCCGCTACGGCTATCAGCGCTTCGAGACGGAAATCATGGTCGCTGTCGTCGCGATCCTGATCGTCCTCGTCTCAGGCGTTCAGTGGATCGGCGACCGCCTCGTCGAACGGCTGGACCATCGCATCGTCAAGCGGTAACTCACTCCGCGGCTGAGACCTTTTCCAGCATGCGGGCCGCACTCTCCTCGTCGGTGATGAAGACCGTCGGGCGGATCAGCTTCATTGCGCCGAGCAGCGCCGCGATCTTTTCCGGCCCGCCTGAGGTCAATATCCGGGCCGGCGCCTTCTGAAGCGTTCCGACGCCCACCGACATCACGCCGTCCTGGATGGGATGGTCGACCAGCTTTCCCTCGATGTTATAGAAATGATAGAGGAGATCGCCGACGGCGCCCTTGGCCGCAAGCGAATCCCGCTGCTCTTCTGTGATATGGCCGACGCGATAGGAAGTCGTAGCGCTTTCAATGCCGCCGACGCTGAGAAGCACCAGATCGAGGTTTTCGGCCATTTCGAAAACATATTTCAAGCCGCAGCGCTCGATCAGCGCGCGTTTCGTTTCGATGCTGTCGACAAGCGCCGGCGCCGGGATCAGATATCCCTCGCCCTGGAATATCTCCGCGAACTGCCAGGCAAACTCCGCGGGATTGAAGCGGCGCGGCTGGCTGATGCCGCCAAGAAGCGAAATGACCGTGAGATCGTTGAGCGAGCGCGCATTGATGAAGGACAGCGTGTGGAACAACGTACGTCCCCAGCCGACGCCAACCCGCATTCCATGGCGTATCACCTCGGAGAGATAGTTTCCCGTCGCAGCAGCGATCGCGCTGATCGGATCGTTTCCGGGCGCTGAGAGCGGCGCGACGATGGCCCGCTCCAGTCCGAACGCCTTCTCGAGTTTCCGTTCCAGACCGATGAGTTCTGAAAGATTGCTGTCGATCGAGATCTTGACCTCGTTGCGCGCCCGCGCCTCTGCCAGAAGGCGAACGATCGTCACCCGACCAACGCCCAGAACATCGGCGATATCGTTCTGCGTCATCTGCTCGATGTAATACATCCACGCCGCGCGGGTTCTCAGCCTGTCGGTCCGACTTTCTCCCGATACGGTACCCGGCGCAATCTCACCAGCCTGGCGACTGCTGCCATGTGCAGCCCTGTTTCTTCCGGTTTGCCGTTCCGCCAAGTGTCGTCCCTCCTCATTCGCCCTGGCGCATCGGCGCGAAAGCCGGAATCGGTTTTCGGAAAGCACGATACGCAGGTTCAATAACTTACAGCGTCCTTTTCGCGTCATATGACGCACAGCGCTGTAATGCTGATTCATTTCCCGACGACAGACGGAACCTATTGATTTTAGTTCCGTCCCGAAACAAGATTCTGGCATGATCGTCCTACACGCAACACGCGCAAATGGTCTAGGTCGAAAAACTGGAGATAAACGGTTAGGATGCTCAACCATTTGAACGATGATATCGCTGTCAATCTGAAGGACCGCTTGCGCGATGTCCGCCATGCCATCCGCCAGGTCGGCTCCATCAGGCATGATCGCCTGCTGACGAACTTGCGTCCGAGAACCCCGGCTGAACTGCCTGAAATGCTCTTGGGAACAGCCGCGACTTTCGTCGATACGGTGCTAACGGTTGCAGAAACCATCTCTATTTCTCTGATTTCCGATGATCCGAAGGCGCATGGCCGCGCCAACGGGATCGGCAGCCTCAAGCTCTATTTCTCCCATCCCGATGGCAGGCGCCTGTTCCACCGCGACATGTATTACCTCACCAAGGAGGTGCTACGCCGCTGTGGCAGAAACGACGCTTTCATACATGAAGCTGCATTTGCCGATGTTTATCTGCGCCTGACGCGTGATCACAAAAATGTGTTCGCCCGCGCTCTCGTCCCGGATGCCTCCGCCTCTGATATCGCCAGGGCCTGCGCCGCGCTTGCCATCGAATCGGTGCGCCGTCACCCGGTCAGGATCATCGAGACTGCCTCTCCCCTGCCAGCCAGCGCGGCCCTGCAACCCAACGTGGAAATAACAATCTTTTCCACGATCGGTCTTGCATGCGCTCTCGCCACGACGCAGCCGCAAGATGCGCTGTCCGCTACCGCCCTGGATGACGTGCCGGACCTGCTTGAGAGCGCCTTCCTCGCGGTTTCGGCGCGGGAAGAGCGGTTTGCCGCAGCCTTTGCGTCAGAACACCCGTGCAGCGCATTGGCAAAAGCCTTTTCACACCTGATCGCTTATTTGCCCTGACATCGCTCCTCCGGTCAGGCGCTGGCCAGTTCCGCTATGCATTTCTTTGCACGCTGGATGGATGCGGGGCTCATGCTGAGTTCCGTCAGTCCCATGCGGATGAACTCCGGGATGAGGTCCGGGCGGCCCGCCGCCTCGCCGCACATGCCGACCATGATGCCCGCCTCGACACCAGCCTTCGCCGTCATCTCAATCGCCGCCATGACGGCGGGATTGGCGACATCGTTCAATGAGGCGACCGTCGGATTGAGCCTGTCCGCCGCCATCACATACTGCGTCAGATCGTTGGTGCCGATGGAGAAGAACGCGACTTCTTTGGCCAGCATCGGCGCGATCAACACCGCCGCCGGCGTCTCGATCATCACGCCGAGATCGAACGAACGATAATCCCGTCCCTCGGCCTTCAACTCGGCTTCGCATTCCTTAATCAGCGCCCGCGTCCGCACCACTTCCGAGAGTTCCGAGACCATCGGCAGCATCACCTTCAGCCTGCCGTGAATGGCGGTACGCAACAGGGCGCGCAATTGCGGCTTGAAGATATCCGGCCTGTCGAGGCACATGCGGATGCCCCGCCAGCCCAAGAAGGGGTTCTCCTCATCCGGAAAATCCACACCGGCGACGGGTTTGTCGCCGCCGACATCGAGCGTGCGCACGATGACCGGATGCGGCGCGAATGCCTTCGCCAAGGTCGAATAGATTTCCGTCTGCATATCCTCGGAAGGCAGATGCATGTGACGCATGAACAGAAGCTCGGTACGAAACAGCCCTATACCCATCGCACCGGCGTCCTGCGCCGCCTCGATCTCTTCAAGCGACCCTATATTGGCTGCCACTTCGATGACAACGCCGTCGGAGCGCTTCGGCACGACATCGCGGAACACCTTCAAGGCAATGCTCTCTTCAGAGGCCTGCCGGATACGCGCTTCGAAGCGGGCCTTCGTCTCGCCATCGGGATCGGCGAATATCTCCCCCGTGCCGCCATCGAGCGCGACATGCCCTGCCATGCGCAACTGCTCGACCTGATAGCCAAGCCCCAGCACCGCTGGAATACCATGCGCACGCGCGATGATCGCCACATGCGAGGTCGCCCCACCATGGCCACAGATCACGCCCTTGATGCGCTTCAACGGCGCACGCGCCAGATCCCACGCGCCTATATCCTCGGCAATCAGGATCGCGCCTTCAGGAATACCCTCGAGCGAGCCTTCCTCGCGCCCGAGCAGCGCCAGGCACAATTGACGGCCGACGGCATGCACATCGTCGGCGCGGGCGTTGAGATAGGGATCGTCCATCTCGCCGAACTCAGTGGCGAGCTTGGAAGCCGCGCCGAACACGGCGGTCACCGCATCCATACCGCCGCGGATGAGCGCGATGGCCTCGTCGGCAAGCGTATCATCGGCCGCGATATCCTTCAGCGCCGCGATGATGCCTCTGTCGCTTTCAGCCAGATTGCCGGCGGCGAGCGAGGCATCCATCCGCTTTTGAACAATCGTCACCGCATTGCGGAACCGCGCCACCTCCGCGTCGATTTCATCCGGCGCGAGCTTTCGGCTTTCGGGCTTTATCTCATCCGGGAAATAGGGATAGGCAAGCCCGAGCGATACGCCCTCGCTGGCGCCGACACCTTTCAGCCTGCCTTCGACAGCCAACGGCACGGCGACAGCATCGATCTCGTCCTCAACTGCCGCAGGCTTGTCTCCGCCTGTCTGCTCATCTTCATCAACACCGGATTTCGGGTTCTCCAGATAGCCGATCAACGCTTCGACGGCCTCGATTGCATCGGCCCCCTCCGCCCGGACAATCACCTCGTCATTTTCCTTCACGCCGAGCAGCATCAGCTTGACCGAACTCTTGGCGCTGACCGACTTCTCCCCCTTCACCAGATCGATATTCGATTCGAAGCTCTTGGCGAGCTTGACGAACCGGGTGGCGGGACGTGCATGAAGGCCCTCATGCACTCTGACGATGGTCGAGCGTTCCATGATCGTCTTTCCAGATAGCCTCTACATCTCTATGGAAGCTGAAATTCAATTGCCGATAGTGATGATCGCATCCGTCTTCAGCGCTGTCACCAGCACCTCCGGATCGATCATGGAAGCCGCGATCTCGCCGGGACGCTCGGCTTGGGCAGCGCCGTTGAAATTGATCACCACATGGCCGATATCGTGCACTTTCTGCCATGCATAGTCGCCGATAGCGGTGATTTCGGCTGAAAGATCGCCGATCCTGATCGGTGTCCCGACAGAGGGAACGATATCACTCGGACCATCTTCGACGACATGCAGGATCGAAACCTCGGCCAGCTCCGGCGGCGCGCCGTCGGCGAACAATATGACCACGCCTCCTTCCGCCAGATCCGCCACCTCAGGACCGATTGCGGTGATCCGCGTTTTCAGGAGAACCGACATGATGGCGTACCTTTCTTTATGGAACGCGGAGACACCGCTTAAGCGGCGCCCCCGTTGTTGATTTTCTCAGAATACCACGAGGCTGACGGCCCAGGCGATCAGCACCGAAACCGGACCCATGATCTGGCGGCTGAACAGAACGGCAGGAACGCCGATCTCGATGGTCTTGGGCTTGGCTTCACCCAGCGCCAGACCGACCGGGATGAAATCGCAGCCGACCTGCGTGTTGTAGGCGAAGAGCGCTGGCAGCGCCATCGCAGGCGAAATCGTGCCATTGGCGATCTGCGGGCCGATGATGGCGACGCCGATCACCTGTGCGATCACCGCGCCCGGCCCGAGAATCGGCGACAGGAACGGCAGGCCGCAGATGGCCGAGATGATCAATAGGCCGACGATATTGTTGGCGAGTGGTCCCATGGGCTGCGCCAGGATATCGCCGATGCCCGTATAGAGGATCAGGCCGATCAGCATGGTGACGAACGCCATGAACGGCAGAACGTTGCGGATGACCTGATCGATGGTGCGGCGGCCGGCATTGAAGAAAATACCGACGACGCGGCCCATCACGCGGCCGATGGTACTGATGAAGCCGATCATGCCGCCTTCGCCGTTGGAGGCTTGCGCCGCGGCAGCGCTCGACGCGGATGCTGTCGACGTCGTATCCGCTGCGGTGGCGGTGCCCGCGATCGTTGCCGCTTCCGAGCCATCCGCAGGAACGATGTTCTCCGGCTTGACGCCCGAGACATAGATGTCTTCGGTGATGAATTGCGCCAGCGGCCCTGCCTGGCCGACAGGCGTCAGGTTCACGGTCGGAATGCGTTTGCGCGGATAGACGCCGCAACGCGCCGTGCCGCCGCAATCGACGACGACGACAGCCATTTCGCCTTCAACCGGCGGAGCCCTGAAGCCGTCCACGGCTTCTCCGCCCGTCAGTTCCGCAATGCGATGCGCCACCGGATGAATGCCACCTCCGGTAACCGAAACGATCTTGTTGCGCTGTGCCGTCAGCTCGATGACGAGTGGCCCGCCCCAACCGCCGGAGCCCCTGGAAATCTTTACGGCTTTATATGATTTGACCATTTTTCTGTCCTCCCTACGCATGATCCCGAAAAGTTGCAGACTTCCAGGTAAGATCATGCGGCTAATACAAGGCCTCAAAGCTCGATGCCCTGACGGCGCGCCATGATTGCGGTGATGCGCTCCGTCAGCATGCCCTTGAGCAGGATGACGACGAGACCGACGAGCGCGTACCAGATCGCCACCTGGATATGATAGCCACTGGCGACAGCGCCCTTCTTCTCCAGTTCGAGCAGGGCAACCAGAATGCCGCCCCAGACGAAATATTCGCCCGGATTGACATGCGGGAACAGGCCGAGCGGCGGGTGGACATAGGAGACGGCCGCATCATAGAAGGCCGGCTTGTGCTTCTCCTCCAGGAAAGAACCGAAGGTATAGGCCATCGGATTGGTCAGGAAGAACACCGCCAGGACCGGCAGGACGGTATAGCGCGTCAGCGCAATGCGCCCCGCCCCGCGCGCGATGCCGTGAACCCGCTGTTCGCCGACGAGTTCCGTCAGCGCGTAGAACGCGGTCATCAGCACCACCAGCGTCGGAATGATGCCGATCACGAAGCCGGCGAACACCTCGCCGCCCTTCTGGAAGATGCCGATGAAATATTTGCCGATATTGGCAAGCCAGCCGAGTTGCTCCTCCTGTTGGACATTCTGCAGTCTCTCGCGAAACTGGTCGACCGTCAGATTGTCACCGCCCGCCTGGGCAAGAATGACGAGATCGCTGCCTGCCTGCTGGCTGGCATTGAGGGCGGCATGTTTCCCGTGCAAAGCTGCATCGGAGACCAGGGCACCTGCCGACGACAGGTGCTGCATGGTCACGTCGGCGTGTTGCGCCAACATTGCGATTATGGACATTGTGCTCCTCCTCGAGCCATCGGCGAAGCTCCCCGCTTCCCGGCGTTTATCTAGAGCGGTTCCTGCTCGATGGAATCGGGGAACCGCTCTATTCCTTTGTTTTACGCAAGTCCGCAGGAAAAACAGGTCCTGTTTTTTCCGGGAAAACCGGTTCGCACTTTTCCTGGACTTGCTTTAAGCGCCTACTGTTTTCAGGCCGGCAAGGCCCGGCTTTTCCTTAGGCTCGGACCGCATCCGGTCGATCTGTTCGATCGCCTTCTTGATGGCCTCCGCCACGCCCGGTTTCGCCTCTCCCAGCGCTTTGGGATCAGCCCGGAGAGCATCGAGGGTCATGCCCTCGAATTCCTCGCGCCTCCTGAATTTTGCAAATACCGATCGTCCGCTCATTTCCAGAAGCCGTCGCACCACGAGATCGGGTGTCACGACGATCAGCACGATCACGCCCTTGCCGAAACGCCCCCGGCAATTTCCCGCACCGACAAAGCCATCGGCATATTTCGATGTGACCCCCTTGAGGACATCCGAATAGTGCCGCATCTGAAACCAGACACCGAGCGATTGCAATGCCCAGACGACCGCCAGAGCCAGCAAACCCCATTGCCATATTGCCATAAGGTTCCCTCCCTAACGGCGTGTCATGATCCGTCTGAAAGCGCGCCTCGCGGAAAGAGTGACAGACTTTCCCGGCAAGACAAGCGCTCCAATAATGGCTGACGCATATATCCTCCAATCGCTGTGGTTCCTGCGAACCCCAACATGCGCCACCACATTATCGACTGACATTTACAGAACATTTGTTTTCCTTAATGTCAATATGTATCCTTACAGGATCCATCAATCATTCGCGAGATGACACCCTATTTCTTGGGAAGAACAGACGAATATGATAGGTTATGTCTGGAGAAATGGCGGCGGTAATGAAGATACTTCTGGAGAATGAACTCGTTTCGGTGCCGGACCTGCGTCACCGCTTGCGCCAGTTGCGCTGGTTTAGGGCGTCGTTCCGCACCAATGCGCGGCTCGTAACGGAAAACTATGGCGTGCCCTTCGAGATCGACGAGAAGAAGCTGACGCGTGCTTTTCTAAGCTGGGTCGAAACCGTCAACGCCCAGAAGGACTATGCCGGCATCGACCGCAAGGATTTCATCGTCTTCGCCGCAGGCCTGGTCCTGTGCGAATTGATACGCGAGCAACCCGCCAAAGCGCTGCAGCGCCGGCTCGGTGCTAGGCCCGTCGACATATCCATGCGCGAGATCGTGGATTTCTGGCCGGAAGGTTTTCTCTACACCAATTTCTGCATCGGCGCGGTCGCGGCCGTCTTCCAGCAGGAGTTCGGTGAAGCAAGGTCCATCGACAAATGCGCCGACGAACTGCGAACTTGGTGGTCGTATAAGGAGAACATCGCGGAAATGCCGAGCTATGCAATCGCCTTCCTCGACAAGTTTCTCGGAATGGAACCGAATTGGCTCGTACCCGACATCGCCTCCGCCAGAGCGGCGATCCGCAAGGCGCTCGGCGAGGGACGGCCGAGTGAGGCGCTCGGCGGGCTTTAGAGCAAGTTCAGGAAAAGTGGGAATGGCCTTCCCAAAATAAGATCAGCCCCGCCTTTCCCGGAATCCGACTTCTATCGTATTGCCATCCGGATCGAAAACGAGCGCCGCGTAATAGCCCATCTCTTCAGGCCCCTGATAACCAGGCGGCCCGCTGTCGATGCCGCCAAAGGCGAGTGCAGTCTCATGGAAACTCTCTACCGCATCGCGGCTCAAGGCCGCGAACATCAGATGCAGATGATTGCCCGGATTTTCAGGCGTGACTGGCGGCGTCATCGCCGCTGTGACCCAGATGAACGGAACCGGTGCCCTCTCGCCGCCGCTGACGAAAAACGAGGTGTCGGCATTGCGTATCACCTCGAGCTCCAACGCAGGCATGCAGCCCGCATAGAAATGCAGGGAGCGGCGCAGATCCGGAGTGTGGAAGCCGATGTGATCGAAAAGCGACATGAAGCCAGTATAGGCTGTGCGCTGTGGCGAAGGAAAGGCGTTCCTTTTCAGCACATGGGCGTATGGTGAACCCAGACTTTTATCCCCTCCGGCCTCCCGAAATTACCGGGAAGCGGCCAGAGGGGCGTGCAGGGATTAGCCGCGCGTGCGCGCGAGCCCATCCTTGGCCGGCTGATATTTCGGATCGAGCTGAACCGCCCGCGCATAGGACTTCGATGCGCGTGCCTTCTCGCCACGATGCTCATAGACCAGCGCCTGATTGGCCCAGCTCTCCGCAACATTGCCGTCAAGATTGATAGCGGTGTTGAAATCATCGAAGGCATTGTCATAATCGCCAAGCGCGACATAGGAAATGCCGCGGCCATTATAGGGCTCCGGCGCCCTCGGCTGAAGCGATATGGCGGTCGAGAAATCCTCGATGGCGAGCTTATGCTGGCCGCGCGCCTGATAGATCAATCCTCGATTGTGGTAGGCTCGCCCATCTGTCGTATCGAGCTGGATGGCGCGCTGGAAATCGTTGAATGCCTCATTCAGGCGGCCCGCCTGCCTATAGACATTGCCGCGCCCGATATAGGCCACGTCATATTGCGGGTTGATCTGGATAGCGCGGTTATAATCGTTCACCGCTTTGACGTTTTCGTCCATGAAGCGGTAGATCAGCGCTCGGTTGGCATAGGCTTGATAAAAGTTCGGGTTGAGCTGCAGCGCCGTATCGAAATCCTTCAGCGCCTCGCGGTAGCGCCCTGCCTTGCCATAGGCCGAGCCGCGGACATTGTAGCTTTCCGGATCACGCGGATTGCTCTGGATGACGGAGGTGAGCGAACTGATGTTCTCGCTCGACCCTTGCGCCTTGTCGATGGGCGCCAGAATATTGGTCGAACTGGTCTGGCAACCTGCAAGCGCCAGCATCGCAACAGATGCGAATGCGAGGAATTTGGGGCGGAAGATACCGGTCGGCTGGGCGGCGGTTATAAAGTGGCGCATCGGCAGTTCCATTATTCCTTCTAAAATCCCCCAGCCCATAAAACAGCAAAAAAGGTGGCGGTGACAATCATCACCCCACCTTCAGCTCGATCTCAGTCCTCAGCGCAAGCCGAGAGCGCCGGGATATGCCAATCAACGGGCAGGAGCTACGCGACCGCCCGCGACCAGACCTTCGCGCTGGGCACGCTTGCGTGCCAGCTTGCGAGCGCGGCGAACGGCTTCCGCCTTCTCGCGAGCACGCTTTTCAGACGGCTTTTCATAATGGCCGCGCATCTTCATTTCACGGAAGATGCCTTCGCGCTGCATCTTCTTCTTGAGAGCGCGGAGAGCCTGATCGACATTGTTATCGCGGACGAGTACCTGCACGTGTGATCCCGTTTTCAGTTAGAATTTCGATTGAGCCAAGGTCGAATGATCGGTTCCAAACATCCGAGAAACCAAGGCTTCGCAACGGATATCCGAAGCAAATTGGAGTTGGCTGATAGCAGAAACCTGAGCCGATGTCCACACTGCAGCGCGTCAATTCTCATCGCTGTCCCGCCCGGAATGAGGCGGCAGCGCGAATCACGGCCAATGGACGATCTCACTATAATGATAAATATGGGATCCTATGGAAGCGAAACGCCATGGTTGGTCGCAAAATGGCAAAATATCGAAGCCGTGATGGTCTAGTGATAGGAAGAGAAGCTATTTCGCTGGCGCGTTGCGGCCAGTTACACAGCAAGTCACCCAAAAAAGGGAAAAACATGCGCAGATACTCGATTTTCGCCATCGCCCGCGAAGCGATGCGCGGGGGAAAAGGCTGGGAACAGCAATGGACCTCGCCGAAGCCAAAGTCGGAATATGATGTCATCATCATCGGCGCCGGCGGTCATGGCCTGGCGACGGCCTATTATCTCGCCAAGGAACACGGCATCACCAATGTCGCCGTTCTGGAAAAAGGCTGGCTCGGCGGCGGCAATACCGGCCGCAACACCACCATTATCCGCTCCAACTATCTCTATGACGAATCGGCGGGCATCTACGAGCACGCCGTGAAGCTGTGGGAAGGGTTGAGCCAGGATCTCAACTACAACGTCATGTATTCGCCGCGCGGCGTGATGATGCTTGCCCACAACGTCCATGATGTGCAGGTCCTCAAGCGCCATATCCACGCCAATCGCCTGAACGGCATCGACAATGAATGGCTGACGCCCGAACAGGCGAAGGAATTCTGCCCGCCGCTGAATATCTCGCAGACGGCGCGTTACCCCGTGGTCGGCGCCTCGCTGCAGCGGCGCGGCGGCACGGCGCGCCATGACGCGGTGGCTTGGGGCTATGCCCGCGCGGCTTGCGCTCGCGGCGTTGACATCATACAGAACTGCGAAGTCACCGGCATCCGCCGCTCACCGACCGGCGCGGTAACCGGCGTCGAGACGACGCAAGGCTTCATCGGCGCAAAGAAGGTCGGCGTCGTTGCTGCAGGCCATACGTCTGTGCTGATGCAGATGGCCGGTGTCCGCATGCCGCTGGAAAGCTACCCGCTCCAAGCGCTGGTTTCGGAACCCGTGAAACCGGCTTTCCCATGCGTCGTCATGTCGAATACCGTGCACGCCTATATCTCGCAGTCGGACAAGGGCGAACTGGTGATCGGCGCCGGCACCGACCAGTACACCTCCTATTCCCAGACCGGCGGACTGCACATCATCAATCACACGCTCGACGCGATCTGCGAGATGTTCCCGATCTTCACGCGCATGAAGATGATGCGCTCCTGGGGCGGCATCGTCGACGTGACGCCCGACCGCTCGCCGATCCTCGCCAAGACGCCCGTTTCCGGCCTCTACGTCAATTGCGGCTGGGGAACCGGCGGCTTCAAGGCAACGCCCGGCTCCGGCAACGTCTTCGCCCACACCATCGCCCGCGATGAGCCGCACCCGGTCAACGCGCCCTTCACGCTGGACCGCTTCCGCACCGGCCGCCTGATCGACGAAGCGGCAGCGGCGGCGGTGGCACATTGAGGGGGAGATTTATTTCGATGACATCGCAAGACACCCCCCTCTGCCCTGCCGGGCATCTCCCCCACAAGGGGGGAGATTGGCTGACACAACTCTCCGCCTTCAATCGGCAACATTGGCGATTGGTTCCGTGCATTCATGAAGGCGTAATCTCCCTCCTTGTGGGGGAGATGCCCGGCAGGGCAGAGGGGGGTGCTGCCGCCCCACAAGCGTCTCTGTTCCAGGAGCCAACCCCATGCTTTTGATCTATTGCCCCTATTGCGAGGAAGAGCGCCCGGAGATCGAGTTTCGCCATGCCGGCCAAGCCCATCTCGTGCGCTCACCCGATATCGCCGATCAGGGCGAACCGGAATTCGAAGCCTATCTCTATCTGCGCCAGAACCCCAAAGGCATTATTGCCGAACGCTGGCGGCATATCCATGGCTGCGGCAGGTTCTTCAATGCCATACGCGACACGGTGAGCGACCGCATCCTCGCCGTCTATAAAGCAGGCGAGCCGCTACCGGATCTCGATGCCGTCATCGCCAATGCCGCCAATGTCGCCCATTCCGGAAAGCCGCTGACGCCTCCGGCGAGTGCAGCGGCCAAGTCCGCGCCCGCCCGCAAATCAAAGGCCTGATTCCCATGTCCTTCAATTCCCAGTCAGGCAATTCCAAGTCAGGCAGCAACCGCATCGCCGACGCCGGTCGCCTCACCCCGGCAAAATCCGTCCGATTCACCTTCGACGGCGAGCATTTCACTGGGCTCGAAGGCGACACGCTCGCCTCGGCGCTTCTTGCCAATGGCGTGCATCTCATCGGCCGTTCGTTCAAATATCACCGTCCGCGCGGTATTCTCTCCGCAGGAGCTGAGGAGCCCAACGCGCTGGTCGGCATCGAGCGCGACCGGACGCGCAGGCAGCCCAATGTCCGCGCCACCGTGCAGGAGGTCTATGACGGGCTGAAGGCCGTTTCGCAAAACCGCTGGCCGTCGCTCGGTCTCGATATCCGCTCCATCAACGACATGCTGTCGCCGCTGCTCACGGCCGGCTTCTACTACAAGACCTTCATGTGGCCGAAGGCTGCGTGGAAGAGCCTTTACGAACCCAATATCCGCGCCGCGGCCGGTCTCGGCGAAGCGCCCGACGAAGCCGATCCCGATCGCTATGACAGCCGGTTCGCCCATTGCGACGTGCTAATTGTCGGCGCTGGCGCAGCCGGTCTCGCGGCAGCCCTTGCCGCGGCGGAAACCGGCGCACGGGTCATCCTCTGCGACGAGCAGGCGGAAGGCGGCGGCGCGCTGCGCTATGAAAGCGGTGCCGTCATCGAAGGTCAGCCCGGCTATGAATGGGCGCAGGAAACCGCTGCACGACTTGCAGCGATGGACAATGTCCGCGTGCTCACCCGCACCACCGCCTTCGGCTATTACGCGCAGAATTTCGTCGGTCTGGTCGAGCGTATCAGCGATCATATGGCGCGTCCGGTCAGCGGCCTGCCGCGCGAAAGGCTTTGGCAGGTGCGCGCCAGGCGCGTCATTCTCGCCACCGGCGCCATCGAGCGGCATATGGTCTTCGCCGACAATGACCGCCCGGGCATCATGCTTGCCGCCGCCGCACGCACTTATCTCAACCATTACGGCGTCGCGGTCGGCCGCAAGGTCGGCGTTTACACCGCCCATGATTCGGCTTACGCGGCAGCGATCGATCTGAAGCGCGCCGGCATCGACGTCCCTGTCATCGTCGATCTGCGCGATGCCCCCTCCTCCGATCTGGTCGAGGAAGCGCGCAGCCTCGGCATCGAAGTGCTTGCCGGTCATGCCGTGCAGAAAATCGGCGGCACGCGCCGCATTTCCTCGATGACGGTAGCACCGAAGAACGGCGGCAGCAGCCGTTCCATTGCCGTCGATGCGCTGATCAACTCGGCGGGATGGACGCCATCCGTGCATCTCTTCTCGCAATCGCGCGGCAAGGTGCGCTGGGACAAGGAAAACGAACGCTTCCTGCCCGGCACCTATGTCCAGGATTGCGTCTCCGTCGGCGCCTGCAACGGCACGGATGGATTGCAGGAAACGATCGATGAGGCGCTTGCGGCAGGCGAACGCATGGCCCGCGAAACAGGCATTGCCTCCAAGGCCAAAGGCACCAAACTCGCGGCCTCCGGCGGGGCCTCCTGGACAGGCGGCATGATCGGTGCGGCGCCGGGCGCCGGCGCTGATACCACCGTCAAAGCGTTCATCGATTTCCAGAACGACGTCACCGCCAAGGATATCCGCCAGGCGGTGCGCGAGGGCATGCATTCGATCGAGCACGTCAAGCGCTTCACCACCACAGGGATGGCCACAGATCAGGGCAAGACCTCCAATCTGCATGGCCTGGCGATCGCCGCCGAAACGCTGGACCGTGAGATCCCCGAGGTTGGGCTGACGACGTTCAGACCGCCCTATACGCCGGTGACTTTCGGCGCCATCGTCAGCCATGCGCGCCATGAGCTTTTCGATCCGACACGCCGCACACCGATCCACGCCTGGCATGAAGCGCATGATGCTATCTTCGAGGATATCGGCCAGTGGAAGCGCCCGTGGTATTATCCCCGTCCCGGCGAGGACATGCACAAGGCGGTCGACCGCGAATGCGTGGCGGTCCGCAACGCCGCCGGCATCTTCGATGCCTCGACGCTGGGCAAGATTGAGATCGTCGGCCCCGATGCGGCGAAATTCCTCGCGCTCCTCTACACCAACCCCTGGGCAAAGCTCGGCGTCGGACGCTTGCGTTACGGCGTGATGCTGCGCGAAGACGGGTTCATCTATGATGACGGCGTGGTTGGCCGGCTGGCGGAGGATCGTTTCCATGTGACGACGACCACGGGCGGCGCACCGCGCGTCATGCATCATATGGAAGACTATCTGCAGACCGAGTTCCCGCATCTCGATGTGTGGATCACCTCGACGACCGAACAATGGGCGGTCATCGCCGTGCAGGGACCCAAGGCGCGCGACATCATCGCCCCGCTGGTCGAGGGCATCGACCTTTCGACCGAAACCTTCCCGCATATGAGTGTGCGCGAGGGCAGGATCTGCGGCGTGCCCACAAGGCTGTTCCGCATGTCGTTCACCGGCGAGATGGGCTATGAAATCAACGTGCCCGCCGATTACGGCCAAGCCGTCTGGGAAGCGATCTTCGAAAGCGGCAAGCCGCACGGCCTGACCCCATACGGCACCGAAGCCATGCACATTTTGCGCGCCGAAAAGGGCTACATCATCGTCGGCCAGGACACCGACGGCACGGTGACGCCGCATGATGCGGGGCTGAGTTGGGCCATCGGCAAGAACAAGCCGGATTTCGTCGGCATTCGCGGTTTGATGCGGCCCGATCTCATAGCGGAAGGCCGCAAGCAGCTTGTCGGCCTCAAGACGAAAGACCCGAAGACGGTGCTCGAAGAAGGCGCGCAGATCGTCGCCGATCCGAAGCAGGCCATACCGATGACCATGATCGGCCACGTCACCTCGTCCTATTGGTCGCAGAATTGCGGCCGTTCCATCGCGCTGGCGCTTGTCGTCAACGGCTCGAAGCGCATGGGCGAAACGCTTTACGTGCCCATGCCCGATGGCGTGATCGAGATCGAGGTGACGGGCGCCGTGTTCATCGACGAAAAAGGAGAGCGCCTCAATGGCTAGGAATCCAGTATCTGCCAGAGCGGTCGCAATTGCCGAACGCGTGCTTCCGCTGGCCGGCCGCCATGCCAGTTCGGGCATCGTCTCGATATTACCCGCCGAACCAGCGTTCCGCACCGCATTGCGCGCCCGGCCCGATGCGCTGAACGTACTCTCAAGAGCACTAGGCGTAACACTTCCGGTGAAGCCGAAATCATCCACGACCAAGGGCGCGCGCACTGCCTTGTGGCTCGGCCCCGACGAATGGCTGGTGATCGATACGGGCGGCAAGGATCCCACAACTGATCTGGCTGATGTGACGGTGCTGCATTCCGCGGTCGATGTCTCCCAGCGCAACACCGCCATCCTCGTTTCCGGCCTAGGCGCCGAAGCGGTGATCAATGCCGGCTGCCCGCAAGACCTTTCGCTTGCCATTTTCCCCGTAGGAGCGGTCTCCCGGACGCTGTTCGGCAAGATCGAGATCGTCTTGTGGCGCACCGGCGAGTACGCCTTCCGCATCGAATGCTGGCGCTCTTTTTCCGATTATGCGTTTACCTTTCTGAGCGAGGCGGCACGGGATGCTGTTCTGTAGAGTGGTTCCCTGTTTTGACGGAAGCGCGAGGCAACCCCCCTCTGCCTTGCCAGGCATCTCCCCCACAAGGGGGGAGATTGGCTGACACGACGCTCCGTCTTCATTCTGCAACGTTTGCGATTGGTGACATGCCTTCATGAAGGCTAATCTCCCCCCTTGTGGGGGAGATGTCCGGCAGGACAGAGGGGGGTTACTGCCCCGCCAGCGTTTCCAACTGAAAATGAAATGCTCTATTCCCTTGCTCCCCTACTCCCTATTCCCTATTCCCCATTTCCCATGATCGTCAAAAAGCGTCTCGTTCTCAATTTCACCGGCTATGAGGGCCTGCATCCGGGTGCCGTGCGCGGCCGGCATATGCAGGCTATTGCCGATTTCGACCGCCTCTGGCATGCGCGCACGAGTGCCACTCCCATGCAAACCGGCGATGCCGGCTGCGGCGCGATGCAATTCACGACGCAAGGCGCTGACTGGCAAACAGAGGTCGAGTTCTGCCAGTTCGGCACCGCCGACATCTTCGATGATTACGCCAAACGGCCCACATTGGTCCGGCTTCTGACCGGGCTTCGCGCTTTTCTCGATATCCTGCTGACCGGCACGCTCTGGCGCTATGCCAGGACGAGCTGGCGTTTCGTCCTGTTCTTCCTCTGGCCTTTCGGGATGACGCTCGCCCTTGTCGGGCTTGCCGCCCTTGTTGCCGCCATCCCTTTCATTCTCGGTCTTGGACCCTTGCACCTGATATGGTCGCTGCCGCTTGCCGTCATCGCCGGTGCCGTCCTCATGCGCTGGCCGGGCAAGAAATTCTTCCTGTCCTATCTCTTGGACGATTGGTCCGCCGCCTATGATCGCATCCACGCCGGCAATCCCAAGCTCAACGCCCGCCGACAGGAATTCGCCGCCATTCTTGCGCAAAAGCTCAAAGAAACCGATGCCGATGAGGCCGTCATCGTCGGCCACAGCCTCGGCACGGTGCCCGCCGTCGAGGCTATCGCCCAAGTCAGGCGTGAACATCCCGAGCTCTTAGAAAAGCAACCGGTTTCCCTGCTTTCCATCGGCTCATGCCTGCTGATGCTCGCCTTCCATCCGAAAGCCAAAAGCCTGCGCGAGGATATCCGCACGGTTTTGCAGGAAACGCCGGTTCTCTGGGCGGAATTCCAGACGCTGACCGACATCATCCATTTCTACGGTTCCGATCCCGCAGAGGCGCTGGCGATCACGCCTACAAATCCGCCCGTCATTTCGCGGATAAGGTTCAAGAACGTACACAACGAAAGCCGCTACAAACGCGCCAAGGGCAATTTCTTCAAGATGCACCTCCTGTTTCTCAAGGGGGCACAGAAGCGCAATGCCTATGATATCGGCATGTTTCTGCACGGCCCCTTCGCGCTCAGCGAGCTGGTAACGGCGCACAAAGGAAAAGCCGCCCCTCTCGATGAAGAAGGACGGCTGAATAGGGCAGTAGGGCAGTAGGGCAGTAGGGCAGTAGGGCAGTAGGGCAGTAGGGCAGTAGAAGAAACATTGAGCACATAGGCAAAGGCAATATAAACATACTGCCCTATTCCCTTATTCCCCTACTCCCCTACCTCCACCACCGCGATCGTCAGCCATGTCGCCGTCAAGGCAGGCTTGAGCGAATTCTCGATCTCCAGCGTCACCTCGTAATGGTTGACCACCCGGCCCGAAGGCCGGATGTCGGCGTCCGCCAGCTTGAAGCGCGCCCGCACCCGCGCGCCGCTTTTGACCGGTGCCATGAAGCGCACTTTGTCGAAACCGTAATTGATACCCATCGTCGCGCCCTTGATCATCGGCAACGCCTCGAAGGCAAGCGTCGAAAGCAGCGAGAGCGTCAGGAAGCCGTGGGCGATGGTGCCGCCGAACGGCGTTTCCTTCGCCGCCCGTTCCGGGTCCACATGAATGAACTGATGATCGTCGGTGGCATCAGCGAATTTGTCGATCATCTCCTGCGTCACCACCCGCCACTCGGAACAGCCGATCTCCGTTCCGACGGCTTCTCTCACCTGGTCCAGTGTAATTGCTTCTTTCATGTCGCCGCTTCTCTCATGGGCGGAGCCGTAGGGCTCCTCTATGAACTTTCTAATCGCTGTTTAATAATTTGCCATGACATGACAAACGTCCTGGCCTGATAAAGCGAAAAAGCCGCGCCACTGTGGCAATTCAGCCAATCACATATCGGCCTACTTCATGCCGACACCATGCACCGCGATCCCATAGGATATCGGCATTCCTTTTTTCGCGTAGACATTGTGATAGGCAAGAGCTGCGAGTGGTTCGCTATCCCCACGCCACCGCAATCGAAAATCACCAGATCGAAAGGATTGAGCCCAGTTTTCCCAATTATCCCAGTTTTCATCGAGACCCCCATACATGAATTCTTCGTGACATCGCCCGTATTCCGACTCCAGAATGGACATAGGTATTGACAAAGATACAAATGTTCAGTAGGCGATTGTATCAACAAGGCAGCGGCAATGCCCGCGCATAGATCGAGCGCAACCGGCGTCTCGAGGAGGAACCAAATGGCAACCAACGTAGCATTGACTGGCCTGGCACGTGACATGCAGGCGCGCGCCGACAGTGGAAAGCCGATCCGCATCGGCCTGATCGGCGCGGGCGAAATGGGAACGGATATCGTCTCCCGCGTTGCGCACATGCCCGGCATCGAGATCGGCGCGATCTCCGAACTGCGCGTGCCCAATGCGGTCAAGGCCGTCGAGATCGCCTATCAGGAAGAAGGCCATGCGAAGGAAGTTTCCAACGCCTCCGACCTGACCAGGGCAATGGAGAGCCACAAAGTCGCCGTCACGGACAATGCCGACCTGATCCTCCAGAACGATTTGATCGACGTGGTGATCGACGCGACCGGCGTGCCCGCCGTTGGTGCCGAGATCGGCCTGCGCGCCATGGAGCATGGCAAGCATCTCGTCATGATGAATGTCGAAGCCGACGTGACCATCGGCGCCTATCTCAAAAGCGAGGCCGACCGGCTGGGCGTGACCTATTCGCTCGGCGCCGGCGATGAGCCGTCCTCCTGCATGGAACTGATCGAATTCGTCACTGCCATGGGGCATCCGATCGTCGCCGCCGGCAAGGGCAAGAACAACCCGCTCAACATCGACGCCATCCCCGACGACTATGCCGAGGAGGCCGAACGCCGCAACATGAATGTGCGCATGCTGGTCGAGTTCGTCGACGGCTCCAAGACCATGGTGGAAATGGCGGCGATCGCCAACGCCACCGGCCTCGTCCCCGACAAGCCGGGCATGCATGGCCCTACGGCCACGGTGAGCGAACTCAACAAGACACTGATCCCGGTAAAGGATGGCGGCGTGCTGTCGAAGGTCGGCGTCGTCGATTATTCGATCGGCAAGGGCGTGGCGCCCGGCGTCTTCGTCATCGCCGACATGTCGCATCCGCGCATTCGCGAGCGCATGGAAGATCTGAAGATGGGTCACGGCCCCTACTTCACCTTCCACCGGCCCTACCATCTGACCTCGCTGGAAGTACCGCTGACCTGCGCCCGCGTCGTGCTCTACGGCAAGCCCGACATGGTGCCGCTGGCAAAGCCCGTTGCCGAAGTCTGCGCCGTCGCCAAGAAGGATTTGAAGCCCGGCGACAAGCTCGATGCCATCGGCGAATATTCCTATCGCGCCTGGATCATGACCGTACCCGAAGCCCGCGCCGCCAAGGCCATCCCCTGCGGCTTGCTGGAACGCGGCTCCGTCACTGCGCCGATAAAAAAAGGTGAACTCATCACCTACGAGAACGCCGCCGTCATGCCGGGATCGAAGATCGCCGAACTGCGTTCCCGCCAGGACAGGCTGGTGGACGGGGGCTAGCGGTTTGCCAACCGTCCTAGCCCCGTCATCCTCGGGCTTGACCCGAGGATGACGACGGGAGGGATGGCCAGAGGAGCGCTGTCGCCAGCGCTTCTATTAAAGTGAGGGAGCGCCTCGACATGGGTGATAAGATCATCGCACAAGCAAAACCGAAGGCCGAGGAAGGAAGGCATAATCTGCCCTTCGCCTTCCGGCACTATTCGCCCGGTGAGCTCGGGCAAGCGCTGCGCAAGATGTATCTGATCCGCCGCTTCGAGGAAGGAGCTGAGGAAAGCTACACCCGCGGCCTCATCCATGGCACGATGCATCTTTCCATCGGCCAGGAAGCGAGCGCCGTCGGCATCTCGCTTCCCCTCACTGATGACGACATGATCACCTCCACCCATCGCGGCCACGGCCATTGCATTGCCAAGGGGGCGGAAGTCTCCAGGATGTTCGCCGAATTCTTCGGCAAGGAAACCGGCTATTGCCGTGGCCGCGGCGGATCGATGCACATCGCCGACGTGTCCAAGGGCAATCTCGGTGCCAACGGCATCGTCGGCGGCGGCATTCCCATCGCCGTCGGCGCCGCCCTTTCGATGAAAAAACTGAAAACCGGCCGCGTCGTCGTCTCCTATTTCGGCGACGGAGCCAACAATGAAGGCGCGTTCCACGAAGCGCTGAACATGGCGTCGGTCTGGAAATTGCCGGTCATTTTCGTCTGCGAGAACAATGGCTACGGCATGTCCACCTCGACCAGGCGCTCCACCGCCGTCGCCAATGTCGCGGACCGGGCCGCAGCTTACGCGATGCCGGGCGTCATCGTCGACGGCAACGATCTGTCGGATGTGGCCGAAGCCTCCCATGCGGCGGTCGAGCGCGCCCGCCATGGCGAAGGCCCGACCCTGATCGAATGCAAGACCTATCGTCATCGCGGCCATTCCAAGAGCGACCGCAACCGCTATCGCACCAAGGAGGAGATCGAGGATTGGATCGCCAATCGCGACCCGATCCAGCTCTTCGAAGCGCAGATGCAGGAATATGGTGTCATCGACGCAGCCGGGATCGAGGCGATCCGCACCGATGTCGAACGCGAGATCGAAGCGGCCATCGAATTCGCCAAGACGAGCCCCGCCCCCGACCTCGCAGGCCTGACCCGCGACGTTTATACGGACCTTGCCTGAAATGGATACGACGATCCGCGAACTGAGCTACGCCCAGGCCATTCAGGAAGCCATGGCGATTGCCATGGAAAGGGACGAGCGCGTTTTCCTGATGGGCGAGGATATCGGCGTCTATGGCGGCGCTTTCCAGGTGACGGGTGATCTTGTCCATCGTTTCGGCGAGGACCGCGTCATGGACACGCCGATCTCCGAGCTCGGCGGTGCCGGCGTCGCCGTCGGCGCGGCGCTAACGGGCATGCGTCCGATCTTCGAATTCCAGTTCTCCGATTTCGCCGCGCTCGCCATGGAGCAGATCGTCAACCAGGCCGCCAAGATGCGCTATATGCTGGGCGGCGCGGTCTCCGTTCCTCTGGTCATGCGCTTTCCCGCCGGTTCAGGCACGGGTGCTGCGGCACAGCACAGCCAGAGCATCGAGGCATGGCTCGGCCATGTCCCGGGCCTGAAAGTCGTGCAGCCGGCAACACCGCACGACGCCAAGGGCCTGCTGCTCGCTGCCATCGAGGACCCCGATCCCGTCATGATCTTCGAGCACAAGCTGCTCTACAAGATGAAAGGCCCGGTGCCGGAAGGCTATTACACGACGCCGATCGGCAAGGCCGAGATCCGCCGCGAGGGCAAGGACGTCACCATCGTCGCCACCGCGATCATGGTCCATAAGGCGCTGGAAGCAGCGGAAACGCTCGCCTCTGAGGGCATTGCTGCCGAGGTGATCGATCTTCGCACCGTACGCCCGATGGACCGCGAGACGATCATCGCAAGCGTCAAGAAGACCTCGCGGCTGATCTGCGTCTATGAGGGCGTCAAGACGCTCGGCGTCGGCGCGGAAGTCAGCGCCATGATCGCCGAGAGCGATGCCTTCGATTTTCTCGACGCGCCGATCGTGCGCCTCGGCGGCGCGGAAACGCCTATTCCCTATAACCCAGAGCTGGAAAAGGCCGCGGTGCCGCAGGTGCCGGATATCCTCAAGAGCGCCCGCGATCTCGTCAACGGAGTGCGCTGAGCGATGCCCGTCGAAGTCATCCTCCCCAAGGTCGACATGGATATGGAGACCGGCCGGATTTCCCGCTGGTACGCTCACGATGGCGATGCGGTGACCAAGGGCCAACTCCTGTTCGAGATCGAGACCGACAAGGCGGCCATGGAGATCGACGCCCCCGCCAGCGGCATCTTGCGCGACGTCTCCGCCGCCGAAGGCGCGACGGTGCCGGTCGGCCAGGCCGTGGCATGGATTTTTGCCGAGGGCGAGGAATACAGCCCGGTATCCCCCTCTTTGACAGAGCCACTGCATTCGGCAGGGAAGCCCCCTTCATCCGACCCTTTGGGCCACCCTCTCCCCGCTGGGGAGAAGGGAATTGACGGAGATGGCAACATCCCCTCTCCCCGGCGGGGTGGCTCGCAGAGCGAGCCGGGTGAAAAGGAAGCCCCGCGCGCCACGCCGCTTGCCCGCCGTCTTGCTGCCGATGCCGGGCTGAAGCTTTCCGAAATTTCCGGTAGCGGGCCGAAAGGCCGCATCACCCGCAAGGATATCGAAGCAAATATTGCCATGTCGGCGCCATCCGCCAAACCTGAGGCTCCAGCGGCAGCCGCACCCCTCCACGCGGCATGGCTGCGCCAGGGCAGAGGCGCGGCTCCGGCAATGCCTGTCGTGCTCATCCACGGCTTCGGCGCGGATCTCAACAGCTGGCGCCCGCTCCTCGCCGGCGTGCAGCTCGACAGCCCCGTTCTGGCGATCGACCTTCCCGGTCATGGCGGCTCGCCGCGCGATATCCCCGAAAGCCTCGGTGCCATCGCCGAAGCGGTCGAGCGCACGCTGGAGGCCAACCAGATCGGCTCCTTCATCCTCGTCGGCCATTCCTTCGGCGGCGCAGTCGCCGCAACGCTTGCCGCGCAGAGCAATGCCGATATACGCGGGCTGGTGCTGATCTCCCCCGCCGGTCTCGGCCCTGAAATCAACGGCGCATTCCTGGAAGGCTTCGTCAGGGCGAGAAGTGAGGCGAGCCTCATGCCCTGGCTGAAGCAACTCGTCGCGGACGAAAGCCAGCTCACCAGGCCCTTCGTCAACGCCACGCTCGCCCAGAGCGCCGACGAGGGATTGCGCGCCGCGCAGAAGGCGATCATCGACAGCTATTTCGCCGACGGCACCCAGACCTTCGATATCCGCCCGGCCCTCGCCTCTCTGCGTCTCCCGGTACGGGTGATCTTCGGCGCGGCCGACCGCATCATTCCGGCCACGCATACGGCCGGCCTCCCCGGCGAGATCGCCGTCCACATCTTCGCCGCAACCCGCCACATGCCGCAGCTCGAACGCCGTGAACAGGTCTTGAAGATCATCCAGGAACTCGCCCGCGCCGCCGGGTAAAGCTCAACCATTCTACCCCGAGAGACTTGCCTCGCTCTATGCGGGGCTTTTTTGGCCATAGCGCCAAGCGCCTTCACACTCATGCTGAGATGGGAAACGCAGCCTCGAACCGCGAGGACGAAGGCCCGTCAGCAAAAAGGCGGCCCCATGGAGACCGCCTTTCATAAGCTGGAAGGTCGCCAAACCCTCAGTGATCCAACGCCTTGACGATGTTCTCCACCATCTTCTTGGCGTCGGCAAACAGCATCATCGTATTATCGCGGAAGAACAGTTCGTTCTCCACGCCTGCATAGCCCGAGCCCATGCCGCGCTTGATGAACAGCACCGTACCGGCCTTGTCCACATCGAGGATCGGCATGCCGTAGATCGGTGATTTCGGGTCGGTCTTCGCCGCCGGATTGGTCACGTCATTCGCGCCGATGACGAAGGCGACGTCGGCCTGCGCGAATTCCGAGTTGATGTCTTCCAGCTCGAACACCTCATCATAGGGCACGTTGGCTTCCGCCAGGAGCACGTTCATGTGGCCGGGCATGCGGCCCGCGACCGGGTGGATGGCGTATTTGACTTCGACGCCTTCCGCCTTGAGCTTGTCGGCCATCTCCCGCAGCGCGTGCTGCGCCTGCGCAACCGCCATGCCGTAGCCGGGCACGATGATGACCTTGGAAGCATTCTTCATGATGAAGGCCGCATCCTCGGCCGAGCCCTGCTTGACCGGACGCTGCTCGACCTCGCCCGCCGGGCCGGCGGTTTCGCCGCCAAAGCCGCCGAGGATGACCGAGATGAACGAGCGGTTCATGCCCTTGCACATGATGTAGGACAGGATGGCGCCCGACGAGCCGACCAGCGCGCCGGTGATGATCAGCGCCAGATTGCCCAGCGTGAAGCCGATGCCCGCCGCAGCCCAGCCCGAATAGGAGTTGAGCATCGAGACGACCACAGGCATGTCCGCGCCACCGATCGGCACGATAATCAGCCCGCCCAGCACCAGCGACAGGATGACGATCAGCCAGAACACCGTATGGCTTTCGGTATTCACAAGAATGGCGACCAGCACGACGATGGCGATGGCCAGCGCCGCATTGACGATGTGCCGGCCGGGCAGGATGATCGGCTTACCGGACATGCGACCGTCGAGCTTGAGGAAGGCTATGACCGATCCGGTGAAGGTGATCGCGCCGATGGCCACGCCGAGCGACATTTCGATCAGCGCTTGGCCATGGATCGAGCCGACTTCGCCGATGCCGAAGGAGTGAGGCGTGTAAAGTGCTGCCGCCGCAACCAGAACGGCGGCAAGGCCGATCAGCGAATGGAAGGCCGCAATCAGCTGCGGCATCGCCGTCATGGCGATGCTTCTGGCGATATAGGCACCTGCCGAGCCGCCGATGGCGATCCCGAGCACGATCAGGCCAAGCCCGCCGAAGCTCGGCTTCGCCAGCGCAAGTGTGGTGATGATCGAGATACCCATGCCGATCATGCCGTAGAGATTGCCCTGACGGCTGGTCGTGGGATGCGAAAGGCCGCGCAATGCCAGAATGAAAAGCACGCCGGAAACGAGATAGAGGAAGGCTGCCAGATCGACGCTCATGTTTCAGCCCCTCACTTTTCTTTTTTCTTGTACATGGCGAGCATGCGCTGGGTGACGAGAAAGCCGCCGAAGATGTTCACGCTGGCGAGCACCAGCGCGATAAAGCCGAAACCCGTCGCCATGCCGCTGGCCGATAGGCCGACCGCCAGAAGTGCGCCCACCACGATGACCGACGAAATGGCGTTGGTGACGGCCATCAGCGGCGTGTGCAGTGCCGGCGTCACCGACCAGACGACGTAATAGCCGACGAAGATCGACAGGATGAAGATGGCGAAGCGGAAAACGAATGGATCGACCGCGCCGCCCGTCGCCGCATGGGCAACGGCGCCTGCCGCATCGGCAACGCCGGGTGCGCTTTCCGCCGCCTGGCGAACGGCTTCCACAGCCTGGTTGAGCCCGTCGAGGGCTTGATCGAGTGCCGTATCGGCCATTATGCCTCTCCTCCCGTCTTCGGTGCGGCAGGTTTTCTGCCCTTCTTCGCGGGCGCCTTCGCCGCGTCAGTCCCTGATGCCGGCTTTGCCGCAGCCTTGCGCGCCACGGGCTTTTTCGCAGCCGCTGCGGCTGGCTTGGTATCCGACGCCCCGGCGAAAGCCGGATGCACCACTGCACCGTCACGGGTAAGCAGCGTTGCCTTGACCAGTTCATCGTCGAAATTGATCTTCAGCGTCTTGCTTTCCTTGTCGACCATCGTATCGACGAAGGCGACGAGATTGCGGGCATAGAGCTGCGATGCCGTTGCCGCGATGCGTCCCGGCACGTTCAGATGGCCGATGATCTTGACGCCACCGATTTCCGCCACCTTGCCCGGTTGCGCACCCTCGACATTGCCGCCGCGTTCGACCGCCAGATCGACCACGATGGAACCCGGACGCATCGACGCCAGCATTTCTTTTGAGACCAGGCGTGGCGCCGGGCGGCCTGGAATGAGCGCGGTGGTGATGACAATGTCCTGCTTGGCGATGTGGTCTGCGACGAGCGCCGCCTGCTTCGCCTGATATTCCCCGGACATCTCCTTGGCGTAGCCGCCTGCGGTTTCCGCCGCCTTGAACTCGTCGTCCTCGACCGCGACGAATTTCGCGCCGAGAGATGCGACCTGTTCTTTTGCAGCCGGACGGACATCCGTCGCGGTGACGATTGCGCCGAGACGACGCGCGGTCGCGATGGCCTGAAGACCGGCGACACCGGCGCCCATGATGAAGACCTTGGCCGCAGGCACCGTGCCCGCCGCCGTCATCATCATCGGCATGGCGCGGTCATATTCCGCAGCCGCATCGATCACCGCCTGGTAACCTGCGAGGTTCGCCTGGCTCGACAAGACGTCCATCATCTGCGCACGCGTGATGCGCGGCATGAATTCCATCGTGAAGGCAGACAAGCCCGCCGAAGCGAGCGCACGCACTTCCGCCTCATTGCCGTAAGGGTCGAGCATGGCGATGAGCACCGCGCCCTTCTTATAGCCCTTGAGTTCGGCGGGGGAAGGACGGCGAACCCTAAGGATCACATCCGCCGATTTTGCGTCACCGGCAATACCCATCTTTGCCCCAGCCGCCTCGAACTCGCTATCGGGAATGCGCGAAAGTGTTCCAGCACCTTTCTCCACGACAACGGAGAAACCGAGGCCGATGAACTTCTTCACCGTTTCCGGCGAAGCCGCGACGCGCGGTTCGGCTGGATCCGTTTCTCTGGGAATGAATATCGTTTGAGCCAAGCCCGTCCTCCCTCTTGCCGGTTCATGCGCGCCCGGATTTTCGGGCGGCGGATATGGATTTTCTAACGCGTCGGCCCGAAACCGGAATTGTTTCCATCGGACTTGCGCAAAGACAATGGATGAGAGCGGTTCTCCGATTCAAACCGCCCTGGAAACCCGTCGAAACGGACAGACCGTTTTAAAGTAAAAACCAGGCAGCAAGGCAGATCAGGATGAAAAGAACCGTCCCGGAGAAGAAACCGCCGACAAAGAACCCGAATGCCATTGCGATAAGCACGGCGATGACCGCTACCGAGCCCCATTTGGCGACCGCCAGGAAACCGGAATAGGTCTTTTCGTGCTCAGCGTAATCCATGGGCGCGCCCAGTTCCGCCGGTGCGGTGTCGTGATGTTCAGCCATGTGTTCAAACCCTTCAGAAATCGTGAGAACGCAATAGCGAAAAGCCCGCGCAAGTGCAATGCGACGGGTAACCGCGCCCGCCTTTTCTTGTTACTGAAAACGGATTCCGGCTTTCGGGCCGATACGCTAGCTGAAAAGCTGTGGAAACAGGCCGACAAGGCCGATGAGGATGAGATAGAAAGCCACAATGTAATTGAGGAATCGCGGCATGATCAAAATGATGATACCGGCGATCAGGGCAATCAGCGGTGTGATGGCGAGTTGGGAAATCATGGTCTTCTCCTTATTACGTCGAACGCCGCTCCGACAAGCGCCAGCGGCGCGCAATGGATAAACGAAATACGGCCACAGTGCCGAATCTTCCGACTCAGGCACCGAGACCTGTATACTTTGCTGTAGGCAGAATTGTGAGAGGAACGGTTCCGGCTTTTTCAAGGCTTGCGAACATGTTGCGGCGTTCGTGCAACTGAGACTTGAAGAAGGGGTAGCGGACGGCCACCGCATCACGGATCGCCCTGATGGGCGCACCGCCTAGCCCAACCGGGATGCCATATCCCTCATGTTGCCTCGGCTCCGCCATCACCTGCGAACCGAATATCCGTTTATAGAACGCCGCGTGCTCGGGCTTGACGGCGGCAAGGCAGTAATCGGCGCCGAAATATTCAGAAGCCATGGCGGCGATGCGCAATGTCAGATAGGGGATTGCCGGAAATTCGCTCAAGACCGCGGGCTCGGCGGCAAAGCGGGTCGGGTCCACGAAGCTCATCCCCTTGTCGAGCATGGGTCCAAGAACATCGGGAAACAGTTTGTAGCTGGTGCCTTTGCGGTGGTCCGGGGTGATATGATGAATGCGCAAGGTGCTGACGAGATATCGGTCGATATACATGCCATAGACATAGGCATGGCTGTCGCGGTCCAGATCGTCGATGATGGCGCCGTCGAATTCATCGTTCATGACGTTACGCGTCATGTAGGAACGGTAGCGCAGCCGCCCGATCTCCTCGAAATCTTCCGCGCCTACGACGCGGCGATACTCCACCCTGTCGAGAAAATTCAGAAGCTGCCGTGCAAAGTTCGAAATTGGCGGACTATCCGCCGAAATAGCTGTTGCGTTCATCGTCCACCCGAGCCCCACCGCGGACCAAATCAGTGGAGAGGATAAGCAGCTTTTCCCCGCTGTAAAGAGTTCTGAATAATTTGAGTTGTTCTTCAATAATTCATGAAAGATATGGGAAAGCGACGACCGGGAAAGAACCTCCCAATTAATAGGGGCCTGCATTACATGGCTGTCGGCATCAAATTCCTGCCGCCGTCCGGCAACGGAAAACTCTTGTCGATGAGTGTCGAAATGGCATTGGCGGGCAGCGGCGCGCCGAGCAGATACCCCTGAACGAGATCTGCGCCCGCAGCACCTCTGATGAGAGCAAGCTGCTCCTGCGTCTCCACCCCTTCTACCGTAACGCCGAGCCCCATCTCGTGAGAAAGCTGGGTCACGCCGCGCAGCAGCATAAGCGAGCGCCGATCCGTCGTGATGTCGCGGACGAAGGAACGATCGACCTTGACTTTCGTGAGTGGCAGCGTGTTGAGATAGCTGAGGCTCGAATAGCCCGTTCCGAAATCGTCGAGTGCTACGTTTATGCCGGCATTTTTAAGTTGCTGAAGCACGTTGCAGGTCTTGTTGCGATCGCTGATGATCGCGCTTTCCGTCACCTCGACCTCCAGAAGATTGATCGGCAGGCCTGAATTCCTCAAGGCGGAGGCGATGATGTGGGTGATTTCGCTGTTCTTCAGGTCTATTGCCGAAAGATTGACCGATACGCCGATGCGGTCGCCCCAGTTCCGGCAATCGACGCAGGCTCTCTCCAGCATGAAGCGCGTGATCTCGGTGATGATCCCCATCTCCTCGGCCAGCGGAATGTAATCGGCGGGCGAGATCGGGCCGAGTTCTGGATGATCCCAGCGGGAAAGCGCCTCGCAGGAGACGATGCGAAGCGACTGGGCGCTGACGATCGGCTGGTAGACCACCTTGAGCGAACCGCTGGCAATGGCGCCACGCAAATCATTTTTCAAGCGCTGACGGCTGCGATATTTGACATCCATCGCCTCCTCGAAAATCGCCCAGACCCTGTCCTCGCTTCCCTTGGCCTCGTACAGCGCCAGGTCGGCCTTGATATGCAGGCTCTGGAGATCGAAGCGCGCGGCCGGAGCAAGTGCTATGCCGGCATTCACTTCGACCTGCACACGGTGATCCGATAGCCGGTAAGCTCCGGTTATGGCTTCCAGCAGTTGGTTCATCATCGGCGCTATATCGGTTTCCGATCCGACATCCGGAACGAAGATCACAAACTCGTCGCCGCCGAAGCGTGAAGGAATGAAACGCGTCGGATCCATCTCCCCGAGACGTTCCGCCAGCATCTGCAGCAATTGATCGCCGACATGATGGCCAAGCGTGTCGTTGACATGTTTGAAGTCATTGATATCGAGCACGAGGAGAGCCATTCGCGTGCCGTGCGCCTTGCGCGAAAGCAGGGATTTCACCAGAGATTCGAAATGCATCCTGTTCGGCAGGCCGGTAAGCCCGTCATAGCGGGCCATATGCTGAATTTGCGCCTCGGCTTCGATACGCTGGGTGACGTCTTCGAAGATCAGAACCGCGCCCTCATCGCGGCGCTGGTTGCAGCTGAATTCGATATATCGGCCATCGGCAAACTGGAACAGGTCGCGCTCGCGCCGCCCGGCCAGGAGATCGTCAACCAGCGTCCGGATATTCTGCAGTTTGGAGCGCGGGAAAAGCCCGTGCAACGAGCAGTAACGCAAGACGGTTTGAAGCGAGCGGCCCGCAAGATCGGTATCGGGCGATATCTGCAGAAGCGACACCGCTTTATTGTTGACGACGACAAGCTTCCCGTCCCCGTCGAACATGATCAGGCCCTGCGGCATATTGTTGAGCGCCGCATCGAAACGTCCCGCCACCACCGATAGATCGCGCCGCCCCAGGACCGCGGCAAAAAGGAACTCCCGCAGGCCGTTCGCCATCTGAATATTGCTCAGGAAGTAGGGAATGAGCAGGAAACCGATGATCATGTGGAATGTACTGCCCGCCAGCACAAACCCTGCCAGAACAGGAATGAGGCTGCATGCCGACATGACGATGACGGCGGCGCGCGATGCATAATTGCGGCCGACGATCGAAACAACGGACGCCAGCAGGATTGAAAGGCTGGCAAGCTCGGCGAATGAATCCTTGACGACGTAAGTGCTGAAAAAGCACATCGTCCCCAACAGGGTACATACGGCCGAGGCGCCGAGAAGATAGCGTAATTCCCACTTGTTGAGCTGCTCATGCGTCGGATTGGTCAGAGATGCCCGGTCGAACCGGCTCATGTCGAAAAGACGCGCGAGGGCTACGGCCGTGAATATGCCGGCAAAGACGATGAACGAAGCATTGCCGGTCTTCAGATAAATGACCGCGCAAGCGATCACATGGGCAAGCATTCCGAACCACAGCGTTGCGCGATTTCCGTAGAGCGATCGCACAAAGGAGAGACGGATATCAGGTGGAATTTCTGTTCTGCGGCGGCCAGCCATATTCGATATACGTCCCTTTCCTCGGAACATTATTACAGCAATGGCTTAATAATATATTTCTCAAAAATGAACCATAAGTTGCAAATGACTGCCACCAAGAATTGAATATGGCTATACTTTGCCATCCCTATAATGCCCCAATATACTATTGCAGCATACAGCCCCTCTGGCAACGTCCAAGCTTTTGCCAACAACTACCAGTGGGTTTTTGGATTTCCACAGCGGAACCCCCGATTGCGACGCAACCGGTGAGGCTCTCTAACCCTTTAATTTCAAATGGAAAACCGGTCAGGTTCACCGGCGGAATCCCGATCGAGCGAAGAGGGACCTATTCCGCCGCCACGGCAATCGGCGCCGTTTCCTTCGCGCGCCCCTGCAGGAAATCATCACGCACACGCATGACATGCTCCAGGCTCTTCTGCTTGATATGCCCGAAGCCGCGAATAGCTGATGGATAGGACGCGAAATCGCTGAGCTCATTCAGATCGCGCTTGCCGATCCATCCTTTGATCATCGCGAGATCGGCTTCGTATTGCACCAGCAATTCGCGTTCCATCTTCCGCTCTGCGAGATAGCTGAATGGATCGAAGGCTGTGCCCCTCAACCGCCTCAGCCGGGCAAGCAGCGAAAAGGCACGCATCATGTATGGACCGTAGCGCAACTTCACCGGCTCGCCCTGTGCATTTTTCCCTGCCAGCAATGGCGGCGCCAAATGGAACTCCAACCGGTCGTAGCTCTCGAATTCACGTGAAAGCTGTTTTGCGAAGGAACCGTCGGTATAAAGCCGCGCCACCTCATATTCGTCCTTGATCGCCATCAGCTTGAACAGATTGCGGGCGACGGCCTCGGTAAGGACGGTCGAGCCCGGCTCGGCCGTCGCCTCGTGCCGACGCAGATCCTCGACCTGGTCCAGATAACGCTTCGCATAGGCCGCATCCTGATAATCGGACAGGAAAGCGGCACGCCGTGCAATGATCTCGTCGAGCGTCTGCGCCGTGGGCTGGTCCTCCCCGCCCTTCACCTGGTCGATCAGTTTCTGCACGCTTTGCGGATCATGCGCCGCGCGCCGTCCCCAGCGGAATGCCGCGATGTTCATGTCGACGGCCTGGCCATTCATCCGCACCGCCTGTTCAACGGCATCGGCCGAGATCGGCAGGCCGCCCTCCTGGCAGGCAAAGCCCAGCATGAACATGTTGGCGCCGATGGCATTGCCGAACAATGCGTTCGCCGCCTTCGTCGCATCGAAGAAATGCGCCTTGTCATCGCCCGCGGCGTCGCGGATCGCCCGCTTCAGCCGCTCGACCGGCAATGAGAAATCGGCATTGCGGGTAAATTCGCCGGGCATGATTTCGGCGGTGTTGACGACGAAGATGGTCTCGCCGCGCCGCACGCTCGCCAGAACCTTTTTCGCGCCCGATACCACGAGATCGCATCCGAGAATCAGATCGGCCTTGCCCGCCGAAACCCGGATCGAATGGATATCCGCAGGCGACTTGGCGATGCGGACGTGGCTGAAGACGGAGCCGCCTTTCTGGGCGAGGCCGGCCATGTCGATCATGCCGCAGCCCTTGCCTTCCAGATGCGCCGCCATGCCGAGAACGGCTCCGACCGTTACGACACCTGTGCCGCCGACACCGTCGATGATAGCGGCCCAGCCATGCCTGAGATCCGCCATCCGGGCAGGCGGCACGCCTTCCAACGGATCGGCATCGCCGACAGTGCCTTCCGCCTTGCGCAGTTTCGCCCCATGCACGGTGACGAATGACGGGCAGAAGCCGTTGACGCAGGAAAAGTCCTTGTTGCACCCGGACTGGTCGATGCGGCGTTTGCGGCCGAATTCGGTCTCGGTCGGCTGGATGGACACGCAATTGGATTTTACACCGCAATCGCCGCAGCCCTCGCAGACAAGCTCGTTGATGATGACGCGCTTGTCGGGATCGGGATAGGTGCCGCGCTTGCGGCGTCTGCGCTTTTCGGCGGCGCAGGTCTGGTCGTAGAGCAGCACCGAAACGCCCTTCACCTCGCGTAAGCTCCGCTGCACCGCGTCGAGATCGTCGCGATGATGGATGGTCATCCCGTCAGGGAAAACGATGGAACGGTCGTATTTGCCCGGTTCGTCGGTAACGAGCGCAATCCGCTCGACGCCTTCGGCGCGTACCTGCCTCGCGATGGCATCGACCGTCAGCCCACCCTCATGCGGCTGACCGCCGGTCATGGCGACCGCATCATTGTAAAGGATCTTGTAGGTGATGTTCGTGCCCGCCGCGAGCGCAAAGCGAAGCGCCAGAATGCCCGAATGATTGTAGGTGCCGTCGCCAAGGTTCTGGAAAATATGCGGACGTTTCGAGAATGGCGCCTCGCCGACCCAGTTCGCGCCCTCGCCACCCATCGCGGTAAAACCGACCGTCTGGCGGTCCATCCACAGCGCCATGATGTGGCAGCCGATACCGCCCGAAGCGCGCGACCCTTCGGGCACCACGGTCGAAATGTTATGTGGGCACCCCGAGCAATAATAAGGCGTGCGCCCTGCAATGTCCTTGGTATCCGCAAGCATCGCCTGGAACTGCCGCAATCGCGAAATCCGGTCGGCGATCTCGTCGGAATGGCCGATCACCTTGAGGATGCGTTCGCCGACCGCGATGGCGATGTCATTCGGGTCGAGAGCCCCTTTCACCGGGAAAAGCCAGGCGCCGCGTTCGTCCTTCTTGCCCACCACCGTCGGCTGCATGGCGGTGCCGTAGAGATCCTCGCGAACCTGCACCTCGATCAGCGAACGCTTCTCCTCGACCACGATGATGGTTTCGAGCCCGCGGGCGAAATCCTTGATATGTTCGAGATCGAGCGGCCATGGGCATGCAACCTTGAAAAGCCGGATGCCCATTTGCTGCGCGCGATGCTCGTCGACACCCAGATCGTCGAGCGCCTGGCGTACGTCGAGATAGCTCTTGCCGACCGTGATGATGCCGAGCTTGGCTTTGCGCCCGCCTGAATAGATGATGCGGTTCAGCTTGTTGGCGCGGACGAAAGCCGCCGCCGCGCCACGCTTATATTCATGCAGCCGAGCTTCCTGCGCCAGGAAATCGAGTTCGTTGCGGATATTGAGACCGCCTGACGGCATGTCGAACTCCGGCAGGATGATATTCGTGCGCTCAAGCGAGACATCGACCGACGCCGTCGATTCGATGTTGTCCTTCACGCATTTGAACGCCGTCCATGTCCCCGCGAAACGCGATAGCGCTATGCCGTAAAGTCCATAGTCGATGATTTCCTGGACACCTGCGGGGTTGAGGATGGGGACCATCGTATCGACGAAAAGGAATTCCGTCTGATGCGCATTGGTGGAGGATTCGGCGGTGTGATCGTCGCCCATCAGCGCCAGAACGCCACCATGTCTGGCGGAACCCGCAAGATTGGCATGGCGGAACACGTCGCCTGAACGATCGACGCCCGGCCCCTTGCCGTACCAGACGGAGAACACCCCGTCATGCTTGCCCTCGCCCGTGACATTGGCCTGTTGCGTGCCCCAGCAGGCGGTCGCGGCCAATTCCTCGTTCAGCCCCGGCTGGAACAGGATATCGGCTTTCTCCAATTGCTGGCGCGCTTTCCAGAATTGCTGGTCGAGACCGCCCAGCGGCGAACCGCGATAGCCCGAGATGAATCCTGCCGTGTTCAATCCGGCGAGACGGTCGCGTTCACGCTGCATCAGCAGCATACGGATGACCGCCTGCGGACCGGATACGAAAATGCGCTCCCGCGTCAGGTCGTATTTGTCGTCTAGCGTTATGTCATGCATGGTCATCGGCGTTCCTCCATGCCCGACGACCGATGCCTGAAAGGCCGGTCCGGGCGGGCGCCGGCGGCACCTCCCGAATATCGCCCGTGCCGCCATCCATAATATCAATGTTGGTGTGCCGAGCCCTCGCGTCAAACAAATTCGTTTGTGCAGCGCAATAGCGAAAGAAGCGCCATTTTCTGGAGCTTTTCCGGTCAGTTTACGTCTTGAGAAGGCGTTCAAACGCAACGGCGTTACGCCGGCGTTTTCACCCGATTTTCAGGCGATTCGTAAATCAGCCCTGGAGGCTGTGCCCGCCATCGACGGTGATGATCGTCCCGGTCATGTAGCGGCTCGCATCGGAGGCGAGCATCAGCACCGCACCATCGAGATCCTGCGTCTCGCCGAGCCTGCGCATCGGGTTGCGTCCTTTGAGGAAGCCGCTGGCCGGCCCTTCGAGCACCGCTTCGTTGATCCGGGTCGGAAACCAGCCAGGTGCGATCGCATTGACGCGGATATCATGGCAGGCCCATTCGAGCGCCAGCGCCCGCGTCATCTGTGAAATCGCGGCTTTGGACATCGAGTAGGCGGCAGCCCCCTTCAACGGCCTTTCCGCGAGAATGCTCGTCATGTTGATAATCGTCCCGCCGCATCCCGCGGCGATCAATCGTCTGGCGGCTTCCTGCGCCACGCAGAATGCCCCGGCGACATTGACCTCGAAGACACGTTCGAGCATTTCCCGCGTCGTATCGAGTGCCCGCGCCATCTGCGCCACGCCGGCATTGTTGAAGACGGCCGTCACCGTCCCGAGCTGCGCTTCCGCTTCGTCGAAGGCGCGCTTCACCTCGTCGGCACATGTCACATCGGCCATGATATCGATGATCTCGCCGCAACCCGCCAGGCTGTGGCGCACGGGTGCCTGCGTGCGGGAAATCGAGATCACATTGGCGCCACGCCTTGAAAGCACCTCGACCATCCGCAATCCCAGGCCTGAAGAACCGCCCGTCACCGCTATGGTTTTCCCGGCAACGGAAAGAAGTGCTTCATCGGTCATGAACGGTCACACGCTTGAAAATTCGAGGCTCGACTGAAGGATTCACGAATCCATTCTTAGAGGCTGCAATCTATCGTGACAACTGCAAGGCGCCGACCTTTGCCGGACCATGCGGAGATAGTTCGGTCTTTCCCCGGCATAACTATTCCCTGCTGACGGAATGGCGAGACTGCATCGGTATAGTTCTCTATGATGACAGATAAACTGACGCACGGCCCGTCAAACGGCCTCGTAACGGATGAGGAAGGAGCCGGCTCATGCCTTACAACGAGCGATCGAAGCACATAACCGAGGGCGTGGCCCGATCACCCAATCGGGCGATGTATTATGCCCTGGGCTATGAGAAGGCCGATTTCGACAAGCCGATGATCGGCATCGCCAACGGGCATTCGACGATTACGCCGTGCAATGCGGGTCTGCAGCCGCTGGCCGATGTGGCGGTCGCCGCCGCCAGGAAGGCCGGCGCCAATCCACAGATATTCGGAACGCCCACCATCTCCGACGGCATGGCCATGGGCACGGAGGGTATGAAATATTCGCTCATTTCCCGCGAGGTGATCGCCGACTGCATCGAAACCTGCGTACAGGGCCAATGGATGGACGGCGTGCTCGTCCTGGGCGGCTGCGACAAGAATATGCCCGGCGGCATGATGGCGATCGCACGCACCAACGTTCCGGCCATCTATGTCTATGGCGGCACCATCAAGCCCGGCCGCTGGAAGGGGAAGGATCTTTCCATCGTCTCATCCTTCGAGGCAGTGGGCTCCTATATGGCTGGCCGGATGAGCCAGGAGGATTTCGAAGGCATTGAACGCAATGCCTGCCCGTCGACCGGCTCCTGCGGCGGCATGTATACCGCCAACACCATGAGCTCCTCTTTCGAAGCCCTTGGCATGTCGTTGCTCTATTCCTCGACCATGGCCAACCCCGATCCCGAAAAGATAGAGAGCACGGCGGAATCCGCGAGAGTGCTGGTCGAGGCCGTGAAAACGGGCATCAAGCCACGCGACATCATCACCCGCAAATCGGTCGAGAACGCCGTGGCGCTGATGATGGCGACAGGCGGTTCCACCAATGGCGTGTTGCACTATCTCGCCATTACGCATGCGGCGGAAATAGAATGGACGCTGGACGATTTCGAGCGCATGCGCCGCAAGGTTCCCGTCATCTGCGACCTCAAGCCCTCCGGCAGCTATATGGCGGTCGACCTGCACCGGGCGGGCGGCATTCCGCAGGTGCTGAAGATCCTTCTCAATGCCGGTCTCCTGCATGGCGATTGCCTGACCATCACCGGACGCACGCTGGCCCAAGAACTCGAGCACGTGCCGGATGAACCATCCGCCGATCAGACGGTGATCCGCCCGATAAGCGAAGCGCTCTACAAGGAGGGGCACCTGGCGATCCTCAAGGGCAATCTCGCAACGCAAGGCGCGGTTGCCAAGATCACCGGACTGAAGAGCTCCGTCATCAGCGGTCCGGCGCGGGTCTTCGACGACGAGACCTCGGCAATGGACGCCATCCTCTCCGACAAGATCAGGCCGGGCGACGTGCTGGTGCTGCGCTACCTCGGACCGAAGGGCGGCCCGGGCATGCCGGAAATGCTCAGCCCCACCTCGGCGATCATCGGGCGCGGCCTTGGCGACAGCGTAGGCCTCATCACGGATGGCCGCTTTTCGGGCGGCACGTGGGGCATGGTCGTCGGCCATGTCACGCCGGAGGCCTTTGAAGGCGGCACTATTGCACTTGTCAGGGAAGGCGACACCATCACTATAGATGCCAAAAAGCAACTTCTGCAGCTCGAGGTCGACGAAGCCGAGATCGAACGCCGGCGCGGAGAATGGCGGCAGCCGCCGCCGCGCTATATCAGAGGCGTGCTGGCGAAATTCGCGCAACTGGCAAGGCCCGCCAGCGAGGGCGCCGTTACCGGTTAGGGCCAAAGGAGACGGTAAACGCAACAATGCGCAATAAAATTGTCTCGATCCAAAGTGTTATTGCTTACAAGGTTGATGGAACTGACCTTCGCTGTTATCGAAGCATCAAAACGGATCGACGAGACGTTGGCGGTCGAACGATGACAGGAAGATCATCGGGCTGGCCAAGCCTATAAGGGAAAGCGCCGCATATCCGTCGGGTGGAGTTCTTGGGGAGGAAATCAATGACACTTCTGCTCGGCCTGTCTGGGCTGATCGACCGCGTCAATGAATTCGTTGGCAAAAAGGTCGCTTGGCTGATTTTCCTGGCCGTTGTCGTTAGCGCCACCAACGCCGTGGTGCGCAAGGCGTTCAATGTATCCTCCAACGCCTGGCTGGAACTGCAATGGTATCTGTTCGGCGCGGCCTTCATGCTCGCCGCCGCCTATACGCTGCAGCAGAACGAGCATATCCGCATCGATATCCTCTACGGCAGCCTCAAGCGCCGCACCCAGCACTGGGTCGACCTTTTCGGCCATATCTTCTTCCTGATGCCCTTCGTCATCCTGATGATCGTCTACTTCATTCCCTATGTCAGCCTCTCCTACCGCTCAGGCGAGATGTCATCGAGCGCCGGCGGGCTCATCCTCTGGCCGGCGAAATCGCTTCTCCTCATCGGCTTCCTGCTGCTCGGGCTCCAAGGCATCTCCGAGATCATCAAGAAGATCGCCATCATGCGTGGCCTCATCGACGACCCCACTCCGCATCAGACCAAGGAAGCAATCGTCGAACAGGAAGTCGCGATTGCGGAGAACCGCAATGATTGAATTCATTGCGCAGAACCTTGCGCCGATCATGTTCGCTTCGCTGGTGGTCTTCCTCCTGATCGGCTATCCCGTCGCCTTCGCGCTTGCCGCCAATGGCCTGCTGTTCTTTTGCATCGGCGTCGAACTGGCCCCGTTTTCGAACGGCTCGGTCACGCTGTCATGGCCGCTCCTCTACGCCTTGCCCGAGCGCTTCTGGGGGACGATGTCCAATGACACGCTATTGGCCATCCCCTTCTTCACCTTCATGGGCATCATCCTCGAACGATCCGGCATGGCCGAAGATCTGCTCGATACCGTTGGGCAATTGTTCGGCCCCATCCGCGGCGGGCTCGCTTATGCGGTGATCATCGTCGGTGCGTTGCTGGCCGCCACGACAGGCGTCGTCGCCGCCTCGGTCATCGCCATGGG
Organism: Phyllobacterium phragmitis; assembly: GCF_002980495.1. GTDB lineage: Bacteria > Pseudomonadota > Alphaproteobacteria > Rhizobiales > Rhizobiaceae > Paramesorhizobium > Paramesorhizobium phragmitis. The sequence goes on from NZ_PVBR01000010.1 coordinate 164,666, forward strand.
ACTGATCTCGCTGCCGATCATGCTGCGCTACGGTTATGACCGGCGCGTCGCCACCGGCGTCATCGCCGCATCGGGCACGCTGGCGCAGATCATACCGCCCTCGCTGGTGCTGATCATCCTCGCCGACCAGCTCGGGCGCTCGGTTGGAGACATGTATCGGGGTGCGCTGATCCCCGGCATGGTGCTCACCGGACTTTATCTCGGCTATGTCCTTCTGATGTCTGTCTTCTTTCCCAAAACGATGCCTGCTCTGCCGAAAGAGGCGCGCACGCTCGGATCAGGCGTCACATCGCTGTTCGCCGCATCCGTCGTGACCGGCGCCATCGTCTATGGCGCCTATATGCTGCTCATGGGGCACGGCATAGCCAATGCCGGCGTTTGGGCCGCGACCATCGGCATCGTCACCGTCTATGTGGCTACGCTCATAGACAGGAATCTGGAGCTTGGCCTGATGTCGCGGCTTGCACAGCAGGTCGTCATCGTGCTGATCCCGCCGCTGGCGCTGATTTTCCTGGTGCTCGGCACCATCTTCCTCGGCATCGCCACGCCGACCGAGGGCGGCGCCATGGGCGCGGTCGGCGCGCTGCTGATGGCCGCATCGAAGCGCCGCCTCAACATGAGCGTGATGAACCAGGCGCTTGCCTCGACGACGCGGCTTTCCGCTTTCGTCATGTTCATCCTGCTCGGCGCGCGCGTCTTTTCGCTGACCTTCTACGGCGTCAACGGCCATTTATGGGTCGAGCATCTCCTGGTATCGCTGCCCGGCGGCGAGGTCGGCTTCCTGATCGCCGTCAACATTCTCGTCTTCATCCTGGCGTTCTTCCTCGATTTCTTCGAGCTCGCCTTCATCATCGTGCCGCTTCTGGCGCCGGTCGCCGACAAACTCGGCATCGATCTCATCTGGTTCGGCGTGCTTCTCGGCATCAACATGCAGACGAGCTTCATGCATCCGCCCTTCGGCTTCGCGCTGTTCTACCTCAGGTCGGTCGCCGCCAGGGTGCCTTATCTCGACAAGATCACCGGCAAAAAGATCGAACCCGTCAAGACGAGCCAGATCTATTGGGGAGCCGTACCCTTCGTCGTCATTCAGATCGTCATGATTACGCTGACCATCATGTTTCCGCAGATGGTCATGCATTATAAGGGTCCGGTGGTCGATCCGAATTCGATTGATATCCAGATGCCTGAAATGCCTACCTTCGGCGGAGGCGGGCTGGGTCTGCCGCCGATGGACGACCAGAATGGCGGCAGTTCGGGCAACGGCCTCGGCCTCCCCCCGCTCGGCGCGCCCGATACGCAGCCTCCTGCTCCGTCACAGCCTGCCAATCCCGCGCAGCCGGATCTGAACCAGCCGCCGCAATTCGATTGAAGGCACAAAAAAGCCCCGATGCGATGCCGCATCGGGGCTTTTAAAAACAAACCAGCTTAAAGCTTTTTGTTGCGCTGCTGCACCATCATGAACGTGTCGAAATTATATTCCGAGATCTGCTCATAGAGGAAATATTGATCCCGGAAGGCCTTGACCGATTCCCATACCTTCTTGAACTCGGCATTATCGGCCATGATCTCGTCATAAACCTCGTTGGCCGCGTCGAAGCAGGCTCCGAGAATCTCCTGACTGAAGGGACGCAACTTCGCGCCCGATGCCACCAGCCGCTTGATGGCGCCCGGATTGAGATAATCATATTTCTGGAGCATGTCCGCATCGGTCGCTTGCGCGGCCGTCCGCACCAGCGATTTATAGTTCTCCGGCAACGCGTCATACTTGGCCTTGTTGAACATGAGATGGACCGTCGGACCGCCTTCCCACCAGCCGGGATAATAATAATAGGGCGCGACTTTCTGGAAGCCGAGCTTTTCATCGTCGTAAGGACCGACCCATTCGGCGGCATCGATGGTGCCCTTTTCCAATGCCGGATAGACATCGCCACCGGCGAGCTGCTGCGGCACGACGCCGAGCTTTTCGACAACCTTGCCGGCGAAACCGCCGATACGCATCTTGAGCCCCTTCATATCGGCAACCGTGTTGATCTCCTTGCGGAACCAACCGCCCATCTGCACACCGGTATTGCCTGCCGGCAGCGCATGCAGGCCCTGCTTATGGAAGAACTCGTTCATCATATCGATGCCGCCGCCATGATACTGCCAGGCGTTGCGGCCTCGCGCGTTCAGCGAAAAAGGAACGTCGGAGGCAAGTGCCCATGTGGGATCCTTGCCCCAGTAATAATAGGCGACGGTATGACAAAGCTCGACCGTACCGGCAGCCGCGGCATCGGCCGCCTGCAGGCCGGGAACGATTTCACCGGCGGCGAAAACCTGGATCTGGAAATTGCCGTCCGTGGCTTCGGACACATGCTTGGCAAAAACCTCAGCCCCGCCATAGATCGTGTCGAGCGATTTCGGAAACGATGACGTGCAGCGCCAGGTGATTTTCGGATTTGACTGCGCGATGGCCGGTGCGGCCAATGTCGACGCTGCGGCCGCGCCTGCGCCGATAAAGCCGGCATTCCTGATGAACGAACGACGATCCATATACTTCCTCCCAATTATCCCGATGCGAATTACCGATGCCGGACATGAGCGATTTCATGCCCCCTCCGGCCATCGCGGCTTAACATACATGCTCGCATCACGCTGTCCACATTCGCTTGGCGCGATATCATACTTTCGTGCTGGACAGCCTCATCGTCCAGCGACGCGCTCCCCATTGGAAAAATGCCGCTGACAGCTTAAGTTAAGCGAAGTGGAACAATGGTCTGCCTGCGGGCAGGTTTCGGAAAAAGCCGGTCATGTCAAACTCATCGAGACCCCTCGTCGCCGTCACCTCCGATGTGCGTTCTTTTGAAAACTACACCTGGCACGCCGTGCCGGAACAATATCTCACGGCCGCCATCGAAGGTGCCGAGGTCACGCCGCTGATCGTGCCATCCTATGGCGCCGCGCTCGACCTCGATGCCATTCTCAGGTCCGTTGACGGCGTGCTCGTGACAGGATCGAAATCGAATGTGCATCCCTTGCTCTATGGCGCGGAACCGACCGAAGCGCACGAGCCTTTCGACCCCGCGCGCGATGCAACGTCGCTGCCGCTCATCCGCCGCGCCATCGAATTGGGCGTACCGCTTCTGGCGATCTGCCGCGGCATCCAGGAACTCAATGTCGCGCTCGGCGGAACGTTGGCCACTGAAATCCAGGAACTGGCCGACCGCATCGACCACCGCGCACCGCAATCGGACGACCAGGCGGAACGCTTTGCCATCCGCCATCCGGTGCGCATAAAGCCCGGCTCATGCCTTGCTTCCATCATGGAGGCGGACAGTATTCAGGTGAATTCGGTGCATCGGCAGGCGATCGACAGGCCCGCACCGCGCCTCGAAATCGAAGCGACGGCTGAAGACGGCACGATTGAAGCCGTGTCGGTGAAGGATGCAAAGGGCTTTGCCGTCGGCGTCCAGTGGCATCCGGAATATTGGGTTCGCACAGACAGCCCGTCGCGCAAGGTCTTTGCGGCTTTCGGTGACGCTGCGCGCGCCCATAGGGCGGCACGCGACTGTCTGGCCGCCGCCGAATAAAGAGCTAGTTCGCCGCGCCGAGCGCCGACATTGACACCGGCGCCTCGCCGGGTTCGATCGATTCATACTGCAGGCCGTCGCCTTCGGCGAACTCTATCACCGTGCGGCCCTGCCGGTCGGCGAAGACGATGCTGCCATCATCCTGGCGCTGCCACACCACCGCTTGCAGGAGTTGAGGATAGACTGCAAGGCAATCGGCTTCGACGCTGAGCGCGCCGCTTCGGCCGGCAGCACGTTTTTCCGCATGAGCGACGCAAATTCTTTCCTCGCCCGCTGAAGCAAGCACGAACGTTTCGGGGTTAAGCGATGCACGCTGCGTCTCCTGCGGCGCAATCGCCGCAGTCGTCAGCCGATCGACACCCATCTCGGCAGCGCCCTCGTGTGAAGAAAACAAGCCGGACCGGGCAACGCCAGCAAGAAGAAGCACGATGGCCACACCGCCTAATGCAACATTGCGATACATCATTGCCTTCACCCATCTCTTTCTTCGCCGGATCGGGAATGGCGACTTCATAAGAGATGGTAAACAGACGTGGTAAACGCTGCGTTAAGAATTTGCTCAAATACGGCGCTTGACGTTGATCGTCTCCCGCACCGGCGTCAGCGGAGCACCATCCCTGAACCAGGCGACGAGATTATCCACCACGAGATTGGCCATCGCGCGGCGCGTCGCCTGCGAGGCGGAACCGACATGCGGCAGAAGCGTGGCATTCGGCAGATCGATCAGCGCCTGCGGCACATGCGGCTCATCGGCGAAGACATCGAGGCCGGCGGCGGCAATTGTGCCGTTGCCGAGCGCCTTGATCAGCGCATCCTCGTCGACGACGCTGCCGCGCCCGATATTGATGAGAACCCCATCGGGGCCAAGCGCCCGGAGCACGTCCGCATCGATGGATTTCTCCGTTCCGGCGCCTCCCGGCGCAACCGCGATAAGCGTGTCGACCGCCTCGGCCAGAGCCAAAAGAGTGGGATAATAATCATAAGCCACGCCATCGACTTTGTTACGGTTGTGATAGGCGACCGGCAGGCCGAACGCCTCGATCCGCCGACCAATGGCCTTGCCGATCCGCCCGAGCCCGAAAATGCCGATGCCGCGGCCGCGCAGCGACAGTTTCGTCAGCGGATAATTGCCCTGGCTCTCCCACTTGCCCGCCCGCAGCCATGCCTGCGCCTGGGGCAATTCCCTCACCGTATCGAGCAGCAGGCCCAATGCCGTGTCGGCGACTTCCTCGGTCAAAACATCGGGCGTGTTGGTGACCATTACGCTGGCGGATTCGGCAAAAACCGCATCCACCTTGTCGTAGCCGACGCCGAAATTGGCGATGATCTCCAGATTGGGCAGCGCGTCTATGAACGGACCGTCGATCACGGCACTGGCGGCAACGCCGCGCACCCGTGCCGCAAGCTCGGGCGTGACCAGCGCCGGATCGCCCTTGTCCAGTGTCTCGATCCTGAACGCTTTGCCGATGCCGTCGACAGCGTGAGGATGAAGTGCACCGACTACGAGTATCGTCGTTTCATGCGTTCCGGTCATGATTGTTCAATCCTCCCTGACTTTAAGAATCCAGTTGGTATTCAGTTTTACCGGCTTTTCGGCTTGGCTGTCGATTGCCGGATGCGCAGTTCCGGCTTGATGAGTTCCTGGCGCGGCGGTGCGCCCACGCCGTTCAATTGATCGAGCAGCGCGCGCGCCGCCCGCAGGCCTACCTCGCGCTGGCCGTTCCATACGGTGGTCAGCGCCGGGGTGGCGATCGCCGCTTCCTCGAGATCGTCATATCCGGTCACCGAGATATCCTCGCCTGGCACCAGCCCCGCCCTTGCGATCCCGTTCATCAGGCCGATGGCGGTCAGGTCGTTCCAGCAGACAGCAGCCGTCGGCTTGTCGATCAGCGCCAGGAATTGCGGTGCGACCTCGAAGCCGCCCTGCTTGGTGCGCGGTCCCGGAATCCGCCATTCCGGGCTGACAGGCAGTCCGGCCTTTTCCATCGCCACGACATAGCCATGATACCGGTCGCGACCGGTCGAGGTCTGGTCGGTACCGCCGATCATGGCGATCCGCGTGTGTCCGAGCGAAATCAGATGATTGGTGGCAAGCCCGATGCCATAGGAATCGTCGCCGCGAAAAACCGGGACATTGGCCTCCTCGACGGTACGCGCGATCAGCACCACCGGAAGCCCGTTATCCTCGGCAAGCTGGATATCGGCGGCGGGCGTGCCGATGGCAGGCGACATGATCACGCCATCCGCGCCCAACTGCAGAAGCGTGTCGATGAAGGTGCGCTGTTTTTCGAGCTGATCGTAATGGTTCGACAGGATGAAGGTCTGCCGCGACCGGTCGAGTTCCGATTCGATCGACCGCAGGATCTCGGCGAAGAACGGGTTCATGATATCGTGCACGACGACACCGACAATGCCCGAGCGCGATGTCCTCAAACTGGCCGCACGGCGATTATAGATATAGCCTATGGCGCGGGCATGTTCCTTGATCTTGTCCCGGGTCTGGTCGGCCACCAGAGGACTGTCGCGCAGAGCCAGCGAAACTGTTGCGGTCGAAACACCCAGCGCATCCGCTATGGTCGAAAGCTTGATCTTCTGGGCCAACGCGCCTTCCGGACCTTTCCTGAACCGATTTCAAAACAAATCGATTGAATTATTATGCGGGATTTATGCCACCCCGGTCGGGGAAATGAAAGGTTTTTTGCTGTGGCGAAAACCGGGAGAACAGCAAACGGCTCTATGCCACATCCTCTTCGTCCGCGGTCTCATCGGCACCATCCGCATGACGGGCGAGTTCGCGTGCCGACAGATTGATTTCAAGCCGGTTAAGCAATTTCAGAAACGTCTTGCGTTCCTTCTTGTCCAGCCCGCGCAACGCTTCCTTTTCCGTCTTGCGGATGGACTTCTCGATGGTCTTGATGACATCGCGCCCGCTCTCCGTGAGAAAGACATGCGCCTGCCGCTGATCCTTCTCCGACGCCTGTTTGGTGACGAAGCCCTGCGATTGAAGGCGGGCAATGGTCTTGGTCACAGTCGGAGGACGCACGCCCAGACGCTGCGCCAGAATACCCGGAGGCAGCCCGTCTTCCGCGGCCAGCTGTAGCATGATGGCATCTTGTCCGGCGTAAAGCCCATGTTCCAAGAGCCTCGTCGCGAGCGAAGTACGCCCCAATCTTGCGGCCGATTGCAGCCGGTACAAGATGGCCGGTTTCCGTTCCTTGGTCATGCGATCTCCCCCTATAAGCCAGACTCCACGAAGCTGAGCTTCGTCGGATCATAAGTCGGCTTTCCCCTCAGGGCAAATACTTCCGGACAAGTTTTGGCTGTGTCCTTGCCGCCCCATGCCTGCTTCGCTACGCTGGCTTAGGAATGTGACGGGAGAATAACATGCGACTCTGGATACGCGATCCCCTCGCCATCATGGCGCAGTCGGCCGGCGGCGGCATCGTCGTCGAAGACGGCAGGATCGTCGAATTGGTGGCAAGCGGCGACAGGCCGAAAAGCCATGACCGGATCTTCGATGCCAGCCGCCATGTCGTGCTTCCCGGCCTCATCAACACCCATCACCATTTCTACCAGACGCTGACCCGCGCCAACCCCGCAGCCATCAACAAGGAGCTTTTCCCATGGCTGAAGGCGCTCTATCCCATATGGGCAAAGCTGACGCCGGAATCGCTCCGGCTTGCCACGCGCCTCGCCCTGACCGAGCTGATGATGTCAGGCTGCACCACCGCCTCCGACCACCAATATGTTTTCCCGCGCGGACTTGAGCATGCGCTGGACATCCAGGCGGAGGAAGCGCTTGCCCTCGGCATGCGCATGACGCTCAATCGCGGCGCGATGAACCTTTCCGTCAAGGATGGCGGCCTGCCGCCCGACAGCGTCGTGCAGGATGCCGACACGATCCTTGCCGATTGCGAGCGCGTCATCGCCAGATATCATGACCCGTCGGAAGGGGCGATGCTGCAGGTGGCGCTTGCCCCCTGCTCGCCATTCTCGGTGACCAGGGAATTGATGGCCGGAACGGCGGAACTCGCCAAGCGTTGCGGCTGCCGGCTGCACACCCATCTCTCCGAAACGAATGATGAGGACGCGTTCTGCCGCGCGACCTTCGGCTGTCGTCCCGTCGATTATCTCGAAGATGTCGGCTGGCTGGCGGACAATGTCTGGCTGGCGCACGGCATCCATTTCGACGATGGCGAGATGAACCGCCTGGGCAAGGCCGGTGTCGGCGTCGCCCATTGTCCGGCATCGAACATGCTGCTCGCCTCCGGCCAGTGCCGAACACTGGAACTGGAAGCGGCGGGCGTCACGGTCGGGCTCGGCGTCGATGGTTCCGCCTCCAACGACAATTCCAACATGATGGAGGGAGTGCGCCAGGCTCTGCTCGCCAACCGGTTGCGCTATGGTGCTGCCGCCGTCACCCACCATGATGTCCTGCGCTGGGCGACGGAAGGCTCGGCCAGTTGCCTCGGGCGCAGCGATATCGGCCGGATCGCCATCGACATGCAGGCCGATCTCGCGCTCTTCACCCTCGACGAGTTGCGCTTCTCCGGTGCGGGCGATCCGTTGGCCGCCCTGGTGTTGTGCGGCGCGCATCGTGCCGACCGGGTGATGATCAAGGGTAGATGGACGGTCGAGGACGGGATGCCCGCCGGCATCGACGTGGCAAAGCTTCGCCATGAGCATGGCGCAATCGCCAAACTCTTTGCGGAGGCCGTGTGAGATGACCGACAGTAAAACGATCGTCGTCCTGCCGCTTGGCGCCCATGAACAGCATGGGCCGCATCTGCCCTTCGAGACCGATACCATCATCGCCAATGGCATTGCTGCGCGAACCGCCGCAGCCCTCCCTCCCGGTCTCGATGTCCAGTTTCTGCCCGCCGAACCAATCGGCTACTCCATCGAGCACATGGATGTACCCGGCACCAGAACGCTGGCTTTCGCCGAAGCCGTGAACCACTGGATCGGCATCGGCGAAAATCTCCATGCGACGGGCACCCGAAAATTCGTGCTCTTCAACGCCCATGGCGGCAATTCCCCGCTGATGACCATCGTCGCGACCGAACTGCGCGTCCGCCTAAACATGCTCGCCGTCGCCACCAGTTGGACCCGCTTCGGCCTGCCCGAAGGTTTGATCGATCCGCAAGAAAAAGCCCTCGATATCCATGGCGGCTTCATCGAGACCTCGGTGATGCTGGCGCTCAGGCCGGATCTGCTCACCATGGAAAAAGCCCGTGATTTCCCCAATGCGCAGAGCCAATTCGCCAGAGATTTCCGCTATCTGCGCGCCTATGGCCCACACGCCTTCGGCTGGAAAATGCGCGACCTCAACCCCGATGGCGTGGCGGGCAACGCCGCCCGCGCCAGCGCCGAAGCTGGCGAAAAGCTGATCGCCCATGCGGTGGCGGAATTCATCGATCTCTTGCGCGATGTCGACCGCTTCGACTTAGCTCTTTTCCAAGACAATTCTTGATTAGATAGGCAAACGGAATGCGCCTCAGCCGAAGCTTCTTTTTCCTCGCGGTCTTCGCTCTGTTCTGGGTGACGACTATCCCCTTCATCGATCTCGGCAATCGTGATGTGCTGCTTGCTCAGGAAGGCGGAAACGTCAATCACCAGATCGCGGTCCTGCTGCTGCTTGCGATGTCGATCGGGATATTTTGGCAAAATGGAAGGGTTGCGCTTTCGACTATTTCAGCAGCGATGATTTGTGTGCTCCTGTGGCAGTTTTTTACAGTCATCACTTCCAATCATCCTGATCTGTCCATTCGCCGCTACATCCTCAACCTCGCGGTAACAATTATCACGTTCGCCTGGATCCTGTCGCCCGTGGATACGGCGCAATTCCGCCGCCTATTATGCTACGGGGCTGCCTTTGTCCTGGGGCTTGCCTATTTCGGCGTTATGTTCCTGCCGGATCTTTCCATCCACAACATGAGCGATGTTACCGAGCTTAACACCGCCGGATCCTGGCGAGGCCATTTCGTCCATAAGAATATCGCCGGCCCAGCCATGGTGGTTATGATCCTGTATTGGCTCTATCTTGCCGGAACGACGGAAAAACCCTTCGCCCGGATCGCCTATTGGGTCTGCGCTGCCCTTTCACTGAATTTTCTCTTTCATACCAACAACAAGACTTCGATTGGCCTCCTCGCCGTCATGTTTTTGCTGGCGGCCCTTATCCGGCGCGTCAAATCCTTCCCTTTGCAGATGATGCTGGCCTTCGTTCCCATTGCGCTGATGGATTTACTGACCCTCGGATCGGTTATCTTCAAACCCATCGGCGATTTGGTGGCCACCACCTTCACGAACCGGACGGAAATCTGGCGCTTCGCTATAAATCGGCTCCAGGAGCATCCTCTGATGGGTTACGGCTTTGAGGCCTTTTGGGCGACATCCGATCTTCGGGGCGCTTTCCAGGAGACATGGGCGGCCGAGGCCGGCCATGCTCACAATGGCTTGCTCAACGTGGCGATGTCGAGCGGCCTTATCGGCGTGATTTTGACCCTCTGGTGGGTCTATCTTAACCCCTTAAGGGATTTCAATAAGAGCCAGAAGACAGATAACGACCCTTACTTGGCGCTGCTTTATCTCAGAATCTGGCTGTTCATGATGCTCTACGCCAATCTGGAGTCCCCGTTCTTCGTGGGACGAGGCCCGATCTGGTTCGCACTCTTGGGAGCGATGCTCGGCTTGAGCCTCCATGCAAGAACGCGTCAAGTCACCGATCAAGCGCCCATTAAGCTTCCAGTGACCGGCAGGGGGAAGGAGCCCATCCTATCCGAACGAGCTGCCAGGTGAGATAAGCCCCCCGGCTGCGAAGACGTTTATTGTTCATGTTCGTAAGCACCGCGATCAACAGTCGTTCCAATGACGCGGGGATTCCCCACATAGTCAATAATGCTGGCCGTGGGAATCCCCAGTGCGGCATCGAAATGGCCGCTACCAAGACGGATCTTTGGACTTGCGCGGATTGGAATGATCGAAGAACAGCATGGAGTTTCCCTCTGAAACATCAATTCTAATGATCTTCCTCGAATGAGGTCGGTCACGAACAATGCAAACTGGATTCCAGCAAGGGGGGATAAACTCGTCCCCTGCGTCCATGTAGCCTGGTTTTAAGGAACCATGCCGGCGCCTTCTTCCGCAGATCTTTATAACTATCCTGGCACTGCGGCTGGCATGAATGTGATGAGAGGGAGCGTAATATTATAGCATTGCATATGGCATTCGCCCTGCCCTTCCCTTATATGAATTCTCCAATCCTGAGCATTTTCCAGTCAGGCGTCGCAACGCCAAAGAGGCCAAGAGAATGAGCCAAGCCCAAACAACGCAATCCGCCGCCGACACCGCCACGCAGGCGGTCGCCCAGATCCCCGTCACCGTCATCACCGGCTATCTCGGTTCCGGCAAGACGACGCTTTTGAACCGTATCCTCACCGAGAATCACGGCAAGCGCTATGCGGTGATCGTCAATGAGTTCGGCGAGATCGGCATCGACAATGATCTGATCGTCGAGTCGGATGAAGAAATCTACGAGATGAACAATGGCTGCATCTGCTGCACGGTGCGCGGCGATCTGATCCGTGTCGTCGAGGGCCTGATGCGCCGCCCCGGCCGCTTCGATGCGATCATCGTGGAGACGACCGGCCTTGCCGATCCGGTGCCGGTCGCCCAGACGTTTTTCATGGATGACGACGTTCGCACCAAGACCGTGCTGGATGCCGTCGTCGCCCTTGTCGATGCCAAGCATTTGCCGCTGCGCCTGAAGGACAGCCGCGAGGCGGAAGACCAGATCGCCTTCGCCGACGTGGTTCTCCTCAACAAGACCGATCTCGTCACGCCGGAGGAACTGGCGGATGTCGAGGCGACGATCCGCGCCATCAACCCCTATGCGGTCATCCACCGTACCGAGCGCGCCAACATCCCGCTCGACCGGGTTCTCGACCGCGGCGCCTTCGATCTGAAGCGCGCGCTGGAAAACGATCCGCATTTCCTCGATCATGATCATCCCGATCATGTCTGCGGCCCGGATTGCGACCATGATCATCATCATGACCATGGGCACGATCATCATCACCACGATCACCATGCGCATAGCCACCATCATCATGACCATGCCTCGCCCATCCATGACGTGACCGTCACCTCGGTTTCTCTGCGCTCCGGCGAAGTCGATCCGGAAAAATTCTTCCCCTGGATCCAGAAGATCACGCAGGAGCAAGGGCCGAACATCTTGCGCCTCAAGGGCATCATCGCCTTCAAAAACGACGCGGACCGCTATGTCGTGCAGGGCGTCCACATGATCATCGAGGGCGATCACCAGCGCGCCTGGAAGGACGGCGAAAAGCCAGAAAGCCGCCTCGTCTTCATCGGGCGGGAACTCGACCACGATGCCCTGAAAGCCGGCTTCGAGAACTGTAAATAAAACATGCCGACAGTAGCCCCGCTTGACCTGACCGGCCATTGCGTTTCCACACGCTTTATATCCGGCATCCCTTTCTACGCGCTTGCCGATGGAACCATCCACCGCCTCGACAATGGCCATAAGGTCACGGAAGCCCATGACGGGCTTCTGTGCGCCACCCGCGAAAACGATGGAAAATCACTGCTGACCGGCGGCGAGGATGGCCGCATCTGCCGCACCGGAGCGGACGGCGAAGCGGAGGAACTGGCATCCGTTCCGCGCAAATGGATGACCTCAGTCGCATCGGGACCACAGGGCGCCGTCGCCTTCGCTTCGGGCCGCAACGCCTGGGTACGTGAAGCGGATGGCAAGGTCAGAGAGTTCCAGCATCCGCGCAGCGTCGAGGGCGTCGCCTTTGCTCCGAAAGGCATGCGGCTCGCCATCGCCCGTTACAATGGCGTAACGCTGCACTGGGCGGCCACCGACAGCAAACCGGTGGAGCTTGAATGGAAAGGCGCGCATACCGGCGTGATGTTTTCCCCCGATGGCCGTTTCCTCGTCACCGCCATGCAGGAAAACGCCTTGCATGGCTGGCGGCTCGAAGACAACCGCCATATGCGCATGACCGGCTATCCCGGGAAGGTCAAGGACTGGTCGTGGAGCGTCAAAGGCAAATGGCTCGCGACCTCAGGCGCACCTGCGGCGGTCGTCTGGCCGTTCTCCGGCAAGGATGGCCCCATGGGCAAGGCGCCGATGGAACTAGGCTTCCGCGCCGACGCCATGGTGAGCGCGGTGGCCTGTCACCCCTCGGAGGACATCGTCGCGGTGGGCTATTCCGACGGCATGATCCTCGTCATCCGCTTCGCCGACCAGAAGGAAGTGCTGCTCCGCCGCCCCGGCAAGGGCGCGATCACCTCAATGGACTGGGACGAAACCACCCGCCGGCTGGTATTCGGATCGCAGGCGGGCGATTGCGGCGTGGTGGATATTACGGTTTAGAAGGGGCTTGGTTAAAACAGAGCCAAGCGCCCTCGCCCTTCGAGGCTCCGTTCCGCTTCGCTTCACTACGCACCTCAGGATGAGGGCTACTGGAGCGCCGACGCCCCTTCACCCTCATGGTGAGGTGCGAATGAAGCGAAGCGGAATGAGCCTCGAACCACGAGGGTGAAGGGGAGCATGCTTGGCGCATACTCCCCTAACCAACTACACCAACGCTGGATAATCAATATACCCCTTGGCCCCGCCGCCATAGAACGTCGTGTTATCAGGCGTATTCAGTTCCGCATCTTCCTTGAACCGGCGCACAAGATCCGGATTGGCGATGAACGGCTTGCCGAAGGCGACGAGATCGGCGCGGCCTTCCGCGACCACTTCTTCCGCCAGCTTCCTGTCATAGCCATTGTTGACCAACCACGCGCCCGTGCCGCCCGCATCGCGGTAAGCCGCCTTGAACGCCGCGTAGTCGAAAGGCTTGTCGCCTTGGCTGTAATCGCGCGGACCGCCGGTCGCCCCTTCGATCACATGCACATAAGCCAGACCGTAGGACGCAAGTTTATAGGCCACATAGTCGAAAAGCGGCTGCGGGTCCGGATCGGATGCATCATTGGCAGGTGTGACTGGCGAAAGGCGGATGCCGGTGCGGCCCGCTCCGATCTTGCTCGCAATGGCATCGACCACCTCAAGCAGGAAGCGGGCGCGGTTCTCGATCGAGCCGCCATACTCGTCGGTGCGGTGATTGCTGCCCGAGCGCAGGAACTGGTCGATCAGATAGCCATTGGCCGCATGGATCTCCACCCCGTCGAATCCGGCCTCTTCAACAGCGGCTCTTGCCGCTTGGGCGTAATCCTCGACGATGCCGGGCAGTTCGCTCTTCTCCAGAGCGCGCGGCTCCGATGTCTCCGTAAACGAGCCATTGCCCTCGGCGTCGATGAGATAGGTCTTCGACTTTGCACGGATTGCGGAAGGCGCAACCGGCTTGTCCCCGCCGGGCTGCAATGAATCATGCGAAATGCGCCCGACATGCCAGAGCTGCACGACGATTTTGCCATCAGCGGCATGAACCGCGTCGGTCACTTTTTTCCAGCCCGCCAGCTGTTCGGGTGCATAGAGGCCCGGCACATCGGCATAGCCCTGCCCCTGCTGGGTGATGGCCGTAGCTTCGGTGATGAGCAGCCCTGCCGTCGCGCGCTGCTTGTAATAGGTGACGCTCATATCGGTCGGCACGGCGTTGGGCGAACGGTTGCGCGTCAGCGGCGCCATGACAAGGCGGTTGGCAAGCGCGAGATCGCCGGCTTTGATCGGGTCAAACAGTGTGGTCATCGATATGCCTTTCATGAGGAGAACTTCAAAGGTCGGAGAGCGAGTCGAGAAAAGCCGCTATGGTTTCCTCGTTGCGTTTGTAGAATATCCATTGCCCGACGCGGCGCGTGGTCACGAGTTCGGCGCGGGCAAGCGTCGCCAGATGCGCCGACACCGCCGATTGCGACAGCTCGCAACGCCGTTCGATCCCGCTGGCGCATACGCCCATTTCGAACGGATGCTCCTGGGTGAAATGCTTCTCCGGCTCCTTCATCCAGTTCAGCATGTCGAGCCGGACGGGGTGCGCCAGCGCTTTGAGGATTTCATCGCGGTGTGTCATGGTTCATCTGCATTCATCGGGTTCATTCGATATATATATCGCGCCAACCCGATATGAAGGGCATCCGTTCTCACATTGCCGTGAAGGAAAGCACGGCGTGTCCCTGAGCTTGTCAGAACTAGGCTCAGGACCTATTAATTTTCTTGCGGATCGGTTTTCGGTGTGATTCACAGTCTCCATTGAAGGAGGCTGCGATGGGTGATTTGTTTCTGCTGAGCGAGCGCCAGATGGCGCGGATATCGCCGC
>NZ_PVBR01000011.1 GCF_002980495.1 Phyllobacterium phragmitis
CTGGAGCCTGCATTGGTCTGCGCGCCCTGGTTCAGTTCGTCCTTGGTCTTTTTCGCACCGATGCCAACGGAGAAGCCGCTGCCGCTCGAACCGAACTGGATGCCGAACCCGGATTTCTCTTCCTTCTGTCTCCCTCGCACACGCGGGGATAGACCCAGCCAAGGCCAGTCGAGATAACATCCGCGCCGGTCTCCCCCGCACACGCGGGGATAGACCCGACGCCCCGGCCCCCTTTCAGGTCGATCACTTGTCTCCCCCGCACACGCGGGGATAGGCCCCAAGTCAAGTCAAAGCGGGCTTTTTCGCGTGGGGAGAGGATTCGAACTCGTGAAACCCGATGAATATGATCGCCATGCCCATGCCCGAGAACCGAAGCCTGAACGCAAAGCGACCGCTAGTTGGCGGCCTAAGCGCTTGTTATATATGCACGATCAACGACTTATGTTTGAATTGGTTGCGGGGGCGGGATTTGCACCTACCAGTATCGCCTACTAATCGGTGAACCCTCCTCAGCACATAAATTTAGTCGACGCCCTGTACTGGCGGTAGCCTTCCTCCGCTATCACCTATTTTCATAAGAAAATCAATATATTAACAGGTGGACCGGCATGGCATGCGGTTCATTTTTTGTCGCGTCATGCTGCAACTGACAATTATTGATTTTAAATGATATTTTCTGATGCGCGGCCAGTAGACGCGACACAGCAACCGCCCAGGCACGAGGCTGAAGAAGGATTGACGACGGCCGACGGTTGAGTGATGTTCCCCACAACAAAGGGGCATCTTATGAAATTCCTTATTTCCACCCTGGGCGGACTGCAGATGCTTGGAGGCATCGCAGTCCTGATCACTGCAGCTTCCTCTATTCATGAGATCTTAGGTGCGGTTGCCTTTGGTCTAGGCGTGATTTGCCTCGCGCTCGGCGCTGTAATTGATCGGCTGGAATCGCTGTTGCCAAAGTCCGAGCAAAAATCAAGGAAAGTGCCCCCGGTGGCCACGATTGAGATGCCGACAATGAACGAGCGTGGTTGGTCGAGCCAATGAATGAGATTTCTCCCGAATTGAGAACTCAGCGGCAACGCTCCGGGCAAATGTATGACTACCGCTGATTAGGCCTTTGTAATAAGCCTTTTCTCTGTCGCAATTTCCCTTGCTGGTTTCATCTGGAATGTGTGGTCGAAATTCATCTACCCAAAACCGAAGGTACGCACGACGTTCCAGGTAATGACGGTCGTAGGGGACGATGAAGGCACCCAAGTGATTTCGCTAAGTGCTACCAACTATGGACCGGGGGCGGTCACTCTTCATTCTTCTGTCGGGCGCCCTAAACACTCAACGCTGCGACGTCTCATGAAGAAATCGCAAACCTGGGCCATCTTGAATCCGCTGCACAATTTTCCATCTGAAATGAACCTCACCAAAGGGCCATTTAGCGGCGGACTTCCGAAGAAAATAGAGGTGGGTGAGGAATTTCGCGTCTATTTTCCCCTTAATCATGGGGGGCTACGGGATAGCAAAATTATTGACGTTGGTTTCCATGATACCTTCGGCCGTTATAATTGGGCACCACGGAAACACGTCGCAGCCGTAATCAATCAAATCCGCAAGCATTTTCCGAAAACATCGGAAACATAAAACAACTGCCAATCAGCATACCCCCTCATTCGGCGATCTATTCGCCCCACGCCTTGGGAGGCTTCACCTCGACCGGCCGGACGTTCGCGCCTCGGATGCGCGCCACCTTCTCGTCAGCGAGGGCGAGCTCCCGCTCTTCTGATTCCTTCGATGCAGCGCCGTCAATCAGGCGCTTCTGCAAGCGGACAATGTCGATGTCCCGCCACACCACGTAGGCCATGCGAGCGGCGCATAGGGTGACAACGCCGCCCACGACACCGGCGACGGTCCGGCGGGCATCTTCCGGCCACAAGGCGGCATCCTCCGCCCCGATCACCGACAGCGTGACCAGTCCAACCAGCGCAGCCGCGTTGATGCCGATGATCCAGCCGTACTCGGTCGTCACGCTTACGATAGAGGCGGTCAGGTCCTTGCGCTTATCAGGATCAAGGCTCTTCCACTCGAGCGTGGGCATTCCGCGATTGAGGCGGACGAACACCGCCGCAACCATGATGGAGAGGGCGACAATGAGCGGCTGGAACGCGCCGAACAGGCGCACGAGCGGGACCGCCCACGCAAACAGACCGGCGACAATCAGGGTAACAACAATGGTCGGCGCTCTGGCCATCAGGCCTTGATCTTTCCATCCTTAACGAAGCGAGAATATACCTCTTGGAGCTGGTCCGAGACGTTGTCGAACTCCAGAAGATTGCTCCCTTCATGGGGCATGTGGAACGGCATACGGGTCCGCAGAATGGCATCGCCATCCCTTATCTGGCCGTCCTTGCCCTCAATTTGCACTTGGGCGTCTGATTCGTCCGCAAGATCATTCGCAATGGCTTGGAACTTCTTGCGTGATTCCTCGGTCCGGCGTCCCCGGACCTTCACCGACGCTTCAACAGCAAGATACTCCTCGGGACCGAGACTTTCAATGAGCGACGCAGCCTGCTTGTCGCCAAACAGCGCCTTCACGATTGGCACCGCCTGCTGCATCTGGGCAAATTTGTCCGCAACGCGCCGGGAGGTCTTGACTTCGCGCTTCTCGGCCTCGCCTTCAAAGTTGATGACCTGCGGCACCGATTTTCCCGCCACCCGGAGGTTGCGTATCTCGCCAATGTCTCCCGCCGTCGCGGTCTTGTCGAACTCGGCATTGAGGGCGAACGACATGGCCGGATCCACCACAGCCCCGCGCGATTTGAGCAGCCAATCGAGGTACAGCCGCACGAACTCCGGCGTCATGGAGTGTGTCTTCAAAAAGAGGACGTGATTGCCGATTGCGATCCAGTAGGCCAGTCCCCGGATGAACTGAGACCCCTTTGGTGCCACCCGCTCGTCAAGGTCATAGACTGTCGCCGTGGTCAGGTCCGACAATTTCACCTGCGAGGGCTTCATGTTCAGGAGCGCCTGCATGTCCTTTTCCTGTGCGAGGCACATCTCACCGAACACGGCATCGGACAGGTCAGCGACCTTGTTCAGGAATATCTTGCGGCCATCACCGTTGCCCACGTCGAATACTCGGTCCTCCGGCCGAGCCCACAGCTTCGATTTGTCGTTCTGAGTATTGAGGGCCTCGCGGCAGAGGACCTCGATCGTCTTGCCCTTCGGCGCCTTCGCGTCCGCCTCAAAGCGGCGATAATGCACCATGTGGTACGCTGTGCTCATCATTCCCCCCGTCCAATGTCATTCAGACCTTTGGCTTTATCGCCCGGTGAGGGGAAAATGCCAAGTGAACTTGCGCGTTCGTGCCAACTGAAATTGCGCGCTACACGATCTTAGCGCCTTCAACGTTGATGCGCTTGTCGATCTCGATCATGATCTGAACGCGCAGCGTTGCCCTCACCGGCCACGGCCTGAGCGCTACAGCGGCTTCCCAGCTATTGGCGAGGAAGAACAGTGGGATAACACCCAGATCGTGCATGGCGATTTCAGTTGCTTTCTGCAACAGCTTCTCGCGTTTCGCATCATCCAGCGTCTTGCGCGCCTCTTCGAGAGTCTTGTCGAATTCCGGATTGGTATAGCGGCCGCGATTTCCCTGACCGGCATTGTCGCCATAGGTTTCGAAGATAGGGCCAAGCACGCCTGAAGCCTCGCCGGTTTCAACCGCCGCGCCCCCCATGATGAGGCTGAATTCAAGAGCCGATGCACGGGTGAAGTAGACGCTTCCCGGCAAGGTCGTCACATCGGTCTTGATGCCGATCCGGCTGAAGAACTGGCCGATAGCCTGTGCAACCCTCGAGTCATTCGGATAGCGGTCGTTGGAGGCATGGACGGTCAACGCAAATCCGTCGGGATAGCCTGCCTCTGCCAAAAGTTGCTTGGCCTTTGCGGGATCATAAGGGTCGACCTTGAGTGCCGGATCATAGCCGAAATAGCCTTCGGGTACGACTTGCCCTGCGGGCGTCCCCTGCCCGTCCATCACGCGATCGACAATTGCCTCACGATTGATCGAAAGTGAAAGAGCGCGGCGCACCTCCGGCTTCAAAAGCGGGTTCTTGCCATCCGCTCCTTTGGCAAAGGGAGACACCTCACGGTCCTGATCCATATGCAGATACATCAGGCGATTGCCGGTGACCTCGATCACATTGATCGCATCGGAGGATTCCAGCCGGCGCGTATCGGCCGTGGGAATGTTTTCGATGAGGTCTACATCACCGGAAAGGATCGCCGCAACGCGCGCGCTGCTGTTCTTGAAAATGCGGAAAGTGACCTTTTCCCAGGGCGCCTTTCCGCCCCAATAGTCGTCATTGCGGGCGAGCACGATATTGTCGTCCGGCGTCCAGGAGACGAACTTGAACGGGCCGGTACCGATCACGCCATTGCCCTTGTTCATTTCCGCCGTCGTCGTCTTCCCCTGCGATGCCGGCAGAATGGCAATCCGGGTCAGATTGTTGAGCAGAAGCGGTGTTGGACCATCGGTCTTGACCTGCACCGTCAGCGGATCGACAGCGACGACATCCTTGATCGCCTTTACATAGGGCGTAAAGGAACTCGGGCTGTTGGTCGCCGCAAACGGCACGCGCTTGATGCTGGCGACGACATCCTGTGCGGTGAAATCGCTGCCATCATGGAACTTGACGTTCGGCCGCAGCTTGAACTCCCAGGTCGTATCATCGATCCGGCGCCAGGATTGCGCCAGCGCAGGCTGAATCTGCTGCTTGGCATCCTGGTTCACCAATCCGTCGAAAATATTGCGCGCCATGGCGCTGTTGGGACCCACCACATAGAATTGCGGGTCCATCGACGTCGTTGATGCCGACAATCCGACGGTCAGATCCCTGGCAAACGACGATGCAGGGAAAAGAGCGACAGACGCAGCCAAAACCGCGTAAGCGAAACGCTTCATAATGGGAACTCCTCCGAATGCTCCGATTTCCGCGCCTCTCCGCGGATCAGCTCACAGAACTAGCCCTTTCATGCATGCATGAAAAATTGTATTTGGTACTATATTCATGTCTTGATGTTATGGGTTGATGGACGATGCGTCTGAAATCGCGACAGGTTGAAGCTTTTCGAAGTGTCATCATGACAGGTGGAATTACAGCTGCGGCCGAAGCGATGAATATCACGCAGCCAGCCGTCAGCCGCTTGATCAGAGATCTTGAGGAAGCCGTTCAAATCAGCTTGTTCGAGCGTCAGGGCACCCGCCTTGTGCCAACCCTGGAAGCGACATTGCTGTTCCATGAGGTCGAGCGCCTTTATATCGGCCTGGATCAGATCGCGCGCGCGGCAACCGACATAAGGCAACACAAGAACATCGTCTTACGCATAGCCAGCGTGACGTCCCTGGTGCGACCTTATCTTCAGCAGGCAATCATCGAAGTCGTCGGCAACAGGATCGACCTGCCACTTGTCATCGATGTCGAAAACAGCCGCCATATCTGGGATATGGTCGAGAATAATCACTATGATCTCGGCTTCGTGTTTGGCTCTCCACGCAGGGGCGACCACAATGCCGTTTTGCTGCATAGCTCACATGCGGTGGCAGCCATGCAGCCCGATCACCCTCTTGCCTCACGCGAGGTCATTACACCGGCCGATCTCTATGATTATCGCGTCCTGACAGCCGGACGGAATTCTCCGCTAAGGCTGGCGCTGGATCGTGCATTTGCAAGTGCCGAGCATGCCCCTATCAGCACGATGGAAACTTCGATGCTCAATTGCTGCCATTTCGCCGCCGCTGGCATGGGGATAGCGATTGTCGATCAGACGACAATCCGCGCCGCTGGAACAAACATAACGAGCGTTCCGTTCCTCCCTGCTATCGATGTGTCCTATTTCGCCATTCGCCCTTCGGGCAGCCGGCGAATTGCAGTGCTGGATGAAATCGTAGCGAGAATGGGTGACTTGATGTCCATGAACGTCGGCCACACCTGCAGGGATTGAGTTGCCGCGGCGGAACTCTTGTTTGAAAGCGTGTCGTTCGTAAGCGTCAGGATTAGACCGTGGGTTGGTCGTTCAAGTGGCAGGCTGACAAATGTCCGGGCGCTACTTCACGCTTCAGAGGCACTTCAATCCGGCATCGATCCATCGCAAACGGACAACGCGGATGGAAATGGCATCCATTCGGAGGATTGAGCGGGCTTGGCAGTTCACCTTCCACCGCTTTGAAGCGGCGCTTGGTCAGTTCGATGCGAGGCACTTCAGCCAATAATGCCTGAGTATAGGGATGATTGGACCGTAGGAAAACCTCTTCAACCGGCGCTTCTTCGACGATGCGGCCGAGATACATGATTGCCACCCGGTCGGAGATGTGTTCGACGACGCCAAGATCATGGCTGACGAAGAGATAGGTGAGATCGAGCCTCTCCCGCAACTCCATGAAGAGGTTGATGACCTGTGCCTGGATCGAAACATCAAGTGCGGCGACGCTTTCGTCGCAGACGAGGAAGTCGGGCTGCACGGCGAGTGCCCGCGCGATGTTGACGCGCTGCCGCTGGCCGCCTGAGAATTGGTGCGGGTAGCGTCCCTTCATCGTCGGATCGAAGCCCGCAAGGCGCAGATAGCGATCGACATAGTCCTGCCGGCCGCCCTTGGGCACCAGGCCATGGGTGCGTGGCGCCTCGGACACGATGTCCTCGATGCTCATCCGGGGATTGAGCGCTGCCATCGGGTTTTGGAAGATCATCTGCGTGGCGAGCGCCGCCGCATGACGCTCCTTCGGGTTCAGGCTTTCGCGGTCCCTGCCCTGCCAGATCACCTGGCCCTCGCTCGGCGGAATGATCCCGGCAATAACCCGCCCCAAGGTGGATTTGCCGCAACCGCTTTCTCCGACAAGACCCACGACCTCGCCCCTGCGGATGCTCAAGCTGACATTGTCGATGGCGTGTACGATCGGCTGCGGCTTGGCGAGGCCCAGGCGCAGCGCGATTTTTGCCGCCAGATCCGGCTTCGATCCGAAGCGGCGTGATATGCCGCGGGCTTCGATGAGAGGGGGTGTCAGGTCGCGCATCAGGCGTCTATCCTTGCCACAGGATGGAAACAGCGGAAGGCGCGGCTGCCTTCCGACATCAGGTCGGGCATCGCCGCGCAAGCGTCGGTCGCCTGTTCGCACCGCGTGCGAAAACTGCATCCCGGCGGCAGACGATTGATAGCCGGCGTCATGCCCGGGATCTGCCGCAGGGGTTCGCCGCGATGGTTCTGCGACGGCACGGACATGATCAGCCCCCTTGTATAGGGGTGCCGTGGGTCCCCGAGAACCTCCTCGACGCTGCCCGTCTCCACCAGCCGCCCGGCATACATTACCGCGATATCATCGGCGAGCCGCGAGACAATGGCCAGATCGTGGGTGATCCAGATCACGGCCGTGTTCGACTGTTCGGCAAGCTTTTGAAATTCCGAGATGATCTGGCTCTGGATCGTGACGTCAAGCGCCGTCGTCGGCTCGTCGGCGATGATCAGGTCGGGATGGTGGAGAAGCGCGATGGCGATCGCCACGCGCTGGCGCATGCCGCCGGAAAATTCGTGCGGATAGGCGGAAAGCCTCTCGTCAGGACTGGGAATGCCGACGAGGCCGAGCGCATCGCGCGATCGCTGGCGAGCGACGTCCTTCGACACGGGATCATGTGCCCGCACAGCCTCGATCATCTGCGTGCCGACGGTCAGCACCGGATTGAGGGTCATCATCGGATCCTGGAAAACCATGGCGATCCGCTTGCCGCGCAGCCGGCGCATCTCGGCGTCGGAAAGCGTGGCGAGGTCGGTCCCGTCAAACAGGATCTGGCCGTCGACCACACGCCCCGGTCTGTCGAGCAGGCCCATGATCGAGAACCCGGTCACGGACTTTCCCGAGCCGGACTCGCCGACCAGGCCAAGCACCTTGCCGCGCTCAAGCCGGAAGGAAACGTCGTTGACCGCGCGCAGTCCGAGCTTGGCGCCGAATTCCGTGGCGAGATTGCGGACCTCTAGGAGAGCAGACATCACGTATTCCTCGGATTGAGGACATCGCGCAGCCGGTCACCCACGAGATTGATGGAAACGATGGTGACCAGCAATGCTATGCCGGGGAAGAAGCTGATCCAGTAGAGCCCGGTGAGCAGATATTGATAGCCGTTGGAGATCAACATGCCCAGCGATGGTTCGGTGACCGAGGCGCCCAGCCCGAGGAAGGACAACGTCGCCTCGAGCCCGATGGCGCGAGCGACCTGCATGGTGGCGATGACGATCACCGGCGCGAGACAGTTGGGCAGGAGATGCCTGAACAGGATACGCCAGCCGGGCAGCCGGAAGGAGCGGGCCGCCTCGATATATTCCTTCTCGCGCTCGACCAGGGCTGTCGCCCGAACGGTCCGCGCATAGGTCGCCCATTCGGCAATGATCAGGGCGATCACGACGTTGAGGACGCCTTTGCCGAGAATGGCCAGCATCATGAGCGCCATCAGGATCGTCGGGAAGGACAGCTGCAGGTCCACCAGACGCATGAGCGCATTCTCGGTGCGGCCGCCGATATAGGCAGCGATCAGGCCCACCGTCGTACCGATGATCGCAGCCGCGAAAGCCGAAAGAATGCCCACGGTAAGCGACGTTCTCAGGCCGTAGAGAATGCCGGACAGGATGTCCCGCCCCTGGCTGTCGGTCCCCAGATGGTAGACGAGGCCTGAGAAGGATTCAGACCCTGGCGGCAGACGGCCGTCGAGGATGTCGAGCTGCGTCAAATCATAGGGATCCTGCGGCGAGATGACCGATGCGAAGACCGCCAGCACAATGATGATGATGAGGACGGCGAGACCGGTCACCGCCCCTGGCGATCGGGAAAATTCCTGCAGTTGCCGGCGTAGCCTGCCCGGCTCCGGCGGGGCTTCGGGCATTACTGGGAGAGGGGCAATAGTCATGTCTCAAGCCCTCGCATCGAGCCGGACGCGCGGGTCCAGCAGCGTGTAACAGACATCGATGAGGAAGTTCAGGGTGACGAACAGCAGCACCATCATCATCAGATAGGCGACGATGACGGGCCGATCGAGGAGATTGATCGAGTCGATAATGAGCTTTCCCATGCCCGGCCAGGCGAAGATGCTCTCGGTTACGACCGAGAACGCGATCAGCGACCCGAATTCCAGGCCAATGATGGTCACGAGCGGGATCATCAGGTTCTTCAGCACATGCACGAAGATGATGCGGCGTTCGGGCAGTCCCTTGGCGCGGGCAAACTTGATGTAGTCCTGCGGCAGCACTTCCTGGACCCCGGCGCGCGTCAGCCGCAATATGAGCGAGGTCTTGAACAGGGCAAGATTGAAGGCCGGCAAAAGCAGATGGACCAGGCCGTCTTTCGTAAGAAAGGACCATTGCGCACCGAGGAATTCCGCCGTGACGCCTCGCCCGTTGGTGGGCAACCAGCGCAGTTCGACCGAAAACACCATGATCAGCATGAGCCCGACCCAGAAGGTCGGCAGGGAGAAGCCGAGGATGGAACCGCTCATGATGATGCGGGACGACAGGCGGTTCGGATAGAGTCCGGCATAGAGCCCGAGCGGCAGCCCGATGACGATCGCGATCAACAATGCGGAGATCGCCAGTTCGAGGGTGGCCGGCAGTCTTTCGAGGATCAACCCCAATGCCGGACGGCCATAGACGAAACTGTCGCCGAAATCACCATGCGTGAGCCCTTGGAGAAATAGCAGATATTGTTTCCACAAGGGTTGGTCGAGACCGTAATGCGCGATGACGCGCAGCCTCTCAGCCTGGTTTGCATCGGGATTGATCAGGATGTCGACCGGGTTGCCGATGACGCTGACGCCGATGAAGACGATCACTGTCATGGCGAGGATCACGAACAATGCCTGGATCAGCCGCCGTATCAGGGAGATGGCCATGATGCCTTTCCTTTCTCACGCCACCGACAGCGAAAGCCCGTCGCGTTGGGGATCCGCGGCGCCGCGGGATACCCCGTCCTCGATCTTGATCGCATGGAGGGCAGCGAAGGCATAAGTCTGCGGCGAACGGGCAACGTCGTAGCCTTCGTTGCGAAGCTCCTTCTCAACGGAACGGCGAATGCGGTTGCAGATATCGATTTTGTTCGACACGCCGACAACGCGTGGCGCCATCACCGCCTCGAGAACCGACATATCGAAGTCGATGATGTTCATCAGGCATTGCGCCACCGTCGGCGCAATATAGCTGCCGCCAGGTGCGCCGACCACCACATAGGGATCGTCGCCGTTGAAGACGATGGTCGGAGCGGCCGAACTCGGGCGACGCTTGCCCGGCGCGATCGATCCGGGTTTGCCGGGGTATGGATTGAAGCGGCTCATCGTGCCGTTGTACATGAAGCCGAGCCCGTCGGTGATGGCGCCCGACGGACTGCCGAGCGTATGGGTCATCGCCACCGCGTTGCCATGCTTGTCGATGACGGAGACGTGGGTCGTCTCGCGCTGCGAACGGTCCATCCGGCGGACATCGGCCCGCTCCCCTGCCCTGATTGCCTGCGCATGGGCGGCCACGTGGGATTTCGATATCAAGCGTTCGAACGGGACATCGACATATTCGGGATCGCCCATATGGGCGTCCTTGTCGATGGTCATGCGCTTCATCGCCTCGAACAGTGTCCTGACATGCTCTGTCCCGCCGTGCTGCATGGTGCGGACGTTGAAATTCTCCATGATGTGGAGGATTTCGAGCATCGGGAAGCCGGAACCCGGCGGTGGCGAGGTGGCGATGCGGTGCCCGCGATATTCGCCCCAGATCGGCGAGACTTTCGAAAGTTCGTATTTCGCCAGATCATCGCGGCCGATGAGACCGCCGTTTGCAGCAAAATCGTCGGCGATCCGCTCTGCAAGCTCACCGTGATAAAATATGTCGGAGCCGCCGCTCCTGGCGATAAGCTCCAGCGTGTCGGCCATGTCGCGATTGACGAGTGTTTCGCCGACATCGCGCAGCGACCCGTCATCGCGGAAATAGACCTTCCGGCCGGTCGACGAGAAGCGCAGCTTGTCCTGCGTGTTGGCGAAACCATCGTCGGACTGATCCTTGGACCAGTACCAGTGCATGTGGTTGCGGATCATCAAGCCATTGCGGGCATAGTCTATCGCAGGCGCGATCAGGTCGGCCCAGTCAAAGCTGCCATAGTCACGCAGTGCCGTTTCATAGCCTTTCAAGGAACCTGGCGTGCAAACGGCGAGATAGCCGATATCGGAGATATTGCCGTCGAGAATATAACCGAAACCGTCGCGGCTCTCGCCCTGGACCTTGTCGACCCACATGTCGGGCGTCGCGGCCAATGGCGCGCGGGCATAGAATTCGAGAATGTCGTGAACGCCCTTTGACGGCATATAGACATGCATTGAGCCAAAACCGCCGATGCCCGCCATCTGCGGATCGACCACGCCCTGGACAAACGCGCAGGCGAGTGCGGCGTCGACCGCATTGCCGCCGCGCTCAAGCACGGCGGCCCCGGCTTCCACCGCCTCCGGCTGCGGCGCCACGATCGTCGCATTCTTCATTTCATGCGCCTTTCAGCCAGGACCTTGGCGAGGAAGGCTTTCACATGGCCGAGCACCTTCATCCGGTCATGGGAAACGCCCGCCACCTTGTCGAACGTCACATCGACGCCGGCGGCGCGAAAGGATGCGGCCAGAGCCTCGAGCCGTGCCGGGCGGGTTTCGCCGGCGTCGTTGGCGCCTTCCATATAGTAGACGCTGCTGGGCTTGTGGGTGATTTCCCAGGTTTCCAGATCGGCATCGCCGACGACCATATGAACGGGAACCTTGGCCAGCGTCTCGGGATCGAACCGCTTGCCGAAGCGCGCCTCGATATCGCGAATACCCACCCACCAGTCGCGGTTCGGATCGAGAAGCGTGACCGAACCCGGCGCACCGATGGAGGCCGCCCACAGCTTCCCGGGATGCAGGATCGCGAAGCGATGCGCGAAATGTCCACCGCCGGAGAAGCCGAAGATCGCGAACTTGGACCAGTCTTGACCGTATTTCGCCGCCATCTCCTCCACCATGGCAAGCACAGCGCGATCATAGCGAAGGTCGCCTTCCTGCATGTATTTGTAGCCGGACCGCGCACCGTCACCCATGACGTTCACCGGAAAGATCGGACAAAGGACGGCGCAATCATTGTAGAGACCGAATTCGGCGAACCCGTCGCGAAATTCGATCGCCGAAGTCCGACCGGTGCCATGCACCGCAACCAGAAGGTCGATCTTCCGACCGTCCGCGGCGGTCGGCGGAATGTAGAGAAGAAGGTGGAGCCTGGGATCGATCGTCGAGGCGAAGATCGCCGTCTGTCCATAGTCGTAGACTGCCCGTGCCCGGGCGGCTGCGCCGCTCGTACCGAGTTCCTGCATGCTGGTCTCCTGGAGAAAAAATGGACGGGTGGCCTGATGCCTCCCGTCCTTTGCCGTGCTTATTGTGCGGGCTCGACGAAATAGGCGAGCGTATATTTGTCGCCGCGCGGGGTGTAGCGGACGGTCTTCTTGGCACCGAGCACGACGTTCTCGTAATGCATCGGCAGCAGCCACAGCTTGTTGAAGGTCAGTTCTGACAACTTTCCGAGCAGCGGGAGCCGTTCCGTCTCATCGAGCGTAGAGCTTGCTTTTGCCAGCACTTCGTCGATTTTCGGATCCGAGATGCCGCCGCCATTATAGCGGCCGGTTCCCTTTTCCTCGTTGCGCGTGGCGACCAGAGCGACGGTGGGATTGGTCGTCTCCCCCGTGTTCACGCCCCACGATCCGAGGAAGAGGCTGAACTTGCCGTCGGGATAGGCTTCCGAATACATCGACCATGGCTGGACTTCGACCTGCGTCTGGATACCGATGCGCGCCAGCATCTGGCCAACCGCCTGGACGATCTCGCTATCCTTCACATAACGCCCCGAAGGACCATGCAGCGTCAAGCGGAAGCCATCTGGATACCCAGCCTCCGCAAGAAGGGCCTTTGCAGCCTTCGGATCATAGGAGACGGGCTCCACCGCTTCCGAATGCCCCATATAGCCCTGGGCGACGAACTGATCGGCAACGGTACCGTTCTTCTGCATGACGCGCTCGACGATGGCCGGGCGATTGATCGCCATCAGGATGGCGCGGCGCACGCGCTCGTCCTTCAGCGGGTTCTCGCTCAGCGCCGAACCGTCGGCCGCCTTGATGAAGGGCGATACGTCATTGCTGACATCCATGCCGAGATAGACCAAACGCGACGACTGGCCGTTGATGACCTGGAGATCCTCGCTCCCCTCGACACGCGCCATTCCGTCAGCCGGCAAGGCTTCGATGATATCGATCTCGTTGGACAACAGCGAAGCCAGACGCGCGCCGTCGTCCGGCAGGAAGCGAAGCGTGACGTCGGACCAATGTGAGGCGCCGGCGAAATAATCGTCATTGCGCTTCAGGACAAGCCGGTCGCCCGGCGAAAAGGAGGAAAAGGTGTAAGCGCCAGTCCCGATGGCGCATTTGCCGTTGTCGAAATCCTGGACAGGAGCCTCGGCGCAATCGGCGCTGATGATGCGGATGCGGCTGATGGAATTCAGGAGCAGCGGATCGGGCACGCTGGTTTCGACAATCACCGTCATCGGATCCTTCGCGGTGACCTTGACGATGTTGCGGGTATAGGAGGCGAAACCCTGGCTCGGCTTGTCGCGGGCACGAAGCAAGGAGGCGACCACGTCTTCCGCATCGAAAGTGCTGCCGTCGTGGAATTTCACGCCCTCGCGCAGCTTGAACTCCCAATGGGTTGGATCCACCGTCTTCCATTCCGTGGCCAGTTCGGGCTGGTTGGTCGAGACGCCCGTCAGGTTGATCAGGCTGTCCCATATATGGCGAGAGGTCGCATTGTTCGGCGCCGAGCTGTCCTCGTGCGGATCGAGCGTGGTGGGCGTGGTGGACATGCCGATGATAAGCGGTGCGGCCTGCGCCAAGCCGGGTGTCGGGATCGCCGCGGTTGCAAGCAGCATCAACGCCGCCGATTTCAAGAATGTTTTTGTCATTGTTCCTCTCTCGTGGTTTCGAGTCGTTGGCCGATCTTTTTGCCGGCTTCCACGAACGGGAGCAGCCCCGTTTCTCCTCAATGCTTAGAATTCTGTCACAAAGCTGTCAAACCAAAATCAGGCGTGTTACATTGCATGTAACAGTAAAAACAGCCACTTTTTGGCCTGTTCATTTCAATCGTTCACCGCACGGAGAGGGGTAAGCCTTGCAGGAAAATTCATTTTTGGTTCAATCTGTTGACACAGCAATATCCGTCCTTATGGCGGTTGCCAAAACGCCGGATGTCCGCTTGTCCGACATAGCCCGAAATCTCGGTGAAACAAAACCGCGTGTCCTTCGAATGTTACGCACACTGGAACACCGAGGAATGGTGCAAAAGACCCAGAAAGGCGGATTCCGCCTCGGCAATACCATTATTGTCTTGGGAACAGCTGCATCGACGCAGGTCGATCTCGTCAGGATTGCCAGCCCGATCATGGAAGATGTCGGGCAGAAGGTGAACGAGACTGTGCAGCTTCGCATAATCGATAATTCGGAAGCTCTTTGTATCGCCAAATTCGAGCCGTCCCGGGATCTAAGGGTGCATGCTATGATTGGCCGCCGCCGCCCCCTTTATGCCGGATCAAGGAAGGTCCTGCTGGCATTCCTCCCGCCGCAAGTTCAGCAACAGATGTTACCCGAAAAACTCGATCGCTTCACGCAGCGAACCACAACTGACCGCTCAAGGCTTGCCGCACAGCTTCAGGCCGTTCGGAAGACCGGTCATTGCATCACCCGTGGTGAGGTAAGTGAACAGATCGTTTCAGTAGCGGTCCCGGTCCTCGCCTTTGACGGTTCGGTGATCGCCGCCCTGAACATTGCAGCTCCAGCCTTTCGCACACAGGAAGATGACCTTCGGCGTTTTACAACACTCCTGAAAGATGCGGCCCAGCAGATCTCCAAGGGCCTCGGCTGGTAAGAATCATACCCTGACAACCAACGGAACACGGATGCGCTCCATTTTTCCGGGCGTCAGCGGAGCAGCGTCCGGGCGGGGCCCTGAGCCGCGAGATGTGATACGCGATCCATCTATCTAGGAAGCCCGCGCCGGCCAGCCAGGCGTCCTGTTCCCCGGCCGACGATGAAATCTAATGCAGATGCCTCAGCTTGTCAGGGTTTCGCACCACATAGATTGCTGAAACCTTTCCGTCCTTGATTTCGAGCGCGGTCGTCTGGAGTTCACCATCGGCCTCTAGCGTGATGAAACCGGGCAATCCATTGACGAATCCAGCACGAACAAGCGTCGAGCCATTCTTCTGGAACAGAGCCGCCAAATGTTCGTGCACCTTCATGACGGCATCGAACCCGACAATGGGCTCCATGGCTGCTGAACGCTTGCCGCCACCGTCGGCATGGACACTGACTTCGGCTGCCAACATCGCACCAAGCGCCTTCATATCGCCGCTGCGGGAGGCGGTGAAGAACGCTTCGGCAAGCTCGACGCCACGTTGCTTGTCCACCTCAAAGCGAGGCCTCGCCTCGCGGACATGGGTGCGGGCGCGGCTGGCGAGCTGGCGGCATGCAGCCGGATCACGCTGGATGGTCGTAGCGACGTCCTCGAAACTGAGCCCGAACACGTCGTGCAGCAGGAAGGTCGCCCGCTCGAGCGGCGAAAGCCGCTCCAATGCACGCATCAGCGGCAAGGTGACGTCTTCGTCTTCCTCCTCCTCCATGACGGGATCGGGAAGCCAAGGACCGATATATGTTTCACGCTGGCGTCGCGCTGATTTGAGCTGATCGAGGCAGAGCCGCGTGACAATGCTGCGCAAGAACGCTTCGGGCTCACGCACTTCGCCACGGTCCGCTCCTATCCAGCGGATGAAGGCCTCCTGTACAACATCCTCGGCGTCGGCCACGCAGCCCAGCATGCGGTAGGCGATGCGCATGAGCTTTGGACGCAGCGGGCTGAAACTCGCCGCTGCGTCCTCGGACCTGGCGTCCACCATCAGGCGGCGGCCTTCGCGGCCGCCGGATCGACCCACAAGCCGAAGCCGATCGCGATCCGGTTCCACCCGTTGATGACATTGATCATCAATGTGAGGTTGACCTGCTCCTCCTCCGTGAACTGAGCCTTCACGGCTTCATAGGCACTTTCGTGCGTATGTCCTTCGGAAAGCCGCGTCAGAGCCTCGGTCCAGCCGAGCGCTGCGCGTTCGCGATCGGTGTAGCAAGGGGCCTCGCGCCAGGCCGACAGCAGGTAGATGCGCTGCTCGGTCTCTCCCTTCGCGCGCGCCTCCGCTGTATGCATATTGATGCAGTTGGCGCAGGCGTTGATCTGGGAGGCACGGATCTTAACGAGTTCGATGAGGCTCGGCTCGAGGCTGGAAGCGATGGCCATCGATGTACCGGTCCAGCTCTTCATGAGTGAAGGGGCTGCGGCGAAAGGATCAAGTTTGGCAGTCATGATTCGTTTCCTTCTGTTGGTTGCAACATCATGACGAGTGAGAATCTGCCAGTGTGACATACACGCCGATTTTTTTGTTCGATGCATGCAACCAACCCCGACGGCCGTCTACGGCAGGGATTTCGTTCGCGGGGAATCGTTAATCCATGGCCTCAAGCCAATATTCCACCCATGACCGCACATATCGCAATCTGCTCAATTACCGCGAATGCGTCCATATCTTATTTGAAAGCCTTGGCCCGGATGACCGTCCAAGCGTCCTGCACAGGGGCTGGTCCGGATCAGGGCGAGCAGCGGCATGGGTGCGGCAACAGCCCTGTTTCCTGACCTTCAACAAATTTTCTCCCGAATTGTGTAAATTATTAATATTGTGTTAACCACAGTTTGTTGCAATATGTAATATGCTGTTACATAGCTGGCGAAACGAGGTGTGGATTGCAGAGAAACCGGCACATCGCACAACATTCCTTTCAGGCAAGGAAGCGGTCTGCCGTATCGCGGATGACATCGTTTCGGGGCTTGATGGGTGCCTACTGGGTGTCCGATCGCTGGCGGGAAGCCTGGACCCTCACCATCGCGATCTTTCTTCTGACGGCATTTGTCAGCAAGACGACCGTCTGGGTAGCGGTAGCTTCCGGCCATCTGATGAATTCAATCGTAAACGTCAAAGGTGCGACGGTGCAGGACCCCCTCCTGGGGATCGTGACCAATGCCGGCCTCCTGATCCTGCTGATGCTCACGAAAGATGTGCTGCTTGTCGGATTTCGACACCTCCTGTCCACGACCTTGCATCGCAAATGGCGCAAATGGCTGAACGATAGCTTTTCCGAAGCGCTGCTCGACCGCAATCACACGCACTTCCATCTGCAGCAGGGCAAAGGCAGAGACCTGCCCGACAATATCGACCAACGCCTGCAGGAATCGATCAAAGGCATGACCGGCGGGGCAATCGGCCTCGTCATGGGTGTGGTCGGCGTCTTCATGTCCGCTTTCTTCATCGGCCAGAAGCTGATCGAAATCTCTACGGAAGTCGGCGGGCTCGAATTTTTGGGCTCTTATGGCGGTGCGGTTCTGGCATTCACCGCCATCGCGATCTATGTGCCGCTCGGAACGCTGGTCGCGATCAAGATCGGTCGCAGGCTGGAAAGGCTCAATCTCGGCATTCTGAAGGCGGAAGGCTCGTTTCGTGGCGAATGGACCACGCTTTTACGCCGCAGCTTCCAGATTTCGGCATCGCAAGGCGAAGCCGTGCAACGCGCGGTTAACAACCATCTCTACAGAGATGTCGACAGCACCTGGAACCATCTCAACTGGTTCGCCGCGGCCTATCTCGCCTTCTCTTCGGCCTACGGTTTTCTTTCCAGTCGCATCATTGCCTATATTCCCGGCCTCCTGCCCTATATGAGCAATGCGGTTAGCTTCCGCAATTATGTGACCGGCGCGGAACTGGTCGCGGCGATGATCAACGACTGCTCCTGGTTCATTCAGGTCATGCCGGACATTGCCAATCTGCGGGCCAATGCAAACCGCGTGACCGGTCTCGCGCAAGCCATCGAGAATGTGCAGGAGCCGGCCGCGTTTTATGCCCGCTCCGGCGTAAACCGTTTCGCTTTCGCACGCCAGCATCCCCGTTTCGGGCTGACGGTCCGCAATCTGACCCTCATGAAGGGGCCGGATTGTGAGGCGCCATTCCTGCGCTCCGGCGTTATCAATATGCGCAGCGGCGACTGGGTCTATATGCGCGGCGAATCCGGTTCGGGCAAAACCTCCTTCATCAAGGCATTGAACGGTCTTTGGCCCTACGGCACCGGCGATATCGTCTATCCGCAAAACGCAACGTCCATCTACGCCCCACAGGAGGCGAAATTTCCCTCGGTCTCATTGAAGCAACTCGTCTGTCTGCCGGGAGACGAGACCGGGTTCAGCGATCTTTCCATTGCCGCCGTTCTTCATGAAGCCGGCCTCGGCGAGTTCATCGAACGCATGAACGATGACGCCGCCGGCGGCTCTCCCTGGGACATGGTGCTGTCGGGCGGACAGAAACAGAAAATCGTACTGGCCCGCATCCTGCTGCACAAGCCGTCCATCATCTTCCTCGATGAAGCGACCGGGGCGCTTGACCCCGCCTCCAAGAGGCGGTTCCACGCGGCGCTGAAAGCACGCTGCCCGGATGCCATCGTCATCAGCATCATGCATGAAGAAAAGCTGCCCACACTCGAAAACGGCGAGAACGTCTATTCGCACGTGCTCGATATCCGCGATGGGTATGTTTCAATGCGGCCCCTCCATTTCAAGACGGTGGCCGGCGCAGAGCCAGGCATATCGCTCCTGGCGGCCGAGTAGCGCTCCTTAACCCCCTGCTTACGAAGCCATGCCGTCCATCTAGCGCATGGATGATGGCTGCCGCTTGACATGCGCCTAATGATCTTTTACGAATGACGAAATACGAAATTCGTCACAATTCAGAGGCATCAATGACCGATCCTTCAATATCGAGTGATCCTTCGGCATCGGAGATCATTGGCCGGCAGGAGAATATCATCCGAATTCTGGACACGGCCGAACGGCTGTTCCGGCACTTCGGCTATGGCAAGACGACAGTCGCCGACATCGCCCGCGAGTTGGGGATGTCTACCGCGAACATTTACCGGTTCTTCGGTTCCAAGGTTGAGATCCATCAGGCGATCTGCGCGCGCATGCTGGCTGGAAGCTACCAACTCGCGCTCCAGACGGCGGAACTGCCGATAAGCGCGACGGAACGGTTGCGCCGCTACGCGCTCGATCAGCATCGCCTCACCGTCGAAACGATGATGGACGAGGAGAATGTCCACGAGATGGTCATCGTCGCCATCGAGCGTGACTGGCACGTCATCGACAAACATATCGACCGGCTGCACGAAGTTCTCGAACGCATCATCGCCGATGGGATCAAAGCCGGCGAGTTTGTGGATCGGGACTCGGGCGTGGCCTCGAAGTGTTTTGGCGCCAGCATCGCCACGCTATGCCATCCTCAACTGGTCGCCCAGTGCGCCCTTAAAGATAACCGGGCTCGTCCTGAAGACCTGGTCGATTTCGCGATCCGGGCGCTGAAGGCATGAGCGCGACTCTGTTCCGATCCGGGTACCGGCAATTCATCGGCGCTCGCATGAGCGCAGCGGGAAGAAATCTCATGAAACATTCGCTTGTCACATCGATACTGCTGTCTTCGGCGCTCTTCCTCTCAGGTTGTTCGGAAGAAAAAAACGAGACGGTGACGGAGACGGTTCGGCCCGTGAAGGTGATGGAAGTCGCTGCGACCCAGACAAGCCGGGCGCTGGACTATTCCGGATCCGTGCGGGCCCGCAGCGAGATGGCGCTCGGCTTTCGCGTGACCGGCAAGATCACCGAAAGGCTCGTCGATATCGGCGACCGCGTGGAGGCGGGCGAGCCGGTGGCGCGGATCGACACCACCGATTATGCACTTTCCGTGCGCTCCGCCGAGGCAAGCCTTGCCTCCGCCGAGCGGCAGGTTGAAACGGCCGCGTTCTCGCGCAAACGGGCCGAGGAGCTTTTCGCCAGAAAATTTGCCCCCAAATCGCAGCTCGAACAGGCGGAACTCAGCTACAATCAGGCGGTCTCGACCAGGGACGCGGCCCGATCGGCGCTCGAACAGGCCCGAAATCAGGTCGCCTATGGCACACTGCACACCGACAGGACCGGTATCGTCACTGCGGTAAACGCCGAAGTCGGGCAGGTCGTGGCCGCCGGCAGTCCGGTGATCACCATTGCCGCCGACGGTGAAAAGGAAGTGGAAATCGCGGTGCCTGAAACCGACATCTTCGCCTTCAAGCCGGGCAAGACGGTTCAGGTGACCATCTGGTCGAACGATGGCCTGATATTGCCCGGAAAGGTGCGTGAAGTCTCGGGCAGCGCCGATCCGCGCTCGCGTACCTTCGCCGTGCGCATCAGCCTGCCCGAGAACGACCGCGTGCTGCTCGGCATGACGGCATCGGTCTCCACATCCGCTGAGATCGGCCCTTCCCTCGTTTCGGTGCCGCTCAGCGCTCTT
Organism: Phyllobacterium phragmitis; assembly: GCF_002980495.1. GTDB lineage: Bacteria > Pseudomonadota > Alphaproteobacteria > Rhizobiales > Rhizobiaceae > Paramesorhizobium > Paramesorhizobium phragmitis. Next base: position 20,524 of record NZ_PVBR01000011.1, read on the forward strand.
GCAAAGGATGGCGCAAGCGCACTCGTCTGGACGGTCGACCGTATGAGCGAGACGGTGCATGCCCGCCCGGTGAAGATCGAGGATTTCGACGGCACTCAAGCGCGCATCGCCAACGGGCTGCGGCCCGGCGATATTGTCGTGACGGCCGGCACGCAGTTCATGCGCGAGGATTTGAAGGTCAAGCTGCTGCAAAACGCGCCTGACCAGCAAGAGCATGTTGCCGAAAGCAGCGTTTCCAGCAACCTGACCCGCTGACTGGCATTCGAGAACGGAACGACGCGATGACCACCCCCACATCAGGCCCATCCACCGACCATCCCTCGAAAGCCCCGGAGACCGGCGGCTCACCCGGCAGCAAGCGTCCGTTCAATCTTTCGCGCTGGGCGATCAGTCATCCCAGCATCGCGCGCTTCCTGTTCGTCCTGATCATTCTGGCCGGAGCCTTTGGCCTGATGAACATGGGGCAGAAGGAAGACCCCGACTTCACCTTCCGCATCATGGTGATCCAGGCAGCGTGGCCGGGCGCGTCGATGGAGGAAATGCAGGATCAGGTCGTCAACAAAATCGAGCGCAAGCTGCAGGAAACGCCGCATCTCGATTTCGTGCGCTCCTATACCCGCGCCGGCACAGCGACCATCACGCTCCAGATCAAGGGCGACACCAATGCGCAGGACGTGGCGGATGCCTTCTATCAGGTCCGCAAGAAGATCGGCGACATCCGGGCCGAACTGCCATCCGGGCTCTACGGCCCCTATTTCAACGATGAGTTCGGCGATACGTTCATCACGCTGCACTCCCTGACCGGACAGGGCTTCAGTTATCCCGAGTTGAAGCGCTACGCCATTCAGGCCCGTGACATGCTGCTGGCGACGCCGGGCGTGGAAAAGGCCGTCATCATCGGCGACCAACCGGAAAAGATTTTCATCGACGTATCGTCCAAGGCACTGGCCGAGCGCGGCCTGACGCTCAATGATTTACGCGATACGCTGGCCGGCCAGAACAATGTCGACCCGGCCGGCAGGATCGATACCGGCGAGCGTTCCGTGCGCATCTCGGTGGAAGGCGGCGTCGATAAAGTCGCGGATATCCGCGAATTGCGGCTGCGCTCCGGCGACCGGGTCACGCGGCTTGGCGATATCGCTGATGTGACCGCCGGGCTTGAAGACCCCGTCGCCCGCAAGTTCCGCTTCAATGGCCAGGACAGCGTCCAGATCGGCGTCGTCATGGCCAAGGGGTTCAACGTCATCGATGTCGGCAAGGCGGTGGAAGCGACCTATGAGCGGTTCGAAAGCACCCTGCCCCACGGCGTCGAGATCAACCAGATCGCCAACCAGCCGGAAGTCGTGACCGAGGCCGTTGGCGAGTTCATGAAGGCGCTGGGCGAAGCTCTCATTATCGTCCTCGTCGTGTCTTTCCTGTCGATCGGCTGGCGTTCCGGCCTGGTCATCGCCATCACCATTCCGCTCGTCCTCGCCGCCACCTTCGCCGTGATGTATGAGCTGGGCATCGACCTGCAGCGCATTTCGCTGGGGGCGCTGATCATTGCGCTCGGCCTTCTCGTCGACGATGCGATGATCGTCGTCGAGATGATGGAGCGCAAGCTGGAAGAAGGGCTCGTCAAGATCGATGCAGCGAGCTTTGCCTATACCTCCACCGCCTTCCCCATGCTGACCGGCACGCTGATCACCACCGCCGGCTTCATTCCGGTCGGCTTTGCCGCCTCCGACGCCGGCGAATATGTCCGTTCCCTGTTCTACGTGGTGGGGATCGCGCTGGTCATATCATGGTTTGTCGCCGTCTATTTCACCCCCTGGCTCGGCAACATGATCCTGAAGCAGCGCCAGCACAATGGCGCCCATCATGACGCCTTCGACACCCGCTTCTACCGCCGCCTGCGGTCTACGGTCGGATGGGCGGTGCGCCATCGCATTATCGTGATCGCTCTGACGCTCGGCACCTTTTTCGGCAGTTTCTGGGCATTCCAGTTCATCCCGCAGAACTTCTTCCCGCAATCGTCGCGCCCGGAAATCCTCGTCGATCTCTGGCTGCCGGAGGGCACCAGCATCGGCCAAGTCGAGACGCAAGCGAAGAAGTTGGAAGCCCGCATGATGGACGATCCGGACAAGCGCTTCATCGCCACCTATATCGGCGAGGGCGCGCCGCGCTTCTTCCTGCCGCTCGACCAGCAACTGCCCAATTCCAACTTCGCCCAACTCCTGATCATGGCGAAGGACGAGCCAGCCCGCGAGCGGCTGATCGTCAAGCTGCGTAGCGTGCTTGCCGACGATTTTCCGTCGATCCGCTCCAAGGTCGACCGGTTGTTCCTCGGGCCGCCGACCGGCTGGCCCGTGCAGATGCGCATCACCGGGCCGGACCGCGCCGAAGTCCGCCGCATCGCCGACCAGGTGAAGCAGAAGTTCCACGAGACCCCGATGCTCAGCGCGATCCATGACGACTGGCTGGAGCCGGTCCCGGCCATGAAGCTGGTCATCGACCAGGACCGCGCCCGTGCGCTCGGCGTGACCTCGCAGCGCATCCGCCAGATGCTGCAGGCTGCCACCACAGGCGCGCCGCTCGGCGATTTCCGTGACGGCGAGGAAACCGTCTCGATCGTTGCCCGCGAGCCTGACGCGAACCGCCGATTGCTGTCGGCCATCAACGCGCTCTACATCCCGACCGATTTCGGCGGCTTCATTCCACTGTCGCAGATCGCCAAGGTGGTTCCCGTTCTGGAACAGGGCGTGGAATGGCGGCGCAATCGTCTGCCGACCATCACCGTTCGCGCTACGGTGCCGGACAGCGTCCAGCCCAATGATGTGGCGCTGAAGCTCGATCACGAGTTGCAAGCGTTGCGCGCCGGGCTTGCCCCCGGCTACCGCGTGGAAATACAGGGCGGCCTGGAGGACAGCGCCAAAAGCCAGGCGTCGATCGCCGCCAAGGCGCCGATCATGCTCCTTGTCATCGTTCTCCTCCTGATGGTGCAGTTGCAGCATTTCGGCAAGGCGATGCTGGTGCTGGCAACCGGCCCTCTCGGCATCATCGGCGCCGTTGCCGCACTTCTGATCAGTGGCGCTCCCTTCGGCTTCGTCGCCATTCTCGGCGTCATCGCCCTGCTCGGCATCATCATCCGCAATTCGATCATCCTGATCGACCAGATCGATCAGGATATCACGGCCGGCATGCCCAGGCAGGAGGCGATCGTCGGCGCGGCCGTGCGCCGCTTCCGCCCGATCATGCTGACCGCGCTGACGGCCGTGCTGGCGTTGATCCCCATCTCGCGCGGCGTCTTCTGGGGCCCGCTCGCTTATGCCATGATGGGCGGCATTCTGGTCGCGACGGTTTTGACCATCCTCGTGCTGCCGGCGGCCTATGCCCTTTTCTTCGGCCGCGAGCCGAAATCTCGCTCAGCCGATGAATCTCCATTGCCGAACCGGCCGGAGGAAGAACCTTATCAACAGGCGCTGGCCGCGGAGTGATCATTCAATGAATTCACCCGCCGCCTGCAATCTCGATCAATCCGGTTTCGATGCCGAGCCCGGTGCGGTCGGCGACCTCGCGCAGGGCGAAGGACGAATTGATCTTGGTCACATGCGGCATGGCGGAAAGCCAGAATTTATGGATGCGCTCGTAATCCTCGAGATCCTTGGCGGCAATGCGTAAGAGGTAATCATACTCCCCCGACATCAGATAACAGACGAGAACATTGGGGCAGCGCCGTACCGCAGTCTCGAATTCGCGCAATTGCTTGTCCGCCTGGCCGGAGAGCGACACGTTGACGATGACGGTAACCGGATGGCCGAGCATCTTGTTTGACAATCGCGCATGATAGCCGCGAATGACGCCGGATTTCTCCAACATGTCGAGCCGGCGCGAACAGGCGGATTGCGAGAGACCGACTTTCTCCGCCAGGGTCGCATTGGACATGCGGCCATCCTTCTGCAGATTGCCCAGAATAGCGACATCGATCTTGTCCAGCGGCATTATTGAAGGTTTTCCTCGAAATTCCCCGATTTTACGCAAGAATACGCGAAAATCTCCCTACCGTCGAGGGGATTTGGCAAGGACATGCGAATTGATCTGTGGTGTTATCTTGCCTCAATCCAAACACCACCAAGCGAGGAGGAGGCATTATGCGTGTTGGCTGCCCCAAAGAAATCAAAAACCATGAATATCGCGTCGGTCTCACTCCGGGGGCCGTACGCGAATATGTTGCCCATGGCCACGAGGTCATCATTCAGTCCGGAGCTGGCATAGGAATTGGCGCTGACGATGGAGCCTATCAGGCCGCGGGCGCAAGGGTGGTCAAGTCCCCCGAGGACGTTTTTCAGCAGTCCGACATGATCGTCAAGGTCAAGGAACCGCAGCCGTCTGAATGGACGCAGCTGCGCGAGGGACAGCTACTTTACACATATCTGCATCTTGCCCCGGATCCCGAACAGACCAAGGGTCTGCTTGCATCGGGCGTCACGGCCATTGCCTACGAGACTGTGACCAACGATCGCGGCGGCCTGCCCTTGCTGGCGCCCATGTCCGAAGTTGCCGGACGTCTCGCGATACAGGCAGGCGCGACGGCATTGCAGAAGGCCGATGGCGGACGCGGCCTGCTGCTCGGCGGCGTGCCGGGCGTTCTCCCGGGCAAGGTAACAATCATCGGCGGCGGCGTTGTCGGCATCAATGCTGCCATGATGGCCACCGGCCTTGGCGCGGATGTCACCATTCTCGACCGTTCGATACCGCGGCTGCGTCAGCTTGACGATCTCTTCCGCGGCCGTATCCATACCCGCTATTCGACCATCGAGGCGCTTGACGAGGAGGTTTTCTCGGCAGACGTCGTTGTCGGCGCGGTACTGATCGCCGGCGCCGCGGCGCCCAAGCTCGTCACGCGCGAAATGCTTTCGGGAATGAAAAAGGGGGCCGTCATCGTCGATGTCGCCATCGACCAGGGCGGGTGCTTCGAAACATCCCATGCGACGACGCATTCCGAACCGACCTATGAGGTCGATGGCGTCATCCATTATTGCGTCGCCAATATGCCGGGCGCGGTACCGGTAACCTCGGCCCATGCCCTCAACAATGCCACATTACAGTATGGGTTGCAGCTTGCAGACCGCGGCGTCAAGGCGCTGATCGACAACCCGCACCTGCGCAACGGTCTCAACGTGCATAGGGGCCGCATCACCAGCCGTCCGGTGGCGGAAGCGCTCGGCCTTGAAATGGTGGAAGCCAAGGCGATTCTGGCCGCCTGACCGGCGCGTGTTCCTTGCGGACCTTCGGCGGTTCATCACAGACCCGCCGAAGACCATGAGGGGCATGTTATGCGTGTCGGGACCACTCTTCCACCTGACGTTGAGCTTCCTCCTTCGCGATCCCATATCGTTCCTGAATCCGACCAACCAATTGATCGCGGCTGCCTTCAGCCCTGTCGAGATCATCGTCGGTCAATTCACCCCACTGCTCCTTGGCCTTCCCCTTCATCTGCTTCCACTGTCCTTTGATTTGATCCCAGTTCATAGTCGTTCTCCTGTTCAAGAGTTCCTACCGCAAGGAACGGCTTGAAGGACCATGGGTTCCATAGAGGAATTCCAGGCCGCCAACGGCGGTCCGCGACCATCTTTGCCACTGTGCTCTCTCCGCAACGCTCGCTCGGATTGCCGCTTCCCGGTCGTTATTCGCCGCCTTTTAAGGACACTATTAACCTTCATTTTCTATTTCCTTGAGCAGGCCCACAGGGCGAGATCATTTATACGGGTTGCAGGTGCCATGCGTATCCAGAGAACGAATTTTCCAGCAAAATCAGACAATTGCAATGAAGCGCCCGAAGATTGGGAGCACATGCCGGCAGCCGAGTATGGCTCTGTTGCCGCCGATTCTCCCGCCCCCGTCGAGCCTTTCCATGGTCACCGCAATCCGACGGTCGCCCCGGTATCCATACCCGGCACCGCTTATCAGCCTTTACGCCCCACCCGGCTTCAGCCGCCGGCCACGTCGAAACCAATTTCATCCGCCGGGAGCACCATGAAATCCAACCCTGCACCAATGACGGCGTCGATCGTGCACCAGTCGGAAGCCAGTGAAACCGGCTATCCCACAGTGTGGAAACACGCCTTTTCGCTGGCCGAAAATGTGCGTTTCACACGTACGCCTGACTGCGAGCTGACGAAATCGAACGAATCTCCGTCGGCTGAGACCAGTGATCCCCACCAAAACGACCTCGTGCGCCCAAGGAAAGCGGCCCGGGAAACACCGGCAGCGAGTGCAACGGTCGGAACGGTCTCTGCGCCTCGGCAGGCCGGGCATGTATCGCCAGATACAGACAGGCTTCAAAAAAGCGGCGGCCAGATACCGTCAAGTTTCCCGACCAGGGAAATCAAGGCGATTCCGTCACGTGCCCAAAACGCGGCATCGCCGGCCAGAGAACAGGACACGCCTTTCGCCAATTTGTCCGACTTCGCCTATTGGGAAACGATGGAGTTGCATGGTGAAGTGCCTCCGGCGCCGGCCATAACGCCTGCGGCCATGCCCCCTTCCCGGCCAAAGTTGCAGAGTGCGCCCGGCGCGATCACCGCCATGTTCCGTGTCGTGGAGTTGAGGCTGCCGGGTGAGCCGGATGCCGGAATGCCGACACCGCCATTGGCTGATGCCGATCTCGGTGCAGCTGCGGCACGGCCCGAACCGATTGCGCATGGGCAGGACGACAAGGCGGAGCAGAGCGCTGCTCAGCAGCCGGAGATCTCAAAAACCATAGCCGCGCCCAGCGATAATAACAGCCCGCGAAGAGCCGTACCGGTTTCTCCTGTCGCCACGGTGCGGAAGGAGTCTTTCGTCCCCGCTCGCATGGAGCTTCGCCTCAATAGCGCCGCAGAACAGCACGGCTATGAATTGCCGTCGGTTTCGCTGTTGCAGGAGCCTGTGGAGCAGACGGGAGAGGTCATCACGCAGGAGATGCTCGAGCGCAAGGCCGGGCTTCTGGAAAACGTTCTGGAAGATTTCGGCATCAAGGGCGAAATCATCCACGTCCGTCCGGGCCCCGTCGTAACGCTTTACGAATTCGAGCCGGCACCAGGCGTAAAATCCTCGCGCGTCATCGGTCTTGCCGATGATATCGCCCGCTCGATGTCGGCATTGTCGGCGCGTGTCGCGGTGGTTCCCGGCCGCAACGTCATCGGCATCGAACTGCCCAACGCCACCCGGGAAACCGTCTATCTGCGCGAGATGATCACCTCGTCGGATTTCCAGCGTTCCGGCTTCAAGCTCGCGCTGTGCCTCGGCAAGACCATCGGCGGCGAACCCGTCGTCGCGGAACTCGCCAAGATGCCTCATCTGCTCGTCGCCGGCACCACAGGCTCAGGCAAATCCGTCGCCATCAACACCATGATCCTGTCGCTGCTCTATCGGCTGAAGCCCGAGGAATGCCGCCTGATCATGGTCGATCCGAAGATGCTGGAACTGTCGATCTACGACGGCATCCCGCATCTCCTGACACCCGTCGTCACCGACCCGAAGAAAGCCGTCATGGCGCTCAAATGGGCGGTGCGCGAGATGGAGGATCGCTACCGCAAGATGTCGGCGGTCGGCGTGCGCAATATAGACGGCTTCAACAGCAGGCTCGCTTCGGCAAGGCAGAAGGGCGAAGCGCTGGTACGCACCATCCAGACCGGTTTCGACAAGAACACCGGTGAAGCCCTCTACGAGCAGGAGGAGATGGATCTCGTGCCGATGCCCTATATCGTCATCATCGTCGACGAGATGGCCGATCTCATGATGGTCGCCGGCAAGGAGATCGAAGGCGCGATCCAGCGCCTGGCCCAGATGGCCCGCGCCGCCGGCATCCACCTGATCATGGCGACGCAGCGTCCCTCCGTCGATGTCATCACCGGCACCATCAAGGCGAATTTCCCGACGCGCATCTCCTTCCAGGTCACGTCGAAGATCGACAGCCGCACCATCCTGGGGGAACAGGGCGCCGAACAACTGCTCGGACAGGGCGACATGCTCCACATGGTCGGCGGCGGGCGCATTTCGCGCGTGCACGGCCCCTTCGTTTCCGACGAGGAGGTCGAGAAGGTCGTCACGCACCTCAAGGCGCAGGGTCAGCCGGATTACCTCAACACAGTCACGGCGGATGAGGAGGAAGAGGTCGAAGCGGAGAATAGCGCGGTATTCGACAAGGGTGCCATCGCGGCCGAGGATGGCGACGACCTTTTCGAGCAGGCCATCAAGGTCATCATGCGTGACAAGAAATGCTCCACCTCCTATATCCAGCGCCGCCTCGGCATCGGCTATAACCGTGCCGCTTCGCTGGTCGAGCGCATGGAGAAAGAAGGCCTCGTCGGCCCGGCAAACCATGTCGGCAAGCGCGAAATCCTCTCGCAAAACCGCGACCGGAGCGTTTCACACAGCGAGGATGAGGGTATCTGAGCGTCCTTCGAACTCCTGCCTAACCCATAGGCCCGAAAACCCGCTCCGGTTTTCGGGCCTATGTTTTTGCCGCGGCGGGATACATGCCGAGATAGCGTTCCCGGCGTTCGGCAAAGATCGGCGCCTTTTCGGGATCGGTCTCGAAGCGCGCCCGGATGGAAGGTTTATGGCAGATCGCCTCTACAGTCCCCGCCCCAGCCGCGACCATTCCGAGGCGCGCGGCGCCGAAGGCTGCGCCGATCTCGGCCCCCTCGGGCAGATCGAGCGACAGGCCCAGCACATCGGCCAGAAGCCCGTTCCAATAGGCGCTGCGCGAGCCGCCGCCCACCAGCATGCAGGAACGCGGTGCCGCATCTGCCGCTTTGAGCACGTCGAGACCATCGGCCAACGCAAATGCCACCCCTTCCAGCACAGCATAGGCAAGCGCCCCGGCATCGTGCTCGGCTCGAAGACCGCTGAACCCGGCGGTGGCGTTGGGATCATTATGCGGCGTCCGCTCGCCCGTAAGGTACGGAAGGAAGACCGGCGCCGCCTCGCGCCGTCCGGGATCGGAGGCGAAGTGCTTGGCCTTTTCAATCAGGCCCGCCACATCGTGCTGATGCCCGGTCAGCCCAGCGAGCCATGCCAGCGCCGAAGCCGCCGAAAGCGCCACCACCATGCCGTGCCAGCGCTGCGGCAGCGCATGACAGAAGCCATGCAGCGTCCGCTCAGGCAGCGAGACGAGCCGATCGGTCGAAACGAACAGCACGCCCGATGTTCCAAGCGACAGGAAACCATCACCAGGGCCGATAGCGCCGATGCCGACCGCCGAGGACGCATTATCGCCCCCGCCGCCCGCAATGGGAATTTTTCTGCCCTTGAGGCCCCAGACCGCTGCCACATCGCTGGAGAGATAGGCCGATATCTCCGCCCCCTCGACCAGATCCGGCATCTGCGCGCGCTTCATGTCGCATGCTTGGAGAAGCACATCGTCCCAGCATCGCCGGCCGACATCGAGCCATAATGTCCCCGCCGAATCCGACATATCCGACACATAATCGCCCGACAGTCGATAGCGCAGATAATCCTTGGGCAAGAGCACCTTGGCGACATTCCCGAAGATTTCCGGCTCGTGCCGCGCCACCCAGAGAAGCTTCGGCGCGGTGAAACCGGGCATGGTCGTGTTCGACGAACGGACCATGAAATCCGGAACCCGCTCCAGCAACTCGCCGCATTCGCGCCCGCAGCGCCCGTCATTCCACAGGATCGCCGGTCGCAGCACCGAACCATGCCGGTCAACTAATGTCGCGCTGTGCTGCTGGCCGGAAAGGCCAATACCCTCCAGCTGTGAAAAGGCTTGAGGCGCGAGACTACGCACCTGAGCCACGGCCTTTTGCGCGGCCTGCCACCACTCCTCCGGATCCTGCTCCGACCACATCGGCCGCGGCCGCAGCACCTCGACCGGAGCGGACCCCTCGGCGATCAGCGCCTGATCCTCGTCGAGAAGAACGGCCTTTACGGAAGAGGTCCCGACATCGATACCAAGATAGGTCGCCATCAGATCGCCAGCCCCTGCTGGTCGAAGAGATAGACATGTTCCGAGGCAATGCCGACCGCCATATCCTCGCTCTTGGCGATACTGAGGCGGCCGGGAGCAACGATGGTCATGACAGGACCATCTACCGGCTGGGCGTAGATCTGGCTGGCGCCGCCGAGATATTCGGTGAAATCAGCCTTCATTGTCAGTACCGGACGGGCGGAGCGCACTTCCAGATGTTCCGGCCTCATCCCCACCGTCACGCTGTCGCCAACCTTCACCTGATGCGGATGTTTGCTGGCGATCTCAAATTCGCCGCCGACGAAAGCCGGACTGGACACGGTCAATTGCCGCTCCGCCACGGCGGTCACCGTAGCCGGCAGGAAATTCATCTTCGGCGAACCGATGAAGCCGGCGACGAACATATTGGCCGGATTGTCATAAAGTTCGGTCGGCGTGCCGATCTGTTCGACGCGCCCCGCCCGCAGAACGACGATGCGGTCGGCTAATGTCATGGCCTCGATCTGGTCATGCGTGACATAGACCATAGTGACGCCGAGCGCGCGATGCAGCTTGGCGATCTCGACACGCATCTGCGTGCGCAATTCCGCATCGAGATTGGACAGCGGCTCATCGAACAGGAAGAGCTTGGGATTGCGGACGATCGCCCGGCCGATCGCCACGCGCTGGCGCTGCCCGCCCGAGAGCTGGCGCGGCTTACGCTGTAAAAGCGACTCGATCTGCAAGATGCGCGCCGCCTCCGTCACCCGCTTCCTGATCTCCTCCTCGCTCGTCTTTACCATGCGAAGCCCGAAGGCGAGATTGTCGAAGACGCTCATATGCGGATAGAGCGCATAGGACTGGAACACCATCGCCACTTCGCGCCGCGCCGGCTCCACATGGGTGACGATCTTCTCGTCGATGAGAACATTGCCATCGCTGATCTCTTCCAGGCCGGCGATCATGCGTAGGAGGGTCGACTTGCCACAGCCGGACGGGCCGACGAAAACGACGAATTCGCCCTTTTCCGCCGAAAGGCTCACGCCTTGGACGGCAAAATGCTCGCCATAGCGCTTGACCACATTGTCGAGACGAAGAAATGACATATCAGATAGCTCCAGACGGTTCCGCCGGCGACAGGGCTTCGAGCGCCCGCCCGGCGATTTCTATCTCGTTTCTGGTTTTGAAAAGCGTGAGGTAGATGCGGTAGGCGGCATCGTGCGCCCGCTGCCAGTAAGGATCGGCATCGAGCACCGTTTGCCCGGGCGCCATCGCCTCCAGGCTGGCGAACAGATCGGCATGAAAGCCGGCGGCGACCGCCGCGACCATCGCCGTGCCGAGAAGCACCGGCTCCTTGGCATCGCTGACGATCAGCCTCGCGCCGATCACATCCCGATAGAGACGGACGAGGAGCGGATTGTGCAGATGCCCGCCGGCCAGCGCGACGCTGTCGAACGCATAATGGCCATTGACGTTCAAGTGCTCGAGTATCTGCCGGGTCTGCAGCGCCAGCGCCCGCGCCGTGGCGTAATAGGCCTCCAGAAAGGCGCGCTCGCCCGTCTCCGGGCCGATGCCGGTTGCCAGCGCCCGTACCCGCCCGTCGCCGAGCGGCGCGCGGTTGCCGAGCCAGTCCGGCACGATGTGACGGGTTGCGGCGAAGGCTGCCCCCTCCGCGTCCAGCAGCTTCAGGATCCGTTCGGCGGTCTGGAGATGCAATGCGCTCGATGCCCTGCCGGGGCTCGCCGGATGATGGTTGAGCACGGCATCGAGCGCCGTGCCGGAAAGGCTCTGACCGGCCTCATGCATCCAGTAGCCGGGAAACACCGCATCCTTGAACGGACCCCATACGCCGGAAACATGGCGCGCGTCGCGGGCAAAGGGCATGTAGCAGGTGGACGAGCCTCCGATCATCGGCAGGAGATTGTTCATCCGCGCGGGAAAGCCGCGCCCGAGAACGCCGAGCGCGCCCGCTTCCGCATCGATCAGCCCGATGGCGACGGGAATGCCGGCGGGAATGCCGAGCGCCGCGCCGGCGGATGCGGTCACCCTGCCATGCATCTCGCCAACCCTTCCCGGCTTCTCCTTCAGATGCCCGAGCGCCGTCAGATCGCCGATGCCGATTTTCTCCAGCAGATCCTGGCACCAGGGCTCCGCCTCATTGGGGAGATAGGGCCACTTGCAGCCAAGCCCGCAGACCGAATGCCGGTCCGTATCCGTCGTGCACCGCGCAAGCTCGTCGCAAAGGTCGCGTGCGCCCGTCACCCGCGCCCAGACCGCCGGGCGATGCCGTTTCAGCCACAGGAGTTTCGGAAGATTGGTTTCCGGTGAGAGCGAGCCGCCGACATGATCGAGAAAACGGTGGCCTGTCGCATCGATTTCCGCTGCCTCCGCCTCGCCGCGATGGTCCATCCAGCACATCACATCGCCGCCGCCATCGAGCGGTGCTCCACCCTCCGCTTCGATATAAAGCGATGACGTGGCGTCGAAAGCCAAGCCCGCGACCGAGGGAGCAAGTTCTGGATGCTGCGCCAGGCACTCCGTCGAGGCGTGGCAGACGGCCTGCCAGATATCGTCCATCCGGTAGACGGCATGATGCTCCGCCGGCGTCAGCAATTCGAAAGAAGCCGATGCCGCCGCCAGCAATCGTCCTTCAAGGTCGAAGAGACCGGCCCGCGCGGAAAGCGTCCCGACATCGATCGCAAGCAGATGGCTCATTGCGTCCTCATCATGCGTCAACCCTTCAAAATGGCTTCGGCTACGTCTTCATCCGTGACGAGGCGGTTGACATAGCCGGCCTTGAGCACCGCGCTGATGATCGGCACCTTGTGCATGCCGCCCGATGCGAGGATCGATGACGGGATCAGCTTCAAATCCGAGGGCTGCATCGCCATGACCCGCTGGTTCAGCGGATGATCGACGGGCTTGCCATCCTCATTGAGAAACACACCGAGAATATCGCCAACGGCACCCGCCGCCTTCAAAGTCGGCAGATTTTCGGTCACGATCTGGGTCTTCGCCAGAAGTGAATGGCTGGAGAGATCGCCACAGGCGATCAGCGCCACCGCCGTCCTGCGGCCGCGCTCCATCGTCTCCGCAAGGCCGTAATGGGTAAGCAAGGTGGTGCGGCTTTCGCTCGACGGGCAATAGATCGGAGCCGCCACGTAATAGCACTCGGCGCCCAGCATGCGGGCGAACTCCGTCGATACCTCGAATGTGTTCGTACCCGATCCGCGCGTCAGCCCGCCCATCAGCGCCGCAACCCACGCATTGGGAAGGCGGCGCGGCGTCAGATGCCGCCTCGCCGCCGAAAGCGTCTGGCCCCAGCCGATGCCGAACCCCTTGCCGTCGACAAGCAGCGGATCGAGCATCGCAGCCGTCGCGCGACCAAGCACGCGATGCAGATCCTCCAGATTGGAAACCGAAGGCACCACGGAACAATCGACAAGGCCGAACCGCTCCTTCAGCTTCTCCTCGAGCACCACGCAATGCGTAAGCGGCATCTTTATGTCGACACTGACCAGACCGTCGCTCCTCGCCTGGACGACGATCTTGTTCACCCGCAGGCGGGTGATGTGCAATTTGTCGGCGATCTCCTGCTGGGTGAGGCCACCGACATAATAATACCAGGCGACGCGCGCGCGGATCTGGTCCGTATCGCCTGACATATTGGACTGTGCTTCGTTTGCGGTGAATTCGTTCAATGGTTCTCTCTCAGGCCCTCTTGGGCAAAAGCCGGTTTGAGCATCGATATCGAATGCTTCAACGCCTTGAGTATCGACAGATCGTCCCGCTCGAAAGGATAAAACACTTCCAGGAAAGCCGGCCTGTCGGCAAGCCCGAACCGCCGCTGCAAGGCTGCCGCCTCACCGGGATCGACCGCGCCGCTCTCGCTGAAATCCCAATGGCGGTCATACTGGAAATCGGTTTGCTGCAGATGAACCATGCCTATATCAGGCGCGAGCGCTTCGAACCATTCCGCCATTCCCGCGCGATCACGCCCGTAAAGCGGCTCGAAGGTGGCGTGTCCCCAGTCAACGCAATATTTCCACGGCACGGGCGACCCCGCCAGATCGGCAGCCATGCGCTTGGCCTGCGCCACCGTCCACGGCCATTCGCGGCGCATCGGCGTCGGCTCGACATAGAGCTCGACGATCCCGCACTCCTTCGCGGTCCGCGAAAGCCGGCCCATGCGGGCGATCAGATCGTCATACTCCGCCGCCGGGATGCTATCGAGCTCCTTGCCATCTATCCCAGAAGCGACCGCACCCAATGGCCCGCCGACACGATAAATCCCGGCATCTGCCGCGAAGCGATAAGCCTTCTTCATCCACTCCTCGGCGATATCACGAAGCCGGGGCTCGGGATGAAGAAGCTGATTGAACGTATAGTGGGCCAGGCCGATGAAGGCGCTGTGGACCGTGATCCCGTACCGCTCCGCAGCGTTGCGGATGTCCTTGGCGCAATCGGCCAGTACATCCTCCGGCCAGGTCGGATCGACGAGATCGAACGAAAGCTGCACCAGATCGAGGCCCAATTGCTCGCGCACGATCGGCGCCCACAGATCGGGCGTCACCCATCGCTTCACGCAGAAGGAGAGATTGATCCCGAGCGGAATGGATGCCGGCTGCTTCTCCGTCATTTGGTCGCGCCCATGGTAAGCCCGCGGACCATATGCCTGGAGACCAGCAGCGCGAAGATCGTCACCGGCAGCACGATCACCGTGCCCGTCGCCATGATCTTGCCCCAGGGCAGTTCATAGCCGGACATGAAGCTTGTCGCCATGACGGGAGCGGTCTGGACGCTGCGCCGCGTCAGCACCAGCGCATAGAGAAGTTCGTTCCAGGAGAAGATGAAGCTGAAAATGGCCGATACCGCGATACCGGGTAATCCCAACGGGACATAGATCTTGCGGAAGATCGTGAACTGGTCCGCGCCATCGAGGCGCGCCGCCTGTTCGAGTTCGATCGGAATGGAGCGGAACTGGTCGGTGCAGATCCACACCACGATCGGCAGGTTGAAGGTGAGATAGATCAGGATCAGCACCAGATGCGTGTCGAGGATGTTGAGTTGCAGCGCCAGGAGATAGACCGGCAGCGCCAGCACGATCGGGCTGATCATGCGGTTCGAGATGAACCAGAACCACAGATCCGACTTGCCGCGGAACTCGAAACGGGCCAGCGCATAAGCCGCCGGCGCGCCGAGTAGCACGGAGAGCGCCGTCGTCAGCGTCGCCACGATCATTGAATTGACGATCGAGCCGAACACTTTTTCGTCCGCGAAGATATCGGCGTAATTGGCGAGCGTCGGCGTGAAGAACCACACCGGCGGCGATGCCAGCAGATCGCTCTGGTCCTTGAAGCTGGAGGACACCATCCAGTAGAAGGGAAAGAGCGTGAAGCAAAGGACGGCGACCAATCCCGCCCCGTGCAGCACCCGGCGAAGCGTCATGGACATCACTCGATCTCCTTGTAGATCAGCCTGATATAGAGACGGCTCAGCACGATGGTCACGATCAGGAGCAGGATCGCCTGAGCCGAGGCCGTGCCCATGTCGAAAATGCGGAAACCGACGCGCTGGATATAGATCGAGACGAGATCGGTGGCAGCGCCCGGTCCGCCACGCGTCATCACGAAGACCATGTCGAAGAGCTTGAGAATATCGGCCGAACGCAGGATCAGCATCGCAGTGAGGCCGGGCAGCAGATAGGGCAATTGCACATGGCGCAGCAGCGCCGTCTTCGAACTCGTCTCCAGCCGCGCCGCCTCCTCGATCTCGACCGGCACCATGGACAGGCCGGCGAGGAAGATCAGCGCACAGAACGGCGTCCATTGCCAGATATCCATGATCGCGATGGCGATGAACGCGCCGGTCGGCGAGCCGAGCCAGTCCATGCCGCCGATCCCGATGGCATTGAGAAACTGGTTGGCGACGCCGAAATCCCGGTTGAAGATCAGCCGCCCGATCAGGCCGACGACGGCATAGGTCGTCGCCAGCGGCACGACGAGCGATATGCGCGCCAACGCCCTGAGCATTCCGAGGCCGGGCCGATGCAGAAGCAGGGCGATGCAGATGCCGAAGAAGAGCTGGAAAGGCAGGACCGTCACGAAGAAACGCGCCGTCAGTCCCATCGACTGCCAGAAGGTCTGGTCGGAAAGGACATTGATGTAATTTTCGAACCCGACAAAGGGAAAGCCCTCGCGCGGACGAGTGATATTGTAGCGCCGGAATGACGTGACCAGCGCCGAGATCACCGGATAGATGCCGATGCCGAGCAGCGCGAATACGGCGGGTGCCAGAAACCAGAATGGTGTCCAGCGTCCATAACCCGGATTAAGCCTCGTCTCTGTCCGTTCCACCAACTCTCCTCCTCTCAGCGTCCGATTCAAGCTGCCGCTCATTCCAGATTGGTATGATTGGCGCGCATCGCCTCGGCCGAAATGCCAAGCCGCTCCCGCAGCTTCAGGACCATCACCTCGAAGAGAATGTATTGCGCGCCCTCGTAGAGCGAGCCCATCGGCAGAACCGACACGCCAGTTCCAACATCATCCGCCATCGTCTGAGCCGGAATGGTCAGCATATGATCCGCACGCTTTGCCGCCTCGCCATTCGGCTGTGCAGTGACGACAAGCGTTTTCGCGCCGGCTGCCTTCGCCTCTCCCATCAGTCCCAGAACGGTCGAAAAGCTGCCGGGTCCGGCGGAAACGATCAGCAGATCGCCCTCGCCCACCGGCGGCGTCGTCATGTCGCCGACGACGGCGGCCTCGAGGCCCAGATGATGGAGCCGCATGGCAAAGCCCTTGATCTGCAATCCTTCACGGCCGACCCCGTAAAGCACGATGCGCCTGGCACCGGCAATCACGGCGACGGCATCATCAACCGCCTGCTCGTCGATACGCTCGAAAACCGCGCCAAGCTCCGCAAGCGCCTGATCGTATAGCTTCAAGAACGCCTCCTCCCCAGGATACATGCCTATGCGGCGACCGGTCGGGTGGGGAGGTTCCCACCCGCCGATTTCAGACTATTGCAGCAATTCCCGCTTGCCGTCGTAATAGCCTTCCTTGCTCAGAATATCCTCCATGCGGGTTCCGATCTCCTTGGCGCCGGCCTCGGTCGAGACCTCTCCGAGCATCATCTTGGTTCCCCATTCCGCGATGATTTCCGAGATGGCCGGCCAGGCCGGGAAACGCGGACGGAATTCCGGCACGCCCTTCTGCCAGGAGGCGACCATCGGCTCGACGAATTTGTATTTCGCCTTGATGTCGGCATCCTCATAGATCGATGTGCGGCCGGATACGCCGCCGGCTTCCACGTAAGGACGCGCGATTTCTTCCGACGTTGCCCATTGGATGAAAAGCCAGGACGCCTTCTTCAGATCATCGGGAGCCTGTTCGGCAACGGCAAGCGAGAAGCCGCCCAGCGCCGGCAGGCGTCCCGCCGGACCGGCCGGTTCCGGCGCGACGGCAAGGCAATCGCCGAGCTTGGAGGTCGCCGGATCGGTCAATGTGCCATAGAAGGCCGACCATTCGGTGATCATCGACACCTGCCCTTGCGCCAGCGCATTGACGGCTTCCGCATGGTCATAGCTGACGATGCCCGGAGGCATGTACTTCATCAGGTCCTGACGGAATGTCAGCCCCTTCTGGCTGGCTTCGCTGAGGAGGTTCGACTTGAACTCCTCGTTCAGGAGCGAACCACCGAAAGGCCAGAGCACACGCATGAAACTGTCCGCCGACTGGGTTTCGCCGCGCCGCGACTGCAGCGCGAAGGCATACTGGTTCTTGCTCGCATCCGTCAGCTTCGGCGCATAATCCTTCAACAATGCGTCCCAGGTTTCGGGCGGCTTGTCGAAGCCCGCTTCCTTGAGTTGGCAGGAATTATAGAACAGCAGCCCCGAATAATTGTCGAAGGGAAGGCCGTAGGTCTTACCGCCCCAGGAGCCGAACGCCTCGAGCAGCAACGGGAAAAAGCCCTCCAGCTTCAGATTGGGATCGGTGATCGATGGATCCGAGGTGAATTCGTCGATCGGCACGATCCAGTTGTTCTCCGCAAATTCTCCGATCCAGACGAGATCGACCAGCGCAATGGTCAGATCGCCGTTCGAGGTGAAGTTGAGCACCTGCCTTTCGCGGCTGTTCTCATAGGGCACGATCTCGTAATTGACCTTGATCCCCGTCTTCTTCTCGAATTCCGGCAGGAGCTTGATGATCGCGCGATAACCTGGACGGTCCAGGAAAACCACATTGATCTCCTTGCCTTCAAAGGGCTTTCCGGCGGTCTCCAGCCAATCCTGGGCCAAAGCCGCCGACGCCGCGCCGGCCATGAGCGCCAGCGCGCTCAGCGATGCATACAGAAATTTCCTCACGTCATCCTCCCTGTTTTGGTATCCCATTCGGATAGATCAGGCTCTTGATGTAGCCCGGCGCGTTGTCCGCATGGTTGCGGAACGTGTCGGGTGCCTCGTCCAGGCCGACCTGATGCGTCACGAGCGACGCGACATCGACCTTTCCTCCAGCGACGAGTTCGATGGCGCGCGGATAGACCTCCCCCATCCGGCGTGCGAATTTGATCTTCAGCCCGCGGCGGCGGGCCTCGGCGGCAGGCAATGTGTAGACATCCCCATCGGGAATGCCGACCAGAACGACGCGGCCGCCGATTTTCGCGGCAATGACGGCATCGCGGAAGCCCAGCGGCGAATTCGTCGCCTCGATGACCAGAGGCGCGCCCTCGCGCCTGGTCCACTCGCGGATGTCGTCCACAGACTGCCCGGTCCGCGACGCGCCAAGCCTGGCTGCCATGATTCGCCGGTGCTCAAGCGGATCGACCGCCAGAACCTCGCCCGCGCCTGCCGCCTTCAGAACCTGCAGAATGAGCAGCCCGATTGGCCCGCATCCGATCAGCGCCACCTGCTCCAGCAGTCGCGGCTTTGCCAGATCGACGGCGTGAATGGCCACCCCGAGCGGCTCGAGCATCACCGCCTCCAGCGGGCCGAATTGCCGAGGCAGTGGCACGATCTGCGATTTTGGCACCCAGATGCGCTCCGTCATCGCTCCGTCGAAGGGCGGCGCACCGATGAACTCCACATTCGGGCAGAGATTGGGATGCCCGCGTTCGCAGAACTCGCAATGGCCGCAGGCCTTGTTCGGATCGATGGCGACAAGCGCGCCGCGCGAAAGCCCCAGCTCGTCGAGATCCTCGCAGAGATAGCCGCCGAATTCGTGCCCCGGCACGAATGGCTCCTTCACCACCGCCGAGCCGATACCGCCATCCTTGAAATAGTGGAGATCCGAACCGCAAAGCCCCACGGAAGCGACATCGATGAGCACTTCGCCCGTCTGCCCCTCACGGAGATTGAACGGGGCGACATAGGCATCGTGGGCTCCACGAATGAAAAGGGCACGGCTCATCTGGCTTCCGGAAACAGCGTCTAAAATAGGATTTCAGCGGCACGATACAAATGTAAATTACATTTTTCAAGTGTAATATATCGTGCGAAATCCGGAAATGGCTGGCGCGGATGACCCGCCATATTCTGGCCGGCCAGAAACGATATGCTGGAAACGATGAAGGCAGAAATCTTGCTTCGATGCCTGAAAGGCCCGGTCGATGGTCATATCGATTTCGATAACCATGCCGGGCGACGATCGCCCTGCCAGGATTGCCGACCGGCACCTGACGCTCCATATCTCATTCTTTGGAGGTAGAACCATGTCGATGAAATCCTTGGCTATAGCCGCAATGGTCGGTTTTGCCGGCCTGTCGCTCTCCGGGTGCATGTCCGAAGGCGGATCCTATTATGGCGGGTACGATGGACCGGGCAGGTATTATGGCCGCGACTACGACCGCAGCTATTATGGCGGCGGCGCGGGCATCTATGATCGTGATTATTATCGCGGCAGGCGCCACCATCGTCGGGACCACCGCCCCGATCGGCCCGATTATAACCGGCCTGATCGTCCTGATCGGCCTGATCGTCCCGATTATCGAAAGGACCGCCCCGGCCGGCAGATCACCCGCCATACTGATCGGCCGATCAGATTCGAGGTCCCCACGAAGGGCGGCGGTCGCCGTGTGATCGTTCCAGGCGCCAACAATTAGGCCTGGCTGGCTGGGATTGCGGCGCAGAACGCGACATGCGGCTGCCGGAGGCTATGCTTTCGCCCGGTGACCCGGCCATGGAGCGGCTCGTTGCGAGCTCGTCATTCATCACCTTCGCGGGCGTGCTTTTATTCGCGCCGATCATTTTCTCGGGCAAGGAAACAGCGGCCCTTCCGGCTTCGCCAGCAATTTCATGAAGAATTCATGCCAGACAGAAACGTCAATGTTTGAAAATACTTTCAAATACGCATGAAGCACTGAATATACTTTATACTTTTATCCGGGAAATAATCTTTGGCACTCCTATTATTCGGGTGCCAAAGAGCGTATATAAGGATGCGCGCTTCATTTGTTGGCCGCAGAAAGAACTGCAATGAAATTCCGGCCACACCACGACCGCGTACAATTTAGGGCGCGGAAGGCGCAATAATCACCGCCGGCCTACGCATTCGCGACCAGGAAGTTTAAATGGTTCGCCACCGAACCACCGCTTCGGCCTTGCGCGAGAGCATCGAACTCGCAGCCGGTGCACCCGAAGCATCGCTCGTTTCAGGCAATATTTTTAATCAAGGGAGATTTCGCAATGGCGAAAGGACAACAACGCAGCAACCGCGAGGCCAGAAAACCGAAAAAGGAAAAGACGGCTCCAAAGGTCGAAACGCCCTTCGGTTCGCAGGTCAAGCAGGCCAACAGTGCCATCGACGCGCGCCGCAAACCCAAGGGCTGAGTGTGGAAACCATTGCATTCATTCAAAGGAGCTTTTTGATGATCCGCTTCAAAAAAGACATTGCAGACCCGAAGCCGGTTCGGGCTCCGCAGAATTCATCCGCCGACAGCGCCCCCAATCCCGAGCGCGAAGAAGCCAAAGCCGTCAAACGAAAGACTGCCGATAGCGACGGAAAATTACGGCGTGCCCGTCGAACGGTAGAGGACAACCGGCTACTTTAGAGCGCCGCGCGTCCAATTGGACGCGCAAAGGACGCTCTAACACTTTGAAATGCTGCGTAATTTTATTCTTAATCAATTCCGATTTAAGGAATTATCCAGCAAGTGGCTGCAAGGAGCTTATCATGGCGCTTACTTTTCCCAATCGGAGCCGGAGTTACGATGACGAGCGACAGCGCGTCCGCTTCCTTGGCCACGATGGCATGTTCGAAGTTCCGTTTTTCATCGAAGTCGACGCCTTTTCCAAGCCGTCATCCTCACCCTCTGCCGAAGCGGAATATCTGAAGGCCTTCGATGCATCGTTAAGTTCAATTCACGATGTTGCGCGGGAAGCCTACTCCCACGCCCGCAAGAACATCTATGTACTGACATCGGACGATTTTCGATAAGATCTATGCCGTTTATATCACGCTGGCCTCGCCTGCTGCCGGCGATGCCGGACATTGCCCACGAATTCGACATTCACCTCGCAAACGATGGAGAGCGGGTGAAGTCGACCACCTGATTCAGCATCAACGCAATATGACTTGAATTCGGCATCGCTACGGGAACACAATCCCGGCCGGCGGATTTGGTTTTGTGATCGAAATCATTCAAGATATTTCCAAGGCACCCCCAGAAGACCCAAAGCCATCGAGGAAAGGTATCCGAGCCATGTCAATACCCACGGCAGCCAAATCCGGAACATTCGAAATCGGCGAAGACATCAGGATCAATCGGCTTGGCTTCGGCGCCATGCGCGTCACCGGCCGGGGCATATGGGGTGAACCGGAAAACCGGGCGGAGGCGATCCGAACGTTGAAGCGCCTTCGCGATCTCGACGTCAATTTCATCGACACCGCCGATTCCTATGGTCCCGATATCTCCGAAGAATTGATCCGTGAGGCGCTTCACCCCTATGGCGATATACTCGTCGCGACAAAAGGCGGGCTAACACGCACCGGACCGGATCGATGGATCCCGCTCGGACGCCCGGAATATCTCATCCAGCAGGCGCACAAGAGCCTTCGCCGTCTGGGCCTCGAACAGATCGGCCTATGGCAGCTTCACCGGATCGACCCGAAGACGCCGCGCGACGAACAGTTCGACGCCATCAAATCGCTTCTCGATGACGGCATCATCCGCCACGCCGGCTTGAGTGAAGTCTCCGTCGCCGATATCGAGGCTGCCTCCAAGGTCTTCAAGGTAGCGACGGTGCAAAACCGCTACAATCTCGTGGACCGCACCAGCGAAGATGTGCTCGACTATTGCGAAAAGCAGAATATCGGCTTCATCCCCTGGTATCCGCTCGCGGCCGGCGATCTCGCCAAGCCGAATTCTCTGCTGGATACGATCGCCAGAAAGCATGGCGTGGCGCCAAGCCAGATTGCGCTCGCATGGGTGCTCAAACGCAGCCCGGTCATGCTGCCCATCCCGGGCACGTCGAAAGTCGCGCATCTGGAAGAGAATGTCGCCGCCGCTGACATCACGCTATCGGACGAGGATTTCCAGGCCCTCGACCGCGAAGGCAAGGCGCAGTTCAACGGCTGACTGCCGCAGATATCATCCCCTCGGTTTTCCCGAGGCATGCACCCTCAAGCATAAGCCTTGCGATCGCCCAGGTTGGTGCAGCGGAATTTCTGGAAAAAAACCGCGCCGGCCGGGAATAAACGCGCGCGAAAGCTGTTCTTTCTTTCGCGGGGCCAGGAATTAGCCAACCCAAGGAGACACCGATGTTTATTCGTTCCATGCTTTTCACCGTTGCAGCCCTCACACTTGCAATGCCACTCGCGCACGCCGACGATTATGCCGGCGGTGCGATCAAGTCGATGAAGACGGACAAGGGAGAGGTGCTGACCGATGCCAAGGGAATGACGCTTTATACCTTCGACAAGGACACGAAGGACATGTCGAACTGCTATGATCAATGCGCCGCGAAATGGCCCCCGCTCGTAGCCGCCGAAGGCGCTTCGCCGGATGGAGATTACACCCTCGTCGAGCGCAAGGACGGCACCATGCAATGGGCGTATGAAGACAAGCCCCTCTATCTCTGGGAAAGTGACAAGAAGCCCGGTGATACGACCGGTGACGGCGTCGGCGGCGTCTGGCACGTCGCGACAGAATAACCACGCCGATGTCCCGGTTCCTGGACGAGATCGAGACATGCGTTCCGGCGCTCAGGCGCTATGCGCGGGCATTGACCCATGATGCGGACATTCCGACGATCTCGTCCAGGACTGCCTGGAACGGGCAATCCGAAAAAGCGGGCTTTGGCGCCCCTCGGGGCCGTTGAAGGCATGGCTCTTCAGAATCCTCCTGAACATATATCGCAACGATCTGAGGCGTCGCCGTCGCACGCCCGCTCCTGTTCCGCTCGACACGCTGCCGAGCGAACCGCAGGGACTTGCCGCCCAGCCCGGCCGCCTCGCGCTTGCCGAAACGGCAAAGGCGATGCAGGCGCTGCCCTCCGAACAACGCGAGGCGCTGCTTCTCGTCGTGATCGAAGGCCTGAGCTATGCCGACGCCGCTTCATTACTCGGCGTCCCGATCGGCACGCTGATGTCGCGGTTGGGCCGGGCGCGCGCAACGCTCCGCCATCTGACCGAAACAGGTGCATCACGATTGAGGACCGTGAAATGAGCCGCGAGAAGTACCCCGTAACGGACGATGCTCTCCACGCCTATGTCGACGGCGTTCTGGAAGCGCGCGATCGCGCCGTTGTCGAGAACCATCTCGCGAGCAATCCGGCGGACGCCGAAACCGTCGAAAGCTGGTCTCGCCAGAACGAGGCGCTGCGGGCGCTCTACGGCCATGTGGGAGAGGAGCCTGTGCCGGAGCATTTAGGGGCATATCGCATCGCGGATGACCGAAAGACCGCATCACGCAATTGGCAGCGCATGGCCGCCGCCGGCATTGTGCTTTTCGCCATGGGTGCCGCAGGCGGCTGGTTTGGGCACAATCTGACGAATTCCACGCGTTCGGCACCGATGCCGCTGGTCGAGGAGGCCGTCGCCGCCCACAATCTCTACGCGAGCGAGATCATCCACCCGGTCGAGGTGCGCGCCGACCAGAGCGCCCATCTTGCGGCCTGGCTGTCGAAGCGCCTCGATCGGCCGCTCGACATTCCCGACCTTCGGGCGCTCGGCTTCGATCTGGTCGGCGGCAGGCTCCTGCCCGCAGGCGGCAGGCCGGCCGCCCAGTTCATGTACGAGGACAAGACCGGACGCCGCGTGACGCTTTATATCGTGCCGACGTCGAACGGGCCGGAATCGTCCTTCCACTACACCACCCTCGACGGGCTGGAAGCCTTTTTCTGGCGGGACGAAACGATCAACTGCGCCCTGGTCGGCGGGCTGCCACGTGCGGAACTCCGCCAGATCGCAATGCAGGCCTATAAAGAGCTTGGTTGAAAGTTCAGCCGATGTGACGCAACGCCAGAGCGCCGCTCATTCAAATGAATGCTCTCATGACGCTCGCGGCGCGCTCACGAAAATTTCATGCATCGGAACACCCGGCGTAACGCCGATAACGCCAATGCGGACACAATCTGCCCATAGCCTTCAACATGTAGTATAATTGTTGTTCCTGGTCCGAACAGGCAACCGATCGTTCAGGAGTTGGAAACATGAATGACGCAACATTCTCCGAACTGGATGCAAAGCTTGACGAACTGACAAGAAAGCTGGGGAGTTTCGCCAGCTTGCACACAAGCAGCACCCTGACCTCGGCGCAGACCACGGAATTCACAAAACTCGACGAGAGGGCAAGGCAGCTTCAGGCAAGACTCCGCGTGAAACTCGACAATGCCCATGGCGTCGACTGGGAACTCCTCAAGCTCGAATTGCAGAACGACCTCGTGCTCCTCACCAACAGTTTCCGGCATTGGGCGGAGCATTTGGACAAGCGGTTCAACAAGACACAGTGACCGGCCTCAAACCTGCTGACGAGGATCGGCCCGAAAATAGCTGTCTCCCCGCCTTCCCTAGCGCATGACGCTCCGCTATTCCTAGAGCGAGATTAAGAACAATTCTGTTTCCATCTGGTCTCATCTCGTTTTAGCTGATCATTCAAAATCGCAGGTGCAACACCGTGTCCTATCAGCCTAATTCCACCGAAGCTCGAGATATCGCCTATCAGCTCCATTCCTATACCAACGCCCGCAAGCATGAGGCCGAAGGGCCTCTGGTCATCGAGCGGGGCGAAGGCATCTATGTCTTCGACAACAATGGCAAGCGCTATATCGAGGGAATGGCCGGGCTTTGGAGCGTCGCCGTCGGCTTTGGCGAGAAGCGCCTGATCGAGGCCGCAACGCGCCAGATGGCCAAACTGCCCTATTATCATACTTTCACGCAGAAGACGCATGGGCCCTCCGTCGACCTGGCGGAAAAGCTGATCGCCATGGCCCCTGTGCCGATGTCGAAGGCCTATTTCACCAATTCCGGCTCGGAAGCCAACGACACGGTGGTCAAGCTGGTCCGCTATCGCTCCAACGCGCTCGGCAAGCCGGAAAAGAAGAAGATCATCTCACGCTTCAAGGGCTATCATGGCGTGACGCTTGCCAGCGCCAGCCTGACCGGCCTGCCCAACAATCACCGCTCCTTCGATCTGCCGATGCCGGGCATCCTGCACACCACATGCCCGCACCACCGTGCCGGCGCCGTCCCCGGGGAGAGCGAAATCGAATTCTCCAGGCGCTGCGCCAAGGATCTCGAAAATATGATCCTGAGCGAGGGCCCGGAAACGGTCGCCGCCTTCATCGGCGAGCCGGTGATGGGCGCCGGCGGCGTGATCGTGCCGCCTACCGGCTATTGGCAGGCCATCCAGGCGGTTCTCAAGAAATATGACATCCTGCTGATCGCCGATGAGGTCATCTGCGGCTTCGGACGCACGGGCGAGATGTTCGGCTCGACAAAATATGGGCTCGAACCCGATATCATGACGCTGTCGAAGCAGCTGTCTTCCTCCTATATGCCGATCTCCGCCGTGCTCATCAATGATCGGGTCTACCAGCCGATTGCCGATGAATCAGCTGAAATCGGCACCTTCGGCCATGGCTATACCGCCAGCGGCCACCCGGTAGCCGCTGCTGTCGCCCTGGAAAACCTCGCCATCATAGAGGAACGCGACCTGGTCGGAAACGCACGAACACTGAGCCCGCATTTTCAGGCGCGCTTGCGTTCGCTGGAGGCCCACCCGCTCGCCGTGGAGGCACGTGGCGTCGGATTGATCGGCGCGCTTGAGGTCTATCACGCAGCATTCGCCGATGAACCCGGCGTTCTCGGCGCAATGATGAACCGCGCGATGCATGAGCGCGGCCTGATTGCCCGCAATATGGGCGATGCGATCGCCTTCTGCCCGCCGCTCATCATCACCAAGGCTGAGATCGACCAGATCTTCGATATCACCGCGGCATCACTCGATGCAGTCAAGGCGATGGTCGACAATAGAGGGGCTGGCTGATCCGCCTGCCCCGTCGCTTCGTTTTATCACACCGCCGGGGGATTGAGCCTGGCGAAGCCCTCCTGACGGCGATAGGGGAAATACGGATAAGCTGCGGTGACCTCGCTCGCCGCATCGAGTTTGGCGACCTGTTCAGGTGTCAACGCCCAGCCGACGGCACCGAGATTCTGGCGTAGCTGCTCCTCGTTGCGTGCGCCGATGATGACCGAGGAGATGGACGGACGCCGTAGCAGCCAGTTGAGCGCGATCTGCGGAACGGTTCTGCCGGTTTCCTCGGCAATCGCATCAAGCACATCGATGATATCGAATAGCCTTTCGTCATCCACCGGCGGACCGAATTCGGCGGTCTGGTGCAACCGGCTCTGTTCCGGCAAGGGCTGGCCGCGGCGGATTTTGCCGGTGAGCCGCCCCCAGCCAAGCGGGCTCCACACCAGCGCGCCGACGCCCTGATCCAGACCGAGCGGCATCAACTCCCATTCATAATCGCGCCCGACCAGCGAATAATAAACCTGATGCGCGACATAGCGAGGATTGCCGTGCTTATCCGCCGCTGCCAGTGACTTCATCATTTCCCAGCCGGAGAAATTGGAAGCGCCCACATAGCGGATCTTTCCGGCACGCACGAGATCGTCGAGCGCCGACACGACTTCTTCTACAGGTGTCTCCGCGTCGAAGGCGTGCAGTTGCAGGAGATCGATGTAATCCGTACCCAGCCGACGCAGCGCATCTTCGACAGCCCTGATCAGCCTTGGCCGCGAGGTGCCCGCATCGTTCGGCCCATCGCCCATCGGCAGGCCTGTTTTGGTCGAGATGATCACCTGATCGCGGCGGCCCTTGATCGCCGCGCCCAGCACCTCCTCGGAAGCGCCGTTCGAATAAACGTCGGCGGTGTCGAACATATTCACGCCCGCCTCGAGGCAGATATCGACCAGCCGCCGCGCCTCGCTCGCGTCCGTACTGCCCCATGCGCCGAAAAGCGGCCCCTGCCCGCCGAATGTTCCCGCGCCGAAGCTGAGAACCGGAACCTTCAGGCCGGCTGCACCCAGATGTCTGTATTCCATGATTTTTCTCGCTTGTTGCTGTTGGTCGATATTGTTCAGGCGTTGCCGGTTGCCACGGAGGTCAGCGCCGGCTTCTGGTCGAGACGAATGCTCAAGATCGCGACGGCAAGGCCGCCCAGGGTGATGAGCGCGGCAACCAGCGGGATCGCGCCGAGGCCCGCTCCATGCGTGATCACCGCGCCGCCGGCCCAGGCGCCGAGCGCATTGCCGAGATTGAAGGCGGCGATGTTGAAGCTGGAGGCAAGGCTCTGCCCCGCGCCCTCCGCCTTCGACAGCACCCACATCTGAAGCGGCGCGACGGTCGCGAAACCAGCAGCGCCCAGCAGTCCGACAAAGACGACGGCGGCGATCCTGTCATGCAGCGCGAAGGTCATCAGACCGAGCACGCCGGCAAGCACGATCAGCGTGCCGATCACGGTACGGACGAGATGCCGGTCCGCCAGACGCCCGCCGATGAGATTGCCGGCGATGAGCCCGCCGCCGAAGACCAGCAGGATCGGCGAAACGGCGCTCTCGGTAAAGCCGGTGATCTGCGTCAGCGCCGGGGCGATATAGGTGAAGACCGCGAAGACGCCGGCATAGCCCAGCACCGTCGTCAAAAGCCCGAGCAGCACCGGCCGTCGCGCCATCGCCTTGAGGTCGGCACGCCAATCCCCGGCTTCAGGCGCAGCCTTGTCCTTCGGTACGAGCAGCGCGATGACGGCGAACGCCACGCTTCCGACGATCGCCACCGCCCAGAAAGTCGCGCGCCAGCCGAATTGCTGGCCGAGCCAGGTGCCGAAGGGAACGCCGAGGATATTTGCGACGGTGAGGCCGGTGAACATGATGGCGATGGCCGAGGCCCGTTTGTCCGGGGAGACGAGGCTGGTAGCGACCACCGATCCGACGCCGAAGAACGTGCCGTGGGCAAAGGCGGTAAGCACCCGCGCCGCCATCAGGAAGCCGTAGTCCGGGGCCAGCGCGCAGGCAGCATTGCCGATGGTGAAGATCACCATCAAGCCGAGCAGCACAGCCTTGCGCGGCCAGCGGCTGGTCATAGCGGTCAGAACCGGCGCACCGGCAACGACGCCGAGTGCATAACCGGAGATCAGAAGGCCCGCGGATGCAATCGTGACGTGGAGATCGGCGCTGACCTCCAGCAACAGGCCCATGATGACGAATTCAGTGACGCCGATGCCGAATGCACCAGCCGTCAAGGCATAGAGAGCCAAAGGCATGATAGCCGCCTCTTCAAGATGATTCCAATTCACTGGACTATGGACGAATGCCGTACGATGATATAGAGAGCGCACAGGAACATCATTTATGAATTGAATTCATCATGAGCCGCATGGACGTCAATCGCTTCGGCGAAATGGAAGTCTTCGTGAGAGTGGTCGAAATGGCCGGCTTCTCCGCCGCCGCACGCGCCTGCCGGATGACGCCATCGGCCGTGAGCAAACTGATCACCCGGCTGGAAACGCGTCTCGGAACAAGGCTGGTCAACCGCTCGACGCGAAAACTCCAGCTTACGCCGGAGGGCTGCGCCTTTTACGAGCGCAGCACGCGCATCCTTGCCGATCTCGACGAGGCGGAACGCAATGCCTCGTCAGGCGAAAAGCCCGCCGGGCGCATTCGCCTCAACACCAATGCCTCGTTCGCCACCCATATCCTGGCGCCATTGGTGCCGGAGTTCCTTGCGCGTTACCCCGATATCGCGCTCAACATCGTGCAGACGGATGCGGTGATAGACCTTCTCGAGGAACACACCGATGTCGCGGTGCGTGCCGGTCCGCTGAAAAGCTCCAGTCTCGTCGCCCGCAAGCTCGGCGCGACGCGTATGATGATCGTCGCGTCACCGGATTATCTCAAGCGGTTCGGGCATCCAAACACCGTTCCCGAGCTCGAAAAGCACAACCGCCTTGGCTTCTGCTACGCCAGGACTATCGAGGGCTGGCCGCTCATCTATGAGGGTGAGGCCGTCACGCTTCCCGTCATCGGCAATGTCCAGGTCAGCGACGGCGAAGCCATGCGGCAATTGGCGCTCGCAGGCGCAGGCCTTGCCCGGGTCGCCGCATTCACCGTCCGAGACGACATCAAGGCAGGCCGCCTCGTGACCGTCCTCGAAGACTGCAACCCTCGCGATCTGGAGGAGGTGCACGCGGTCTATCTCGGCCAGGGCGGCCCCCTGCCTGCCCGCATACGCGCCCTGCTCGACTTCCTCGCCGAACGCGAACGCGTCGGGTGATCCCCAAATCAGCTCGCAGGCTTGCTCCGGAACAGGCTCCAGCGCGACTGATTGGGACGTTTGCCGTTGCCGTTCATTTCCGGCTCAGGCGCATGGGCCTGTATGGAGCCTTCCGGCGGATAGGAGAGCGTATCACTCATCTTCGCCTTGTCCGCTATGGTGAAATCGGGGAACGGAAGCTTTTCCTCACTGCGCCATGCCGCGACCCTCTTTTCCGCTTCCTCGCGTTTTTCCTCATCGATCGGGATATCGTTGCCCCTGTATTCAACCGATGACGGGAATGCGAACTGGACGCCGGCATCGTCCATGACCTTTATTATGCGCAGGAAAATGTCCTCGCGTATGGCGAGAAACTCGGAATGATCTGACGTGCTGATATAGGTGAATATCTCGACATCAAGCGAATATTCGCCAAAATTGACGAAACGGACGCGGCAGGGATCTTCAACGACGCCGGGATGAGCGATCAGCAATTGGCGCAATTCGGCAAGCACGTAGCGCAACTGATCGGCGGTCGTCTCGTAGCGCAATTGCAGCGTAGTGGTGAAACGGATGCGGTCGCGCCTTGCATAGTTCTCGATCTTCATATTGGCGAAATCCGAGTTCGGCACGGAAATCACGGTACGGTCGAGCGAGCGCACCCGCGTGGAACGCATGCCGATATGCTCGACGGTGCCGAGCATATCGTCGAATTTGCAGAAATCGCCGACGCTGACCGGCCTGTCGGCATAGAGCGTCAGGCCTGAGAGAAAGTTCTGCAGCGTCGGCTGTGCGGCAAGCGCCACCGCGAGGCCGCCAATACCGAGTCCCGCCAGCACATGCTGGTAGGGAATGGAGAACACCTTGGCAAGAAGCAGGAAGGCCACCACGATGATCGCGACGCGGGCAACACCGGTGAGCAGCGCAATCAGCGTCTCGTGATAACCGGGCAACACCCAGCGCCCACGATAGCTGTCGGCGATCACGCCGATGAGATGCCAGAGGATCGGAACGGCGCCGATCAGGATCGCCGTCCAGGCCAGGGCCTTGACCGGCGCGGCGACGACGTCGGGCAATCCCAGCATGCGCTCCGCAAGGAGTAGAAACAGGCCGAAAACGATGGCCCGCGTCGACCATTCGAGCACCCGCATGAACGGTGCCGACCGGCTGGACCAACTGCCGGAAACGGCTGAAGTCACGGCGTTCACGAGGAAGCCGCACAAAATGCCGAGCACACCGAAAACGCCGAGCAGCAACCATTGCCAGCGATCGATAGGGCCGGCGCGCTTGAGCAGGTCCGGATTGATCGAACGGGCAAGCGAACGGGCTTTGAAATAAGGATCATCCGATGCGAAAGCCGCGAATTCCGGCGCAACCGGCGTATCCTCGACAGCAGCATAAAGGGCGCGAATATGGTGCAGCGTCTGCGGCGTGAACTGCCAGATCACACCGTCATCGGTTTCGACCGGACCGATGACGATGTTGCCAGCTGGATGCTGAAAAAAGACGAAAGGCGTCTTGCTCTTGGGATCATCTGGGATCTCCTGCCAATAAACATAACCGATCCGGTCGATCACCTTCTTCAGATAGCGACCGAGCAACCGGGCATCGTCATCGCGGACAGCCGCACTGAAATCACGCATGTTGAGCGTGGTATCGGCTGGTAGATCGCTGTTGCCGGAAAAACCGCTGAGCAGCATCTTGAAGGTGTCGCGCGGCGTCCTGAGCTTTGCCGGTTCGGTAACGGCATCCACCGGCTCTCCCCGTGCATTGGCGAGTTCCGTGTTCTTGGCCTGCAGCGCGGCAAGCGGCGGCCCCACGATAAACCACTTATCGCCCTTGCGCCGGAAGGTGATGTCGAATGTCACGTCGGTATCGAACTGACCAAGCTTCGCTGTCACCTCGTCGCCTGAAATCTGCCCGTGCGGGATGTTCCAGAGGCGGAAGGTCAGCTTGTCTATCACTGAAAAAAGCTCATGCACATAGTTGCCGATGTTGAGGCCGCCGCGATCGGCTTCACTGACATCGACGAGACCAGCGGCCTTGCTGACCAACGCCATGCCGCCGCCTGCGCCCCGCGAGATATTATCGGCGCCACTTTCGTTCATCGCCTGCAGGAACGTGCGCATGGTCGTCATCGGGCTCGACTGATCGATCTGTATGCTCTGATATTGCGACGCATCGACGCGAACCCCGGTCCACCATTCCGCTGTGGCATAATCGAAGCGTCCCATGAAGCTCGAACCGTCCTGCGATTGGACAAAGAGAAATTCGCCCTGCCGATCGCCTTCAAACCAGCGGCCGATGAGTTTCTGGCCATCCGCCTTGCCCTCGATACGACCATTGTAGAGCGAATAGCGGCCGGTTACCTTCGTGCCGTTTTGCTCGAATTCGACCTGCGCACCGCCCCCGGTCCACTTCGTATCCCATACGCCCGACCAGTTGGCGGTCGCCTGTGACTGGGCTACCGACACGGAAAAGCCCAGGGCAAGAAGTGAAAAAACCAGTAAAAGAAAAGTGGAACGCCGCGCCAAGAACAGGAATTCCCAAAAACACTCGATCATGCGCATCAAAGGCCCCTCGTGAACTTCGACGCTGCCGCGTCCAACCGATAACCTGATGATATAACAGGCCATGGAACATCCGCCTGGACGACCGCCGTCGCGGTGATATTAGCGAACCTCTCCGTATTTCCTATAACGATAATATATCTTTCCTAACCAGAAGTATCGGATCAAGGAAAGGACGAAAAAAAGCGATACGGAACCTTTATCCTATCACGTCGACAGGCGTTCTTCTGTATTCTTCTCCGGTTCTTTGATGCGGAACCATGCAACGTAAAGCGCGGGAAGGAACAGGAGCGTGATCGCCGTACCGGCGATAATGCCGCCCATCATCGCGTAAGCCATCGGCCCCCAGAACACCTCGCGCGCAATCGGGATCAACGCCAGGCTTGCCGCCGCCGCCGTCAGCGCGATCGGCCGCATGCGATGCTGCGTCGCCTCGATGACCGCGTTCCAGGGATGCACGCCCTCCCCGATCAGGTCCTCGATCTGCACGATGAGGATCACCGAATTGCGGATCAGGATGCCGATCAGCGCCAGGACGCCGAGAATGGCGACGAAGCCGAGTGGCGCGCCGCTTGGCACAAGTGCCGCGACGACACCGATCAGGCCGAGCGGCGCCACGGCAACCACCAGGAAGAGCCGCTGGAAGCTCTGAAGCTGGATCATCAGGATCGTTGCCATGACGAACAGCATCAAAGGCACGACAGCGATGATCGGTCCCTGGCTCTTGGCGCTTTCCTCGACCGTACCGGCAGTCGCAATGGAATAGCCGGCG
The DNA here is from genome assembly GCF_002980495.1 of Phyllobacterium phragmitis. GTDB lineage: Bacteria > Pseudomonadota > Alphaproteobacteria > Rhizobiales > Rhizobiaceae > Paramesorhizobium > Paramesorhizobium phragmitis. The sequence goes on from NZ_PVBR01000011.1 coordinate 53,546, forward strand.
GGCAACTTTTCGGCAAAGGCCTGGATATCGGGCGCGAGTTCTTCAACGACCGTCGCCGGCATTACGGCATTGTTGATGCCTGCCGCAACCGTGATCGTCGGAATGCGGCCGCGCCGCCAGACCACGGGCTGCTCGAGTTCGTAACGGAAATTGGCGATCGACGCGAGCGGTATGGATTCGCCCGTCCCGGTCGCGATCTGCAGATCCCGCAAGGTTTCGATCGAGCCTCTCTCCTTGGCATCGGCCCGCGCGATCACGCTGACGAGATAGGTCGCGTCGCGGACCTGCGTGATGGTGACGCCGCCGACGACGCTGTTGAGCGTCGTCGCAATGGCCTTGGATGTGACGCCGAATTGCCGGGCCTTGTCCTGCATCACGTCGACCTTGACCACTCGGCCCGGCTCGTTCCAGTCATAGGTCACGATCCCCAGATGGGGATTGGCGCTCATGATTCCGGCCAGGTCCTGCGAAAAGCCGCGCAAGGCCTGGATGTCGGGTCCGCTGATGCGGTATTGCACCGGCCTGCCGACAGGGGGTCCGAGCTCCAGGAGCTTCACATAGGTGTCCGTCCCGACGAAATCCTTCCAGAGCACGGTTTCGAACGCCGCCCTCAGCCGGTTTCGCGCCTCTATACTTTTCGAGACGATGATCATCTGGCCGAAATAGGGATTGGCGGGCTGAACGTCGAAAGTCAGCACGAAACGCACGGCACCCTGGCCGATATAGCTGCTCCAATGCTCGATATCCGGATTGCCCACGAGCATCGTCTGCTCGAAACGCTCCATCTCGGCCTTCGTTTCGGCGATGGAGCTGCTTTCCGGCAGTTTCCAGTCGATGACCAGTTCCGGCCTGTCGGACGAGGGAAAGAACTGCTGTTCGATGAACCGCAGGCCGAAGACGGAAAGCGCGAACACCAGCACGGTGGCGATGATGGTCAGCCGGTGATGGCGAACCGCCAGGCGCAGCACACGCGAAAACACCAGGAAGAACCGGCGCGGCTTTTCCTCGTGATGGGGCATTGTAGCAGGCAGGAACGTCACGCCCAGAAGCGGCGCGAAGAGAACAGCCACGATCCACGACACGATCAGCGAAACCGCGATGACGACAAAGAGCGTAAAGGTATATTCGCCCGCCTGGCTGGAATTGAGGCCGATCGGCATGAAGCCGGCGATCGTCACCAGCGTTCCCGTCAACATGGGAAACGCCGTATGGGTGTAGACATAGGTCGCGGCCTTGTTGAGAGGATCGCCCCTCTCCAGCCGCGCCACCATCATCTCGACGGCGATCATCGCGTCGTCCACCAGCAGCCCGAGCGCGATGATGAGAGCGCCCAGCGAAACGCGCTGCAGCGAAATATCGAGATAGCTCATCGTCAGGAACGTGATGGCGAGCACCAGCGGGATGGAGAGCGACACCACGAAGCCGGCCCGGACCCCGAGGCTGATGAAGCTCACCGCAAGGACGATGGCGACGGCTTCGAAGAGCGCGCGGGTAAAGCCCGACACCGCCTCCTCGACCACCACGGGCTGGTCAGCGACCAGATGCACGCCGACGCCGACTGGCAGCTCCGCCACCACCTTTTTCATCGTCTCGCTCAGCGCCTCGCCGAACTCCAGGAGATTGCCGTTCGGCTTCATGCCGATGGCGAGCCCGATGGCGTCCTGCCCGTTGACGCGGAAAATCGATGTGGGTGGATCGATATAGCCGCGGGTGACGGTCGCCACATCCGTCAGCCGGAAAAACCGGTCGTTCACCCGCAAATTGATGGCGCGAAGGCTGTCTTCGGAGGTGAACTGCCCGTTCACCCGCACGCTCACCCGTTCCGGTCCCGCTTCGACGACGCCTGATGGCGTGATGGCGTTCTGATCCTGGAGGCTCTGCATGATGGCCTGCTCGTCGAGGCCGAGCGCGGCCAGCTGCCGTGTCGAGAACTCCAGATAGATGGCCTCGTCCTGCGCGCCGACCAGGTCGACCTTGCCGGCATTGGGAACGGTCAGGATTTTCGTGCGGGCATCCTCGACATAATCGCGCAATTGCCGCTGCGTCAGCCCGTCGGCGGTGAAGGCGTAGATATTCCCGTAAACATCGCCGAAACGGTCGTTGAAATAGGGACCGAGGACGCCATCGGGAAAAGACGTCCTGATATCGTTCAGCATATTGCGGACGCGCACCCATGTCGCCTCGACATTGCGCCCTTGGGTGGTGGCCTTCAGATTGACGAAAACAATGGTCTTGCCGGCTGTCGTGACACTCCGGGTGAAATCGAGATCGTCGAGTTCTTCGAGCTTCTTCTCGATACGGTCTGTGACCTGGTTGATGGTTTCATCCACCGAGGCGCCCGGCCAGTTAGCCTGCACCAGCATGGTCTTGATGGTGAAGGCCGGATCTTCCTCACGGCCAAGATCGATATAGGAGAACGCGCCGGCAATCAGGAAGACCAGCATGAAATACCAGACGAGCGAGCGGTGGTTCAAGGCCCAGTCGGAGAGATTGAAACCTTTCAACGCTGGATTCCTTCTTGCGCAATCTTGACCTTCTGGCCCGCTTGCAGGCTATGGACGCCTGCCGTCACGACGTAGGTACCCGCAGTGATATTGCCCGCGGTGAAGCTATATGCGTTGCGCGCCACGATGCTCACGTCCTGTGTGCGAACGGTTTGCGTAGCTGGATCGACGACCCACACCGATGTCTTGCCGTTTTCTTCCAGGAGCGCCGAGATGGGCAGGATCACCGAGGGCTGCGTCGGCACATGGCGCGTCGCCGTGATCGTCGCGCCCAGCCGGAAAGCGGCTTGCGGCTTGTCCAGCGTTATGCGGACGCGCCGCGTTCTCGTGGCCGCGTCGGATTGCGGTGCGATCTGCCGGACACGCCCGGCCGTACGAATGGAAGGAGCCGACTGCAGGATGACATTGAATGCCGTTTCAATCGAGATATCCCCGATCAGGCTGTCGGGAATATCGACGACCGCTTCCCGTATGTCGGAACGTGCAACAGTCAACACCGTCTGTCCGGCGCCCACCACCTGCCCCACCTGCGCACTCACCGACGACACGACGCCATTGAAATCCGATCGCAGTTGCGCATAGCCGCGCTGATCCTCGGCCTTGTTCAACGCCGCTTGCGCCTTTTCCACCCCGGCACTCGCTGCATCCCGCGCCTGCAGGGCCGCATCATAGATGGCTTCGGCTATGTTGCCCTGCTGGAGAAGCGTGCGCTGCCGTTCCTCGCTCGCCGAGGCATTGGCGAATTGCGCCTGCGCGCTCGCCAGGTCGGCGCGCGCCGCCTGAACGCCGAGATCGAGCGCGGTCGGATCGATGGTGGCGATCGTCTCCCCCTTCTTGACGAGGTCGCCGACATCCACATCGCGGCTCACGATGCGTCCGAGTACGCGGAAGGCAAGGCTCGTGCTGTAGCGCGGCTCGACAGTCCCGACGAACCCATATGTACGCTGCACCTGTGGCTCCGCCTTCACATAGAGGACTGGGCGGATCGCAACCGCATGCTCCTCGTGCTGTTCGCTGCAACCAGCGATCAGCAGCGCGGCGAGCCCTAAAGACCACCAGCAGCGTGTTCCGGCAATACGCGTCATTGCCCCGTCTCCTCGACGATATCGACCACCTCACCGGCACGAAGCAATTGCGTACCTCTCGTCACGACACGCTGCCCCTCCTCGAGCCCGCTTTCGATGACGACACGCTCACGTTCGTAGGAGAGAATTTTTACCGGGGCGAGCGTCGCGACATTGGCATCCCCCGCGATCACCCAGACCGCGGGCTGCCCCCCGTTGGAAGTGAGCACGCTCCACGGCAGAATTGCCGCGCGCTGAGGCTTCATCCGCATGGAGCCGGTCACCGTCGCGCCAAGCGTCATCTGGGGCGGTGTGTCGGCTATGCTGACCTTGACGCGGACCGTACCGGTCGCCGGGTCGATGGCGGGAGAAACCTCGCGCACCCGCCCCTGCGCTTTGATCAGAGGATTGGAGAGAAGCGTGACGGTGACGACAGGATCGGTCTTGGTATCGGCCACCAGCGTTTCCTGAACGTCGAATACGGCATCTCGTGGCCCGTCCTCGGCAATGGTGAAAACCGTCTCTGTCGCCTGTACGACCTGGCCCACCTCGATATTGCGTGCCGTTACGATCCCCGAAATATTCGCCCGCAGTTCCGTGAACGAAAGCTGGTCACGGGCATTGGCGAGTTGGCTTTTCGCCACTGTCAGCGCGCTTTGTGCGGTACGCAGTACTTCCTGCGCCGCGTCATATTGCCGGCGCGTGGTAAAGCCCTGGGCGAGAAGCGTCTTTTGCCGATCGAATGCCGATGATGCCTGCACGACCTGCGAGTTTGCGGCGTCTACAGAGGCCTGGGCTGTCCGGATATTAACCTGCTGCTCCACCGGATCTATGCGCGCCAGGACGTCCTGCGGCATGACATGCTGTCCGACATCGGCCTCGCGTTCGATGATCTGGCCACCGACCCTGAAGGAAAAATTGGCAAGGGTGCGTGCGGCGATCGCGCCGGTAAGCGAAAGTCCGGGGGCAAATTCTGAGTATTTGACGCGTTCGACGGCAACCGCGACGCTGTCCTCGCCTTTCGCGATATCATCATGCCTGTGACACGCGGAGACTGCAATCGCAAGGATGCCGATACCGGCAAATCGTCTCCAGCCGACCGCCGCCGGATGCCCGCGCGTACCGCCTTCCCTCCGCTTCGTTCCCGCCATTCTTCCCCCTCACTTCTTCCACCGCGGAACTGATATGTCATCTACTGTAAGATGCAATCGCAAATAGTTGCCCCTCGGCAGTTCACCTCCCCATCCTTAACAAACAGCCATATGAAAACCGACAGTTCTTCAAAGGTGAGGCTGCTGCAGTGGCAATTCTATACGTTCGGGTCGGAAGCCCAGGCCGATCAGGCGTCCGGCAACATGCGCCAGCCACGGCCGACGCGCGATCTTCTGCATGACGCCTGAGGTCTGCGTCCGCTCCGCCGCATCTGTCCCACCCCTGCGCCGCCGCTTGCGCATCATCAGTTGCAGACGCTGCGTCGCCCAGGTCGGGAATGACCGGCGGCGCTGCACCCGAGCCAGATGTCTTGCCGTAAGACGCTTCTCCCTCAACGGCCCCGCAAGGATATTGGCAGCGGCCACCGCATCCTGAACGGCAAGATTGACCCCGATGCCGCCGATGGGCGACATCGCGTGCGCGGCATCGCCGATGCACAGGACACCCGGCTTCCACCATTGTTTCAGCCGGTCGACGCGCACGCTCAGGAGATGCACCTGATCCCAATCGGTGATCTCCTCGAAACGCTGCGCAGGAAACGGCGCTGCCTCGGCCAGGAGCTGGCGGAATCTCGGCAGGCCCTGCGCTTTCAGATCATCGAAGGACTGTTTGCGGATGATATAGCCGCACTGCCAATAATCGTCCCGGTCGATCATCACGAAGCCCTGCTTCGGACCGACATGTCCCATCGCCTGGACGGGATCATCAGGCAGATGCGTGAGCTTCATCCACAGGACATCGGTCGGCGTGCCGAAGGACTGGACGGGCATTGCCGCCTTCTGCCTGACGGTGGAATTGCGCCCGTCGGCACCGACGACAAGATCTGCCCTGACGGTGAAAGGTCCCTCCGCCCCGCATGCGACGATGCCTTTTACAGCACCGTCTTCGCGCACGAGATCGTTGATCTCGGCATCCATAATCAGACGAAAATTGGAAAATTCTGCTGCCTTTTCGGCCAGAAAATCGAGGAAATCCCACTGCGGCATGAAGGCGATGAACTTTGCCTTGCAAGGCAGGCGGGAGAAATCGGCGATGGTGACGCTGCGGCCGCCAATTTCCGCATGCAACTGATACGCCTTTTGATGCGGAAGCTGAAGGAACGCCTCCAAGAGTCCGAGTTGATTCATAATTTCGAGCGTCGAGGGATGGATCGTATCGCCCCTGAAATCGCGCAGGAAATCCTCGTGCTTTTCCAGGACGACGACATCGACGCCCGCCCGCGCCAGCAGATATCCGAGCATCAATCCAGCCGGCCCGGCGCCGACGATGCAGCATCTCGTTTCAAGCAAAGGGGCGATCAGATCGGCTGATGGAACTGCGTCGGTCATGATACCTCCTCAGGCTATTCCCGGAGGCCGGAACTGCCGGCTAAAACATGAATTCAAAAGTAATCTTATTGTCGTCCAACACAAGATACGTATAGAAGAATGGCGCTTCGCGAGGCTTGATTCCAGCGCCGCAATCCGCCATGCGGAAAGACGCAACAGAATGCCGGGAAAGGGCGGGGATGACGACGATCAACGAAATTGCAGAACTCAAGGAACTGGCCCGCCGACGCGTTCCGAAGATGTTTTTCGATTATGCCGATTCAGGCGCCTGGACGGAAAGCACCTATCGCGCCAACGAAGACGATTTCAAGAAGATCAAGCTGCGCCAGCGCATCCTGGTCGATATGACCAACCGCTCGCTGGAAAGCACGATGGTCGGGCAGAAGGTTTCGATGCCGGTCGCCCTCGCCCCAACCGGCCTGACCGGCATGCAGCACGCCGATGGCGAAATGCTGGCGGCGAGGGCCGCGGAGGAATTCGGCGTTCCCTTCACCCTTTCCACGATGAGCATCTGCTCCATCGAGGATATCGCTTCCGTCACCACAAAGCCGTTCTGGTTCCAGCTCTATGTCATGCGCGACCGGGATTTCGTGATCAACCTCATCGACCGCGCCAAGGCTGTCGGGTGCTCGGCCCTCGTCCTGACACTCGACCTGCAGATCCTCGGTCAGCGCCACAAGGACCTTCGCAACGGCCTCTCCGCCCCGCCGAAATTCACGCCGAAGCACATCTGGCAGATGGCGACGAGACCGGGCTGGTGCCTCGGCATGCTCGGTACCAAGCGCCGTACATTCCGCAACATCGTCGGCCACGCCAAAGGCGTGGGCGACATTTCCTCGCTTTCCGCCTGGACCGCCGAACAATTCGACCCCAGGCTCAATTGGAGCGATGTCGAATGGATCAAGCAGCGCTGGGGCGGGCCGCTTATCCTCAAAGGTATTCTCGACGTGGAAGACGCAAAGATGGCGGCGCAATCAGGTGCCGACGCGCTCATCGTGTCCAATCATGGCGGACGGCAGCTCGACGGCGCCCCCTCCTCCATCTCGGTCCTGCCCAGGATCGTCGAGGCGGTCGGCGACAAGATCGAGGTGCACATGGATGGCGGCATCCGCTCGGGCCAGGATGTGCTGAAGGCGCTCGCCTATGGCGCCAAGGGCACCTATATCGGCCGTCCGTTCCTCTATGGGCTGGGAGCGATGGGCAAGGAGGGCGTGACGCTCGCCCTCGACATCATCCGCAAGGAACTCGATACCACCATGGCGCTCTGCGGCAAGCGGCGCGCCGTCGATATCGGCCGGGATGTCCTCTACACCGAAAAATGATCGCGGATCATTTCGGTCGAGGGGCTGCGGAGCCAAAACATGGAAACCATCCTCAAAACGTCGGCGGCGTGCAGGCGCTGACGACCTCGCACGGCACGGGCCCGACGCAACGGAAGCGGTGCGGGCGCCTGCTTTCGAAATAATAGGCGTCTCCCGGTCCCAGAATCCGGCGTTCGCTCCCGACCGTTACCTCGATGCGCCCACTGATCACCACGCCGCCCTCCTCGCCTTCATGCACCAGCGGCACCCGGCCCGTATCCGCACCCGGCTCGTAGCGCTCCTTCAATATCTGCAGCGAGCGGGCGAAAAGGTTGTCGCCCACCTGCAGATAGGAAATCTTGCCCTTGCCGATCTCGACGAGTTCGTCCGCCTGATAAAATGCTTTCAGCGGCGCGTCCGGCTCGATCGCGAAGAATTCCGACAGGCCGATGGGGATGCCGTCGAGAATGCGCTTGAGCGCCCCGACCGATGGATTGGTCTGGTTGGATTCAATCAGCGAGATGGTGGAATTGGTCACCCCGGCCCGTTTTGCCAGTTCGCGCTGCGAGAAATTGTGCCGCATGCGGACAAAACGCAGCCTGCCGCCGATATCGATGCCCATGACCGTGCTGCGCTCCGGTGTTGTTGATGTTCGATATACGGTAAATCCCGTGTATGGTATAAGCAATATCAGTTATTTATGAACGGCTAGAAAAGGACTTGTTGCCTCTAAGCGAAGCGTGTCCTCTTCATCGGAAAGGGAGTTCCGCCATGCTGACCAAAGCCAACACGCCGAGCCTTGAGAACTATTGGATGCCGTTTACCGCCAACCGGCAGTTCAAGGCCGCCCCGCGCCTGCTCGCCAGCGCCGAGGGCATGTATTACACCGATGTCGACGGCGGAAAGGTTCTGGATGGAACGGCGGGCCTGTGGTGCGTCAATGCCGGCCATGCCCGCAGGCGCATCGCCGAGGCAGTGGAACGCCAGCTCACAACCATGGACTTCGCCCCCTCCTTCCAGATGGGGCATCCCATCGCCTTCGATTTCGCCGAAAAGCTTGGCCAGCGGGCACCCGGCGGCGCGGACGCCAAGCTTGACCGGATATTCTTCACCGGGTCAGGTTCGGAATCCGTCGATACCGCGCTCAAGATCGCCATCGCCTATCAGCGCGCCATCGGTCAGGGAACGCGCACCCGCGTCATCGGCCGTGAGCGCGGCTATCATGGCGTCGGCTTCGGCGGCATCTCTGTCGGCGGCCTCGTCAATAACCGCCGCGTATTCCCACTGCTCCCTGGCACGGACCATCTGCGCCACACCCACGATCCCGAGCGCAACGCCTTCGTCAAAGGCCTCCCCGCCCATGGCGCGGAACTCGCCGACGATCTGGAACGGCTCGTCGCACTGCATGGTGCCGAGACGATCGCCGCCGTCATCGTCGAGCCCGTCGCCGGATCGACCGGCGTCCTGCTGCCGCCAAAGGGCTATCTGGAACGGCTGCGCGCCATTGCCGACAAGCACGGCATCCTGCTGATCTTCGATGAGGTCATCACCGGCTTCGGTCGCCTCGGTACGCCTTTCGCCGTCGACTATTTCGGCGTCGTCCCCGATCTCGTCACCACCGCCAAGGGGCTCACCAACGGCGCTATCCCAATGGGCGCCGTCTTCGCCAGTCGCAATATCTATGACGCGCTGATGCAGGGGCCGGAAAGCCAGATCGAGCTTTTCCACGGCTACACCTATTCCGGCCATCCCGCGGCCTGCGCGGCGGGACTGGCCACGCTGGAAATCTACGAGGAAGAAGGGCTACTCACGCGCGGCGCGGAACTCGCCCCTTACTGGCAGGACGCGATCCATTCGCTGAAGGGTCTGCCCAACATCATCGACATCCGCACGATCGGCCTCGTGGCCGGCATCGAGCTTGCCTCGCGCGACGGGGCCGCCGGCGCGCGCGCCTACGAGATCTTCACCGATTGCTTCAAAAAAGGCCTGCTCATCCGCGTCACCGGCGACACCATCGCCCTCTCGCCGCCGCTGATCGTCGAGCGGGAGCAGATCGACACGATGGTCTCCATGCTCAGTGAAAGCATCAAGCAAGCAGCGTAAATAGCTTGAAAAGACTCATCCCTGCGCCGGTGTAAATCGGGCAATGAGCGCGTGATTGTCGCCGGAATAGGTCAGCCGCACATGGGTTATCGGCTGGCCGGCATTCCAGGTGCGCCGTTCGACGACGAGGCACGGCGCACCCTCGGGAATGGCCAGCGCTTCCGCCGTTTCATGTTCCGCGGCGACGGCGCGAATGTTGTGCTCGGCATTGCTCCAGGGCACGCGGTCGAGAAGCCAGGGACCGGGAGCGACCTGCCGGAAATCCTCGCCGCTCGCCTCCGGCACGGAACTGAGATTGATGATGCGCTCCTCCAGGCAGAAAGGGCGCGGTCCGGCGAAATGCCGGCATGAAAGATCAAGCAGCGAAGCGTCCGTTCCAACATCCAGACGCTTGCGATCCGACGCACCGGCTTTTCGCTTGCGCATCTTCACCAATTCGTAGCGGTAGGGCAGCCCGAGTTGCTGCACCTCTTCCCGTATATCGTGGATTTCCAGGATCGCAGCCTGCGACTGCGGCTGGGCGACGAAACTGCCGGAGCGCCGCTTACGCTCGATCAGCCCCGCCTTGGCAAGCTGCGTCAGCGCCTTGTTCACCGTCATCCGGGAGCAGCCATACTGCTCGGTCAGCTCATGCTCGAATGGGATGCGGTAGCCGGGCGGCCAATCGCCGGAGAAGATATGCGCCTCGATATCCCCGAGGATGCGTTGATGCAGCGAGGGCGGGCTCTCGCTTCCATTCCGGTCATTGGAATTGTGCACCATTCACCCCGTCCATTCGAATCGACACCTCACTGCAACCCTGGATAGGGTGCATACGCTAGGGTAAAAATACAAACTCCACCGATCGCTCATCCCTGAAGAAGTTGCTTCAGCACAATATCGAATGCCCGCGCCGACTGGTCGCGCAGGCGATGCCGGCCGCCTTCCACCTGCTTCACGCCGCGCACCCAGACGTTGTCGACTTTTGCACGGCCTGCGAAAATCCAGCCATCCAGAACCGCATCGCCTTGGGCTTCCGCAAGCCTGCCCGTATCGAGCGAAATCATATCCGCCGCCTGCCCCACCGCAACACCCTCGCCCGAAACGCCCAGCGCGGCGCTGCCGCCGGCAAATGCGCCATCATAAAGCGCACGCCCCGTTGAGCCCTCCGCCACAGCCATGACGTTGCGGGCCCGATGAAAAAGCCGTTGCGAATATTCGAGCTGCCGCAACTCGTCGCCAATACCGATCAGCACGTTGGAATCCGAGCCGGTGCCGAACCGGCCACCATACGCGGCAAAGAGCGGCGCTTGGAACGTGCCATCGCCGAGATTGGCTTCCGTCACCGGGCAGAGGCCCGCAACCGCGCCACTCTCCGCCATCCGGCGTGTCTCCTCATCCGTCATGTGGGTGGCATGGATCAGACACCAGCGGCCATCGACATCCACATTATCCAGGAGCCATTCGACCGGACGCGCGCCCGACCACGCAATACAGTCCTCCACCTCCTTAACCTGTTCGGCCACATGGATGTGCACGGGCGTCTGCGGCAGGAGCTTACTCACAACCGCCAATTCGTCCGGCGTTGCCGCGCGCAGACTATGTGGCGCAACGCCCAGAACCGCCCCGTCGAGCCCCGCTACCAGCGGCTTGCAGCCATCGATCAGCCGCGCAAAACCGTCGAGATCATTGATGAACCGCCGTTGGCCGTCATTCGGCACGGCGCCCCCAAAGGTCGAGTGGGCATAGAACACCGGCAGCAACGTCAGCCCGATCCCGCTCTGCCCGGCCGCCGACACGATGCGCGCCGCCATCTCCGCGATATCGCCATAAGCGCTGCCATCCCGGTCATGATGCAGATAATGGAACTCGCCGACGCGGGTAAAGCCCGCCTCCAGCATCTCCACATAGAGCTGCAGGGCCACAGCTTCCACCTGTTCGGGCGTCATGGAAAGCGCGAAGCGGTACATCACATCGCGCCAGCTCCAGAAACTGTCCGCTGACGGGCCGCGCCGCTCGGCAAGCCCCGCCATGCCGTATTGAAAGGCATGGCTGTGCAGATTGGGCATTCCCGGCAGAATGGCGGCATGGTGTTCATCGTCAGCCCTTGCCGCCTCACCCGTTTCGACCGAAGCGATCAAACCGCCCGCAAATGAAATACGCACATCCCGTGCCCAGCCGTTGGGCAGAAGCGCGCAACGGGCATGAATGGCCGCCTGTTTTTCACCCCCGTTGACCACGCCGTTTCCCGCATCATTTACTGTCACAGCTCTCTCCTCGTCCGATCCACCCGAACCACTTCGGCCACTTGCGATCACTCGAAATATGTATATACATTATCATCAAACAGGGGAAGCAGGAAACCATCATGGCGCAAAGCAAAAATCCCAGCAAAGACCGGCTCTGGCGCAACGCCCGGCTGGCCACGCTTAGCGAAAGCCTGCCCGGTCTCGGTATCGTGGAGAAGGGTGCCGTGGCGGTCCGGGACGGGCGCATCGCCTATGCCGGAACGGAGGAGGAACTGCCCGCGCCCCTCGCGGCACTGGAGCGCATCGACTGCGAGGGCCGTTGGATCACCCCCGGCCTGATCGACTGTCACACCCATCTCGTCCATGCCGGAAACCGCGCGCATGAATTCGAGCTGAGGCTTGCCGGGGCCACCTATGAAGAGGTGGCGAAGGCCGGCGGCGGCATCGTCTCCTCGGTCAAGGCGCTGAGAGCCGCGAGCGAAGAGGATTTGCTGCGCGAGACCCTGCCCCGCCTCGATGCGCTGATCACCGAAGGCGTCACCACGGTCGAGGTCAAATCCGGTTACGGCCTGGATCTCGACAACGAGCGCAAATCGCTGAAGGTGGCCCGGCTGCTCGAAAACGAACGGCCCGTTTCCATATGCACCACCTTTCTCGGCGCCCACGCCCTGCCGCCGGAAGCCGATGGCGACAAGCAGGCCTATATCGACCGCGTCGCCAACGAGATGTTGCCGGCAATTGCAGCGGAGGGATTGGCCGATGCCGTGGACGGTTTTTGCGAAGGCATCGCCTTTTCGCCTGACCAGATCGCGCAAGTGTTTCGCGCGGCGCAAAAACACGGCCTGCCTGTCAAGCTCCACGCCGACCAATTATCGAACCTGCACGGGGCAAAGCTTGCCGCCGAGTTCGGCGCGCTTTCCGTCGACCATATGGAATATACCGACGAAGCCGGCGTGATGGCGATGGCGAAAGCCGCGACGGTCGCCGTGTTGTTGCCTGGCGCTTTCTATTTCATCCGCGAAAAGCAGCTTCCGCCGGTCGAGCAATTGCGCAGGCATGGCGTAAAAATCGCCATCGCCACTGACAGCAATCCCGGCACCTCGCCGCTGACCTCGCTGCTGCTCACCATGAACATGAGCGCGACGCTATTCCGCCTGACGGTCGACGAATGCATTGCCGGCGTGACCCGCGAAGCCGCTCGCGCTCTTGGCATTCTCGCGGAGACAGGAACGCTCGAAGCCGGCAAATGGGCCGATCTCGCCATCTGGGATATCGAGCGCCCGGCTGAGCTTGTCTATCGCATGGGCTTCAATCCCCTGCACCAGCGGATATGGAGAGGCCAATGAACACGACGCTCTTGCTCCAGCCCGGTTCCGTGCCGCTGCGGACATTGGAAACCATCTACTGGACCGGTGCGGCGGCGCGACTCGATCCGTCCTTTGACGCGGGGATCGAAAAGGCGGCAGCACGCATTGCCCAGATCGCGCGGGGCGACCAGCCGGTCTATGGCGTCAATACCGGTTTCGGCAAGCTGGCGAGCATCCGCATCGATGCCGCCGATGTCGCCACGCCGCAGCGCAATTTGATCCTGTCGCATTGCTGCGGCGTGGGGGCTCCTTTCGCGGAAGAGATCGTCCGCCTCATCATGGCGCTGAAACTCATCTCGCTTGGCCGCGGAGCCTCCGGCGTTCGCATGGAGATCATCCGGTTGATCGAGGACATGCTAAATAAGGGTGTCATCCCCGTCATCCCGGAGAAGGGATCGGTCGGCGCATCCGGCGATCTGGCGCCGCTTGCTCATATGGCGGCGGCGATGATCGGCGAAGGCGAAGCCTTTTACGGCGGCGAACGGCTTGCCGCGAAAGAAGCATTGTCGAAAGCAGGGCTGAAACCCGTCATGCTCGCCGCCAAGGAAGGGCTCGCCCTCATCAACGGCACGCAGGTTTCCACCGCGCTGGCGCTTGCCGGCCTGTTCCGGGCGCATCGCGCAGCGCAGACGGCACTCATCACCGGCGCGCTTTCCACCGATGCCGCGATGGGCTCGTCCGCGCCGTTCCACCCGGAAATCCATACGCTCAGGGGGCATAAGGGCCAGATCGATACCGCTTACACCCTTCGCACCTTGCTGGAAGGCTCTGAAATCCGTGCAAGCCATCTCGAAGGCGATGAGCGTGTGCAGGATCCCTATTGCATCCGCTGCCAGCCGCAGGTCGATGGCGCCTGTCTCGACCTGCTGCGCATGACAGCCCGCACACTGGAAATCGAAGCCAATGCCGTCACCGACAACCCCCTGGTGGTGAGCGATGGCCAAGTGATATCGGGCGGCAATTTTCACGCCGAGCCGGTGGCTTTTGCCGCCGATCAGATCGCGCTTGCCATCTGCGAAATCGGTGCGATTTCCCAACGTCGTATCGCACTGCTTGTCGATCCGGCGCTGAGCTTCGGCCTTCCAGCCTTTCTCGCCAGGAAGCCGGGTCTCAATTCCGGTCTGATGATCGCCGAGGTCACCTCCGCCGCGCTGATGAGCGAGAACAAGCAGATGTCGCACCCGGCATCGGTCGATTCCACGCCGACCTCAGCCAATCAGGAAGACCATGTTTCCATGGCCTGCCACGGCGCGCGCCGTCTGTTGCAGATGACGGAAAATCTGTTCTCCATCATCGGCATCGAGGCGCTGACCGCAGCCCAGGGCCTCGATTTCCGCCGGCCCCTCCGGACCAGCCCGGAACTGCTCAAGGCGCACGCCACGATCCGCGCCGCCGTGCCGGAACTCGAAATCGACCGCTATATGGCGCCGGACCTGAAGGCGGTCAGCGATCTCGTCGCCACCGGCGCGTTGAACGCTTCCGTTTCCAACGACATTCTTCCTACATTGGAAAATTGATATGGCCATGTTCGAAGTCAGGCAGGGCAATTCCCCTGTTATTCTCGGCCTTCCCCACACGGGAACCGAAGTGCCACCCGATATATGGGAAAGGCTCAACGCCAATGGCCGCCTGCTTGCCGATACCGACTGGCACATCCACAAGCTCTATGACGGGCTCCTGCCTGAGGTGACAACGGTGCGCGCGACGTTTCATCGTTACGTGATAGACGCCAACCGCGATCCAGCAGGGATAAGCCTCTATCCCGGCCAGAACACCACGGGCCTCATCCCCGAAACCGATTTCGACAACGCACCGATCTGGCTCCAAGGCCGTGCGCCCGATGAGGCCGATACAAGCACGCGGCTCGCCGTCTTCCATGCGCCCTATCATGCAGCGCTCGCCGCCGAGATCGATCGGGTCAAGGCGATCCACGGCATCGCCATCCTCTATGACTGCCATTCGATCCGCTCGCATATTCCATTCCTCTTCGAGGGCAAGCTGCCGGATTTCAACATCGGCACCGATAACGGCAAGACTTGCGCACCCGAAATCGAGGCTGCGGCAAGCGACATCGTCAAGGCGGCGGAGGGATACACTTCCATCCTCAACGGACGCTTCAAGGGCGGCTGGACCACGCGCCATTACGGCAAGCCCGAAACCGGCGTTCACGCCATCCAGATGGAACTGGCGCAATCGACCCATCTCACCTCCGAGACGCCGCCCTTCGCCTATGACGAGGCGAAGGCTGAAAAGCTCCGCGTCCATCTGAAAACTATTCTCCAGCGCATCGAACAGATCGCGCCGACGCTAAAAGGGAAAGCCGCATGACCAACCCACGCCACAACATCCGCGAAATCCGGGCGCCGCGCGGAACCGAACTCAATGCCAAAAGCTGGATGACCGAAGCGCCGCTCCGCATGCTGATGAACAATCTCGACCCTGATGTGGCCGAGAACCCGAACGAACTGGTGGTCTATGGCGGCATTGGCCGCGCTGCGCGCACCTGGGACGATTTCGACCGCATCGTTGCCACCTTGAAGACGCTTGAGGAAGACGAGACGCTGCTGGTGCAATCCGGCAAGCCGGTCGGCGTGTTCAAGACCCATGCGAACGCCCCGCGCGTCCTTATCGCCAATTCCAATCTCGTGCCGCATTGGGCGACCTGGGATCATTTCAACGAGCTCGATAAAAAGGGGCTCGCCATGTATGGCCAGATGACCGCGGGATCGTGGATTTATATCGGCACGCAGGGCATTGTTCAGGGCACCTATGAGACTTTCGTCGAGGCCGGACGCCAGCATTATGGCGGCAGCCTCAAGGGCAAATGGATCCTGACCGGCGGTCTGGGCGGCATGGGCGGCGCGCAGCCGCTCGCCGCCGTCATGGCAGGCGCCTGCTGCCTCGCCGTCGAGTGCAACCCGGACTCAATCGATTTCCGCCTGCGCACCCGCTATGTCGATGCAAAGGCCGAAACGCTCGATGAAGCGCTTGACATGATCGACCGCTGGACCAAGGCGGGCGAGGCAAAATCCGTCGGCCTTCTCGGCAATGCGGCGGAAGTCCTTCCCGAGCTGGTGCGCCGCGGCGTGCGCCCCGATATCGTCACCGACCAGACCTCGGCCCATGATCCGATCAACGGCTACCTGCCCAAGGGCTGGACGATGGCCGAGTGGCGGGAGAAGCGCGAAACCGACCCGAAGGCGGTCGAGAAGGCGGCTCGCGCGTCGATGCGCGAGCATGTCGAGGCAATGCTCGCATTCTGGGAGCGAGGCATCCCGACGCTCGACTATGGCAACAATATCCGTCAGGTCGCCAAGGATGAGGGGCTGGAGAACGCCTTTGCCTTCCCCGGCTTCGTGCCGGCCTATATCCGCCCGCTGTTTTGCCGGGGCATAGGCCCGTTCCGCTGGGCTGCACTTTCCGGCGATCCGGAGGACATCTACAAGACCGACGCCAAGGTGAAGGAGCTTCTCCCGGACAACACGCACCTGCACAACTGGCTCGACATGGCGCGCGAGCGCATCGCCTTCCAGGGCCTGCCCGCTCGCATCTGCTGGGTGGGTCTCGGCGACCGCCACAAGCTCGGCCTCGCCTTCAACGAAATGGTGGCCAGCGGCGAATTGAAAGCGCCTGTCGTCATCGGACGCGATCACCTCGATTCCGGCTCCGTCGCCTCGCCGAACCGCGAGACGGAGGCCATGAAGGACGGCTCCGACGCCGTCTCCGACTGGCCGCTGCTTAACGCGCTGCTCAACACCGCGTCGGGCGCGACCTGGGTCAGCTTGCACCATGGCGGCGGCGTCGGCATGGGCTTCTCGCAGCACTCCGGCATGGTTATTTGCGCCGATGGCAGCGAAGACGCGGCGCGCCGCATCGAGCGCGTGCTGTGGAACGACCCGGCAACCGGCGTCATGCGCCATGCCGATGCCGGCTACGAAATCGCCACCGACTGCGCCAGGGAAAAGGGCCTCCGCCTTCCCGCTATTCTGGGCAACTGAGGAGAACCCGCGAGGCTCCGGGGGCTGCCTCGCTTGCTGTTAATCAAAAAGGATCATGGGGAACTACAATGACAGATTCAGCATTTGCTCAACACCGCTCGCGCGGCACGGCCGCATTGAAGCTCATCATCTACAGCCTCATCGGCATTTTCTTCTTTTTCGTGCCCGTCACCATAGGCAGCAAAACGACCATCCTGCTGGATCACGCGGCGACGGCAATTGCCACGAATTTCCGGCCGGCGGCGCTCGTCTTCGTGACCGCGCTGATCGCCTATGGCGCGTTTGCACCCTTCATCCGCGGCACATGGAACAAGAATACCACCGAAACCGTGTTTTCCCTGCTGCGTGTCCTGGGCCTCGTTCTCACGGGCATGTATCTGGCGGGCATCGGCCCGGCTGCTATTTTCCAGCCCGACATGCTGCCCTTCCTGTTCGACAAGCTGGTGCTGTCCGTCGGCCTGATCGTTCCCATCGGCGGGCTGGCGCTCGCCTTTCTCATCGGCTACGGGCTTCTCGAACTCACCGGCGTCATCGTCCAGCCCATCATGCGCCCCATCTGGCGCACCCCCGGCTGGTCGGCCATCGACGCCGTTGTCTCCTTCGTCGGCAGCTACTCGCTCGCCCTGCTCATTACCGACCGCGTTTATAAGGAAGGCAAGTATACGGCGCGCGAAGCAGCCATCGTCGCCACCGGCTTTTCCACCGTTTCGGCAACCTTCATGATCATCGTCGCCAAGACGCTCGGCCTGATGGGTTCCTGGAACCTCTATTTTTGGACGACCCTCCTCGTCACCTTCATCGTCTCGGCCATCACCGCCCGGCTCTGGCCGCTCCGCCGGATGGACCATCCCGCCGACCGTGACCTGCCACTGCCTGCGGGCAAGGGGCGTCTCATGGCAGCGGTAGACGCTGGTATCGAGCAGGCCCAGAAAGCGCCGGGGATATTGTCCCTGCTCGGCGCGACCTTTTTGGACGGCCTGCGTATGGCATCCATGATCCTGCCCAGCATCATGGCGGTCGGTCTTCTCGGATTGCTCGCAGCCAAATACACGCCGATCTTCGACATACCGGGATGGGCGCTCTACCCCTTCACCTGGATCGCACAGCTTCCAGATCCGATGCTGGCCGCCAGGTCATTGTCCTCGGGTCTTGCCGAAATGTTCCTTCCTGCCATTTTGCTCAAAGACGCCGACCCAGTGCTGAAATTCGTGGCGGCGGTCGTTTCCGTCAGCCAGGTGCTGTTTCTTTCGGCCTCGATCCCTTGTGTGCTCGCGACCTCAATTCCGCTCAGGCTCCGCGACCTGATCGTGATCTGGTACATCCGCACCGCACTCAGCATCCTGCTCGCGGCGCCGATCGCCTTCTGGGCGGCTTCCAACGGTTGGATTGGCTGATGGGCATATCGCTTCTGCGGGCGGAAGACCATCGCCGCATGCCGTGGAAGAACGGCGGCGGGGAGACGACGGAGATTGCAGTCTTCCCGCAAGGGGCGGGCTTTGCGGATTTCGGCTGGCGGGTGAGCATGGCCAAGGTGGCAGGCGATGGCCCGTTTTCGCACTTTCCCGGCATCGACCGCACACTGGCCATTCTCGACGGTAACGGTCTTGAGCTGACATTCGGCGACGGAAACCGTGCCTTTCTCGACGCAGATGCCGACCCCTTGTCGTTTCCCGCCGATATCACGGTCGACGCCCGGCTGAGCGACGGGCCGATCACCGACCTCAACGTGATGACCCGGCGCGGCACGGTCACCCACAAGGTAAGCCGGATCGAGATCGATGGTGCGATTGAACGGCAGACCGCCGGCATGCCGACATTGGCTCTCTGCCATAGCGGCAAGCTGGACGTGGAAACAGGCGACGCCCGCGTAAGCCTTTCCGCGCTCGACTGCGCACAGATCGAACCATTGCCGGAAACTCCGATGCGTCTTTCCGGTAAGGCGCACTGCTTCGTCATCGAGATTTTTTATGATTGATGGGTGAGCCATAAATCGTCGAGCACCGAGGCCATCCAGGAGGCGGGCACGGATAGATCGCGCCTCGAAATGAGCCGGCATGTTCCTCGGGCCTAGCCAGCGACGGCACACTCGCCTAAACTTCTCAACGGCTTAGCGAGCGGGGAAGTTCAGTGAAGAATCTTTTTCAATCCCTAAAGTTCGCCAGGTCTCCTCGGCGGGTCCAAAGACGGCGGCTTTCAATCGACATCTCGCGCATTGCAGCTTACGTCATCGGTGACGTGCATGGTTGCTATGACCAGCTCATGACGCTCGAACGCATCATCGCCGCAGACGCCAGCCGGCTGCCTGGTCCGAAGCTGATCGTCATGCTCGGCGATTATGTCGACCGCGGGCCTGATTCTGCGCAAGTCGTCGAGCATCTCCTCAATCCACCGCCCCAGGATTTTCATCGCATCTGCCTCACAGGCAATCACGAGATGGCGATGCTCGATTATCTGGATGGGCACCTCTCGTTGGAGCGCTGGCTGCAGATGGGCGCCGCCTCCACCCTGCTCTCCTATGGCATGGACGTGGATCACATGCGGCAGGTCTATCGTTCACCGCAGGAACGCGACGACAGGATCCGCTCTGCGATTCCCGAAAGCCACAAGGAATTCCTGCGTTCCCTGCCGATCCTGATCGATGCCGATCGTTTTCTCCTCGTCCACGCGGGAATAAGGCCCGGCATACCGCTCGACGAGCAGACTGATGAAGACCTCGTTTTCATTCGCAGGGAATTTATCGATAATGCCCATCTGCTGGAGCAATGGGTGATCCATGGTCACACACCGGTGGAAAAGGCACACCCGGAAGGACGAAGGATCAATATCGATACGGGCGCGTTTTATTCCGGCAGGCTCAGTGCGCTGCGCCTGTGGAACAAGAGGGGCCGCATCCTCTCGACCTGATCCCTCGTCCTTACGATTTGGACGAAGCGGAACCTGTATCGTCGAGGTAATAGCTCGAATAGCGGTCCATGAAATGCTCCGAACTTCCATAGGAACTGTATTTCGCAAGCCGCTTCATGTCTGCCTTGTTGAGAACCAGCCCCAGGACCTTCGGCGTGATCTGGGTTTCCGCCTGCAGCATCGACCTGACGAGCGCGCGCGGCGTGACGCCCCATTCCGTCACCATGACGAAACCGTCGGCCAGAGGCGCAAACGCTTTTGAATCGACCACCGGACCGAGAGGCGGAAGATCGACAATGATATATTCGAAGATGCCCCGGGCTTCCTCAAGCAGATTTTTCATGCCCGCGCAGCAAAGCAGTTCGCTGGTATGCGACAGGTGCCGGGGAACAACCGCCGGGAGAATGGCCAGCTTGGTCTTGCTGTCGATCTTGACAGCGCTCTGCCAGGGCAGCTCACCGACAATGACTTCGACGAGCCCCTTTTGAGGTGCGAGAGACAGCGCGCGGGTCAGGCCCGGATTGCGCAAATCGCCGTCGATCAGAAGCGTCTTTGCGCCATTGGCGGCGAGAAGCCCGGCAAAGTTCGCCGCAATGGTGGATTTTCCTTCATTCGGCAGGACGGAAATGATGCCGATCACCTTACTTTCCCGGCCCTGCAGCACCACGTCGGCCGCGATCTTGGCACTGCGCAGGGTTTCGGCGAAAGCGGAGGCCGGCGCGTCGATGGCAACGCGCATCATGTTGGTCACACGCGGCGCAGGCCCCTGATCATCCGATGAGGAATTCCGCGAGCCGGCATCGCCGGCGCCGCTGACAACGGGCAAATAACCGAGGAATTTGACGCCCAAAAGTGCGCGGACTTCCTCGCCCACCCGGAAAAACCGCTCGCGGAACTCGCGCCAGGCGCCGATGCCCGCCCCCGCAAAAAGGCCGAGCAGCAGTGATGCAGCGAGGACCATCTTCGTCTTCGGGCTCGACGGATCGGTCGGCTTTGATGCAACGGAGATGATGCGGGCCTTGGCGATCGGGAACGATTGCTGCTGGGAAGCCTCCTGATAGCGTTTGAGATAGGTCTGATAGAGATCGCTGAGCGCCTGCGACTTCTGCTCCAGTTCTCTGAGGTGGACCAGCGACTCATTTGCCGTGGAGGTCACGCCCGTAACCCTTTCCAGGCTATCCTTGAGAGACGTCTCGCGCGACTGCGCAACCTCATACTGGTTGTGCAGGCTTGCCGTCATCTGCTTGAGCTCCTGGAATATCTGCCGCCCGACTTCCTGTTGCTCGGTGCGAAGGCTCACGGCTTGCGGATGATCCTCGCCATAGAGGTTGGTGATTTCCTGGATACGTTTGGTGATTGTCAGATAACGGGTTCTCAGCGTCGAGACGACCGACGTGTTCGACTGATCCGAAAGAACCGCAGCGTTGCTGACCGCCGCTTCCGGACCGCTGTCAACGATCGATTTGTATTGGTTATATTGTGCCAGCGCCCGTGCCGTATCCGCCTGCGCCAGAATGAATTGGCTGTTGAGATCGGAAAGCTGCTGTTCGGAAACCAGGGCACCCTTCGCCGAAGTCAGGCCATTGGCCGCCCTGTAGCGTTCGACATCGAGAGCTGCCTTTTGCGAGCTCTCCTTGAGATTGACAAGACGGCTCTGCAGCCAAATGGTAGCCCGCTGCGTCGCATCAAAATTCGCATCGAGTTGGTCGGCGAGATAGACATCGGCATAGGCCCGCGTGATTCGGCCGGCAAGATCGGCATCATTCGACGTATAGTTCAGATCGATGACAAAGCTGCGCCCCTGCCGTTCAACGTTGAGATTGCGTTGAAGAATCGAGGCCGCATACATGCGCCGCCCTGCCGATCCGGATATATTCGCCGTTTCTTCTGCTCCGCCTCCGAACATTTGCACGACGCTCTGCACCGTGCCTTTGATCCGCGAGAGGAGCGATCGCGGCGGGTTCATGAATGTCGCGTTTTCAGTCAGATTTTCGCGGTCCACCACCTTGGCGGCGAGTTCAGTCGATTTCAGGATCGCTATCTGGCTGAGAATGGTGGCGTCGGTCTGCGCGTTGGCGGGCATTGGTGACGGCTCGTCCGCCAGCTTGCCGAGATTGTCATCGAGCAGAATGCTCGTCCCAGCCGTGTAATAGGAGGTCGAGAAGATGAGGCTGACGATGCCGAGCATGAGCCCGATCGCCGCGATGATGGCCACCGTCTTTGCCTGGCGTTGCGCCATGGCGAGCAGATGTTCGACATCGATGAAATTGTCGGCATCCGTCTGCCCCTTCGCGTTTACCGCGAGCCTGTCGTTAAACGGGAGATTGCCTTGATGCATGATACCGCCAATTCTTCATATCAATTCAAATGATGAGCGCGCGGCCCGCACCAGAATGCAGGCCGCGCGCCCCGAGCTGTTTTACGCCGCTTCGGTCGCCTTCTCATGCGAGAGGATGATATCGCGCAATGGCTCGAAAATCTGACCGCTGATATCCGCCCGCGCCAGCGCAAAAGCCACATTGGCCTCGATGAAGCCTTCCTTCGATCCGCAATCGAAGGTGCGGCCTTCGAACGGAAACGCGAAGAAATCCTGATCGTCTGAAAGGCGCAGCATGGCATCGGTCAGTTGAATCTCGTTACCCGCGCCCGGTTCCTGTTTTTCCAGTATATCAAAGACATCGGGCTGAAGGATATAGCGCCCATTGATGTAGTAGTTGGACGGCGCAACGGCTGGCGCCGGCTTTTCGACCATGCCGGAGATCTCGAAACCCTTGCCGATCTCGCGCCCCTTGGCGACGATGCCGTATTTGCCTGTCTCGGAGGGATCGCACTGTTCCACCGCGATCAGATTGCCGCCCGTGCGCCTGTAGAGATCGACCATGCCGGCCATGCAACCACGCGCGCCGAAAGTCACCATGTCAGGCAGGAGAAGCGCGAAGGGTTCATCGCCGATGATATCGCGCGCGCACCAGACCGCGTGTCCGAGACCAAGTGGCGATTGCTGCCTCGTGAAGCTCATGCTCCCGGCTTTCGGCAAAAGGCGCTGCAGTGATGCAAGCTGCTCCGTTTTACCGGACTGGGTAAGCGTCGAAACGAGTTCCGGCTGAATATCGAAATAGTCTTCAATCGCCGCCTTGTTGCGGCCGGTGACGAAGACGATATGCTCAATCCCGGCCTCAAGGGCTTCATCGACGGCATATTGCACCACCGGGCGGTCCACGATCGTCAGCATTTCCTTTGGCATGGATTTGGTCGCGGGGAGAAACCGCGTGCCAAGACCCGCAACGGGAATGATGGCTTTCTTGACGTCCTTCATCGAAATTTCCTTTTCGTTCGAGAGCGGAAGAAAATACGTTTACTATTCAAGCCCCACCACCTGTTCCACGAGCGAATTTGTCGCTTCTCATTCAATACCCGACCTCAACCAGATTTCTGCGGCGCGGTCGACGGGATGAGCCGCTTGAGGCGCACCGCAATGGGCATTGACAGATGCCGCAGCGCCAATGGATCCTGCAGTGCCACCTTGACGATCTCTCGGAATGACCGACGCTTGATATGTCCGACCAGCGAAATGAAGGATCGCGCTTCCTCGAGACTTCGCGTCCGTCGCGCCTGAGCGGCGCTCGCCTTGTCATCGAGTTCGAACGTCTCGAGAAACTTCCTGTCAGCCTCCAGCATCGAATGGATGTGGTGTAGTTCGAGAACCCGGGAAATCGAGCCGGAGCGAAGATGATAGGCATATCCGACCGCGGGCTCGACGACGAGCTTGCCGCCTTTCGCCAGAATGGACGCGAGAAAGATGTAATCCTCGCCGATGCGTAAGTCCTCGTCATAGCGAAGACCGTGCGTTTCGATGAAATCGCGCTCGAAGATCGGTTTCATATAGCCGAAATTGAAGGTCGATTTGAAGACGAGGTTCGACGCGATGAAATCGGCAAGCGTGATCTCGTGGATCTTTTCCAGATGCCCGGAAGGAAACATCGGCTCCCCCCTCGCTTGGCCTTCCCCGATCACCTCGATATTGTCCACCACTGCTTGCGCGCCGCTCTTCTCCGCCCGCGCGATCATTCGGGCCATGCGGTCTGGAAGAACAGCATCATCGGCATCGAGCACCGCGATCCAGCGGCCCTTGGCGACGGCCAGTGCCGCATTGCGCGCGCCGCCCGGACCGCTGTTCTTCGCAAGCGTCACCACATGCACCCGGTTCGCCGGAAACGAAGCGGCGATTGCCGCGGTGCGATCGGTCGATCTGTCGTTCGCGACAATGATCTCGACGCTGACGCCGCGCTGCGCCAGTGCGCTTTCGATGGCGCGGCCGATCGTCTCCTCGGCATTATAGGCGGCGATGACGAAGGTGACGTCAGGTTGCACGGGATTTGCCTCCATTCGCCGGCGCCATGGCCGTCTCGCCATATTGCTGGATTTCCCGGATGCCCATTAGTCCGCTGACGACGCCTGCATGCATGACGCCGCGCAGCAGCGAACGGTTGCGATGTACGGGCGAAAATGCAGTAACGAGTGCTGCGGCGAAGCTGTAGCAAGCCTTTGCCGTCGCAAGGCCCACCTGCTTGGAAAGGACTAACTGCTTGGAAAGACCAGCGCCGGTTGCCTTCCTGCTGAGCAGCCGTCCATGCGTCTGGCCGACGCGGAAGCGCCTTTTGCAAAGCCATGAGAACCTTGCCCGCCCCTCCGGAACAGGCTCATGCATCCAAGCCTCCGGAGCGTAGGCGATCTTGCCGCCGGCCTCGTGAAGCTCGGAGAAATATTGCGTATCTTCGCCGCCGCTGCGGCCAAGCGCCAGGCTGAAACGCCGCCCGGCGACGGAAGGCGAAGCACGCCGCAGAAGAACGTTGCACGTATAGCCGGTGCGGATTTCGCCCCCGATCCAGACGGGGAAGGTCGAATGGAAATCGCCCTTGCTCATCCAGCGCGGCGCATCCTTGCCATAGGACGCTTGCACGGGTCCGAGAACCGCGTCAGCATCCGTGTCCTGCGCGGTGGTCAGGAGATAGGCCAGCCAATCTTCCGAGGCTGTTTCGTCATCATCGATGAAGGCGATGAAATCACCATCGCTCGCATCGAGGCAGGCGTTACGGGCGATCGAAATATTGGACGCCGGGCTATGAATATAGCGCAGTTCGAAGGGCAACGCCGGCGCCAGTTTCGCGATGCGCTCCTTCGCGCTCGGCTCAACATCATTATCGGAGACGATGACACGGACGCGACAGTTTTCCGGCAGCGCCTGCTTTCCCAGCGAGCGCAGGGTCGCTTCCAACTCCGTGCGGCGATAGGTGCAGACGCCGATGTCGATCCGCAATTCCGCCGACCCATTATCCATCACTTCGGTAAAGCCGTTCATGAGGACGGATCCGGGCGTTTACGGAAACCGAGAAGTTGCAGCCAGAAACCCGTGGACCAGGCAAAATGCATGATCATCGCGGAAACCGCTGCAAGCGGGCCATAGGGATTGCGCTCGCCGACCGCCATCCAGATGCCGTAGCCAAGGCAGATCGTCACCCACAGCACGGCCGGCACCGCAGCCGACCAATGGAGGACGGCAAGGAAGGTCCCCGCCACCACCGGCAGCACCATGAGCGGCACCACCTGACGGAGCTTCGGGATGATGCGGTGCTTCGCGAGGTTCTTCGCCCTGCCTCTCCCGTAGCCGAGATATTGTCGGAAGAGCTGGGAAGCCGAGGCTCTGGGATAATAGACCATCAGCGTCTTGTCGGTCATCCAGATGCGGAAACCTGCCCTTGCGAGTCGGTAATCGAGTTCGGCATCCTCATTATGAGTGAAAGTTTCGTCATAACCGCCGACCTGCCGGAAGGCCGCGATGCGCATCAGCGCGTGGTGGCCATGGTCGGTCCAGTGCCCTTTCGCGCCGTGGCGATGCTTGGCGCCACCATTGCCGAGCTTGGAATTCTGCGCCGAAGCGGTGGCTTTCTGGAAAGTGCTGAAACCTTCCGTCGCCATGGCGACCACGACGGAATCGGCCTCCTTTGCCTCGACCTCTTCGAGAAGCCTCTCACAATAGTCGGCGGGATATTTTCCATGTGCGTCGATGCGGATGAAATAATCATGGTCATCGCCATAGGTGGCGACCGCCAGATTGATGGCCGCGCTCTGGATGCGCTTTTCATTGTGCAGGAGAACGATACGGGAATTCCGCTGCATCATTTCTTCGACGATATGCGGCGTGCCGTCGGTGCTGCCTCCGTCCGCAACAATAATTTTCATGTCATACCGTTCGGCATCGAGGCTGAATTGTTCAAGCAAGGCTCCGATATGCCGGGCCTCGTTCAGGCAGGGGATGACGACGAGGCATCGACCGGCAAAACTTTGCTCTGTTGCGCTTGGCACGGCTGTCTCATCTCCTGTTTTCATCTCAGTCCCCCAGTTCAGCGAAATCATCAGCAAAAATCAGGCCGCGGCCTGCATGGCGCTCTTGCGTATTGGAACAAGCTGACACAGGCGCCCCACCAACGCGCGGCAATCATCTTCGTTGCACACCCACATCCTGCGGTCCTGCGCCGCGACCTTGGAGTGCGCGAGCTCATATTGCTTCGCATCGAGCCCATCGAACAGGGCAGTAAGCTCGCCCACATCAGGCTTGGAAAGCACGAAGCCGATATCGTTCGCCTTCAGGAACAGCGATGTTTCGGTCCCCTGCATCGCGATCGGGACGCAATGATAGCGGCAGCTCTCATAAAGCCTGTTGGGCAGAAGCCAATCCGAATTCTGCCCTTCCTCGAAGAAGTCGACGGCCCAGGAGAAATGCACGTCGCCATAGATGCGCGCCAAATCCTCCGGGTTGCGGTAGGGACCATGAAACTGCATGAACGGTTCGGCGGCGACGAAGCCGTCGAAATCCTCGAACTCCGTATAAGCCGGCCGCCCCCGCAGGATGATTTCCACCCTGCCCTCCATCCGGCGCGAGAATTCCGACAGAAGCTCCAGGGAACGGCGGCAGCGCAAGGCGCCGAACCAACCGATTTCCCAAGGTTCGCCCCCAGTTGGCACCGATGTCGGTGTGATCATTTGGTCCGTATGGTTCCCGAGTTCCAGCACCTTGTTCTCGACCAGTTCGACCGGCATGCCCAACTGGCCAAATGGCTCGAAATATTGCCTGACAAATGCCGGGGACGAAGTGATGAGAAGCGCTGCATTGCGGCCGAGCGCGCGCTCCGCCGAGCGTATCGCCTTGCCGGCCAGATCCTGCCTTAGGAGCAGGCGGTGGACGTCGAGGCATTCATAGACGATCGGCGCATCGCCGGAAAAGATCGTCCTCGCCCGGTTGGCCAGCGCCAGCATTTCCAGATTGCGGCCGATGATCACGTCAGGCTTCGCCACATTCTTCAACACCGCCCCGAGCGACAACGCCGCCTGCGCCACCGCTGCAAGACGCTGCGCGAAACGGCCATCGCTGGTCTTTCCCAAGTCGATGGGCATAACCCCCGCTACCTCCGCGACCGGTTCATGGCTGCGCCTGAAGCCGGCGAGCGTCACGACTGCGCCGCCCGCTTGCAACATGACCACACGGCGACGAACCGCAGGGTCGGAAAGATCATGCACCAGGTACAGGACTTGCAGCATGAGATCATTCCGCAGTTGATCTGGAAGGACAGGGTAATACAGCCTGTGTTGCACCGCAACATCGCAATGTCGACCGTCTCTTGAAGAACTTTACCATGTAATGCTCGACGCTTGTAAAAGATTTATGATGCACTGCAACATTACTTGAGCGTACAGGCAACGGATTCAGGAAACTGACAGGGATCACCCAGGGCGGTGAAGGCGACACGGGTAAATTGCGCCGAGACAGGCTCGGTCGGATCGCTGAACTTTCCCAGCCATGACGCCAGATTATCGCTGGCCCAAAGGCTCAGATAAATCTTCTGCGCATGCGACGGCAGCGCCGCCGGATCGGTAACGGTATGGACCAGCTTGCCGTTCACATAATAACGCAAACTGTCCTTTTCCCAGACGAAGGCATAATCGTTGAATGCCGCGTTGGCGTTGCCCGGCACGGGAACCAGTTTCTCATTGCCGCCCTTGCCGTTGACATAGGAATTGAGTTGGACCGTCGAAGGGTCCTTGCCCAGGAACTCGAAATCGATCTCGTCCCAGGGCTGTTTGTGGGTCGGGCCGATATAGGTGAAGAAGCTTGAATTGAAGCCCGAGCCCGCCACGGCCTTGATGCGGGCTTCATAGGTGCCATAGCTGAAACGTGCATAGGTCTGGATCTCACCGCAGACATGCTGACGGTCTTTGGCCTGTCTGCGCGCATAGCTTAGGCTGAGCGTCCCATCGGCGATCTTCACCTGGTCCGCCGCCCATGTGCAATTCTGGTGATCGCCATTGTTCCAGCCGTCGGAAACGTACCAGCGGCGTTTGTCGAGGCTGGAGAAATCTTCGACAAAGGATTTTCCGGTCTTCTGCGCCTGGTCGGTCTCCTGTGCCTGCGAAGACGGAACAGATGCCATGCCCGGGACAACAAGAACCAGGATGGCCAAAATCGGACGGATCGAGCTTGAGGTCGTCATGGACGGTTCCTTTTTGACAGATGGAGAATACATCAGCCCCGGCTTCCCACGAGCAAGGCATAGGTGCCGGGAAACGAGCGCCGCGCAATCTCATTCGACATGAGCAGGAGCAGCCCTCCTATCGCCAGGGCGCCGGCATAGAACACCACATATTCATTGAGGTTGACCCGGTTCCACAGCATCCAGAGCAGCAGAAGAACCGGATAATGAGCACAGAATATCCAGAAACTCAGTCCCTTCGTGCTCGCCAGACGCTGCCCGAACTCCGACTGGATGAGCAGCGCCGACAGGGCCCAGAAACCCGGAATACCGATGAGGATGAAGAAATTCCGGGTGACGTTCAGCCAATAGGGATATTCGGGCCCATATTGATAAAGTGCGGCGGCAAGCCTGGCGCTGGCAATGAGAAAAGCCGCAAAGACCGGTGCAGCATAGGGATCCATCTTCTTGATATCGACCTTGTGTATGGCAAACGACATGCCAAGGGCGAAACTGAGCAGAATCGACTTGCGCACCACGATATGGATCGGAACAGGCACCACCGTCAGCGCCAGCAGCAATGTCAGCGTGGAAAGCGGATAGCGTTTCACCAGAAAGGCCAGCACCGGCGAAAGAAGAATGCAGACGAAGAGATCGCGCAGAAAATACAAAGGCAGATTGATCGGCTCGCCGTTCAGCGCGAAAATCAGATTGAGCAAGTCGGGAAACGGCACATGCGTCACATCAGGCAGATAGCCCTCTCCGATGCCGCGGCTTTGCACGAGGAAGACGAAAAGGAAGAAAGCGCCGTTCCAGATCAGCAAAGGCAGCAGGATGCTCTGCATCTTGCGCCCCAAAACCTTCCGGTAGTCGAATGTCTCAAGCCCGTTGCGCAACAGGAGATAGCCCGAAATCGCGCTGAGGCAGGGCACCCCTACCCTGAAAACGCTTTCGGCAAGAAAAACCCTCAGCCAGTCAACGATCCCGTTGTCGCCGTTGAACGGCTCGGTTTCCGGTCCGTATGGTACATGCACCAGAACGATGCCGCATATGAGCGTTATCCGGAGCAAATTGATCCGGGCGGATACGTTCGCATCCATCGTCATGGCGACCCACCTCTGTTTTGGCTGCGCCCCCCAAAACAGCTCGTCAGACGAATTCAGGATTAAGATCGATGTCCAGCACGTTACTTATTGCACTGCATCAATTTCATAGATGTTGAGCCCGAGTGTCAACCAGCAAAAAGTTGCGAGGTCGCAGTCGCGTTTTTCCTTTTAAAATCAACCATTCAAAGTCTTTAGCGGCTCGAAGGGGCGGATTCCACCCATCGGCCGGGCCCAATTCGCGCCATATTCGGCGGCAAATGCACGAGGAATAGCGACCTCATCCACCGAGGTCAGGCCGGCGCGTTGGGCACCGCGTCAGCTTGCCAAAGACCGTTTTTGTCAGCGAACTCTGTGACGGACTGATCCACCCCTTGGAGGAAAGCAAGTTGCTTTTCCAGAAAAGCGATGCGCTGCGTGAAACGCTCCAGCGCCAGCGTGAAATCCTCAATTCTCGCCGATACTTTTTCAGTTTCGCCTTCGTTTTCCATGTTTTCCAGTGAGAATGCGGCATTCATCGAGATTTCGTCATAGCGACGCTGAAAGCCATCACGCTCACGCTCGATCTCCGCGCAAACCTCATTGAGTGTTTGTTTGATGTCGGCGAAACGCGAGACATCGGTCTGAAGATCCCTGTCAGGACTTCTTGTCCGGAAGCGAAACAGCGCCATTTCTCATACCTCTCTCGGTAAGCTCTAAAACGCTCCAAGCCGGCACAGCCTGATACGGCGCGACATGCTGCACGCATTGTCTGCACGGCATTTTGCCGCCAGCTTGTTTGCCGTGCCCGCTCCTGTCAAGCCGAAGGGCGAAGCTTCCATTCCGGTCGTGCCGATCGCATTACCAATGGCATTTTAGCAGAGTGCATTGCACAATTTTTTTGGAAGTTCTCGATCGTTACCTGTATTATGACATGGATTTCCGCCACAATCATTGTTGGTTCATATCAATTGCCAATCCAGTCCTTCTCCACATAAAATTCACGGCAGAGAGGTTTCATGCGCCCATTTCACTGGGAATCCAATCACGGAAACTTTGGAGATGACCTTAATCTCTGGCTCTGGGATTTCCTGCTTCCCGGATTGCGCGACGGCAATGACGAAATTCTCCTGGTTGGCGTCGGCACGGTTCTCAATTCGACGCTGCTGCCGAAAAACGTCCTGAAACTGGTGATCGGAAGCGGCTACGGCTACGGAACCGTACCTCAGATTTCGGACCGCAGCGAGTGGGATATCCATGCCGTGCGCGGCCCGAAAACCGCCGCCAAGCTGGGGCTCGATGCCAAGCTGGGGATCGCCGATCCGGCGGTCATGGTCACCGAAATGCCGGAGTTTCAAAACCTGCCGAAAAAGAACAAGGCAATTTTCATTCCGCATTGGGAATCGGCGATCGGCGGCATATGGGACAGCGTGTGCAAGACCGTCGGCCTCACCTATGTCGATCCCTGCGGCGAAGCCAAATCGGTCATCAGGGAAATCGCCCAGTCCGAACTGGTCATTGCCGAATCCATGCACGCCGCCATCCTGGCGGACGCCTTCCGCGTCCCATGGATCGCGGTGAGCACCTCCGGCAACATCAACAGCTTCAAATGGAATGATTGGGCCGAATCCGTCGGGACGATCTACAAGCCGCACCAGGTGCCGGTTTCCACCCGCGCGGAAGCTATTTTCAAGGGCGAGACGTTCTGGGGCATCAGTTACGAGAACCGGAGCCATCCCGTGACAAACATTTTCGAGACGCGCTATGCGCCGGATGGAACCGTCCTGACCGCCGGCCAGAAGCCGCTGGATTTTTCCATCAAGAACATTGCCAAGCAGCTTCTGGCCACGCCATCCATTCTGGCGCTGTGGCAGGCCAGCAAGGCCGAGCCGCATCTCAGCCCCGATGGCAGGGTAGATCAATGCAAAGAACGCTTCTCGGAAGCGCTCGAAGGCGTGCGGCGGCAATATTTTTAAATAGCGTCCAAAAGCAACCCCTGGAACAGAACCACCGAATGGCGGCAGAAATTGCCGCCTACTCGGCTTCGGCACGCCCCGTGAAAAGATAGCGCAGGGCGACGGGCGTCCGGTTTGTATCGGTTTTTTTTCCATCCCGTTTGAGAAAGCCGTCCAGCTTGTCGGTGAACACGCCGTGCGCGATCGGCGCAACAGCGGACGGATTCTTCAGGCAATAGGCGAGAGCAGCACCAAACCCCTGTTGCGATTTAGTGTCCAGAAACTGGCGGTGGTGATATTTTCCGCGAATGTGATGTTCGTGCTCGCGCACCGCTTTCCGCCCCTCGCCGGAGAGCGCACCACTCTCCAGAAGCGCCTTGTCAGCATCGGCAAGTTGCTTGAGATCATCAGTCCGGTGCCGTCCGCTCAGCGAATCCGCCCGCACCACCGCGCCATAACCGCAATTGTTGATGACCTGGAAACGCGCACCAACCGCCAACGCCCGCGTATAGAGATCATAATCCTCGCCGAGCCTGAGCTTTTCGTTGTAGCGCAAACCATGACGATCGAGGAAATCCCGGCGGATGACCGGCTTCAGGAAGCCCAGTTCGCCGCGCTGCTTGTTGCGCCTGGAAATGTTGTGCTCGACGAATGTTGGCAGATCGAGAAATCTCGGGTCGGCAGAGAAGCGCTCTATGGCCGATGCATTGAAACCGCCCAGCCATTGTTGATCGACGAAGACGATATTATCGGCGGCCAGGTCCCAATCCTTATTTGCCAGGAGGCGGGAAAAGCGGCCGGGAATGAAAAAATCATCCGCATCCAGAATGCTGATCAGGGTTGCGGACGAAGCGGAAATGGCGTGATTGCGCGCACTGGCCGGCCCCTTATTGGTATCGAAGCGGATAATGCGCAACCGTCCGCTTCCGTCATCCGCCGCTCGCGCCGCGTCGGACGTTCCGTCCGTTGAACCATCGTCGACGACGACGACTTCCGTCACATGGCTCTCGCCCAGTGCTGACGATATGGCAGCGCCGATGGTCCCCGCGGCATTCTTCGCGGCAATGATAACGCAAACGCTGACATCCGATCCGTTCGCGATCGTCTTCCGCTTCGACTGTGCCGCCATAGAGGCCCTCAATCCAGGTTGAACTGCCAAACCCGCTGTGCGCGTTGGCCTTCCCTATTTAAACGCCGTTTCCGCACACTATCCATGACCCGGCGCAGAAAAGCTCCCGGCGGGTCGCCCGCGGGAGAATACAATTGTTTCGATCCCCCGCAAGAGGCCGAAAATCCGATAATAAATAATTTCAGGGAGTTTTGGTGGCAGACGTGTTGAATGGCTGCGAAGGCTCTTGACTTGCCTCATCGCCAGACGACGATACCTGCTTCCCGGCGTTTCGCGACTTCTCGCGCATCACGAGAAAAAGAATCGCACCGAAATAGCCGATCTGAATGACCACTGCACAAATCAACGTCTGAATAACGGTCATCCAGAAAGAATGCGTCATCATGTAGGTCGTGACCGCGAAGGCAATCAGGACACCAAGCATCCCTACCAGAAACTTTGGAAAACTCATTTCGCCATGCCCCCATTCTCTACTCGAATCGGGGCCTTACTGAATGCCGCATCCTCTGCCTCTCCCCACACGCATGTAAAACATGCATATGGAAACCCGACTTCATTATCATTGGCCCCAACCACATCATCAGCAGAAGGCTTTGAAATTGTATTAAACCAGCCTACCTTATGTAACATATAGCTTTAATCCGGGCTTTGCATCACGGTTCCACGAAAAAAAATAAACTTGAACAGCTATCAAGAAAACGTGCCGGCAGGACCGGCTACTCAACCTTGACCTACTTCCCTTCGGCACATGATGCATAATCAAACGTTAAAGATAACGCAGAAGTTGCTCGACAAGATTCTTGCCAGAAGGAAAAGACCGTATTTAAAATATTAACGGCGGTCCTTTTATAAAGATAATTCCTAAAAATACACTGCATTGCAACATAAATACAAAAATCACGACCTGACGAAATACACAGTATAACTTAATATATATTGGTTATCGTCCTGATGTAATAACAAGATTCTACAGCTAAAATTTGATACACGTAATATTATCCTACATTACAATATTTTATCACGGCGTCACATCGCTATTTCTAGGGTGCAAGATATGGAAAAATAACGAGGAATCGTTGTTGCATCCCTTCTATATCTGGAACGATTCATGAAAATACCCAATTATACCACCACCAAATTAGGTACAGGTGTGTGAGCGTCCTGCGAACAACAGCCTGTTGCATTGCACAAATTTCGTGTTATCGTTCGTGCAACCATTCGTATCCGTTCCATGGAGCAGCATAATGAAGCCTGCAACGAAGTTGGCCAGCTTCCCTTTTCTTCGACAGTCGAAAAAAACGGAAAAACTCCCTGTTGGCGGAGTCCTAAAGCGGTCATTCGATGTGATTGGCGCTGCCGCCGGTCTGTTTCTGCTCAGCCCGCTTTTTATCCTGGTGGCGATTCTGGTTAAATTATCCGACGGTGGATCGGCCTTTTACGGCCATCGCCGAATCGGCCGCGACGGAAATCCGTTCTATTGCCTGAAATTCCGCACGATGGTCCAAGATGGCGATGCCGTGCTGACCGCGCATTTCGCTTCCAATCCCGAGGCGCGCGCGGAATGGCTCGCTTCACGTAAACTCCAGAAGGATCCGCGGGTCACCAATGTCGGCGCCGTCCTTCGCAAACTCAGTCTCGACGAATTGCCCCAGCTGGTGAATGTGTTGCGCGGCGAAATGAGCCTCGTCGGACCGCGTCCCGTCGTCAAGGACGAGATCGATCTCTACGGTTCCGCCGCGATCTACTATTTCAAGTCCCGTCCGGGGCTGACCGGCGTCTGGCAGATCAGCGGCCGCAACGACGTTTCCTATGATGACCGCATCGCTTTCGACCGGCATTACGTGGAAAACTGGTCCTTTCAAAAGGACATTGTGATCATTCTCAAGACCATTCCCGCCGTGTGTGCGTCACGCGGATCATATTGATGGCGGCTGCGTCTTCACGAAAGATAGGCAGCGACTTTCTTTGTGATCTCCAAAAGCACCGAATGGGAATAGACAAAGCCTAAGTAGGCTGTCTTGAACGTCGAATAGCAGCTATAAGCATAATGGAATGGCAGACACATGGCGGGGGCACGCTATGGGCACCGGCGGCGATGCTCTGATCAGGAAGCAGCCGCGGCTGAGGTTGCAGCGTTGGGGGCCGGTCAGTCTTAACAGGAGACCATTTGTTGAAAATTGCCCCTATCGCCCTTACGAATTATGCTCGATCCGCCGTTTTGAGCGGCTCCGCCGAAGTCATATCCTGGCTGTTCCCTAGCCTGCTTCTCATGCTCGCCATGCTGCTGACGGCGTTGCCCGCCGGGGCGGCGGAATATAAGCTTGGGCCCATGGACAAGCTCTCCATCCGCGTTGTCGAATGGCAGACAGCGGAAGGAACGTTCCGGGAATGGCCGACGATCACCGGCGATTACACGGTCGGGCCATCAGGCTCTCTCTCCCTGCCCTTCGCGGGGGAACTGCAGGCGGGCGGGAAAACCACATCAGAGATCGCCAGCGAAATCGCCAAGAACCTGCAGCAGAAATTCGGCCTTCGCGACCTCCCGGAAGCATCCGTGGAGGTTGCCGAATTCCGCCCGATATTCGTTTCAGGCGATGTGCAGACACCTGGGAAATACCCCTACGATCCTGGATTGACGGTCCTGAAGGCCGTGAGCCTTGCAGGCGGGATGCGCCGCGCGGAAACGGGTCAGCGTTTTGAGAGAGATTTCCTCAATGCGCGCGGCAATTACGACGTGCTGGTCGCCGAACGCAACAGGCTTCTGGCGAAGCGCGCCCGGCTGGAGGCGGAGCTCGCCAACGCGCAGACGATCAAGATTCCGAAGGAATTGACCGACGTCCCGGATGCACAGAAACTCATCGACGACGAAGCGGCGATCATGCTGTCCAGGAAAGAATCCCTGACCTTGCAACTCCATGCGCTCGATGAACTCAAGACGCTCTATCAGAACGAGATCGTGTCGCTGGAAAAGAAGATGGTCGTCCAGAACCGCCAGAAGGATCTGATGAGCAAGGAACTGGCCAGCATCGGCGGCCTTGCCGACAGGGGACTCGTCGTCAACTCGCGCGTCATCACCCTGGAAACATCTGTCGCCGACATGCAGAGCAAGCTTCTCGACCTCGATACCCTTTCCCTGCGCGCCAAGCAGGAGATCAACAAGGCGGCCCGCAACGCGACCGATCTGGAAAACGACCGGAAAGCCGACCTCGCGAACCAGACCCAGGCGACCCAGGCCGCAATCGACGAAAACGCCCTAAAGCTCGGGATGTACAAGAACCTGATGACGGAAGCACTCGTCAATGCGCCGGATGCAGGTGCCCTTGCCGCCAGCGGAAGCGAAGGCCCCGTGCTGGAGTACAGCATCGTCAGAGGCGGCGGCGATGATGGAACGAAGGAAATTTCAGCCGACGAGAACACACCGCTATTGCCAGGAGATCTGGTCAAGGTGGTGATTTCCAACGCCCGTTCATGATATCGGCCACCTTGTGCAGCGCACGCACTGACTGCTTTCCGTTAGGTCGACCGCGATGAGAATTGCGAAATCCACATTGGTACGGCCCGGCGAGAATTCCTGGTATGGAACGTTCGCCGTCGCCCTTTCGGTCTTCATTTTCGCCTATTCGGCACGCTTCGGCCAGGTTTCCGTTCTGGTATTTTACGCCCTGTGGCTGCCGCTCGTGCTGGTGGATTATCGGCATGTGATCGGCAATTATAGCCGGTTTTCATGGATATTGGCCTTCGGGCTTTTCGCCTGTCTTTCCTTCACATGGTCGGCGGCGCCTTCGGTCACCCTGCGCGCCGGCATTCAATACATGACCACTATCATTTGCGCGTTGATCGCATCGCGCGTCATTGATTCCAAGACATTCGCGAGCGGCGTCAGCCTTGGCGTTGGAGTGGTCCTGCTTTATTCGCTGGCCTTTGGCCGATATCATTATGATCCGTTGGATGGCTCCTACAGTTTCGTCGGCGCCTTCTCCTCCAAGAACCAGCTCGGCTTCTTCGCCTCCCTCGGCCTCTATTTCGTCTTCGCCAGCTTCTTCGTGCTGCGCACCAGCATTGCGTGGCGCTGCATCGCGGTTCCCCTCGGCGGTTTGTCCGCTTATTGCCTGCTGGCGTCGAGCTCGGCCACATCCATCATCGCGACACTCGCCACCTTCATGATCATCATAACGGTGGGCCTCGTTCTGAAATTCTCGCCGCGAAACCGCCGCGCGTTCTTCATCGTCGGGCTTGTCATCGCCGTGGCGGTCGCAGCCGTCGCCCTCAATGCAGGCGCAGTGAACCTGATCCTCGGTGCATTCGGCAAGGACACGACCCTTACCGGACGAACCTATCTGTGGGATCAAGGATTACGGGCGGCTCAGGAATCGCCTCTCATCGGCGTCGGATATTATGCCTATTGGGTGCAGGGCTTCTCCGAAGCCGAGCGTCTATGGGACGAATTCTACATTGGCAGCCGCAGCGGCTTCCACTTTCACAACACCTATATCGAGGTGCTAGTCGAACTGGGTTATGTCGGGCTCGTCCTGATAAGCCTCGTTATGGTGCGCGTCTTGCTTGGCTATCTCAAGCGGCTTTTGACCGAAAGCTATACGCCCCAGGCGCATCTGATGTTCGGCATCGCCATCTTGCTGCTGATCCGCTCCTTCTTCGAGATCGATTTCATAACGCCCTACACGATCGGAGCATTCCTGCTCTATTATTCAGCCGGCATTCTGGCTATCCCGCAGCGTAACTCATTTACGGCTGTGCAGCCGCAGCAGCAGACTGCTGTTGGAGCAACTCCGGGATAAGCGGAAACCGAATTTCACAGGAAAAGCTGGAATTGTTTTTGTGGTGCACCCGCCCGCTCGCCGATTGTTGCACCGCAATATATAGGTTGCAAGTTTGCCGGCTTGATCCTAATCTCCCGGCAAAAGGGCAAGCACTATATCGCGTGAGGGCGGGACGGCATGACTCAGCTACGATCGATACAGGTTTTGCGCGCCATCGCGGCACTTGCGGTCGTGTTTTTTCACCTTTCTCCCTCCTCGTGGACGCTCGGGGCCGCGGGCGTCGATCTTTTCTTCGTTATCTCCGGTTTCATTATGGGTACGGTCGGGCTCAACGACAGCCCCGTCCGTTTCATGTTCAAGCGCATCATCCGCATCGTGCCGCTCTATTGGGCCATCACCTTCGCCATGTGCATAGCCTCGCTGATGCCGGGGCTTTTCGCCACCTTCACCTTCGACCTGCCACGGATCATCACGTCGCTCTTCTTCATTCCGTTCGAGGATCCGCAAGGCAAGGTCTGGCCTCTGATCGTCGTGGGGTGGACGCTGAACTACGAGATGTTCTTCTATCTTCTCTTTGCCCTCGGGCTCTGGTTGCGCCGCCCGATCATCGCGCCCATGCTGATCATAGCCGGGCTGGCGGCTGCCGGATGGCTGTTCCAGCCTGAGCAAACCATCCCGCATTTCTACACCGATGCGCTGCTGCTCGAATTCGTCCTCGGCCTCCTGCTCTCGCGCGCGGTCTTCTTCAAGAACGCGGCGCTCGGATCGGTGCTGGCGGCCGCGGGCTTCGTAGGCCTCTTGTCATGGGGACTTGGCGGCGACACGCCCGATTGGCGCATCATCTATTGGGGCCTGCCCGCTGCGGCGATCGTCGCCGGCTTCGTGGCGATCGAGCGTGCAGGCATGTTTCCCGGCCAGGCGCTACGCCCTCTCGAAAGGCTGGGCGATGCCTCCTATTCGCTTTATCTGACCCACGGCATCGTGCTCGGCATCATCGGCAAGTTCGTCAGGCATGAAAGCGGGTTCGCAATTCCCACCGCCCTTGCCGCCTGCATCGTGGTGGCGATGCTGTCCTATTATCTTTTCGAGCGCCCGGTCGGGCAGATTTTGCGCGGTCTCATCGCCCGCCCGCAACGGCCTGAGGTGGCGACCTGAGGTGGCGGTCCGAGCGGTTCTACAATGCCGGCCGGCCTTCATCCTGTAAACTGCATCACCAGTCCCAATTGCCGCTGCGCTTGTCCTTCAGCATGAGAGCCAGCGAAAGGGGAAGGCTGAGGATTCGTGCCGGATCGAGCTTGAATATCTTCGACAGAAGCGTTCTGTTCGGCGCCCTGCCCTTGGCCATGCTGCGGGCGAGCAGATAGGCATAGACCTTGCTGAACTTGGCAAGTCGCGCCTCGATCATCTGCTTGTCGGGCTGCTCGATCTCGAAATTCCGTTTCAGCTTGGTCAGGAAAACCACGAGATAGCCATAGCGGTCGACCGTCTGCGGCAGGTTCCAGTCGAAGGCGGAGAAATAGATATTCACCCCCTGCCCGCAAATGACGTTGCACTCGGTGGAAAACACCGCCACGCCGGCCTTGCGGGCAAGCGTGATCCACAGCATGTGATCCTCGCCGGCGCTGCGCAGATCGGTATCGAACCTCGCCTCTGGAAATTTGGAAAAGCGGTAGACCACTGTCGATGTCTGGCTCAGATATTCGGTCAGAAAAGCGCTGAACGCCAATCTCGAAGGCATCTGGTAGATGTTCTCGAGGCCCGGCACGCGGTCCGGCGCCGGGCTTATCTCGCCCTTCGTCCATTTCTGAAAAATCTCGCTCTCCTCGAACCAGCTCTTGTCCGTGTTGAAGCGTGTGTGGTCGCAGAAATAGAAATCATAATCAGGCGCGGCTGAGAGTGTCGCAATGGCCTTGCGAAGATGGTCGGCTTTCCATTCATCATCCGAATCGAGAAAAGCGACGAATGACACCTCGGCCGGATCGAGCGCGGCAAGAGCCCGGTTGCGGGCGGCTCCCGGCCCGCCATTCTCCTGCACGATCAGTTCAATCTGCTGTCCCGGATCGAATGTGATGCTGTCTATTTCACCTGCGGGAGAAACCGGCGAAGCATCGTCGACAATGACGATCTTCAAGCGGACGTCTCCGGCGATATCCTGTGCAAAGACGGAACGAAGCGCACGCGTCAAAATTCCTTTCTCGCGTTGGTAGAAAGGAATGACGACGGCAACGACTGTCTCGGAATTCATCTGCACCTCTTGATCACGCCCCTGTGGAACGTCACGCGTCCGAACGGACTCGCAAAAGATCCTCTCACTTTGAGATATTATACCACTATCCTTGAACGGATTCCGGCTTGAGAAACGAGCAATAGCGATTGCAGAATTCTTCCCGATGACAACGCCACGATAAGCGAGAAATCACTATGCTCATGCATACCTATCATGACTATCCCCATATCCGATTGATGAACTTCCAAGCGTGAAAGCCCCCCCTTTAGTGATAGAACCACCATCAAACGCATTACAGCGCCGTGCGTCTTTTTGGAGACTACACAAGGACGCTGCAAGTTATTGAATCGGCGCGTCGCGCTTTCCGAAAACAAATTCCAGTTTTCGGACCGATACGCTACGTCTCACCGGATAATCCACAGATGCGGTTGATAAACCGGCGTCCAAAGGAGTACCTTGGGATAGAGCGGGTGGCGAAGGCAAAATCGGGAATCTCGCAGAGGACCGGTAGCCTACCAAATAGCCACGTTTTGTCCATCATACCCAATACCGCCCGGTATTACACTGAAGCTCCCTTCTGAAATTCACGACAAAGGATTGTGACCATGCTGGCGTCGGACCTGCGCCCGGAAATGCGCTCGGAGATGCGCTGGCTTTCCAGCGGCTTTCTTCTGACGCTCTGCTCCGGTTTCGGCCAGACCTATTTCATCGCTCTCTTCGCAGGTTACCTGAAAACCGATCTCGCCATCAGTGACGGTCAGTTCGGCAGCCTCTATACGATCGGCACACTGGCCAGCGCGGCGCTGCTGATGTGGGCGGGAAAGTTCGCCGACCAATTGTCGATCCGCTGGCTCGGAGTCGGCGTCATGGCGGGACTGGCGCTGACATCGCTGGCCATGGCATCGGTGGCTTCCGTCTGGATACTGGTCTTTGTGCTGTTTGGTCTCCGTTTCTTCGGCCAGGGCATGCTGACCCATGTGGCGATGACCGCCATGGGCCGCTGGTTCAATCGCAAGCGGGGGCGAGCCGTCTCCATCGCCGCGCTCGGCTTTCCCGCCGGTGAGGCGGTGCTGCCGATGATCGCGGTCGCAAGCATCGGCCTCATCGGCTGGCGTTCCACATGGGTCGCGGCCGCCATCGTTCTCTTCGCCTTGCCTATACCGATCCTGATCTGGCTTCTGAAACATGAACGTCGCCCGACCGCCGGCCTCGCTGTCGCCGAGACAGCTAATCAGGGCATCGCCCGCCGCGAATGGACGCGTAGCGAGGTTCTGAAAAGTCCGCTCTTCTATGCACTCATGCCCGGAGTGCTCACGCCCTCCTTCATCGTTACCGGCATCTTCTTCAATCAGGTCACCATCGTGGCGCTCAAGGGCTGGGAGCTTTCCTGGTTTGCCGCAAGCTTTCCTTTTTCCGCCGGTGTCAGCGTTCTGTCGGCGCTCACGGCCGGCTGGATGGTCGACCGCTTCGGCGCCCGCCATCTGCTGCCGACGTTCCTTGTTCCGCTCGGCCTCGCAACTTTGATCCTGACTTATGCGGCGAGCCCTTATGTCCTGCCGGTGTTCATGGCGTTGGTCGGGCTTTCACTCGGCAGCGCCTCGACCATTCAAGGCGCGCTTTGGGCCGAACTCTACGGCACCGAGCATCTCGGCGCGATCCGGGCGCTCGTCATGGCCGGAGTGGTCTTCGCCTCCGCGCTGTCACCCGGGCTGATCGGTGTCCTCATGGATGCCGGCGTGCCGCTGGAAACGCTGCTTCTGGCAATGGCCGCCTATTGCTTCATCGCCGCGCTGTGGATGGGTGCGCTCATGCCCCGGCTCCATCGTCTGGCTATGTCCTCATGAGGACAAGCCAGACACG
Organism: Phyllobacterium phragmitis; assembly: GCF_002980495.1. Taxonomy (GTDB): domain Bacteria; phylum Pseudomonadota; class Alphaproteobacteria; order Rhizobiales; family Rhizobiaceae; genus Paramesorhizobium; species Paramesorhizobium phragmitis. The sequence continues at coordinate 95,111 of NZ_PVBR01000011.1, forward strand.
AAACGCTGTTCACTCAATCCCTGCATTTTGCTGCAGCGCACAAATTAGCGCTTTACGGCTTCGTAGCCGGTCCATAAGATTTGCCCGCCTGTCCCCTCTAGCCAAACAAAATATGCACCCAATCTTAGCCTAGGACCCTTCCCACGCGCTGCGCGCAACATCCTCGCGGACAGTTTGGACTGATCGGCGTCCGTAGCAACATCTGGAGCATTGTATGGACAGCAGCAGGGCCAGCCGCAAGATCGTCAGGAATGTCGGCTGGAGCATCTTGTCCAAGGTTGCCGTCTTCTCGCTCAAATTCGTCAGCGTCCCGATACTTGCCCGCCTTCTGACGCCTGCGGAGTTCGGCATCGTCGCCACCGGCATGATCGTCGTTTTCTTCCTGTTGCTGATCGGCGGCGCGGGTCTTTCTGCCGGCCTTATCAGGGCGGAAAGGGAGGATCCCGAAACCCAGGACACCGTCTTCTGGACCAATCTGACAGTCGCAAGCGTGCTCGGCATCCTTCTCTATTTCAATGCTGCATTCGTCGCAGGGCTCCTCGGCGCGCCGGAAGCCAAATGGCTCCTTGAGATATTCGCCTTCCTCTTTCCCATCTATCTCGGTGCGGACGTCGCGTCTTCCATTCTCTCGCGGCGCATGGCCTTCGCGAAGGATGCGTTCTGGAACGTGGTGTCGGAGGCCCTGGGCGCAATTGCCGCCATCGCGGCCGCTCTCGGCGGCCTCGGCGTCTGGGCGTTGATTCTCCAGCAATTCGTGAGTGCGATCGTGCGCTGGTGCGGCCTCATGTTCGCAAGCCGATATGTGCCGCGCTTCCGCTTCTCCTCTGCAAAACTCCGTGCCCTGTTCGGATATGGCAGCCGTATTGCCGGCGCTGATTTCGCCAATTTCATTTCATTTCAATCGCCCCTCGTGGTGATCACCAGGATCCTCGGCCTTTCCGACGCCGGCGCTTTCAGCGTTGCGAACCGCCTCTCCGATCTGCCCAACCAGATCGTGCTATCGGGGCTGATGGGCGTCCTTTTTCCGGCCTTCTCCACCATGGCGGACCAACCCGAACGCAGAAGCCGCGTCCTCATGCAGAGCACGCAGATGACAAGCATTCTGCTCGCGCCGATGCTGTTCGGATTCGGGGCCGTGGCCGAACCGGCCATGAACGTCGTCTTCGGGGCACAATGGACCTATGCCTGGCCGGTGCTGGGCCTGCTCGCCGTCGCCAAGGGCATCATGACACCGTGCGGCAGCTTCATTCCCTTTTTGAAAGCCACAGGCCATGCTGGCGTATTGTGGTGGTTCGCCCTTGCGCGCGCTGCGGTGATCGTCGTCGGGACGTGGATCGGCGCGACGCTCGATGGCCTGATCGGCGTTTGCCTCGCGCTCTGCATTGCCAACGTCTTCATCATGATCGGCTATGCCGCGGTCGTATTCAATGTCGCGAAGATTCCCATGCGGGCCGCTGTCGATTGCGTCATCCTCCCGCTCGGGAGCGCGGTCGCGATGGCAGCGCTCGTCCGCATTCTCCTTGGATATGCCCGACCTCATATCGCGAGCGATCTGCTCCTGCTCCTCGCCGGGGCCGCAGCCGGCACGGTCATTTATCTCCTGCTCATGTTTGCGACCCAGAGGGGGGCGCTTACCTCGCTTCTTGCGCTCCGCCGTTAAAATCCGAACAGAGCGGAGGACCGGCTCACGTCGCGTAGATTCCGTGCACATAATCCTTGCGCACCGTATCGACTTCGACGCCCGGCATCGGCAGCAGGCGGAGCATCTCGGAGCGCACGACGTCCGGGTCGACAGTCAGCCTCTGCTGCGCCAAATCGAAATTGTGCTTCGCATCGGCGCGCGACCATTGCAGGGATTCGAGCGGTGCGTTCATCAGGCGATATCTGAAGCCCTCATAGGCGTCGCAGGGTTCTTCGACGACGGGCAAGGCACCGCAGATCACCGCTTCGAAGAAACGATAGGTCCAGGCGATGCCGTTGTTCTTGAAATCGCCGCTCGGGCAAAGCACGAATTTCGAGTTGAGCAGCAGATCGTAATATCCGGTATTCCAGGATTTACGCGGGAAGACGCGGCCCTGGTCGGACATGTAGATCTTGACGTTTTCGGTACCCACATAATCGGCAATCGAAATACCGGCCTTGCGGGCGACCTTGCGCGCGATAGTGCCTAGATATGTCGGCTTCTTATCGGGAACGGAAAGCTGTTCCAGGCCGGACAGATGAAGCCATTCATTGATGGCCGTGCGGCGGCTATCGGTGAGGAGACCGGCGAAGGAGACATCCACCCCGCGATGTTCCGGCCATCGCTCTTGGCAATGGCGAAAGATCGCGGCGGGCATGATCAGCGCCCGCTCGATCGACCCGATCCGGCTCACCGGCGTCATATGATCGATGTAAAGACCGGAAACCTTGCGCGCGCCGGACATGCCGACTTTGTAATCGAGCCCGAAGATCTTCTTCAGCAGGACGAGCTTCTTCTCCTCGCCCGGTTCGATGCAAATCCGGAAACCCGCTTCGCTGATCGCATGAACCAATCTCAGCGTTTGCAGCAGATCAAACGGGAGATCGATTGTCACATCAATTACGTTCTCATCCCTTCTGCTCATCTGAATTCCCCAATCTGGCTAAGAGTTAATTTGCCTTATCCACTTCAGTCCCATTTCAAGCTCACTTCAGGCGTTTTCACGCCCAGAGCTTCCACGGCGCCTTGCCGCCTGCCCATTCCTTCTCAAGCACCATCTTGTCGCGCAGCGAATCCATGCTTTGCCAATAGCCCCGGTGCCAGTACGCACCGAGCTTGCCACCTTCTATCACCCGCTCCATCGGTTCCTCCTCCCATACGGTCTGATCGCCGTCGATGAGATCGAAGACCTCCGGTTCGCAGACGAAGAAACCGCCATTGATCAGGCCGCCGTCGCCTGCCGCTTTTTCGCGGAATGCCCGGACCTTTGCCGCATCCTCCGATAACCCAAGCGCGCCGTAGCGGCCCGGTTGAGTGACCGCCGTCAGCGTGATCCAGTTGCCGCCCTCCTCATGCACCTTGATCGCTTCCGGAATATTCGCGTCTGACACACCGTCGCCATAGGTCAGCAGGAAGCGCTTGTCGCCAATGACGTCCCGTGCACGCTTCAGGCGCCCTCCTGTCATCGTATCGAGGCCCGTATCGAGAACCGTAATCTTCCAGTTCTCCGAGCATCTGCGTTTCCAAATGATCTCACCGGTGGCGAGATCGGCGGTGAAATCGCTGTTCATCATGAAATAATTCAGGAAATAGGATTTGATGAAATCGGCCTTGTATCCGGCAAGGATGATGAAATCGGTGAACCCGTAATGGGAATAGATTTTCATGATGTGCCAGATAATAGGGCGATCGCCTATTTCCACCATCGGCTTTGGCCGTGAAGTGGTTTCCTCCGTAAGCCTGCTGCCATAGCCGCCCGCGAAAATGACCACTTTCATAAAACACCCGTCCTTTCGTTTTCCTGATTGGAATTCCGTTTCCGCAAATTCGCACCGGCATCGGAGCCGAGCGCGGAAACCGTTTTTTCATGATGATCGATGGGAAAGAGAGCATCCTGCTGGCGCCGCAAGGCGTGTGCAGTACTGCCGGACGGCGTCTCGACATCATCATAGGTAAGCGCCTGATCCATCGGAACCTCGCGCTTCAGCCGACAGCCCTCGGCAAGCCCCATCGGCAGCAGGTTTTCCCCTCGCGAAATGTCGTAATTCTCGGCGACGCCATAGGTCATGTACCCGCCGATGCCGTCGATGGTTTCGCCTTGCCGCAGCGGTCTTTTCGCAGCCGCCACGACATCGACCGATGGCGCATTGGTGTTGCCGATCACCACGTCGCGGCAGAGCGCCACGCGGGCGATCGATATGCCGAATTCGAGCGTCGTCAGATGCCAGGCGGTGTAGAAGCTGTAAAGCGGTCCCTTGCCGAGCTTGCCCAGATTGAGGAAGAACGCCTGGTTTTCATCGCGCGCTTCGGCAAGAACATAGATGCCTGGGCTGGGCCGGGTTCCAACGACATAATCGACGATGCCCCCAAGCGCCCGCAACGCGTCGATATCATAGAAATCGACGAGATCGTCGACATGCCCTTCATATTCCCGGCCGATCATGCCGCGCTGCGAAACCTTCAGCCCCACGGCATTGGCGACGATCGCCTGTTCGGCCGTCATCTTGGTCCCATCGGCGAAGCTCGCGACCATGCTGGGCGTCTGGTTCCATTGTCTGGCGAACGCTTCCTGCGTCGTCGGGTTGCGGGTGCGGTCCTGCAACCCCTTGATGTTGCCGCAAACAAGAGGTCTGAGCCCCATCGCCTCGACATGACGCACGAGGTTCATCGTCACGCCGGGCTGGTCGCCATCGGCGCCGGAAAAGATCACGCCTGCCGCCTCGGCCTTCACGCGCAGCAATTGCCCGACCGTCGCATCGAGTTCGACATTGAGGGAGACGATATCCTTGCCGTTTTCGATGCATTCCATGGTGATGCGGGCGCCATATTCCACATGGCCCGTCGTTTCCAGCACTATATCGATCATCGCCGAGCGCGCGATCAGCGAAGGATCGCTCGTCACCACCCTTTTTCCGGCCCTCAGCGCATGGGCCATGGCCGACGCCGTCGTCACCTCGACGATTTCACCGCGCCCGACGCCGGCATCGACGAATGCGTTGATCGCGCGTTCGACATTGCGGTTGCAGATGGCCGCCACATGCAGGACCTTCATGGTGCGCTCGACATTGATGAGCATGCCGCGGCCCATGAAGCCGATGCCGTACATGCCGACGACGACGGGACGTCCCGCCCGCATCCGGGCCTTGATGGCATTATCGACAATAATCATGCTTGCGCTCCGTGAACTGGGGAGCCGCCGTTCGGAGGAGCCGGAGCGACGGCAAGCGAACGAAACCCCTCGACACCGTGATATTCCAGGTCGAACAGCCGCCACGATGTATCCTTGGCTGATATTTCGACAGGCTGGCATGGCCATTCGATCGCGAAGAAAGGATCGTCCCACCGCAGGCCCCGCTCCTGCTCCGGAGCGTAGAACGCACTTACCAGATAGAAGGCCTCGGCATCGTCGGTCAGCGTGATGAAGCCATGCGCAAAGCCGCGCGGCACATACATCATCGTCCGGTTTTCGGCGCTCAACGTCGCGCCGAACCATTTGGAGAATGTCGGAGAATGGGGACGAAGATCAACGATGCAATCCCAAAGCGCGCCCTGGATGCAGCGCACCACCTTGGCCTCAGCCGAAGGCATCAGCTGATAATGCATGCCGCGCAGCGTTCCGGCCTTGGCGCTCAGTGAAGTGTTGATCTGGACAAAATCGGTTTCCAGCCCTGCGGAAGCAAATTCGTTCTCGCAGAAGAGCCGTGCAAAGAAACCGCGTTCATCGCCTCTCTTGGTGAGATCGACGAGCCAGGCGTCCTTCAATCCCGTTTCACGGAATATCATTCAGGCAGTCCCCACATGTCCTCTCCCGGTATATTTTTCCCTCTGCCACCCTTTCTCGTATCGGCCCGCTGTAAAATTGATCTTGGGGGCGCGATAGTCGAAGACTGGCGTCTTCTTACAGCGCCATGCATCCATCAGGACGCGCAAAGGGCGCTGCAACTTATTGTCCGCGCATCGTGCCTTCCGAAAACCGATCCAGGCTTCGAGCCGATGCGCAAGATTTCGGCAGGCCGTGAAAATCCCCTCACGGCCAATACCGATCTCTCTCGCCGCCACACAAAATGGCGGGGTATGTCAATTTCCGCGCGCCCAATCGCGGAATTGCAGAAAATGAATTACGCGGCGTTCGCTGCCTGTGCCGCGTCAAAAACCGGCATACGTACGGGCCGGCTCGTTCCCAGATCGGCCCATCGCAAATCGGGCCGCAACCGGCCCTGTTCCAGTGCTGCCCCCAGCACATTGAACCGGATGAAACTGGATGCACGATAGTCCGGATCAGCGAACCCCATCGCCGTGAGACCATCGCGTATGTCCTCGATCGCCTCTTTCAGGAAGATCCGAGGCTGATGATCCGGCGCGAGCGATCTATAAAGCCCGAAATTCACGCGGTAGGAGCGCTTGTCCGGCAGTGCATTCCTGTTGATATCGACCTCGGTCCCGGGAATGGCTGCGCGCACGGCTTCCGCCAGTTCCGCTACCTGATAGTTCCATTCCTCGCATCCGGCATTCACGGCGAGAAACTGATCATCCGCCATGGCGGGACGCGAAATCGCCCATTCTATGGCGCGCGCCATGTCCTTCACGTGGATAAGCGGGCGCCAGGGTGTCCCGTCGCTCAGAACAGAAACACGGCCCGTCGCCAGCGCGGAAGCAACGAAATCATTGAGCACGAGGTCAAGGCGTATGCGGCCTGAGAAACCGCACGCCGTGGCAAAGCGCAATGCGGTCATCGTCATATCGCTTTCGGCGCAGATTTCTCTCAAGCCGATCTCCGCCCCAACCTTGGACCGGGCATAAGCCGTCAGCGGATTGAGAGCATCGTTCTCCGAGCGCTCTCCACCCTCGGCATAGCCATACATCGAGCAACTCGAGGCGAAGACGAAACGCCTCACCCCGGCCCCGGCGGCTAGCTTCGCCACACGGATCGTCGCCTTCTGGTTGATCTCTTCCGTTACCACCCCAAAGCGCAGCCCCATCGGATCGTTGGAGACCGCGGCAAGATGCACGACCGCGTCAACCCCCTCGAACAGAGCAGAATCAAGGTCGCGTACATCGCGGAATATCTGGATGTCGACTTCGTGTTCGGGAAGACTTTTTTGCGTAATGCAATGAGCAAATAGCCCGCTATCCACGCCGATGATCGTCGAATATGGAATAGTTTTCCGTATATGCGAGATAAGGGCCGGGCCAACGTACCCCATATTCCCTGTAATCATAATATTCATCTTCGCACGCTCCCATACTCGCAATATATACTAGCGTATGCAGGAAACTAACCTATGTAACTCAAAGATTAGCAGTAGTTAATCTTGATTTTTAGCAATGTGTGCTATTTTGTTGCAGTGCAATGTAGCATACGGTTTTTTAACTATCTACAGAAAAATACAACTTATTGGGATGAATTTGTTAGGTAGCGGAAAATTAAAGAGAATTTTGCATTTTCAACCTTGAATTTTGGCTCGCGGCACATGGGGGATAACCACCTACCACCATACGGTTCCCTGCAGGAAGCTGATCTCAATCAGGCCTTGCAACAAAGCAACGTGAATCGACAAGAATATCGCCGACATCTCGTCTCTGTTCAGGACGATACCTTCACCGCAACGATGGCTTCGACGACTGCCCTCAGCCCCGCATCCAGGACTTTGTCGTTGCGCAACACTAGACCAAGCTAGCGCTCCAATTGCTTGACCTGAAGGCTCACGGCAGGCTGACTGAGGTTGAGGTCTTTCATCAAAGAAATCCTTATGGACGCATAAAAATAATAAGCTTTATTTCGGACAAGACACGCGCCAAATTGAGGACCGAACGCCTGCCTGATCCACGGAGTGCCCCTTGCCAGCCCAGCCCATCACCGATGAATTCATCCTGCGTAATTGCGAAGCGGGTGACATACCGGACATCACCGCGATCTACCGCCATGCGGTCCTTGCCGGCTCGGCAAGTTTCGAAATCGAGCCGCCATCCGAAAGCGAGATGGCCAGGCGACGCGAGGCGCTCGTCGCCGGCAATTTTCCCTATGCCGTAGCCATCATTGACGGTGATCTGGCCGGCTATGCCTATGCCGGCGCCTACCGGCCGCGGCCTGGCTATTCCAACACCGTGGAAAGCTCGGTTTATATACGCGAAGGCTTTCAGGGTCGCGGCATCGGCAAGGCGCTGATGGCAAGGGTGATCGAGGAAGCCGAGGCGCGCGGCTTCCGGCAGATGCTGGCGGTCATAGGGGATTCAAGCAATGATGCTTCGATCAGGCTGCACGAAAACCTTGGCTTTCGCATTGTCGGCACGCTGCAGTCGGTCGGCTGGAAACACGGCAGATGGCTCGACACGGTGCTGGTGCAACGGGCGCTCGGGCCGGGGGATACACTGCCTCCGGCAAGCACGAGCCGATGACAACCACCGGCTCAAGCTGTTTCAGGCATTGACGGAATAGAGATCCGCATAGGCATCGCGCAAAACGTTTTTCTGCACTTTTCCCATCGTGTTGCGGGGCAGATCCTCGACAAAGATGATGCGCTTTGGCTGCTTGTAGCGTGCAAGCCGTTCCTTCAGCGCAGCGAGAATAGCTTGTTCATCCAGATCGGAATCCGGCTGCCTGACCACGACAGCGGTGACACCTTCGCCGAAATCGGGATGCGACACGCCGATAACAGCGCTCTCCACGACACCCGGAAGCTGGTCGATCTCGCTTTCGACCTCCTTCGGATAGATGTTGTAGCCGCCTGATATCACCAGATCCTTGCCCCGCCCGACGATGTGCACATAACCCCGCGCATCGATCTTGCCGAGATCTCCGGTGATGAAGAACCCGTCGTCGCGGAATTCGGCTTTGGTTTTCTCCGGCATGCGCCAATAGCCCTTGAAAACATTGGGCCCCCTCACCTCGATCATCCCCGTCTCTTCCTGCAGCAGCGGCGCTCCGCTTTCCGGATCCGCGACCCGCACCTCCACCTCGGGCAGCGGGAAGCCGACGGTCCCCGCAATACGCTCGCCATCATAGGGATTGGAGGTATTCATGTTCGTTTCGGTCATGCCGTAGCGTTCGAGGATGGCCTGCCCCGTGCGCTCCTGGAACGCGCGATGCGTCTCGGCCAGAAGCGGCGCGGACCCGGAAGTGAAAAGCCGCATGCCGGCGGCGACGCCCCGATTGAGCCCTTCATGCTGCAGCAGACGCACATAGAATGTCGGCACACCCATCATGGCGGTCGCTTTCGGCATCAGCGACAACACCTGGCCGGGATCGAATTTCGGCAGAAGGAACATCGATGCGCCCGCCGTCAGAATCACGTTCGTCGCAACGAAAAGCCCGTGCGTATGAAAGATCGGCAGGGCATGGATCAGCCGGTCGGCGGGCGTGAAGCGCCAGTAATCCTTGAGCGTCAGTGCATTCGACAGGAGGTTGTCATGCGTCAGCATCGCCCCCTTGGAGCGCCCCGTTGTGCCCGAGGTATAGAGGATGGCGGCGAGATCGTCAGATCCGCGACCGACATCTTCGAATTCTGTATCGGCTTTCGCTGCGCGTTCGAGCAGCGATCCGCCTCCGGCGGCATCAAGCGTCTCGACATGCGAACCGTATTTCGAAGCGATCGATCTGATGCCCTCGGCCGCTCCAGGCGAAGCGACCACCAGACGCGGTTCGGCGTCGCCGATGAAATAATCGAGTTCGGCCAGCGTATAGGCGGTATTGAGCGGCAGATAGACGGCGCCGGCACGAAGGCAGGCGAGATAGAGCATCAGCGCTTCCGGGCTCTTTTCCACCTGCACGGCAACGCGGTCACCCGGCTTCACCCCTGCGGCGATCAATATGTTCGCCAGCCGCCCCGACCATTGCAAGAGATCGCCATAGGCCCACAGACGCCCATTGGTGGTTTCGATGAACACCGCATCGGGCGCCGGAACAGCGTTGCGGATGGCATCGAACATGTGATTCATCGTCATATGAATTCCTCGTTCCCTTTTCTTTTTGCTTCGCTTTTCGATCCATCATCCGAAACGGGTACGATGCTGCGTGCCGGCCGGCCGTTGCGTAGCAACCGCCGCACCGCAGTCGTGGCGACGACCTCGCCGCGTCCGGCAAACGCCTCGTGATTGGCTTCGATATCGTCGAGCTTGTAGAGATAATTGACCATCAGCCCGTACGCCTGCCGCATGGCGCGCGGTGAGCGGTCGCCCAGGAAATTCAGCCGTTCCAGCCGTGCGCCATTGCCGAGATGAAAGCGGGCGACGGGATCGACCGGCTTGCCCCTCGGCGTCCGCGCCCTCAGGAAATACCAGGCCGCAGCCGGCATCAGTGCCGCCTTGACGGCGGGCGCAACGGTGGGATCGTCGGCCCATCCGGGTTCATCCAGCGCGGCAAGAATGGTTTTGTCCTCTTCGCTCAAGGCGTCCGAAACCTCTGCCTTTCGCTCCCGTGCGAGCCAGTTCGCAAACCCGGGCACAGGCGACAAGGTGACGAAGCTATCGAGCTTCGGCATATCCCGGCGCAGATCCTCGACGACCTGCTTGATCAGGAAATTGCCGAAGGAAATGCCCCGCAGCCCTTCCTGGCAATTCGAGATCGAATAGAACACAGCCGTCGTCGCATCGCCCGGATGGATCGGCGCGCGGCCTCCGTCGAGCACGTCCCCATCGAGAACGTCATTGATCGCCTCCGGGATCATGGTCGTCAGCGCCACTTCGACGAAGATCAGCGGCTCGTCGACAAGCTGCGGATGGAAGAAGGCGAAGCAGCGCCGGTCTTCCGGCGCAAGCCGTCGCCGCAATTCGTTCCAGTCGCGGATCTCGTGCACGGCTTCATAATGGATGATTTTTTCCAGGATATCAGCCGGGGTCGACCAGTCGATCGGCCTTAGCACCAGGAAGCCGCGATTGAACCAGGAGCCGAAAAGATGCGCGAAATCCGCGTCGACAGCATCGAGATCCGGCTCCCCGGCTTTCAGCTTCAACAAGGTTTCGCGCATCCGAACGAGCGTGGCGATCCCGTTCGGCGCCAGATTGAGCCGCCGGATAAGCTCCTGCCGGCGCGGCTCCGCCGCGGCGTTCAGTTCCAGCAATGCTTGCGGCGTGCGTTGCGACCGGTATGCATCGATAGCCCTTTCGAGCCTGTCGGTATCCGGCCCGAAACGCTCGAGCAGGATACGCATGAATGCCCGCTGCTCTTCCTCCCCAAGCAGCGACCACCGCCCGAGAATATCCTTGGCAAGCGCCATGCCGGACGCTTCGCCGCGGCTCGACAGAAGCGCCTCGCATTCCGTCTCCAATCCCTTGGTGCCCAACGCGCTGCTCTGGTCGCGTGGGGCGAAGGAAAGGAGCTTTCGGCCACGCTCCGTGATCGTCTGCAACATATCGCCAAAGAAGGACGAACTGCTCATAGAGGCGCTCCCATCATCTGGTTCGGCAGCCATGTGACGATGCCCGGAAAGACGCAGAGGATCGCGATCGCCAGGAACATCACCAATACATATGGTAACGAGCCCCATAATATCTCGCGCGTCGGCACATCGGGCGCCACTGCGTTGATCACAAACAGGTTAAGTCCGATGGGCGGCGTGATCAGCCCGACCTCCATGTTGATCGTCAGGATGATGGCGAACCAGTATGGGTCGAAGCCGGCCTGGGTGATGATCGGGAAGAGCAGCGGCGCCGACATGACGATCACCGCGACCGGCGGCAGGAACATGCCCGCCACCAGCAGGAAGAGATTGACCATCCCCATCAGCACCCAGCGGTTGACCTCCATGCCGGCGATGGCCGTGGCAATGGTCTGGGTGATGAAAAGGGATGACAGGGCGAAGGCGAAGAGTTCCGCTGCCGCCATGATCATCATGATCATGACGCTTTCCCGCATGGCCGAGCCGAAGATGTTGGCAATCGGCTTGATCCTGAACAGCCGATAGGCGATGACGACCACGAGAAGCGTCAGCAAGGCGCCGGCGCCCGCCGCTTCCGACGGCGTGGCGATGCCGCCGTAGAGAACGTAGAGCGTTCCCGCGATGATCAGCAGAAACGGCACGATCCGGGGCATTCCCGCCAGCTTTTCACGCAATGTATAGCGCAAGGCCCGCACATCGAACTCATAGCCCTTGCGCTTGCAGTCGATGATCGCCCACGCCATGAACATGACCGTCAGCATGATGCCGGGGAAGACGCCCGCCATGAACAGCCTGCCGATCGATGTTTCCGTGGCGATCCCGTAGACGATCAGCGTCACCGATGGCGGAATGAGGATGCCGAGCGTGCCGCCGGCGGCAATCGAGCCCGTTGCGACGGATGCGGGATAGCCACGGCGCATCATTTCCGGAATGCCCATCTTGCCGATGGCCGCGCAGGTCGCCGGCGACGACCCTGTCATGCCGGAGAAAATCGCGCAGGCGCCAAGGTTCGACAGAACCAGACCGCCTGGAACGCGGTTCAGCCAGCGGTCGAGCGCCGTGTAAAGGTCGGCCCCGGCCGGTGACGATGCAACGGCGGCGCCCATCAGCACGAACATCGGGATTGCGACATAGGCGAGATTGGCAATTCCAGCGTACATCGTTTCCGACAAGACGTAGAAGATGTCGAACCCGCCTTGCATGACCAGTGCCAGTATGGCGGCAAGTCCCAGCGCGAAGGCAATCGGCATACCGGTGCCCAGGAGAACGAAGAGGCCCGCTATGATGGCAAGGCCGGCCATGGTGGGGCTCATCGCGGGATCTCCTTCAGATTATGTGCAGAGGGAATTTGACCGGCAATACCCGCCTCGACGACCGGCGCGGGATTCGCCACGCCGATATTGGCGAACAGCTTGAGGATTTCGGCGATGTACTGCAGGCAAAGCATCCCGAAACCCAGAGGCAGAGCCGCCAGCGGAATCCAGAGCGGCGGAGCCCAGACACTCGAATGCTTCCAGTTTCCCGCCCAGGCGTCGTGGAAATGAATCCAGGCTGCCGCCAGCATGGCCGCACAAAAAAGCAGGCCGAGGAAACTTGCGACGATCCGCAAGCCATGGCGCACCTTGTCGCCGACCATCAGTTCGACGACATCGACACCGACATGACCGCCTTTCAAGAGCACGTAAGGCGCACCGAGAAAGATCGCGGCTGTGGCCGAAAACACCACGAAATCCGTCTGCCAGATCGTGGCCATTCGCAGGATGTAGCGTACCGTGATCATCTGGCAGACGACGAGCATGGCGGCTATGAGAAGCAGCGTCGCCAGAACGGCGAAAGCCCGCGAAAGATTGTTCACGATGAGGATATAGGTCTTCACCATTGTCAGGAGTCCCGTCAGGTCATCCGGCTGCCGGCATGGACTTGCCGGCAGCCATGTTCATCGAATGATCATTTGACCGCGAGAGCCTTCTGGATCAGCTCTGCACCGCCCGGAACCTGTTCGGCGAACTTCTTGTAGGAAGATTCCTTCGCTATGGCGAGCCAGGCATCGTAATCCGCCTTGGACATCTCGACGACTTCGACATTGGCTTGCTTGAAAGCATCGACCAGTTTCTGGTCACCCTTGCGGACCTCCTCGTTGAAGAAAATCTCGGACTTTTCACCGGCGGCAAGAATGGCTTTCTGCTGATCGGCATTGAGGCCGTCGAAGACCTTCTTCGACATAAGCACCGGCTCATACATGAACCAGAGCGCGTTTTCCCCCGGCGCGGTCAGGCACTTCGCCTGTTCGAAAAGCCGGTAGGACACGAAGCTCGCCGACGACGTATTGGCCGCGTCGAGAACCCCCGTCTGCATGCCCGTATAGATTTCCGATGACGGCATCGATGAAATCGAAGCGCCCGCCGCCACCAGCATTTCCTCGAATGCCGGACCTGCGGCGCGGATCACCTGGCCCTTGATGGTATCGGGCGAGGTGATGCAGGTTTTTTTCGAAGCAAAGGCCCCGGAAAGCCAGGCATCGGCGATGACGACCACGCCCGCATCTTCGATGACCTTCTTGATGTCCTTCATGAAGTCGGAATCATTGAGCCGCATCGCCCTGTCGAAATTTCCGACCAGCCCCGGCATCAATGTCGCCGAAAACTGCGGATGCCGGCCGGAAGCATAATCGAGCGGGAAAGACGACATGTCGAGCAGACCGCGCGCCAGCGCATTCCACTGATCGTTCGGCTTGTAAAGCGATGCACCGGGGAATACCTGAATTTGCAGGCCGACATCTGCCGCCGCGACGTCGCGCGCGATCATCTGCACCATCTCGTCGCGTATGTCGCCCTTTCCGCCCGGAAACTGGTGTGATGCCTTCAATATGGTTTGCGCGCCCGCGCCCGATGCGACGACGCAGCCAAAGGCGATGCAGGCCGCAGCCTTCAGAACTCTCGTGAACTTTTTCATATTTTCCTCCCTTGCGTCCTGCTCTCCAATCAGGACCGCCAATCGTGCATATATCTTGCACGCAATGTCAAACATATTGTATGCAAGAACGATTATTCTGTATGTGATCGGAATCGATATGGCGGAAAACATTGTCCAGGGACTAAGGGACAAGATCGAGAACGGCATCGTCACCGGACTTTTTGCCCCGGGCGAAAGGCTGGATGAAGTGCAACTGGCAAAGCGTTTCGGCGTATCGCGGACGCCTATCCGCGAAGTGCTGATGCAGTTGAGCGCCATCGGGCTCATCGAAATCCGTCCACGACGCGGCGCGGTCGTCGTCGAGCCCGGTCCGCAACGCATCTACGAGATGTTCGAGGTCATGGCGGAACTGGAAGGCATGGCAGGCGCGCTCGCTGCCCGTCGCCATACCGAAGAAGATCGGGCCGATCTTCTGGCCGCCCATGACAAATGCCAACAATCGTCCAACAGCGGCGATACAGACGCCTATTACTACGATAATGAGCTGTTCCACGGCGCGATCTACCTCGCCGGCCACAGCGCGTTTCTTGCAGAGCAGTGCACGACACTGCATCGCCGCCTGCGCCCCTACAGGCGGCTGCAGCTGCGCGTCCGCAACCGCATGAAGACCTCATTCAGCGAACATACTGGAATTGTCGAGGCGATACTGGCCGGCGACGCGGAAGCCGCACGCGCCTTGCTGAGAAGCCATATCGCGGTGCAGGGCGACCGTTTCGGCGATCTCGTATCGACGCTTGCAAAGCGGGAAGCCCGCACGGCCTGAACCAGCCGGTGCCTTATCCCCACCTGGGATCAGGACATGTCCACATGCGTCTTGTGGGCCGCGATATCCTGCGGAAGAATGGTTTGCCGTTCGATCATGCGGTGCACGCGCGGCTCGTCCGGTCCGCGATGCAGCGCCCTGATCTTGTCACTGGTTTCCGCATCCGCCTGTGTCCGCCGCTGGTTGTGGCGCACATATTCCACCCACGTCGGAACGTGATAGCTTTCGGTCCATATCTCCGGATTTTCGAGGTCCCGCATCAACGCCCACTGTCCTGCTCCATCCCGGATACGGATGCGCCGCCGATCCGTCATGGCGGCAAGAAACGCGGGAACGTCCTCTCCCGCGATATTGTAATCGATCATGACGACAATCGGGCCACTGCGCGGCTGAAGGTCCATCCGCAAAAACGGCTCGCTGAAACGGTTGAGCGGATCGAGATTGAGTGTTGTGAATTCAGGCAGGGCGAAGCGCAATCCGAGCGCCGCACCGGCCAGCATCAGCACGCCGGATGCAAGCAGCGCATTATCCGCGCCATATTCCTCCGCTGCGAGACCCCATATCCAGCTACCGCCGGCAATACCCCCAAAAGTCATGGTCTGGGATAGCGAGAGGGCCCGGCCAACCACCCAGCGCGGCGTCGAAAGCTGCACCGTCACGTTGAACAGCGACAGCGCGAGAACCCAGCAGGCGCCGGATATCATAAGCGCGGCATTGGTCGACCAGGCATTGGAGCTGAACCCTATGATCCCGGCACTGGCGGCAAATCCGAGGAAAGCCCACCGCACCACCCCTTCACTCGACAGGACTTCGCGCAATCGGCCGCTGAGAAGCGCGCCGCCGATCGCGCCGATACCAAACGAACCGAGCATGACGCCATAGACAAGCGGCCCGCCGCCGACGAGATCGCGCGCCACGAACGGCAGCAGCGCCAGGACTGCGCTCGCCGAAAGGCCGAAGAAGAAGCCGCGGAATACCACTTTTCCGATATTCGGCGACATCGCGACATAACGCAGGCCCGCCCCGATGGCGCGCCCCAGCGTCTCGCGCGGCAGCGTTCTCGGTGTGATGCCGGGCTGCCAGCGTAGAAGCGCGAAAATGATGGCGAAATAGCTCATCGTATTGACGGCGAATGCAGCCGCCGCCCCCGCCGCAGCCACGATCATGCCGCCGATCGCAGGCCCGACGCTGCGTGTGATATTGAAGCCCATACTGTTGAGCGCCACTGCGGCGGGAAGATCGTCGCGCGGCACCAGATCCCCCACCGACGCCTGCCATGACGGATTGTTGAGAGCCGTCCCGCAACCGAGCAGGAAGGTGAATGCCAGCAAAAGCCACGGCGTGATGAAACCCAGATAGGCGAAAACCGTCATCAGCGCCGAGATGGCCAGCATGAAACATTGAGCGACAAGCATGATTTTGCGCCGGTCGAGATTGTCCGCAAGCGCGCCAGAAACCAGCGAGAACAGCATGATGGGCAAGGCTGTCGATGCCTGCACCAATGCGACCATGTTCACCGAATTGGAAATGGATGTCATCATCCAGGCGGCTCCCACGGCCTGGATCAGCCCACCGAAATTGGACGCAAGGCTCGCGATCCAGATGGTCCGGAACGTGTCATGTTTAAACGGAGCCAGTGGCGATCTTCGGTCCGGCACGTTGTCGTCTCTTTTTTGTTTCGATGAATCAGAGCCGTGGAACAGACACAGTTATAGCCACGGTCGCCTGCAATGCCAGTGAGCCGCCCGAATGATTGTTCAATTTTGGAGTCTGACCTTGGGATTAGTGGGCCTGCCAGCCATCCTGGGACAGTCATCTTGAACGGACGCGCCGCGCGAACGGAACATTTTCACAACTTGCCGGGTTCGAACCAACACAGAATCTGTGATAAGGAGGCGGGCCTCTCCACTTGAGGGAAATAAGCTTATCCGAGGTTCCGCCGATAGACAGGAAATAACGTGATGGCCCAGAAACCGAAATCCGCGGCCCCGACCAAGACGAAGAGCCGGGCTCGTGCGCCAAGACCGGCCACCTCCACAGCGCCCGTAGCCGGCGGGATCGCGGCAGCTTCCGGCCGCCCCGTCTATCTCGTCGACGGTGCACGCACACCTTTTTTGCGGGCACGCGGCAAACCGGGACCATTCACGCCTGTCGATCTTGCGGTCCAGTGCGGACGGCCGTTGCTCGCCCGCCAGCCATTTTCGCCCGAGATCTTCGACACGGTCATCCTCGGCTGCGTCAACGTGCTTGCCGACGAGATGAACCCGGCACGCGTAGCGGCTCTCAGGCTCGGCATGGGCGCGGCGATGACCGCCTTTACCGTCCAGATAAATTGCGGCTCCGGCATGCAGTCGATCGACACCGCCTTTCGCACGATCGAGGCCGGCAAGGCCGACCTGATCCTGGCCGGCGGCGCAGAAGCGCTGTCTCATTCGCCGCTGGTTCTCAGTCAGGAGGCGACCAAATGGTTCGGACGTTTCGCAACGGAGAAGACAGCCTGGGGCAAGACCGCTGCGCTGGCGGAGTTTCGGCCGGAAATGGCAAAGCCTGTCATCGGACTGGAACGTGGACTGACTGATCCTATGACCAATCTGAATATGGGTCAGACGGCGGAAGAAATCGGCCATCTCTTCGGCATCACGCGGCAAGCTGCCGATGCCTATGCGCTTGAAAGCCATAGGCGATTGTCGCACGCCCATAAGGACGGCTTTCTCGACGGCGAACTGGTCCCGGCGATCAGCCGCGATGGGATGCTCTACGATCATGATGATGGCGTGCGCCCCGATACATCGATGGAGAAGCTCGCAAATCTCAAGCCGGTTTTCGAAAAGCCTTACGGCAACGTTACCGCCGGCAATTCCTCCCAGATCACCGATGGCGCTTCCTGGGTCATCCTTGCTTCCGAGGAAGCGGTGAAAAAGCATAGGCTGAAGCCGCTCGCCCGCATCATCGATGCCGAATGGTCGGCGCTCGATCCCTCGATCATGGGTCTGGGGCCGACACTCTGTTCCACCGCCCTTCTCCGGCGCCGGGGCCTCACCCGCGAGGACGTCGATCTCTGGGAATTGAACGAGGCCTTCGGCGCGCAGGTGCTGGCCTGCCTCGCCGCATGGGAGGATGAGCAATATTGCCGCGACGTGCTCGGCCTCGAAGGCACATTCGGCCCTATCGAGCGCGACCGGCTCAATGTCGATGGCGGAGCGATCAGCCTTGGCCATCCCGTCGGCGCGAGCGGCAACCGCATCGTGCTTCATCTCGTCAACGCCATGCGCCGGCTCGGACTGAAGCGCGGCATGGCCACCGAATGCATCGGCGGCGGCCAGGGCGGCGCGATGCTTATGGAGGTTGTCTGATGCCGGTCACCAACACGTCCGTGTGGAACACGCTCGCACCCCGCAATATGGAGCTCGGACCGCAGTCCGGCTCGACGAAGATCCTGACCCACTGGCGGCTGATCAAGGGGGACGATGATATCGTCTGGCTCATCCTCGACAGAGCCAATGAAAGCACGAATACCCTGTCGGAAGCCGTCCTTGCCGAACTCGATACGGCGCTTGGCGATGTCGCGGGCATGGGTGCCAAGGGCCTGGTCATCCGTTCTGCCAAAAAAGCCGGATTCATCGCCGGTGCCGACATCCGCGATTTCAGGGGCGTGACCGACATGCGCGAGGTCGAAACGCGCATGACGCGGGCGCACGAGATCGTCGATCGCCTGGCGGCTCTCGATATCCCGACGGTCGCCGTCCTCCACGGACATTGCCTCGGCGGCGGGCTCGAACTCGCTCTCGCCTGCAAATACCGCATCGCCGTCGGCGACGCCAAGCTCGGCTTCCCCGAAGTGCTGCTTGGCCTGCATCCGGGGCTCGGCGGCACATTCCGTCTGACGGCGCTGATCGATCCCATCGAGGCGATGACGATGATGCTGACGGGAAGAACCGCGCATGCGAAAAAGGCTAAGGCGCTTGGCCTCGTCGATGCGGCGATCGAGGAGCGCCATGTCGAGAACGCTGTGCGAGCGGCGGTTTCAGGCGCGATGAAGACCCGCCGCGGAAGCCTCAAATCCCCTGTTTTCGGTTTCCGGCCGGCACGGCAGATCGCTGCCCGCCAGATGCGGGCCCAAGCGGAGAAACATGCGCCGAAGCAGCATTATCCCGCGCCCTATCGCCTCATCGATCTCTGGGAAGAGCATGGCGGTGATGCCAAGGCGATGCAAAAGGCCGAGATAAGATCGTTTTCGGAACTGCTTGTCGGCGACACCGCGCAGAACCTCATCCGCGTCTTCTTCCTGCACGAAAAGCTGAAAAGCTCCGCCAAGGGCGAAAGCGGCATCCGCCATGTCCATGTCATCGGCGCCGGCATGATGGGTGGCGATATCGCCGCGTGGTGCGCCACGCGCGGCCTGTCGGTGACGCTCGCCGACCTCGACCGCAATGCCGTCGCCAGGGCCATCGGTCGCGCGGCCGAGTTCTACGAGAAAAAGCTCCATTCAGGCATCGAGCGGCGCGACGCACTCGACCGACTGATGCCCGATTTTGCGGGATCAGGAATTGCCAAGGCGGACCTCATCATCGAGGCTGTAGCGGAAAACACTGACATAAAACGCCGGGTCTTCGACGCCATCGCACCAAAAATGAAAAAGAACGCCATTCTTGCCACCAATACGTCGAGCATTCCGCTCGAAGTGCTGCGCCAGGATTTGCCGTTCGCGGACCGTCTGGTCGGCCTGCATTTCTTCAATCCTGTCGCCAAGATGGAATTGGTCGAGATCGTCGCGCACGATCAGGCAAGCCAGGCGACACTCGACAGGGCCCGCGCTTTCTGCGGCACGATCGGCAAATTGCCCGCACCGGTGAAAAGCGCGCCGGGCTTCCTCGTCAACCGGGCACTGACGCCATATCTGGTGGAGGCTTTCGTCATGCTGGATGAAGGGACCGCCAAGGAGACGATCGACCGCGCCGCAAAGGATTTCGGCATGCCCATGGGGCCGATCGAACTTGCCGACCGCGTTGGGCTCGACATCTGCCTCGAGGTCGCCCGCATGCTCAAGGAGAAGCTCGACGAGCCCATGCCGGAAATTCCGGCATGGCTTGTCCAAAAGGTCGAGAGCGGCGAGACCGGTCGAAAGGCTGGCAAGGGGCTCTACATCTATGACGACAAGGGCAGGCCGAAAAAGGCATCCGATGCGGCTGCCCCAAGCAACGAAATGGCCGATCGCCTCGTCCTGCCGATGCTCAACACCTGTATACGCTGCCTGCGCGAAGGCATTGTGGAAGACGACGACACGCTCGACGGCGCCATGATCTTCGCCACCGGCTTTGCGCCGTTCCGCGGCGGCCCCATCCATTACGCCCGCACCCGTGGTGCTGCCGATATCGTGGCGGCGCTGCAGCGGCTCGAGCAGCAGCACGGCCCCCGCTTCGCGCCCGATGAGGGCTGGAACACACTCGGCACAAACGCCTGATCGTCTATCCCACGGTCAAGACCTGACAGCGGAACATTTTATCACGCCGTTGGTTTGGCCAAAGGAGTGGATGCCGGTTCAAACAGTGACCGTATTTTCGTCATATCAGCGATGCGCGTGCTGGACGTGCTCTCGCTTATCGGCATCGCATTGGCCAGCGCCACCGTGTTCCTGCTCGACCCCTGCGCCAAGCTCCGGTGATCGATGCATCGCTGGTCGATCGGCCCATTATGAAAGGGATATCGTCAAACTGCCCTCCCGACTCTAGCCCTATAGAGAATGAAGGCAAAAGCCGGCGCACCGAACAGCGCAGTCACCACACCGATCGGCAATATCTGCTGCGGGACGATGATCCGCGACATGATATCGGCAAGCACCATGAATATCGCCCCTGATATCGCCGATGCCGGGATCAGCCGCAGATGTCTGGGCCCGACGAGGAAACGGGCCGCGTGCGGAATAACCAGTCCGACAAAACCGATCGAACCGACGATGCTGACCATCGTCGCAGTCATGATGGAAGTCAGCCCCAGGAGAACGATCCTCACCCGGGCAACCGGAACGCCCAGCGCCACAGCGGCACCCGTCCCGAAGGTCAAGGCATCGAGCGCCCGCGCATGCAACATACAGGCGAGAAAGCCGCCGATCGCAACCGGCGCCGCCATATAGACGTCCGGCCAGCGAACGCCGCCAAGGCTGCCCAGAAGCCAGAACATCACGCCGCACGCCTGTTCCGCATTGGCTGATGTCGTGACGATATAGGATGTGAGCGCATTGAAGAGTTGCGAGCCGGCGACGCCTGCCAGGATGATCCGGTCATGACTACCGCCCGAACCCACAGCGAGGATGGAGACCAGGGCAAAGGCGCCGACGGCACCCGCGAAGGCTCCGCTCGACAAGGTGAGTACACCATGGCCGAGACCAAGGATCATCACCGCCACCGCACCCGTTGAAGCACCTGCGGAGATGCCGAGCACATAAGGCTCAGCCAGGGGATTGCGCAACAGGGCCTGCAGGATGACACCGGAAAGCGCCAGCGCCGCTCCGCAACTGGCGGCAACGAGCGCGCGGCTCAGGCGATAGTTCCAGATGATGCCCTCTTGGATGTCGCTGAGCTCAAAGCCCATGCCGAACATTCGATTGGCGATGACCTTGAAGGTCGTCGTCAAAGGAATCGTCATCTCGCCGATGGAAATCGCCATGGCAATGCAGATGACAAGGGTTGCGATCAACAGGACGGCAAGCGAGGCCTGCATGCCTCGCCTCCCTCTATGCATGGAATGAAAGCTCAATCTGCCAGTCCGAATGTCTTGATGCCATGAGCAAGCGCCTCGATCCCGTCGATGGTGCGGATCGTCGGGTTCATCGACTGCGCATCCATCATGACGAAATGCTTCTTCCCGACCGCATCGAGATGGCTGGTGACGGGATCGGT
The DNA here is from genome assembly GCF_002980495.1 of Phyllobacterium phragmitis. Classification (GTDB taxonomy): domain Bacteria; phylum Pseudomonadota; class Alphaproteobacteria; order Rhizobiales; family Rhizobiaceae; genus Paramesorhizobium; species Paramesorhizobium phragmitis. The sequence continues at coordinate 116,798 of NZ_PVBR01000011.1, forward strand.
TTCGAGAAATTTGATTTTCACGGCCGGGTCATCGGCGGCATAGCGACGCCGATCCATTTCCGCGATAACGATCACCGCAGGATCTTTGCCGACGATCGTTTCCCAACTGACGAGCGGCCATTCCTCTTCCGTGTCGATCACGTTTTTCGCACCAAGAGCCTGCAGGATATAGGCGGGCGCGCCGTTTTTACCCGCAACGAAGGCATCGCCGCGAACGTCCTTGCTGGAAAACCAGAAGACGACAGGCAAACCCGCCGTCTTGCTTCCGGCAACCGAGGCGATAGCATCTGCCTCGCGCTTCTTCAGATCGGCCACCAATTGCTCGCCGCGCTCGTTGACATCGAATATCTGCGCCAGTTCGCGAATTTCCTGGTAAACCAGTTCCATCGTGAATCGCTCTTTTCGGACCCCGTCACCACCACCGGAATTGTCCTTGGCGACGCAATCCGCGGGAGAGATATAAGTCGGGATACCGAGCTCGGAGAACTGCTCGCGCGTGCCGACCGCGCCATTCTGGCCGACATCCCATTCGAACTGGACGGCAACGAGATCCGGTTCCTGGGCGACGACCGATTCGAAGCTCGGGCTGTTGTCCGAAAGCCGTTTGATCTTTTCGTTCTGGCTCTCGAACCCTTTGAGGACAGGCCCCACCCAGACGGCGGTTCCAACTATTCTGTCGGAGAGACCGAGCGACAGCAGGATTTCCGTGCTGCTCTGGCCGATCGTGACGGCTCTTTCGGGTGGTTTTTCGAACGTGACCGAAACGCCGCAATTGTCGAGCGTCAGCGGATACGCAGTGCGTTCTGCGGCATTGCCGATCGAAGCGCTTCCTGTGACGCCTAGAACGATCGCAACGGCGAAAGCGACCCCTCGGGCACGCTTTTGAATGGAGTTTTGCATGGTTTTCCCCAGATGGCTTGATAATTTGAATGTGCGACGCTGACACGAACCGGCGCGATCCTGACGAATGCAGCGAGCAAACGGGAATGGATGCAGCGCCGGTGTCAGCCGGAGGCCGGCCCCGACATGGGCAATGATTGATCAAGCGGATGGAAAACGAGCGAAAGAAGCCGGTCTACCCGGCTGAAAGACTTGGCCATGATGTCTCCTCTACGGGCAACCCCGCCCGTGAAAATGGATTTCGACTTCGACGGCAGGTCTCCTGGCTCACGGATATCTGCTCCACATCTGCCTTCCCGCCGGTTCGTTGAAGAACCCGGCAGTGGCATGACATCCCAAAGAGAAAGGATGTCACAACGACGTTCGGCAATCCGCTTACAGTTGCGGGGGCAGCCACGGTCTTGGTCCCGATTGGGTCGTCCGCACCGTGTTCCCTATTAATCCCCTGGAAGTCATTCTTCGGGGAACCGTCACCACGTTCTTAGGCCCGACGGAAGGCTGCCGTCAAGATGAAGCTCTCAGGACAATTTCACCTCATCATACAGTCCACCACATCAGCATCGCCACAGAATTTCATCTCGCCGTCTGGCTCCGATCAATACCGCTCGATCGCACGATGAGCCTTGTAACGTAATAACATATCGAGTCAAGTTCATTCTCGTGGCTGACTGGAGAGAGCCTGTCAGACGCTCCGCTCAACCTGAAACAGCAAGCTCCGTTTCACGATCGAACAGATGAACGCTTTTGGGAGAGATGTTGAGGAGAATGGCGCTGCCCCTTTCCACGCCCGCATCCAAGGCAAGGCCATCCTCGACCGACGCGAACGACGTTGCCAAACAGCGCCGGCTCGGCGTGATCCTGCATCCATACTCGGCTCTGGAACCCTACACGGGCCGAAACGCCTCATGAATCGGCTAAGCCGTTCGATCAAACGTACCCAATATGTGGATATTTCCACGATCCTGATCTTTCGCCACATTGCCCAGGCTGTTGGTTTGACAGCCGAGGCCCGGTGCCCCCGCCCCCAACTCTAACCGGGCCTCGTCATGCTCACACCATGAATGGCCGGCTGAAGCCACCGCATACTTTGCCGGGCGCCATTTCAATCCTGCTCATAAGCCTACCACCCAATGGCTTTCTACTTCTGCGGAGGAACAAAGTCGCGCACAGCAGGTTACGAAAAGCACCGGCAGCTTGTGAAACACACCAAGCCAAGTCTGCCGGTGTTGGCACGCGAGACATAGAGCGCCACGCATCCCATTGGATGCGCAAAGGACGCTCTAACATCTTGAAATGCTGCATAGTTTCATCCTCAAATCGGTTCCGATTCAAGGAACTGTGCAGTAGCCGACAGAGAGGCTTATCGGCTACTACCCGTCTCTCATCAGGCCCGACGACAATGGTCATACCCTCTCGCTGTCGTCGGGCCTACACGTTCAACTTCAGGACGCGATGAAGACGCTGTTGACATTTCGTTAATAATACTATTTATCTCTCGCAACTTCTTGGGGGGTATTGCAATGAACGAAGCAAATGACCGGGTACTGAAAGACCTGCTGTTGTGGCTGAGCTATGCCAGCGTCTTTGTTGTGATCTGCATTGCGGTGAATGAGCTGCGTGGCGCCATCGTCTGAATAGATATTGCGGGCGTGATCCGAGCGGTTCCGTTTCGACACGATCGAAAAATCGGCTCCTACTTTTCCCAGACTCCTTTTAGTCCCACCGTCCTTCGAAGAGCGGCTTTACCGGATGCCGCGATTTCACTATACGCAGCCGGCGCACCGTATCGGCATGTCCATAATCGGCGGGATCAGTGTCGAGTTCGATGCCATAAGCTGCCTCCGGGTCTTTCCTGGCGCCCACGAGAAGAAACTCGGCGCCCTCGAAATTGAGCAATTCCACATCCTCGCGGTCAAAACGCCGGTCTCGGAACTCTTCCTGCAACTTTTCCGGATAGTCTGCCTTGTCCTGTTCCCGCAGGCCCGCATAGGCTGGGCTGCCTTTCTCCGGATTCTTGACGGAAAGCACATAGCTCGCTTCCGGTGTAATTCTGAAGGTTTTCTGCACTTCACCCCTGCGCTCTGAAAGCTCGAGTGATAAGATTAAGTGCATTTGGCATCCTGGAGCGTGATCACATAGACCCCTCCCCTGCCGGCCGTGCGGCAGGCTCCGTGCGTTCTCACGGGTTTTGGTTCATAGGAGCCGCCGCGTAGTTTCTACTCTATATCTGCAAGCGTCTGAAACGCTGGCAATATTTGAAACAATTTGACTCTTTTTCGTGTGAGGCCCACACTTTTTTCGTGCCTAGGCAACTCCAACCATTTTGCGATATCTTGCAGAGCCCGGTATAGCTGAACGGAGAGCGACATGCCCATAAGAGGTGGCTATCCAGGCCCTGAATCCGCTTATACGAGCGAAGACTGGCGGATCATGCAGGCAGCCTATCATAGAGCCACCGCTCTCCTCGGCCATGGCCCTGCCCTGGGCAAAAATGCCGATCGGCTCGCCAGAGAAGTGATGCGTCTCTATAATCTCGGATACCGGGATATCGAAGCCTTGGCGTTCGCCGCCGCAAACATCGAGAACAATCGTAGAGACCAGGACAAAACGAGCGCCGCCTCCGCCTGATACCGCCTCCGAAGGAGAATTGGCTTTCGCGGCCAACCCGGCTGCAGCTCACCAGACCCGCATTCTCCAGCACGCGAAGGTGCTTGGTGATGGCCTGCCGTGTGATCTCCGTATCCGCTGATAGCTTTGCGCGCGATGCTTTTCTCGATACGATCAGACATATGCGACTTCCTGGCTGGTTATATGCTGATTATATCATGACAAGATCAGGCAAAAAGCGTAACCATTGCGCTGCCTTTAATTAAGGCAAAACCGTGGCAAATTGCCCCCCATTTATTAGGGTTGCGATCCACCAATCATTATCGCACAAATTGCAAGCCGGATGTTCCATCGGCGCTGAGGCCCGGCCCCACCCGCAAACACCTCAAAGCCGGGCCTCTTTCCCCTTCTCATAGAAACATGGAAATCCTGATTTCAGAGCCGCGGCTGCACCAACCCGCGACGGACGGAGGCAGCCGGCCCGCTTGCGTGTCGGCAGGCTGTCCGATGACGAAGCTCGCGAAGCTGCTATCGGAAGTTGATTCCCCAGTATAAATACAATCTTATACTCTCCACTCCTTTGGAAAATAAAGTAAAAGAAACCAACGGTCGCGCATTGAAGGCATGCTTTTTTGGCTGATCTATCATGAACGTCATCCGAAGCATGTTGGGCATTGACACAAGAAACACGGTCCGCACGACTGCCCTGCGCCTCGTCGCAACGGCGATCGCGGTTCTCGGCGTTGAAAGTTCATACGAATTGGGCCTTGACGGAGAGATCGCCATGGAAATCTCAATGGATTTCTGGGATTTCAATGCATCAACCGTTGGATTCTTCCTACGGCTGGCGCCCATTATCAGGCTATGGTGCGCAGCAGTCCTTCCTCACGCCAGCGCCAGAAGTATTTCTGAACCGTCGAGAACGGCGGAAAGTCCTTGGGCAGAGCCGCCACGCGCAGCCGGCCGAGGCCATATACAAAAGCGCGTTCACCACCTCGCGCAGGTCCGTCTTGCGCGATCGGCCAAGCCGCTTCGGCGCTGGCATCATCGGCTTGATCAGCCCCCATTCAGCATCCGGCATATCGCTTGCGTAGCGGGGGCAACGCCGCTCATAGTGCGGCCGGGTGATTTCAGTCCAGGGCATCGTGATCTCCATCAAATCTCGCAAATCCGACGGAATCACAACCTGCTGAAATCACTCAACTCTTTTTGGAACGGACACTGACTGGCGGGCCGACAATCCGCGTTGATCTGGTGTTGTTCGTCAATGGCATTCCGCTTGGCGTGATTGAGGTGAGCCGACCGTAACACGAGAGAGGCAGCACGATAGGTGCAACGTTGGCTGGAAGCGGGCATGAGCCATCCGGTATTTCGCCTCAGACGGGAATTCCGGACTCGGCCGGGCACCAGCCTGTTTGCTCGGGTAGACTTGACCTCAAAGCTTTTGCGATCTCGCGCAGATGCTCGTCGCCCGTGCCGCAGCAGCCTCCGAAAACGTCCATATGCGGGTACCGGGCATGCAGATCCTTTAGCTGCCCTGCAAGCTCGACCGGATTTCCGTCTTCAAGATGGTTCAGTTTGCACAGTGCCATTTTTTCCATCTTCGACGCGTTTGGTCGCACGCCGCGCAGTCGCCTGATCCACGCGCCATCGTCGAGCGCAGGCTCGTATTCCAACGGATGCGAACAGTTCACCAGGTAGTAGTCCGGCGCATCGAGCCCGGTTTGCGCATCAATCTCGGTGATTGCTTCGCCAAGCGTTGGGCCGGACTTGAGGCGATGGGTGCGGTCAAGCGTCAGCGCAACCGAGAGCGGAACGCCGATCCGCGCGGCGGCGCGTGCCGCGCCGACGGCCTCCGGGATGTTGTTGAAGGTCATCGCACAGGCAAAATCCACCTTCGCCCGTTTCAGCGTTTCAAGCTGAACCGCGTGATACGCCTCCGCACTTTCAGCGGTTATATCGCGGTTCAACCCGTAGGCATCGCCACGCGGGCCTAGGATTCCCCCGATAAAAAGGCTTGGGATCTGGTCGCGGTAGTCGTCTGCGATCTCCTGCAGAAAGGCGATGGCCGCGATGTTGGCATCTGCCAGCGCCGTCACCGAATAGCCCAGTTTGGCGCCCCAGTCCGGGCTCGCTCGATAGTCGAGCCCGGATAGCAGGAAACCAAGGCCGAACTCGGCTGCCACATCCAGTTGTGCGCGGAACATGTCGCGCATGGCGGTGACGGCGCTTGGGATGTCGAGCAATGGGAACATGGCGAATTCGGGCAGTTCGAAGCCATGACGATACATGATTTCGGTTTCGGACCCGCCTTCGGTAAAGAAGACAGTGCCCGACCCGGCCACGGGAAGTAGTGACGGCGCGCGCATATCAAGTCCCCGGTGCGATGTTCTGGTTGAAGCGGAACCGGTTTTCAGGGTCGTACTTCGTCTTGATGTCTACAAGACGCTGGTAATTCGATCCAAAACTGGTGCGGGTCAGCGCGGCACCGTCTTCGCCGTGGCCGGGGAAGTTGAGATAGACGCGACCGTGATGGCCGAAGCGCTCCGATGCCTTCCAGCCATCGCGGGCCCAGGCAATGTTCGCGGCATCGTCGCCAGGATCGGACCAGACACCGTCCAGAGAATACATCCACCCCATGGATCGGTCGCCGAAAGCAGTGGCCTCAACCGGGACCTGCGCCGTCGCCCCACCGAAATTCCACAGAGATGACAGCGTATTGTCCGAGGGCGCAGTCATGGCGTACTGCATTGCAAGGTCAATCATCTCGTCGCTCAGGCCGGTCAGATACCGCGCTTTCCAGTAGCAACGGAAATCGCCTGATGGCATCAGCGTGTCGAAGAGCTGCTGAACATCGCAGTAGTCCATCCGACCGGAAAAATCGGTGACCATGGTGCCGAGGTCGCGCAAGGGCTGAAGCAACGTCTCGCCTTCCGCAGCATCCCCGTTATAGACGCAAGCCAGCGTATAGACGCGCTTTCCCCGGTACTTTTCCGGGAAATCCTCGCCGCCGGCAGTGGAGAACTCGCAAAGCGATCCGACACGATCACCATGTCTGGCCAGAAATTCGCGCCATGCGCGGATCGGGCCGGGGCCGTCGTCGAGGGCATATATGGGGGCCGCGAACATCACTTCGGGGCCGATGGGGTGAAGCGCGAATTCGAACCGGACGACGACCCCGAAATTACCGCCCCCACCCTTGAGCGCCCAGAGCAGGTCAGGGTTTTCATCGTCACTGGCACGGACAAGAACGCCGTCTGCCGTGACCACATCCGCCGCGATCAGATTGTCGACCGAAAGTCCGTGCCTGGCGCGCAGCCATCCGATCCCGCCGGACAGGGTCAACCCGGCCACGCCGGTCTCCGAGATGAGACCGCCGGGCGTCGCAAGGCCATGCGCCTGGCTGGCCTTGTCGACATCGCGCCACAGGGCGCCACCTTCGACGACGGCAACGCGCGCCTCGGCATCCACCGTGACGCCGCGCATCAGCGACAAGTCGATCATGACGCCTTCGTCGCAGACTGCGTGACCCGCCACATTATGGCCGCCGCCACGGATTGCTATGGGCAAATCCTGCGTCACAGCCAGCGATACGGCCGCTATCACGTCATCCACGTCCTTGCAGCGCGCGATAAGCGCCGGGCGCCGGTCGATCATGGCGTTCCAGACCATTCTTGCCGCGTCGAACCCCGGGTCGCCGGGTCGAAATATCTCTCCGCCGAAATCTTCAGTGCCAAAACTTTCAGTGATCGGGTTGAGAGCCGTTGTCAGATCATTCATTTCAAAACTCCTTTGCAACTGCGATGGAGCTACGACGATCCCAGCGGTCGGGGCAGTGGCGATTTGGTCATGAACGGGTCATACTGGACAGGCGACCGGGGCATACGCGCCAAAACCGTGCCAAAATGGTTGGAAGACCACTGTGAACAGTTCAAAAAAGCCATTGATCGTATTGCTGGCGGAGCCGGAAACCTCGGCCTCGGTCCTCTATGGCCTCTATGACGTATTGCTGTCGGCCGGGGCGGTATACACCGATATGGTCGCCGGCACGCCGGGGCAGGAACTTCTGGAGGTCAAGATCGCTTCGGCGGACGGCAAGGCGTTTCACTGTCTGGGCAATATCCCGGTCGAGCCACACGCAGCCATCGACGATTTGGACAGGGCGGACGCGGTGATCGTCTGCGACATGTATACGTCGATCCATGATGTGCCCACGGGCCGCTACCCACGAGAGGCGGCCTGGCTGAAGAGACTCCATCGAGATGGGGCGCTCGTCTGCTCGGTCTGTTCCGGGGCTCTCCTGATCGCCGAAACCGGCCTCTTGAACGGGCATAGGGCGACGGCCCATTGGGCCTATCGAAGCATGTTCCAGCGTAACTATCCCAAGATCGCATTTCGCAACGAGTCCGTCCTTTGCCTGGAGGCGGAAGGCGACCGCATCGTAACCGCCGGCGGGGTCAGCGCCTGGCACGATCTGGCGGTCTATCTGATCGCCAGATACTGCGGATATCGGCAAGCGATCGAGACCGCGAAAGTATTCCTGATCAGCGGGCATTCCGAAGGCCAATCCCCCTATGCGGTGATGACCCGTCCCATGGCGTCGGAAGACGGGCCGATCTCGGATTGCCAGACCTGGATCGCCGACAACTATGCAATGGCCAAACCGGTGGAGCGAATGGTCGCGCGGTCCGGTCTGAATGCGCGCACCTTTTCGCGCCGTTTCAAGGCGGCCACGGGCTTTGCGCCGATAGAATACGTACAGGCATTGCGAATCGAAGAAGCTAAGCAAATGCTGGAGACTGACACTCTATCGGTCGACGAGGTCGGCGTCTCGGTCGGATATGATGACCCGGCCTCTTTTCGCAGGGTCTTCAAGCGTGGCGTGGGATTGTCGCCGTCTGCCTACAGGAAGAAGTTCCAGCGTATCGCGCAGATCGCCAGACCGCTTGAGGTCCATTGATTTCGCGCTGTGCCACCCTCGACAATCCGGATTTTCTCTTCGTCTGTCCAATCCCGTCGCCGCCGAAAATCATCAGCGGGAAGGACCTCAATTTGTGAAACGACCGTAGCGCATGACATAAGGCATGGACTTAAAGCATGTTCTCAAATCAAGTCAGACGGCCTTCGGCAGAGGGATACAGAAGGTCCTTCGAGCGTCGCGTTCACCAGCCGTTCCCTCGTCCTCACTGGTTCTTTCTATGTAGGGATGCCGACGTTCGCCTCCATGCCAATCGGCGCCCAGTTGATCAGGAACCATGCGGAACGGCGTCAATCTGGATTGAGATTGCATTGTGCCGCCAGTATTCCAGGTCACAATCGATGAGACGCCCAGCCAGATCGCAGTTGACGCGCGTGATTTTCAGTCCGTATGCGCCCTCGGTACAATGCAATTTATCAGCGATCATACCGCGCAGCGCTATAGGATTGATCTCGAAATAGGCCGGGCCGTAGTCGATCCCATAATACTCTTGATAGATTGAGGTGAGCGAGCGGCGCAGATCATGCTGCAAAATGTTCGGGAACACCGTTTTCGACAGATAATGCTCGACGAACAGCACCAGCCGGCCGTCGATGCGGCGCCGGCGGCGAACGCGCCAGAACTCGGTGCCGAGCGCGCATTTCATTCGTACGCAGATGTCGTCGGGCGCAGGCGCTGAAACCGCATCGACCAGTTCGGTCTCCGCCCGCCGCTCCTGCTGGGCCACCATCACATGAAAATTCGAGCGCTGGAGCGGATTGTAAATCAGCCGAGGACCGCTCACGTACCAACCCCGCCGATTTTCCCGATAGATCAGCCCGTCGATTTCCATATGGAACAGGGCCTCGCGCAACGTGATGCGGGTGGTGGAATAAATTCCCACCATCTGCCTCTCGGAAGGCAGGCGCATATCGGTGGCAAGACGCCCCGAGACGAGATCTCGGCGCAGGGTCTGCTCCAGAACCTCAGCCTCCCCGCCCGCGCTGCTCTTGTTCCTGGTGTCAGACATTTCCCCTCCGCGTTTATCGGCCGCAAATTTCCATCGCGCTGTCACGGCGCTGTCATCACAGAACGCTATTTAGCCGTTGATCTGGTCTAGACCAAGGAGATTTTATCGTGAAACATGCAGCTATTCTCTCGCTTCCATTCCTTGCCATGGCGACCGTCTGCGCCGGTGCACAACAAGACGATCTTCAAGCCCTGGAAGACGCGGCTCGCAAGGAAGGCGTCGTTTACAGTGTCGGCATGCCGGATGGCTGGGCCAACTGGAAGGACACCTGGGCCCAGTTGACGGAAAAATACGGCCTGAAGCACTCCGACACCGACATGAGCAGCGGCGAGGAGATCGCCAAATTTGCCAATGAAGGCGTCAACGCCACTGCTGACATCGGCGATGTCGGCCTGGAGTTTGGTCCGATTGCCGTGGCGCGCGGCGTGACCCAACCCTACAGGCCGACCACTTGGGATCAGATCCCGGACTGGGCCAAGGACGACGAAGGGCACTGGATCATCGGCTATACCGGCACCATCGCCTTTTTGATCTCGACCGACGTGGCCAATCCGCCAGCCTCCTGGGCCGATCTGCTTAAGGGCGACTACAAGGTTTCGATCGGCACGGTCGGTTCCGGCGCGCAGGACAACGCCGCCGTTCTCGCCGCGGCCATCGCCACGGGCGGCGGCGAAGACAATCTCCGTCCCGGTGTCGAACTCTTTGCCAAGCTCGCCGAGCGGGGCCGTCTGCTCGCCAACGGCGTCAATCCGGCCACGATGGAAAAGGGCGAGGTGCAGGTCGCGCCGATCTGGGACTTCAACGCCCTCAACTATCGCGACGTGGTCGGCCGCGACAAATTCAAGGTCGTCATCCCTTCCGACGGCTCCGTCACCAGCGGCTATGCCACGATCATCAATAAATATTCCAAGCAGCCGAACGCCGCCAAGCTTGCCCGCGAATATATTCTGAGCGATGCCGGCCAAATCAACCTTGCCAACGGCTATGCCCGCCCGATCCGCGTCGATCACATCGAGTTGCCGGACGAAGCCAAGGAGAAGCTGCTGCCTTCCGAGCAATATGCCAAGGCCCGCCCGATCAGTGCGGAACTGTGGACCACGGAAGCGGCCACCGAACTGACCAGGCTCTGGCGCGAACTCGTCGCTCCCAAGATGTAAGGAACGGCGCCAAGTCCGGCCACAGATCGGCTTTCGCAGGCGTTTCCACCCGCGAAAGCCTCAACCTGCCCGCCCCGCAAACACTTACGAAGCAATGACATGAACAGAACGATCTTCATCCTGCTGGACGGGCTGCGCTACGCGACCGCCCGCGACTGTCTGGGCTATATGGAAGGGCTGGTAGCCGCCGCCGAAGCGCAGGTCTACGAGGTGCGCAGCGAATTGCCGTCCATATCGCGGCCGCTCTATGAGACGCTGATGAGCGGTTTGCCGCCGGTGGCGCACGGCATCACCAGCAATGCAATCGTCCGTCGCTCCAGGGTGGACAATGTCTTCGCGCTGGCCACGAAGGCCGGCCTCGTCACCGCCGCTGCGGCCTATCACTGGTATTTCGAGCTTTACAATCAGGCGCCGTTCTCACCGGAATTCCGGCATGTGGAGGATTTTCCCGGCGAGATCCGCCATGGCTCCTTTTATTGGGACGACCGCTATCCCGACAGCCATCTGTTCGCCGACGCCGACATGCTGCTGCGGCGCCGCAACCCCGATTTCCTGCTGCTTCACCCGATGAACATCGACGACGAGGGCCACAAGCACGGCGGCGCATCGCGCGAATATCGCGATGCCGCCCGCAATGCCGGCGATCTTCTCGCCCGTTATCTGCCCAGCTGGCGGGAGGCCGGCTACACGGTCCTCGTCACCAGCGACCACGGCATGAGCGACGACGGCAATCACGGCGGCCCCCACGAGACCGAAGCGCGCGTGCCGCTCTATACAATCGGCGGGGACGTCTTCACCCTCGATACCGCCGCCCCGCCAAAGCAGACGGAAATCGCCGGATTGATCTGTTCGTTGCTTGGCATCGACACCCATGGCCTGCCGGTACCCGACGGGCTCTTGAGGAACAAGGCATAACGCCATGAAGGGAAAAGGGGGTTCCATGCGCCTTCTGGCATTGCCTTTCCTCATGATGCTCGCCCTGCTGATCGTCTGGCCGCTGGTCAGCGTCGTGCACGACAGCTTCATCTCGGGCGGTGTCTGGTCGCTTGGCAACTACCGGACCATTCTGTCCGACGGCTATTACCGGCAATCCTTTCTCAATGCGCTCGGCATCTCGCTGATCACCACCGCGGTCGGTATGTTCTTCGGCTTTCTCGTCGCCGTCTGTCTGCGCGGCCACTCCGGCGGGCTGCGCCGCGCCGCCATGGCTTTCGCCAATATCGGGGCCAATTTCGCCGGCGTGCCGCTTGCCATGGCCATCATCTTCCTGTTCGGGCTGAACGGCATGTTCACGCTCATGCTCAAGGCGACCGGGCTTCTGGAGGAGTTCAACGTCTATTCCGTGACCGGGCTCATTATCGCCTACAGCTACTTTCAGGTTGCGCTGGCAACGCTGCTGATCACGCCGGCGCTCGACGCCATCGGCCGGGAACTGGAGGAGGCAGCCATGCTGATGGGGACCGGACCGGCGCGATTCTGGCTGAGGATCGGCCTGCCGGGCGTGGCAAGGCAATTGATCGCCATCGCCATCCTGCTCTTCGCCAATGCCATGGGTACCTATGCCACGACCATCGCGCTCACGGGAACCAGCGTCAACGTGGTGACGATCCGCATCAGCGAACTGGTGTCCGGCGACATCTTCTCCGACCCCAACCTCGCCAACGCCATCGCCATCCTCCTCTTCGTCGTTCTTCTGGTTCCGATCATCGTCAGCCAGATCGCCGCGAGGGAGAAGCAAGGATGAAACAGCTTCGCATCGACACGCCAAAGGTTTTCCTCGGCCTGATGGTGTTCGTGATGTTGCTGCCGCTCATCGCTACCTTCATGAACTCCGTGGCGTCGGAATGGTCGGGAACCGTGCTGCCCTCCGGGCTGACAGGGCAGTATTACGCCAGTGTCCTTGCCGATCCGCGCTTCCATGCCGCGCTCCTGCGCTCCGTGGCGGTGGCAGCGGTCGCCCTCGCACTCGCCACCGCCATCATCGTGCCGGCGGTGGTCGCGGCCCATATATACTGGCCGGCGCTCGACCGCTGGATGGCGAGGCTCGTCATCCTGCCCTATGCGATACCCGCCATCGTCCTGATGGTCGGCTATCTTCGGATCTTCTCCGCTCCGCCGCTCCAGATCGGCGGCACGCCGCTGGTGCTCGTGTTGACCTATGTGCCGCTGTGCTTCCCGATGTTTTATATCGGCGTCAAGAACAGCCTGCGCAGCCTCGACATTGCCGATATGCTCAATGCGGGCCGCCTGCTCGGTGCAAGCGACCTGGCGATTCTGCGGCGGGTTGTGCTCCCTTGCATCCTGCCCGGCGTCACCATCGCCATCGTGCTCAATTTCGCCGGTCTCATCAGCGAGTTCGTCTACGCCAAGATGCTTGTCGGCGGAAATTTCGAAACGCTGCAGATGTACATGTTCGCCCAGCGCAGCCTCAGCGGCCGCATTTCCAGCGTGATCGTGGTTCTGTATTTCATGCTCATCCTCGCCATCACCCTCATTGCCTTTTGGCTCTTGACGAAAACGGAGCGCCGGCCATGACCTATCTCCTACTTGACGGCATCCGCGCCAGCTATGGCGGCACGACCGTTCTCGACAATATCGACCTGGCGGTCGGGAAGAGTGAAATGCATGTCCTGCTCGGCCCCTCCGGCTGCGGCAAGACCACTCTGCTGCGCTCCATTGCCGGCCTCGTCCGCCCCGACGGCGGCAGGATTGTCCTCGAAGGCCGCAGCATCGGGGCATTGCCGCCCAAGGACCGCGGCATCGGCATGGTGTTCCAGCATTATGCGCTGTTTCCCAACATGACGGTCCGCCAGAATCTCGCCTTCGGGCTGGAACAGCGCCGGATGGAAAAACGCATCATAGGGCACAAGGTCGATGCGGCACTCGATACGGTCTCGCTGACCGACCGCGCCGATATGCGGCCGCACCAGCTCTCCGGCGGCCAGAAGCAGCGGGTGGCGCTCGCGCGGGCCTTGGTGCTCGAACCGAAGCTCATGCTGCTGGACGAACCTCTGTCTGCGCTCGATGCTCAGATCCGCAAGCGCCTGCGCGAGGAACTCAAACGCATTCAACGCGAAACCGGCCTGACCAGCATCCTCGTGACGCACGATCAGGATGAAGCTTTGTCGCTCGGCGACCGCATTTCGGTGATGAATGCCGGACGCATCGTCCAGACCGGCAACGGTCAGGATATCTATTATCGCCCGGCGGACGATTTCGTGGCCCGCTTCATCGGCGATGCCAACATCATCGAAGCCAGCCGGATCGAGATTCTGGCGCGGAAAGCACCGGGAAAAACGGCGATCATTCAGCCCCATGCGATCAAGATCGGCACCACCTCGGAAGACGCCCTCAATCTCCGCGCGCGGGTGCTGGAAGCAAGCGTCGCCGGCGCATCGGTACGCTATCTGATGGACGTCGCAGGCGTGCCGCTGAAAGTGAGAACCCACACCTCCAGCGAAGGTCAATATCTGAGCGCAGGTAGCGAAAGTTCACTGTCGGTTCGGTGGAAGGACATCCACTTCATCCCATCCGTAGCCGTGGCAGAAGGGAACGTGAATGGATACATGCCCACCGCTCATTCGCCCGAGGGCGTGCTGAGGCCAAATCTCCAAAAATGACACGATGGAGCGAACACGACCGCAAAGGCGACACACAATCCACCCCGTGACGTCATGCTGTCACACGCCGCCAAGGAGGGTCGCGGTTATCGGAAGTTCACATACGTTGGTCGTACCCGCCCATCCCTTGCTCCTCTCCGCCTTCATGCTGGCAGATTCCGCCTTGCCTAGCGGCTCGGCGTACCGGATATCCGGCGGCTACGTTGTCTCCAGAGCTTCATACCGAGTCGTTACCGGCTCCGCATGTCCGGTAGAGAACGGTTGATGGAACAGCCGGTTTCTTCAGGCAATATCTCCTCCTGTGAAACAGAAACTCACACGACTTGCAGTCGCACGAAAACACTCTTTGCCAAGTCCACTCCGATCATCGTATCTTTCGTCACGGTTGCCATCCTTTCTGCTTGTGGGCTTTCACCCATCGATGAGAAGAACGCCGCGCAATCCCGTTCCCCCTTTGATCTACCTGTCGTATATCTATGCCCTTTAATGTTCAGGGGCCAAAAATGGCTTGCAAATGGGAGCCGTCCACATATGGACCTAAGCCACCTTCCGGAAGGCATAGGCTGCCCCCGTGCTCATGAGCGCCAGCAGATACCAGGTAATCGCATAGACCAGATGGGTGTTGCGGAAGCGGACGACCGTCAGGCCGCCGACCGGTAGGCCGTCGGGATTTGTCGTCGCATCGGCATCGATGAAATAAGGCGCGACATCGTGAAGGTTCTTGGCCGCAGCGATCGCGGCAACGTCGCGGGAATACCAGCGGCCGTTCTTCGGATCATTCGAGCGCAGGAAAGCGCCGCCCGGCTCGCTCATGCGCAGAAGACCTGATATCGTGACGTGACCGGCAACCTCGCCAGCCGCGCGCGAGGCCCGGTCACGCCGGTCGGTTGGCACGAAGCCGCGGTTGACGAGGATCGTCGCGCCGTCCGGCTGATGAAGCGGTGTCATCACCCAGAAACCGGCGCCCAATCCGGTTACCGCCTGAACCAGCACATGCTTGTCATAGTCGAACCTTCCGGATGCCGTGACATGCCGATATTCGTCCCGTTCAGTCGTTATCCCCGCCCAGTCGGACGGCGCGGGTGCCGGCACGGGTGCCGCATGAACGCGGGCTTCGACGCGAGCGATCAGATCGAGCTTCCAGAACAGCCGCTGTATCTGCCAGGTGCCCAGCGCGAAGAAAACGACTGTCATGAACAGCATCGCGACCGTCATGAACCACCGCGAGCGACGCGTGCGACCGGGAGTTTCCTCCCCTGCCCCACCAGTCGAAGCGCGGTCCACGGCCATATCCGTCACCCCTGTTTTAGCCGCATGAACTTATCCGAAAAGCTAGCCGACTTTTTGCTGACGCTGACCTTCGGTTCGGGATCATGCTCAGGGCATGTTCTTCATCATCTCCGGCGACATGGGCATCATGTTCGCGTTGAGATGATGCATGATCCAGAGCGAGCCGGCGAGCAGGATGCCGACAAGCACGATGGTGAAGATCAGCGCCATGATCGTCCAGCCGCCTTCGGAGCGTGGATTCATGTGCAGGAAATAAATCATGTGGACGACGATCTGCACGGCGCCAAGCCCCATGACGAGAACCGCCGTGAGGAGCTTGCTGTCGATGGCACCGCTCATGACCAGCCAGAAGGGAATGGCCGTCAGGATCACAGACAGGACGAAACCGGTCATATAGCCCTTGAAGGAGCCGTGAGCGGCATCATGGCCCCCATCATGGCCATGATGGGTGTCGCCCGCATTGTGGTGGGCCGGGGCATGGGGATGCGAACTCATCCGAGGACTCCCATCAGGTAGACGAAGGAGAAGACGCCGATCCAGACGACGTCGAGGAAGTGCCAGAACATACTGAGGCACATCAGCCGGCGTTGGTTCTCTTGGGTTAGCCCATACTTCGATACCTGCACCATGAGGGTAATCAGCCAGACGATACCGAAGGTGACATGCAGGCCGTGGGTGCCGACCAGCGTGAAGAAGGAGGAGAGGAAGGCCGAACGTTGCGGGCCGGCGCCCGCATGGATCAGATGACTGAACTCGTAAAGCTCTAATGCCAGGAAGATCGCGCCGAACACGCCGGTGACGGCGAGCCAGGACAGCGTCTGGAGCTTGGCCCCACGCGCCATCCACAGCATGGCGAAACCATAGGTGATGGAGGAAAAGAGCAGCATCGCCGTGTTGACGGCGACGAGCGGCAGATCGAACAGATCGGCGGGCGATGGACCTGCGGCATAGTTGCGGCCAAGCACCCCATAGACGGCGAAGAGGGTGGCGAAGATCAGGCAGTCGCTCATCAAATAGAGCCAGAAGCCCAGCATGGTGCTGCCTTCGGGATGATGATCCTTGTCCGTCAGATAGAATTCCGGATTCTCGGTTGCCAGTGCGGCCTGATGGGTGCGTGTTTTACTTATCATTTCAGCTCTGTCCCGCCAGCAGTCTGGTGCGCGCATTCTCGGTCGCGGTCACGGTTTCGGCAGGGATGTAAAAGTCCCGGTTGTAGTTGAAGGTATGGCCGATGGCGACCGCGATCATCGCGACAAACGAAATGATGGCCAGCCACCATATGTGCCAGATCATCCCGAAGGCGAAGCCGATGGCGATCATGGCCAGGATGAAGCCCGCGCCCGTATTGC
Organism: Phyllobacterium phragmitis; assembly: GCF_002980495.1. Lineage (GTDB taxonomy): Bacteria > Pseudomonadota > Alphaproteobacteria > Rhizobiales > Rhizobiaceae > Paramesorhizobium > Paramesorhizobium phragmitis. The sequence goes on from NZ_PVBR01000011.1 coordinate 133,708, forward strand.
GCGGCATGTGGATCGGCCTGAAGCCTCCCAATGGGCGTGTATGGCCGCGTTTCTTCATGTCATACCAGCTGTCATGATCGTGGACGATGGGTGTGAAGGCGAAATTATACTCCGGCGGCGGCGACGACGTTGCCCATTCCAGCGTGCGCCCGTCCCACGGGTCGCCGGTCAAGTCGCGCAGCGCCTCGCGATTGCGGATGCTGACGAAGATCTGGACGAAGAAGGCGGCGATGCCGAGCGCGATCAGGCCGGCGCCGAATGCGGCGATGCTGAACCATATCTGCAGCGACGGATCGTCGAACTGACTCATGCGGCGCGTCACGCCCATCAGTCCGAGCACGTAGAGCGGCATGAAGGCGAAGAAGAAGCCGATCTGCCAGAACCAGAACGACACCTTGCCCCAAAACGAATCCAGCTTGAAGCCGAACGCCTTCGGGAACCAGTAATTGATGCCGGCGAAGACCCCAAACACCACGCCGCCGATGATGACGTTGTGAAAGTGCGCGATCAGGAACAGTGAGTTGTGCAGCACGAAATCGGCGGGCGGGATCGCGAGCATGACGCCGGTCATGCCACCGATGGTGAAGGTCACCATGAAGCCGACTGTCCACAGCATCGGCACCTCGTAGCGGATGCGTCCGCGATACATGGTGAAGAGCCAGTTGAACAGCTTCGCGCCCGTCGGGATCGAGATGATCATCGTGGTAATGCCGAAGAAAGCATTCACGGAGGCGCCCGAACCCATCGTGAAGAAATGGTGCAGCCAGACGATGTAGGAGAGGATCATGATCACGCATGTGGCGTAGACCATCGAGGTATAGCCGAACAACCGCTTGCTGCTGAAGGTCGAGACCACTTCGGAAAAGATGCCGAAAGCCGGCAGGACGAGGATGTAGACCTCCGGATGGCCCCAGATCCAGATGAGGTTCACATACATCATCGGATTGCCGCCGAGGTCGTTCGTGAAGAAGTTCATGCCGAGGTAACGGTCCAGCGACAGAAGCGCGAGCACTGCGGTCAGGACCGGGAAGGAGGCGACGATCAGGATGTTGGTGGCCAGCGCGGTCCAGGTGAAGATCGGCATTTTCATGAAGGTCATGCCCGGCGCGCGCATCTTCACGATGGTCGCGATCAGGTTGATGCCGGAAAGCGTCGTCCCGATGCCGGCCACCTGCAGGCCCCAGATGTAATAATCCACCCCGACATCCGGACTGTAGGCAATGCCGGAGAGTGGCGGATAGGCAAGCCAGCCGGTTTTGGCGAACTCGCCGATGAAAAGCGACATCATGACGATGACCGCGCCGGCGACCGTCATCCAGAAGGAGAAATTGTTCAGGAACGGGAAGGCGACGTCGCGCGCGCCGATTTGCAGCGGAACGACGAAGTTCATGAGACCGGTGACGAACGGCATCGCCACGAAGAAGATCATGATGACGCCATGGGCCGTGAAAATCTGGTCATAATGATGCGGCGGCAGATAGCCTTCATGGCCGCCAAAGGCGATTGCCTGCTGGATGCGCATCATGATGGCGTCCGAGAAACCACGAACCAGCATGATGATCGCGAGGATCACATACATGATGCCGATCTTCTTGTGATCGACGCTGGTGATCCAGTCTCGCCAAAGCGGGCCCCAGAACCGGTAATAGGTGATAAGGCCGAGAACGGCGATCGCGCCGATCATGACGCCGATGAACGTCACGACAAGAATCGGTTCATGAAAGGGAAGCGATTCCAGGGTCAACCGGCCGAAGATGAACTTCATAAGGTCAGGGTTGGAAAACATCGTCGTAAACCTTTACGTGCCGGCGGCGCCAGTTGGATTCAAGATTATCTGAGGACCGTGCCGGACGAAACCTGGCTTAGGTCACCGCCCTTGCCATAGGAGGGGCCAAAGGAGGGGAAAGGCGAGCGGCTTTGTGGCGGGAGAACCTCGCTGCCTCCCGGCCCGGCGCCTTCCGGTGTGCACTGGGCAAGCAGGAAGGGACGAGACTGGCGCCCGATCGAACCCCAGTTGCGCTCCCGGTCATAGGTCAGTTGGAAGACGATATTCGCCGAGTCCAGGCCGCCGCCGCCCCGGGCATCGATCATGGCCATTTCCTTCATGCACATTTTCGAGGGATCGACGCACATGTTGAGGATCGCATCGTAGAGCCCGCTGTCGACGGTCGAATAGTGGCGGACCGGCTCCTTCTCGCTCGGGAGCTCCAGCTCCTGGTACGCGGCCCGCGTCAGGCTGGATCCCTTTTGCCGTACGGAGGCGACCCAGGCATCGAAACCGGCAGGGTCAAGGCCATGGAACTTGAAGCGCATGTGAGAGAAACCGCTGCCGCTGAAATTGGCGGAGAACCCCTCATATTCACCCGTCCGGTTGATAACCGCGTGAAGCTTCGTCTCCATGCCCGCCATGGCGTAGATCTGGCCGGCAAGCGCCGGGATGTAGAATGAATTCATGACCGAGGACGCGGTGATCTTGAAATTGATCGGCACGTCGAGCGGCGCCGCCATCTCGTTGAGGCTGGCAATGCCGTAATCGGGATAGATGAACAGCCATTTCCAGTCGAGCGCCACGACCTCCACTGTGAGCGGCTTCACATCCGCGGCGACCGGGCGCTCGGCATCGATCCGGTCGAGCGGCCGGTAGGGGTCGAGCTTATGGGTGCTCATCCAGGTGATCGCACCCAGCGCGATGATGATGGCGAGCGGCGCCGACCAGATGACGACCTCAAGCCGGGTCGAATGAGACCATTCCGGATCATAGGGTGCTTCGGTGTTGGACTGACGGTATTTCCACGCGAAAAACAGCGTCAGGAAAATGACCGGCACGATGATGATCAGCATCAGCGCCGTCGAGACAAGGATCAGGTCTGCCTGCTGCCTGGCGATATCGCCGGAGGGAGACATGACGACCATGTTGCAGCCGGACAACAGCGGCAGAACAAGGAAAGCGAACAATCGTCCGACGATTTTGGGGTGCATGGACATCTTGCGTGCTCGAATTTTATGTTTTGCGTAAGTCGGAGTAACGCCAACGCCGCTTTTGCGGAATGAGGCCGTTGGCCGCACTGCAGCAATTCATCGCAGCATAGCAAAACCCGGTTCCAGTGAATTACCGACGAGTGTGCCCCTTCAAAGTTCGCTCTCGAAGCCGATATCGAAATCAAGTGAACTTCGAATCACGGCACTAGAATCAAGAATTTGCGTGTATTTATTGGGACCGATATCGACATTACGAATTTCAGAATCTGTACATTGGATACCCCCGGCTCATCTCTGCTGAGGCCAAGTTAACACACAATAACGATGTGACCAGATACTTATCCCATCTTATCATCGGCTTTTTGGGGAAAGATTCCTTGATCTCTCCCCAAGTTTGTTCGACATTTCATCCGCAGGTCGAGACAGGCAGGAGGAAATAGCATGAGCACGGTCGTCAAACCCTGGTTCGAAGGACCCAAATCTTCAGACCTCGAACGGGACGCCCGTCGCATCAACGACGGCAAGGCGATTTCGCCGGGTAGCATCGCGCTGGGCGTGGTGATCGGTCGCATGTCGGAATTCTTCGATTTTTTCGTCTATGGGCTCGGTTCCATTCTGGTCTTCCCGAAACTGATCTTCCCCTTCGCGTCCACTCCGCTAGCCGCCCAGATGATGTCCTTCGCGATCTTCCCGCTCGCCTTTCTGGCGCGGCCGGTGGGCTCTTTTGTCTTCATGTGGATCGACCGCCATTTTGGGCGGGGAACGAAGCTGACGATCGCGCTTTTCATGCTCGGCGGCTCGACCGCCTCGATTGCCTTCATGCCCGGATACGACACGATCGGTTATTGGGCTGTAGCGCTGCTGGCGCTGTTTCGGCTAGGGCAGGGTTTCGCGCTCGGCGGCGCATGGGACGGGCTGTCCTCGCTGCTCAATCTCAACGCTCCGAAGAACCGGCGCGGCTGGTATGCGATGATCCCGCAGATCGGCGCACCCGTCGGCTTCGCGCTGGCGAGCATCCTCTTCTGGTATTTCATTTCCAATCTTTCGGAAACCGATTTCCTCGCCTGGGGCTGGCGTTACCCGTTTTTCGTCGCCTTTGCGATCAATGTCGTGGCGTTGTTCGCCAGGTTGCGCATCGTTGGGAGCAAGGAATTCGGCGTCGCGATGGAGGCCAGGGAACTGGAACCCCGGCCGGTCTTCGAGATGTTGAGCAAACATGCCCGCGATGTGGTGCTCGGCGCGTTCGTGCCGCTGGCGAGCTTTGCGATGTTCCACCTCGTCACGATATTTCCCTTAAGCTGGGTGACGCTGCACGGCGGCCAGCCGGCGGCGAAGTTCCTCCTGGTGCAGGTGGCGGGCGCGGTCGTCGGCATCATCGGCATCGTGCTTTCCGGCCTGATCGCCGATCGTATCGGCCGCCGCAACCAGTTGATGATCGGTGCTGTCATCATCGCGATCTTCTCGTTTTCCGCGCCCTTCCTTCTCGATGCGGGCAGCATGGGCCAGGACGCCTTCATCATCATCGGCTTCGGCATCCTCGGCCTCTCCTTCGGCCAGGCGTCGGGCGCGGTCTCCTCGCGTTTCAAACGATACTATCGCTATACGGGCGCAGCCCTCACCTCGGATCTCGCCTGGCTGGTGGGTGCCGGCTTTGCGCCGCTCGTGGCGCTCGGGCTTGCCAGCAGCTTCGGCATCATCTTCATCGGCGGCTATTTGATATCCGGCGCAATCTGCACACTGGTGGCATTGAGCCTCACCCGTATGCTCGACTACGACAACGAGTCGATTCGGCGGCGGCGGCGGTAAACGCCTGATGCAAGCACACGCATCGAAGACAAGCGCAAGATGAGCCAGAACCACCCGGAGGTGAACGGCGATGGCGTTGCCGCCGGTCTGGCTTCCAGCGATCGCGAGAGCGACCGCACAGTCGCCTCGTTGATAAAGGCTGGGCCGCGATGATCGGCCTGAACCAACTCGCCCTCTACTTGCCACCGCCGCTCTAATGAGTCGGTTGCGGGAAATAGGAAGCTTGCATTCCATCCGCCGGTGAGACCGCTACGCGCGGACGAGCAATGCCGTCAGCCGGGAAAGCGGGCTTAAGACCGCCTATCATCCCGCCTTGATGAATCTTGCCGACAGCAATTCCTCGCAGCCATGCTCCTTGAGGGCGGCATTGAGGGCCGCCTCGTAGTCGGGCTGCGCGCTTTCGAGGCGCGAGCGTCCCTTGTCGGTCAGGACCGTGTAGACTCCGCGCTTGTCGTCCGGGCAAAGATCGCGAACGGTGAAGCCGCCACGCTCCAGGCGTTCGACCATTCGCGAAACCGAACTCTGGTTCAGACGCAGATGCGTAGCCAACTCCTGCATCCGAAGTTCGCAATCCGGTGATATCGACAATATCTGGAGCGCACGATACTCCGACAGGCCAAGCCCGTGCTGTTCTTGCAGAACCTTGCCCATCTCCGCTTCGACGTTGGCCACCACATGAATCAGCTGGAGCCATGAATCACTTTTCTTTGACATGATCGACGTGGACTCCTCTTGAGCAATCAGCGGGACATTTCATCAAATGTATGTCCATGCAATAACTGACTCAAGGGAGCGCGCCGCTATGACGCGCGCAACCCTGAGCGAAATGCCCGAAATGGGCGCAAGCCTTCCGAGACGGCGAGCTTGCGCACGGCAGGCGATCGCCAGGTCTTCGGATCGTGGGCAAAGAGGCGATACGTGCCGCGATAGTCGAACCCATGCGCGGCAGCCTCGTCGCGATCAACCGCGTAGAACAGCTGCGAGATGCCCGCATGAAGCGCGCTCGTATAGCACATGGCGCAGGGCTCTCCCGACGCCAGAAGCGTCGTGCCCGGCAGGTGGGTTGTGCCGTGCGCGCGGCAAGCGTCGCGTATTGCCTCGACTTCGGCATGCGCAGTCGGGTCGTGATGCTCTCGGACGCGGTTGACGCCGCGCCCAAGGATGACGCCATCCTGATCGACGACGAAGGCGGTGAATGGAATGCCGCCATCGTGGACATGATCCACGGAGAAGGCGACCGCCTCCTCCATAAGCTGCATGTAGCGGGTCGAATGATCGGCGACCATCAGGCTTTCTCCTGGAGCTTTGCGCTGTCGGCGAGCTTCAACCAGACGACACCGGCGATGATGACCGCTAGCCAGAATGCCTGGACCAGCGTAAGCGGCTGATCGAGCAGAACGCCCCCGAAGACAGCTGCACCGACAGCGCCGATGCCTGCCCATACCGCGTAGCCGATTCCCACGTCGATGGTTCGCAGGGCGGCGCTGAGAAAGTAAAGCGTGAGCAGGAAGAATACCAAGGCCGCCGCCGACCAACTCAGGACGGTAAACGCCTGGCTGCCTCCGACGCTGAGCGCGTAGCCGATTTCAAATGTACTCGCGAGCATCAACATGGCCCATGCGCGCCCGCTGCTTTGGTTGTTTTCACCCGTAGTCGTCATGTCAGGTTCCTTTCAGGTCGGATGGGAATTGCGCGAGGAAGACGGTTCTCTACGCGGCGCCGCTGAGGCGCAGGCCGACGACGCCTCCGATGACGAGAGCGATCCCGAAAATCTTTTTCAGGGTCAGTCGCTGGCCAAAGAACAGCGTGCCCAGGATGGCTATCCCGACGCCCGCAACGGAAGTCCAGATGGCGTAGCCGACGCCAACGTCGAAGGTGAGAAGTGCGAGACTAAGGAAGAAGGTGGCGATTGCACCGCTGACGAGGGTGGAGATGGTCCACCCGAGTCGCGTGAATCCCCTCGCATTGCCAGCGCTGATTGCGACCGCGATCTCAAAGATCACGGCGATTCCAAGATATAGCCAGCTCATCGTGTTTTCCTTTCGTCACTGGTTGACTGGTTGCGCTCGAAGGCATGTGCCTAGCGGGTTGCCTGTTTCGTAGGATGGGGGGCGACCGTCGACGCCGCCACTGTCCTCGAGTTGATCGATTGCCTGTCGCAACTCGTCCATTGGCGGTGGCGTTTCGAGGTTGAGGCGAGATCGACGGCAGGCGGATCGGAACGCCCCGCTTTTCGGTGAGCAGATAGACGGACCTATTCCAGACGGTCGGGAGAAGGGGTCTTCCGGGCGTAGGGTCGGCACTGGCTCGGGCCGCAGTTCGAAGGCGCGCCAAGAGATGGCAACATCTCTGTTGCCGATAGCATCGGACAAAACCTGCTCCGCAAGCAGGCAGAAGGGGCAAACATAGTCGGAATACATGGTTACGGTGCTCATCGGGCTCGCTCACGATTATTGTATGCACATGCATTAACATAACCGCCACGATGAGTCAATTTAATTGCATGTGCATGCAATTATAAAGCGCGGGTCGATGCTGGTCCGCCGGTGCAGTCGGCCCAACCAAGCGCGTACCGTCGAGTATCTGGAAATCAGGAAAATCGAGTTGACCGGTTCATTTTGTCCGCGAGGTTTTGCAGCGTGGCGCTGTGGTTTTGCGGACACTGGATTGCTGGGAAGGCAACCGGCTCCGGTTGGTCGGCGAAGGGCAGGAAGACGATGCCGGCCGCCGGCAACAGCGACGTGGCCGCCCCTACGATGGCGATGCCGAAGCCTTGCCCGACCATTGACAACAATGTGCCGCGCACGACATCAAAACGCAGGGCCGACGGCGCGGGCCAGAGCGCCCGGCGAGCCGCAGCACGATACACGTACGTCAGCTTTGGCGACACTCATTCGCGAAGCCGCCATTCCGCTTCCACCCTACTGAGACAGATGAGAACCGGAAAGGTCGACCCCGTCAGAGACATGCTGTGGAGCGATAGGCGTGCCCGATAGCCGCCCTTCGGGTCAGGATTTGTCTTTGATCGCGAGAAACAGACCGGTCTCCTTCGGCACATCCAACGCTCCGCCGCCCTCCGCAAAGGCGGACTGGATCGCGTCCTTGAAGGCTATGAGCTGTCGGTCGTCAGCCTGGTCTCCCGGTGGGTAGGAGGTCAGGGCGAGGAAGACGTCATCTGGACTGGTCACTCGCATATGGGCGGGATGAACATAGGATTTCACGTTCCCGAACCGCTCTTGAAGCAACCGCTCGGCATCCGGGAAACCAAACGCGGCGGCCGCCGGATCGTAAGGCGTTCCACCGAACGCCGTCGTCAGTTCGTAGAGCCGACGCATATTGTTGGCGCCGTTGGTCGTCACAGCAAGGAAGCCTCCCGGCTTCAGGACGCGATGCATCTCGGCGACCGCCACCGCCGGATCGGTGAGATGATAGAGCATGTGCATCGCGATCGCGCCGTCGAAGCTCCCGTCCTCGAACGGCAGCGATGCCGGGAACTTACAACTCGCTATCCACGGGATAGACAAGGCGGTCACCCCGAATCGAGGAAAGTACACCTCGCTCCACCAAGTGATGCATGTTTCCCCCTAAATCATGATCAGCAGCGCCAACACCGGCACGGTGTGTGTGCCGCGCATATCCCACAGTTTCGGCAACTACCAATCTGGGTATCTTTTTCGCGGCCTGACCGTCCACACGACCGGTCGCGAGATCAGACAAGGGCCTGTTCGGTGATGGGTACGGAAAAGGTTTGGCCGCGATGTGGATGACCGCTGGACTTCGATGGCTTCCATGGGCATATTCTTATCGTGCGGGTCCATTGAAGCCCTAATTCAGAAATCGGCCTGCACAAGAACCGGGACCGCTTGCGGTGGCTATGTCGAGCGCCTACCCCTCGACCAACAACAAGCGAAGTCTATCCCCTCGCCGCAGGCCCGCGGTCCCCAACAATGATTGCACGACACGGCCACATATTCACGAGCGAGAACCAGGTTCACGCGATTCTCATTTTTCATCGAGATCGCTCGTTCCGGGAGTGAGGACTTGCGCAAACCCGCCAGACCGGAGGAGTTTTTGCGTAGCCCATATGAATTTCAGAAATGTTGCGTACTGTTGGATGGATCGTACATCGATAGCATCTCGACCAACAGGCAGTTCGATTTTATCAAATTCGCGTCCGCCATGAGGCAGAATTACAGCGTGACCAATTTCGTCTATTTCAGCCTTGTTCCCCGATATGAGGAGATTTTTCCGAAGCGACGCCTGTTGGACTGGCTATCCTACAATGGCTATATCGTCCGGGAGAAGCACGCGAAGATGCCCTTCTCGCAATCTCCGACAGGCTTACGTGGAAGCCTGTCGCTGGAAATCGCGATAAGCGCACTGGAAGCCTGCGACAATACGGACGGATTCGTTCTCGCGACCAATGACAGCGACATGTGCGCCGCCATCCGGGCCCTCCAAAAGAGGACCAAATGGGTGGCGCTCGTCGGCGGCGTAGCCGATACGGCTCCCTGGCTTGACGATGAATTGCGTCGGACCGCAGATATCTGCTTGCCATTGGATCCGATGATGAAGGCTTAGGACCGTTGCGCGTGTGATCTGCGTTCATCTTTCGGGGCTGCCGAGACAATGAGATCGCATCGTCAGGATGCGAAACACGAATTTTCCAAATTTCAGCTTGATCTCACATTCGTTTGCCGCAATATTGCCGCTGTCAACGGACCCGATCTCGGGTGGCTTCTCCGGGCGCCTATCCCCCGGCAACCAGCTAACTCCTGCTCATATCTTTCACAGATATCCTGCGGCGAGCATTCCGATTGGACACCCCCAAATGACTGCGATGGCCTAATCACGCCAAAGAACTGATGTTCGCTGCCGTCGTGCAATTTGCACCGGCTAACACACGTCAGCCTTCATGCGCGCGAGACCTCGCCCGTTTCCAACATCAACCGCCGGTCCGATGGTCTCCCAAGCGTCGCCGGCATGGAGAACATAAACTTGAACCAGGATTTTCTTGGCCAGCTGCGCCAACAATGGCTCGGCAACGTCAAAGGTGACATGCTTGCCGGCCTCGTCGTTGCGCTTGCCCTCATTCCCGAAGCCATCGCCTTTTCCATCATTGCCGGCGTCGACCCGAAGGTCGGCCTCTATGCGTCGTTCTCGATCGCCGTTCTGATCGCCTTCGTCGGCGGCAGGCCCGGCATGATTTCGGCGGCAACGGCGGCAACCGCCGTGCTGATGGTCACACTCGTTCGCGACCACGGCCTTCAATATCTGCTGGCGGCGACCGTGCTCGCAGGCATCCTTCAGATCATCGCCGGCATCTTCAAGCTCGGCTATCTCATGCGCTTCGTGTCCAAGTCGGTGATGACCGGCTTCGTCAACGCGCTGGCGATCCTGATCTTCATGGCGCAGCTACCGGAACTGACCAACGTGCCGATGCTGACCTATGTCATGGTCGCGGCTGGTTTGGGCATCATCTACCTCTTCCCCTATATTACCAGAGCCGTGCCGTCACCGCTGGTCTGCATCATCGTGCTGACTGCACTCTCCATGTGGTTCGGCTTCGACATTCGCACCGTCGGCGATATGGGCGAGCTGCCGTCGACACTTCCGATCTTCCTGATCCCGCAGATTCCGCTCAACCTCGAAACGCTGATGATCATCCTGCCCTATTCGGCAGCGGTCGCAGCCGTGGGCCTGCTGGAATCGTTGATGACGGCACAGATCGTCGATGATCTGACCGACACGCCGAGCGACAAAAACCGCGAATGCGTTGGCCAGGGCATCGCCAATACGGCAACCGGCTTCATCGGCGGCATGGCCGGCTGCGCGATGATCGGCCAGTCGATCATCAATGTGAAGTCGGGCGGCCGCGGGCGCCTCTCGACCTTCAGCGCCGGCGTGTTCCTGTTGTTCATGATCCTTGTTCTCGGCGATCTGGTCCGCCAGATTCCGATGGCTGCGCTCGTCGCCATCATGATCATGGTTTCAATCGGCACTTTCTCCTGGTCCTCGATCAAGAATCTGAGAGACCATCCTCGCTCATCCTCGATCGTCATGATCGCCACCGTCATCGGCGTGGTCTACACCCACAATCTCGCCATCGGCGTGTTGATCGGCGTGCTGCTTTCGGCGGTGTTCTTCGCCTGGAAGATTTCGCAGATCTTCCGCGTCACCTCAGCCCTGACCGCTGGCGGAACCCATCGCACCTACAAAATCGAAGGCCAGATCTTCTTCGCCTCGGTCGAGGACTTCAACAAGGCCTTCGATTTCAAGGAAGCGCTCGACAAGGTCACGATCGACGTCAGCCACGCCCACATCTGGGACATTTCCAGTGTGGCCGCGCTCGACATGATCGTTTTGAAATTCCGCCGTGAGGGTGCCGATGTCGATATCCTCGGCATGAATGCGGCGAGCGAAACGATCGTCGACAAGCTCGCCATTCACGACAAGCCCGGCGCGATGGAACGCCTGATGGGCCATTGAGGGAGGATGCACATGACAAAGATACTCGGACTGATCGACGGCTCCATTTATGCGCAGAGCGTCTGCGATCACATCGCCTGGATAGCCGGAAAAACCGACGTCACCGTGGAAATCCTCCACGTCATCGGTCGTCGTGACATTTCGTCCGAGCCGGTCGATCTCAGCGGCAATATCGGGCTTGGCGCGCGCACCGCATTGCTGGAAGAACTGGCTGATCTCGATGCACAAAAGGCGAAGGTCGCGCAGAAGCGCGGTCGTCTCCTGCTTGACGAAGCAAAGACCCGGCTTCAGGCCGCCGGCATCCAGAACGTCGAAACCAAACTTCGCAATGGCGATCTTGTCGAGACCGTCCATGCGTTCGAAACCGATATGGATCTGATCGTCATCGGCAAGCGTGGCGAGGGCGCGGATTTCGCCACCGGCCATCTGGGATCGAACCTGGAGCGCGTCGTGCGTTCGACACACAAGCCGATCCTGATTGTGTCTCGTGCTTTCAAACCAGTGAGCAAACTGCTGATCGCGTACGATGGCGGCTCCATGGCCATGAAGACGGTTGACCAGGTATCGCGCAGCCCAATCCTTGCCGGTCTCGAATGCAAGCTCGTCATGGCCGGCAGTGACACCCCGGAGAACCATAAGAAGCTCGATGATGCCGCCGTGATCCTCAAGGCTGCCGGCTACACCCCCGAGATCGCCTTGGTGCAGGGACAACCCGACAAGGTGATCACCGAGACGATCGAGCATGAAGGCTTCGACCTGCTGGCGATGGGCGCCTACAGCCACTCACGCCTGCGTGGCTTGTTCATCGGCTCGACCACGACGGAGATGATCCGTTCCTGCAAGGTGCCGGTCGTCATCTTTCGTTGAAAAAAGGCGGGCGGCGGACAGTATCGCCCTCTTATCTGGAGAAAGGACCGTGAAAACCATCGAGGATCCCGAAGTCATTCAAGCGTTCGAAAAGCGCCTGCGCAACGAGTTGGAAGAGACAATTCGGCTGATCGAGGAAAGCCGGGAGCATCGCGCTCCTGTCGCACTCGATCAGCAGAGCGTGGGGCGGCTATCTCGCATGGATGCCATGCAGCAACAGGCGATGGCTCAGGATATCACGCGGCGACGCCAGCAGCGCAAGATCGCAATCGAACGAGCCTTGTCGAGAATTCGGGATGGGGAGTTCGGCTACTGCGTCAAATGCGAGGAACCGATCACGGTCCGCCGGCTGGACATCGATCCGACGTTTGAGGCCTGCGTACGCTGCGCGCCGTAACCCAAGGACATCCACTATCGGAGGAGCGACTATGTCGACGCCAAAGAAGGCAATCTTTCTCATCGATGGCAGCCATTATGATCGATTGAGGTCTGTTCTGGAAACGCCGTTCGACCTCAGGAAGCTGGGCGAAATCGCCTGCAAAGACGCACCAATCGACAGCGCGATCTATTTCCGCGACGTTCGCGACGACAAGGAAGAAGAACGCCAGCACTCACTTTTTGGTTGGTTGAAGCACAATGGATTCGTGGTGAAAGGCCGAGCTCATCACCGCGATGAACCGCGCGAGCGTTACGGGACAAATCTCGTCGAGATGGCGATCGATGGGCTCCTCGCAGCGGATCCGGGCGACCATGTGATTGTCATGGCTGCAGACGCGAAGCTGGCGCCTCTCTTTTCCGCATTTCGCGATTATGGAATTGCGAGCACGTTGATCTCGACCCTGAGCGCACCAGTAACGATTGCGCCTTCGCCGCTTCTCCTCGATCGAACTGATCGGTTCATCGATGTAGCCGGCATACTTCCCCGCATTGCGCTTGAGAATGCGGCATAAAGCCAGCATGGAGGCATATTGTGAGTATAAAACGATCAAAAATCAACAAATACAAGGAAGAGAGGGAATTTGGATTTCTATTCTTTTTCGCTCTCCTCGTTGGATCCATGTACTCCATCTACATAGGAAGCAATTATACTATACTTATATCTTCATTGTCATCACTGATGCTTTTGCTGACATTGCTGTCCCCTTCGGTTTTGAAGTACCCGAACATTGTCTGGAGAAAAATAGGGGTCATCCTGGGGCTGATCATCTCGCCGATCGTCATTGGCATCATCTTTTTTGTCGTCGTATGGCCGACAGGATTGGCAATGCGTCTCGCAGGAAAAGATCCCCTCTTGCTGAGGAATCAACGCAAGCGTTCATCCTATTGGATCGATCGTGACGATTCACAACCTTCGTTTCGTGAGCAGTATTAGGAATAACAATCATGGAATTCTTCAAAGAGTTTACAAAATTTCTTCTGCGGCGAAAGAAATACTGGATTTGGCCGATGACATTCGTGACCGTTATTATTGGTGGAATATTGGTCATTAGCAGCGGCAGCGCCGTCGCTCCTTTCATATATGCAATTTTCTAACCTCACAGTGATCTAGAGAATGAAGAAGAATCCAGTGCGTATATTTGAGGTCCACTCGTGAGAACTGTTATTCTTGGGATATCCGCGTTTTATCACGACAGCGCCGCTGCATTGATCGTTGATGGAGAAATTGTCGCCGCCGCACAAGAAGAGCGTTTCACGCGCATCAAGCATGACGACGCGTTTCCGGTAAACGCCATCAAGAGCATTCTGGAGAAGAGCGGCATACGCGCCGGCGAGATCGATGCCGTCGCCTTTTACGACAAGCCTTTCCTCACGTTCGAGCGCTTGCTTGAGAGCTATGCGGCAATAGCGCCGCGCGGCATCCGATCCTTTGCGCGCGCCATGCCGCTGTGGGTCAAGGAGAAGCTGTTCCAGAGAAAAAACATCGTTCGCCTGTTTAAAGACCATTTCGATGTCGATATCGCGGATCGCTTACGGTTCTCGGAACATCATTACAGCCATGCGGCAAGTGCATTTTATCCGTCACCCTTCGATGAGGCAATCGTTGTTACCGTGGATGGCGTCGGCGAATGGGCCACGACAACCATTGGCATAGGAAAGAAAAACGATCTCAAGATTATCAAGGAGATCAACTTTCCGCACTCACTCGGTCTGCTCTATTCGGCATTCACCTATTATCTCGGCTTCAAGGTCAACAGTGGTGAATATAAGGTCATGGGTCTGGCGCCCTACGGCGTTCCCCGCTTTAAAGATTTGATCCTCGAGCACATTCTCGATCTGAAGCCCGACGGCTCCTTCCGCCTTGACCCTGCCTGGTTCAACTTCATTGGCGGTCTGACCATGACCAATGACCGCAAGTTTGAAGAGCTGTTCAAGGTGCCAAGGCGGCGTCCCGAGCATGAGCAACTCAGCCAGGTTCACATGGACCTGGCCGCCTCCATTCAAGCGGTCACCGAAGAAGCGATGTTGCGGATTACCGATTACGTCGCAGCCGAGTACGGTATCCCGAATTTGTGCCTTGCCGGCGGTGTTGCTCTCAACTGTGTTGCCAATGGCAAGATCCTCAAGCGCGGAAAATTTCGTCGCATCTGGATCCAGCCTGCCGCAGGTGATGCAGGCGGTTCGCTCGGCGCGGCCCTTGCCGTGTGGCATAACGAGTTCAGCAAGCAGCGGATCGTCCCGGCAGCCCTCGACGGGATGAAAGGCGCTTATCTGGGAACCGAATTCTCACAAACAGAGATCGAGAAAAGGCTTACCCGGCTGGGCGCGGTTTATGATGTCGCCGAGACCGACGAGGCACTGGTGGCAATTTGCGCCGACCACCTAGCAGCCGGCAAATACATGGGCTGGTTCCAGGGGGCCATGGAGTTTGGCCCACGCGCGCTTGGAGCAAGGTCCATCATCGCCGACCCCAGGTCGCCTGAAACGCAAAAAGACCTCAACCTCAAGATCAAGTATCGTGAAAGCTTTCGTCCTTTTGCGCCAGCAGTGTTGGCGGAGCATGTCTCTGAATATTTCGAGATTGAAGCCGAAAGCCCATACATGCTTCTGGTGTCGAATATAAACGAAAAACACAGAATAAGGATGGCGCCAGAGGAAGAGGGTCTCTTTGGCATAGAAAAACTGAATATTGCGCGCTCTATCGTGCCTGCTGTCACACACGTCGATTATTCAGCCCGTGTTCAAACAGTGCATCGCGAAACCAATCCACTTTTCCATGCATTGATCGACCGGTTCAAGCAGAAGACAGACATACCGGTTCTCGCCAACACCTCGTTCAACGTGCGTGGCGAGCCGATCGTTTGCACGCCGGAAGATGCATTTCGATGCTTCATGGGAACCGGCCTCGATACACTTGTGATCGGGCGGTGCATTGTGGAGAAATCGAAGCAAGTGGTGCAATTCAACGAAGAATATAGATATGAATATGAACTGGATTGAACTCAGAACGAGGGCGAATGCAGTTCTCCAAATATTTGGCGTTAATACGTTTATCGCGCTCGTATTACTTGAAACATCGCTGTTGATCATGGCCTGGTCGGGACTGATCAATGTGTCATTGCCGAGCTATTCTCTCTCATATGCAAAGCCATTCTGGGCGGATAACAATCCCCATTGGGGCGTATGGCACGAGAAGAATGCGACTTCGCGTCATTTAACATCATGCTTTGACGTAACCTATCGATCCAATAGCGAGGGGATGCGTGACGTCGAACGTGCACGGGCGGCCAATGGCTCCCGTGTCGTCGTCCTTGGCGACAGCTTCGCTGAAGGATGGGGCGTTGAAGATCATCAACGGATGACCAACATCCTTGAAACGCGAACAAAGATTCCGCATCTGAACTTCGGCACTGCCGGGAATTTCGGCACGACTCAGGCCTATATTCTCTACGAGAAGCTGGCCAGCAGATTTGACCACGATGCGGTTATCTGGATGATCCTGCCTGCAAATGATTTTGCGGATGATACGCCGACTGCCTCAAGGCTGGAAGAAGGCGCGCGCTGGCGGCCGTATCTCGTCAGGAATAACAAATCCGATACGTACGATGTCGTTTATCCCGCCGGGGGTTTTGAAAAGGCGACACGCTGGGCTATTTTCCGCAGGAATATCTCACTCGAGTTTTGGATGACCGCGCGCGCCTATTATTATTATCGTGGCCTTTTTGACTGGCTTAGCCACGAAAGTGAGGTGACACGAACGCCTTCAACAAAGACGCCGTCGAATTATTTCGATTTCAACGATGAACAGTTCGGCAGGCTGGCATTCGCTGCGCGGAAAATACGACAAGCTGCAGGCGACCGCAGGATAATGGTTGTGACCATACCTCGCTCAGCCGATATAATGCGCTCCAATGAAGAAGGGAAGCTGTCGCCTCTTAACCGGCGTATCACCCAATTATCGAAAGAACTTGTCTTTGATCATATCGATCTACTTGCAAGTATAAGAAGAGACAAATGGGATAAGTATTATATCCCATGCGACGGTCACTGGACATATCAAGGTAACTTGTTTGCCGCCAACCATCTTTATCAAACGCAGTATTATAATTCTGTTCGATCTGGTGTGAAAAAATAGTGGCGATGCGGCAACGTAGACAGACTTAATCAGCGCCCCCGGTCTTGCGAGCGAGATAGACGCATTGCCGCGCCTCGCGACCTTGCAGAGGATTTTCGAACACCACGGCTTCGGCCCGCGCTTCGCCGAAGGCTGCCTCCAGCACGGCGGTGAAGGCGGCGTCTTCCTGATTGTTGGACCAGAGCGCAAAGACACCGCCGGGACGCAGCTGCTCGCCAAGTTTCTTCAGGCCCTCAAAGGTATAGAGCGCCGCGTTCGACGGCTTGAGCACTTCGTGTGGCGAATGGTCGATATCGAGCAGGATCGCATCGAACCGCGAACCGGGATTCAGCGGGTCGAAACCGGCCGCAGGCGACGCCGCCATTGCGAAGAAATCGCCATGAACAAGCCGGCATCGTTTGTCTGCGGCGAGCACTTTGCCGAGCGGCAACAGCCCTGACTGGTGCCATTCGATGACCGGCCCCAGAGCATCGATGACGAGCATCGAGCCCACTTTCGGATTTTCGAGCGCGGCGACCGCCGTGTAGCCGAGCCCAAGCCCACCGACGGCGATCCGCAGGTCATTTCCCGGCAAGCCCTCCAGTGCGACCCTGCCGAGCACCTGCTCCGACGCGGTGAACTTGGATGACATCAGGAACTCGTCATTCAGCTTGATCTCGTAGATGTCGTCACCGGTGGTCAGATCGCGGCGGCGGCGCAGCACGAGCGTGCCGAATGGGGTAACCTGGTAGTCGAGTTCTGCGAAAAGCGGGCTCAAGCAATAGCTTTCTTTGTTGGGGAGCGTCGAATTGGAGCGATCGGTATGCTCGTAATTGACATCAGCCGCGAACCGACCGTGGTTCCGATGGTCTCCCACAGATCCTCGCGAAAAGCCAGCAACGGCATTTCCTTCCGATCGGCGTCGAAAACTTCCGCAAGCTTTCGGCTGAGATTCGCAGCTCACTTAAGGCTGCACCGATTCCGTCGGCTGTCTATATCGTCCGTTCCTCCATTCTCATTTGACCATCACGTGGCCGACCCCGACCGTAGGACTGTCGTCGGCAATTCGATTCAAGCGTGGGAGCAGCAACCAGAGGCACGCAGCCGAGATCACCGCATAAGCAACCATCCCCGAATATTGGGTTTCGATGCTAATTTCGAGATCGAGCAGCAGCCCCATCAGCCCAGGGGCCAGGGCGGAAGCGAAGACCTGGCCGGCGAACGCAACGGAGCGGATCGCGCCCAGATGCCGCGTGCCGAATAGCTCTGCCCAAAGCGCGCCAAGCAACGTGGACGCGCTCCCGTTGGTGATCGCACAAAGCAGCATGAACGCGGGAACCGCATAAGGCGAACTTGAAAAGGCGAGAACACTGATCCCCAATGCCATCGGGATCAAAAAGAATGGAAGGAACCGGCGCGCCGCATATCTGTCGATCAGCCACCCGGTCAGCAGCGCCATGAGCACGCTCACTCCGGCATAGACCGGAAACCAGCCGGCGAACCAGGCAAGGCTCCAGCCTTTCACCTCGACCAGATGTGTCTGATGAAAGAAGATTCCCGTTATCGCGAAAGCCGGAACGACGATCCCCGAAACGACGGCGAAGAACTCCGGCTTGCGCATAACCTCTGCCCGAGTCCACTCGCGCCGCGTTTCGTGTGCGGACGCATTCGTCGCCTCGCGCGCCGGGACCGCCGGTTCCCGCCGCAGCAGGAAGACGACAAGCGGTATCGACACCAGAACAAGGATTCCCCCCGCAGCCAGCCAGGTCTCCCGCCAGCCATAGGCGCCGATCATCGTCACGGCCGCAAACGGCATCACGGCCTCGCTGGCAGGAAAGCCGAGAACGGCAAGCGACATCATCTTGCCGCGCCTGAGATGGTACCAGCGCCCCACACCGGTGATTGCGAGTTGGCCCATCGAGCCCTGTCCGAAAAGCCGTAGGCCGAACAGCACCGGCAACAGCATCCAGGCGGCGGAGACGCCGGACATGGCCGCACACATGGCTGCCAGCGCCAGGATCGCGAGGGCGCCTAGCCATCGGATACGATAGCGGTCCGCGATCTTGCCGCCCCAGAGCAAGACCGCCGCGCTGGCGATCGTTGCGATTGCGTAGAGGCTTCCGAAACCGCCGTCCGTCAGACCGAGTTCAGCTTTCAACTGTGGGGCGAAGATGGCTATGAAATAGGTTTGGCCGAATGCCGATGACATCGTCATCACCACGGCCGCAATCACCAAGCCTGACGGCGCAGGCGGGCGTTCTGTCATTATGTTCTTTCCTTTTGGGAGCACAGCTATACGCGGAACCACCGGTGCTGCTTGCAATGCGAAATCAAGCTCTCCGCGGGTTTACGGACCGTTGAACACGGCCCGGTGCGGCACGATTGGCGTTCATGCACTCAGCCGGCGCAATTGCTGTCCGTGAGCGCGTGCGACGGGGGGCACCGCGCGCCGTCACTTCACCGGCAGGACGAATGGAGCCTCTTTCGAGAAGCAGCCCCTCGGTCAACGCGGTCTTGTCGGCGCCTGGGTGAGAGATGATTGCAAATGCGCACCGGCACTCGGTCGGGGTTAAGGCGTCCCTTGATGTATTGATCATGCCGATCAGGCGTTCAGAGAACACATCCATCGACAGCCTCCGCTTCGGCAAGCAGATTGGCGAACTGGCTTCTCAGCATTTCAACGTCTTCCTGAAATTCCAGGTCGAGCCATAGCCGCTGATCCTGTGCCCGGGAAACGCCGCGGCCCTGGCCGAAATCATGCACGTAGCGCAGAAGCGATTCAGCTATTGCCACTGCTGTGCCATCCCTAAGCTCCACAGCGAAAGTGCGGCCCCCTCCTGAAACCGCACTGTTGGTGGAATCGCGGGGCTGGATCTCGACGGGCCCGGAGCCGGATACGTCAATGATCGGATTGTCGGAAACGGTAGTTGAGAATGTCTTGCGGAATGTCTTTTTCAAACGGCTTTCTCCTGTTCTTTGGGGAGAAACCGAAATGGGCGAGCCCGGCGGTGCCGACGGGCACGACCGCTGCGGACGGCAAGAACCACGAGACGCTGACCAGCGAATACTGGATCAGATTTCACCGAGGTAATCGCGGAGCGTTCATTTGCTCTCGAGCCGACCTGCTTCGGTGTCTCTGGTCCTCGCAAAATGGCGAGGTGAATAACCTGAACTTAAGCTAACCCGATCCGGACTTCAAGCGCCGTTTGGAACGGATGGGGCTCGCTCTTCATAGTGCAGAACGTCCTCGCCGACGTCGAGACGATCCCCTTGCACACCTGGGGCCTAGACTGGAACGGGCTGATCTTGTGCCTTATGTGCAGCTCGTTCTATCAGATGTGATCGGTGCCGAGACTCCGAAGCTTGGGATTGTCGGAACCAGGCTCTGGCGGTTCGTCGATCTTGAACGCAGGCTCGATTTCCTGCTCGCCGGATTTGGCTGGTGCAAGATGCCGCCGCACGTCGTGGCGCCCTACCTGGCTGATGGAAGGCTGGTGAAACTCGACATCGCCGACGAGAGCATCGCGCCGTCGGCCAACTTGACTGTCTACGCCGCCCATAGCCGTGGTCACCCCTTCGGCAAGGCCGGGAACTGGCTTCTGGAAAATGTGCGCAACCGGCTGGCGATGTCCATGGGAATGTTGTCGTAGGCGGCCACTCGGTGTTGTCTCCGAACGGGTACAACGTCAATGAAGATCGATGACCACAGCCACGTTCGCAGAACCAAGATTTTTCTCAGACTTTCAGGATCTTTGCGACAATGGAACGAGCACTACCAATGCTTTCAAAGCCCGGCCAGATGATGCCAGCGGGTCATGCGACGGCTTTCGTCGATCAGGTCGCCGTCCTTGCGGAAATATCCATCGCCAATGTGGTGAAGCATCGGAGCCTCGCGCCAACCGGGCGCGACCCAGAGTCGTTCGACTTCGAGAATATGAAGCGAGTAACTGTTTGATAGAGTTGCATCGGCAAGGCGGCACTCCAGATTGGCAATACAGTCGCGAAGAAGCGGGGCCTTGACCGTAATGCCAGGCTGTGCCTCGATCTCAAATGTACAGAACTTGTCAATATCCACGCCAGATGAATTGCCAATGTCGGTTACCGTCGCGCTCATGCTCGCGCGCGGGACTGAAAGCACGCATTCGCCGGTCTCGCGCAAGGCGCGATAACTGTGATCCCATGGACCGATCACGCAGCCAATCAGCGGAGGTGCATGTTGGACCATCATGTGAAACCCCATGGTCATCACATTCGGGCCGTCTGTCCCACAGGTTGTGACCAGAAGAACTGGTCCCGGCTCAATCAGACGGAAGGCATTTGCGACATCGATTTCCTGCATCACGAACTCCTGCTCAAAGAACCGCCGCCAGTCTGACTGGCGGCGGGAAAGAGGCTTACCAGCCCTGTTCCGTGGGCAACACGAACAGTTCTGCCACATTCATGCGTTCAGGCGATTTCAGTGCGAAGAGGATGGTGTCCGCTATGTCCTCGCCTTCCAGATAGGTCATTGAGGCAGCCAGGTCGTCCATCTGCTGGCGGTAGTTCGCATCGGTGATCTGCTCGTAAAGCTCCGACTTCACCGCGCCGGGCTGGATGCACGTAACACGGATATTGTGCTTTGGCCCGATCTCCATCCGGAGCCCGTCGGAGAAGGCTGCGACCGCTGCTTTGGTCGCGCAATAGACAGTCAGGCCAGTAAAAACCTTGCGCCCGGCGATCGAGGACATGTTGAAGATATGTCCCGAATGCTGCGAGATCATCTGCGGCAGAACAGCAGCCGTGGCGTTGAGAACGCCAGAGACGTTCACATTCACCATGCGCTGCCATTCGTCCACTTTCAGGCTGTCGATATCTGAAAGTGGCATCAACCCGGCATTGTTGACCAGGACATCGATGCGGCCGAAATGCGCGACGAGCGTTTCGGCCGCAATCTTGCAGGACGCTGGATCGGTAACGTCGGTTTCGAGCGCTACGGCCTGACCATCGGCGGCGGCAATTTCCGCGACCAGTGTTTCCAATCGTTCTTTACGCCGGGCGGCCAGTCCGACTATGATCCCTTCTGCTGCAAGTTTGCGTGCCGTTGCAGCCCCAATGCCACTGGATGCGCCGGTAACAAGAGCGACCTTGCCTTTGATATCCATGAATTTCTCCGTCTGTTTGCCCGCCAGATAGCGGTTGTGATGACAAAGACGAATTTAGAGTTATCGGGATGCTGTCTCGCGCGCGGCTTTGCTGAAACTATCGTGATCTTGCGCCAAACTGCGATCATGGCGACCCGATGAGCCATTATGTCACGAGCCCAGGCGATGGCTGAAAAGTCAAAAAAGCGAATGCCTCATACCCATCATTCTTCTCTGCATTGCGCCAGTCATGCTCTGGAGCAGCACATTCGTGGCCGCAAGATCGTGCAGGGTACGGGCGATGCCTGGAAGGATGTCGAAGCGCAGATATTCCGTCGTGCACAATGTGAAGATGAGGTTTTGGTCCCCGCAGTGGCCGAGCCCTTGCTCGTCTGGGTGATGTCGGGCGAGGCGATGGTAGAGGAGCGAGAACTCGATGGCGAATGGCGTGGAAATATCGTCAAGGCGGGTTCATTCTATCTGACACAGACGGCTGCACCTTACCTTATGCGGTGGCAGGCAGCGCCGGATCTCCCGTTTGAGGTCATGCATCTCTACCTTGGGTTTGAACTCGTGAGCCGGGCTGCCCTGTCTCTGGGCCTCAATCCCTCGCGGCTCCGCATGCGCGATGTATCGGGTGCACAGGATGCGCTCATAAACGGAATCCTCATCGGCCTGGCCGATGAGTTGCAGGCCTCGTATCAACAAGCCAGCCCAGTTTTCGTGAAGGGGCTTGTCGAGAGCCTGACCATCCATCTTCTGCGCCATTACACCGATATCGACCGTGCCACTGTGCGTAAACCAGCGCAGCTTCCGGCATGGAAGCTGCGCAAGGCGCTCGAACATATGGATGCTCAACTGATCGAGCCATTTGGTCTGGACCAGTTGGCCGATCTATGCGGGATGAGCCGATTCCACTTCAGTCGTGCTTTCCACAATACCATGGGGCAAAGCCCATCCCGCTGGTTCATCCTTCGCCGAGTTGAGCGTGCAAAGGAATTGCTGTGCCAAACCGACATGCAGATCATCGAAGTCGCCATGGGTGTAGGCTATGATAGCCCCAGTCACTTCGCCAAGGTCTTCCGGACGGAGACCGGCCTCTCCCCGACACAATACCGAGCATTGTAAGAGGCGCCCGTTGAAATACCCCCAATTTTTGTATCAGTTTTGCGTCCGACTTTTGCAACGTATCAAATACCCTGGGTTCTACAACGACGTTTTCACTTTACGCCACATCCGCAAGCGTCCGCGTGCGTTGTCATAGGGTGATGAGGTATTGAACTGGATCATCCTTCCCATTGTCCATTTGTGAATAGGCGTGGGTTTCGGCGCCGATCGGCATGCTAAGCCATTGAAATCTCGTTGGTGGGTGGGGTCATGCTGGGAGGCCGATTCACACGGTGCAGACTGTTAAGATAGGGCTTCCGCCCTGGCGCGCTGTACCTCGAAACCTCCCTTGCTCGGCCGCAGTCATCGCGTAGCGAAGATAACGGAGATCGAGAGACACATTCGGCACGCACGTCAGCCGATCAAACCTTCACCCTTGAGAATGAGCGGAAGAGAAAGCAGCTCAAGGCAGCAAATGTCCAGGCGTATACCAAAGAAAGCCCGAAATCGGGCCGGTTCAACACCTATTTACGAGCGTGCGGCCATCGGCGGTGATCGGCGGCAAATAGGAGGGGTCGAAACTCCGTTAATTGTATCGGACGCTGACCATGTATCGACAGAACACGGCTACGAGCGAGAATCATCTCAGGGACTTCTTCGCTCCACGCCTATTAGCACTTGTTCTTGCGCGACGCCCGGCTACGTTCACGAGGCGCCTGAACGTCGGGCACTCCATATGCGATGGCGCAGGGCAATCCGCGACATGACGCAAGGTGTCGCGCAGCGCCATCAGCTCACGAATCTGGAGATCAAGTTCGTTGGCTTTCTCATGTAACACTGCGCGTGGCAGAAGGGGTCTGCCATCCTTTCCGAACATCCCAGCAATTTCATCCAGCGAGAAGCCTGCGGACTTCCCCATCGCGATCAACTTGAGCTGCAAAAGGATCTCCGGGGGAAACTGACGCCGCAGCCCATTGCGGGCGACGGACGAAATCAGGCCTATTTCTTCGTAATAACGCAGCGCCGAAGTGCGTATTCCGGTCTTTTCGGAAACCTCGCCGATATCGAGAAATTTCATGCTTGACCTCACGTTGGCTTGAAGTCGTAACCTGCCCTCAATTCACGAGTGAAGCAAGAGGTTCAAAGGCATGGACAAGGACGCGCTGTCTTCGGAACAAACGGGAAATCGAAGAATCTTGTCGGTTCTCGCGCTGTCGATGCTGCTGGCCTCGCTGGGCACCAGCATTGCCAATATCGCCCTGCCGGAGCTGGCTGAAACTTTTTCTGCGCCTTTTTCTCATGTCCAATGGGTGGTCGTTGCCTATCTCGCGACACTGACAGTCTCATCGGTATTCGTGGGACGGCTTGGCGACATTTACGGGCTCAGGCCAATGCATCTCACGGGCCTCGGCCTGTTCTGCGGGGCCTCTCTGCTCTGTAGTCTCGCTCCAAACCTCTGGCTATTGATTGGAGCACGGGCAATTCAGGGGATCGGCGCTGCCTTTCTGATGACCCTGACCATCGCCCTTGTGCGCTCACATCTAGGCGAGGCGCGAATAGGGCGTGGGATGGGTTTGCTGGGCACTATGTCCGCCCTGGGAACTGCCCTCGGCCCCTCTCTTGGCGGAACGCTCCTGGCGATCGGCAGTTGGCGTGACATCTTCCTCGTGCAGGTGCCACTGGCGGCGCTGACGCTGATCCTTGCATGGCTTGCCTTGCCGCACGGTTCTGATCGGACGAAGGCGTCGCCGGGAAGCATTCGCCGCGTCCTGCCTTGGCATTTGCTGCCCGACCTCTGCACCAATCTTCTGGTTGCAACCGTGATGATGACGACGCTGGTTGTCGGGCCATTCTATCTCGGCCTCGGGCTCGGCCTGGACGAAGTGGCGATCGGCCTGACGATGTCGGTCGGACCGGCGATCTCGATCTTTAGCGGCCTCCCCTCCGGGCGTGCGGTCGATACATGGGGGGCCGGTCGTGTTCTCCGGTTCGGGCTCGCCTTGCTTGCTACTGGAGCACTTTCGCTGTCACTTCTACCAAGGATGTTCGGCGTCGGGGGATACGTACTGGCCATCGCCATCCTGACACCGGGCTATCAACTCTTTCAAGCAGCGAACAATACGGGGGTAATGGCGCAGGTCCCCAAGGATCGGCGCGGGGTGGTATCCGGGATACTCGGCTTATCGCGAAACCTTGGCCTGATCCTGGGGGCATCTGTGATGGGCATGGTCTTTGCCATGGGCGTCGGATCGAGCGACTTACGACAAGCCTCCTCCCTACAGATCGAAGGTGGGATGAGGCTAGTCTTCATTGTTGCTGGCGCGATCATGGTCTTGGCGTTGGGGATCGCGTTCCGGCGCCCAGCCGGAAATAGGACAGGTTGACGACCAGGCTCAATGGTCATCCGGGATGGTGTCACCTCCGACGGCTCCGCTTCGTTCAGTAAAGTCGATATCGCGCGACAACTCTTTCAGGAAGCGGTCGCCAGTCGTCGCCGAGCGATTGCATAAACCCCTCGAACCGCTCCACACCCTTCACCCGGGCCGGCTCTTTTGCGGAATCCGGCAGCGGCGGCGTGATGGTTAGCCAAAAGCGGATGAACAGCGAGATGGTCTCGCCGAGAATGGCGAGATCTTCATCGAGCGTATCGACCTGACGGCCGAGCCTGTCCAGGCGGCGCGACATCACCGCTTCCAGCCGGTCCGATATATCCCCCGACAGGAAGGGGGCGACGGCCGCTTCGATGATAGCCGACTTCGAGACTTTGCGCCGCAATGACAGCGCCTCGATCTGCTTGAGCAGGTCTGGGTCTAAATAGACGTTCATGCGAGTGCGGGTCGCCATGGCGCGTTCCTCAAAGCTCAATGCCGTCGTCGGGATTCATCGACGCCTGCCGCGCGACCATGCGCATGCGCTGACGAAAGGCCCAAGCCTTGCCGGCGTCCACATCGGGTTCATCTTCGAGGATGTCGAACTCCTGTTCGGGCGAGCGCGGCGGCGCGATGATTTCCTCATGTTCCGGCAATTCCGGCTCGCGGCGGATACCGGCATTGGCCGGATCGCCTTCGGCTCCGCTGGCGGCGACCGAGGCGGAATCGCTTTTCGCCGCGACGACCCGGTTCGACCAGTCGTCGGTTGCGGATTGGGCGATGCGATCAACGCCATCCTGGCCGCCGTTTGTCGCTCTTGATCGCTGCGCTTTACATCCGGCCAATGCAGCTTGCCGCTTAACACTTCAATTGTTCACTCCGATGCGAAGTAGACAAGCGCAGCCATGGGGAGGGCAAACCCGATCCAGGAGGTGAGCGTCCAGCCGCCTTGCACATAGGCCCATCCGCCCAGGGCCGATCCGATCGCGCCGCCCACGAAGAAGGTTGCCATGTAGAGTCCGTTCAGGCGGCTGCGGAACTCGGCGCCAAGAGCGAAGATCGCACGCTGGCCGAGCGTCAGGTTTGCGGCCACGCCAAAGTCCAGAACGATCGCCGCGGCGACAAGAAGCCCGAGCGCGAGTTTCGAGCCGGCAGGCGCGAGATGCGTGATCAGAAATGCGCCTGCGACGGCCAGCATGGCGAAAGCCGTTGCCGGGCGGGTCCATCCACGATCCGCAACCCGGCCTGCAATAGGTGCGGCGATCGCGCCTGCAACACCCGCCAGTGCGAAGAGAGCGATGCCGCCTTGTGACAGATGGAATTCCGGTCCGGCAAGCAACAACGGTGTCGTCGTCCAGAACAGGCTGAATGCGCCGAACAGGCACGCATGATAGAGCGCGCGCCTCTGGAGGACAGGCGTTGTCATTGCAAGCTTGGCCATCGAAGCCAACAGTTCGCCGTAGCCTGACTTCGTCGTCGGCACGCGCGGTGGCAAAGCGCAGCGAAGCACCAAAGCGAGGACGATCATTGCACCCGCTGACACGAAGAACACGGTTTGCCACGAAGACAACTCGGCGATGAAACTGGACACGGGACGGGCCAGCATGATGCCGAGCATCAGCCCGCTCATCACGTTGCCGACGACACGCCCCCGCGTGGCTTCAGGGGCAAGATGTGCGGCGTAGGGAACGAGCACCTGCACTGCGACCGATCCCACGCCGATGAAGAGCGAAGCGAGCAGGAACGGCAGCGCGTGGGGTGACAATGCCGCACCCAGCAGGCCGAGCGTCGCGACCCCGATCATGGCGAGGGTTAGTCGGCGGTTCTCAACGAGATCGCCAAGCGGCACGAGAAACAGCAGGCCCGCGCCGTAGCCGATCTGGGTGAGCGTGACGATGAGTCCTGTTGCCTGCGGCGAAAATCCGAGCGCCTCGCTGATCGGACCGGCAAGCGGCTGCGCATAATAGATGTTGGCCGCGATCAGGCCGCAGGCGGCGGCCAGAAGGAAGGTCATCCCGGTTGAAACGGTCCGTTGATCGGACAAGCCTTCGAAGGTCGTATTGGTCATTGTGGCCTCTGTAATAAGGAAACGATTATTTTCTATTCAGGCAAAAAAATTAGCTGACTGCGCGCATCGCAACCTCCATCACCGCTGCCATGTCCTTGCGCGTGCGTCCGGTCTTGCCGACGACCCGCATGCCCTGGAGAAGGCAGAGGATGAACCGGGCCGTGGCCGTTCGGTCGATCCGGGAGGGAATGGAACCATCCTGTTGACCCTGCCTGATGAACTCGGCGATCAAAGCCTCATTTCGATCAAGGGCGGCGGCAATCCTTCGTGCGACTTCATCATCGAAGATCGCAAGCTCTGCTGCACTCCCAACGATCAGGCAGCCTTGCATTCCCTCCGGTCCATGTGCGGATTCGACGTAAAAAGTCAGCAGCTTGCGAATGCGGTCCAGACCCGTCTTCGCAGTCCGTGTTGCCTCTGCGAGCCTTTCCGCTCGCACAGCAACATATCTGTCGAATGCGGCCAGGAAAACGGCCCGCTTGTCCTTGAAGGCCTTGTAGATGCTGCCCTGGGTCAACGCCATCGCTTCGGTGAGGTCACCGATTGACGTGGCATGAAAGCCACGTTCGCTGAAGACCCGAATGGCCCTGTCGAGAGCCTCTTCGAGGTCGTACTCGCGAGGACGGCCGGGACCGCGCGGGTTGGCTGAGTAGGATGAAACATTGGACATAGCTGCTTATAGAAAATGATCGTTTCCAAATCAAGCGCCTTTTATGCAGCCAGCCGCGGCGGGGAACGCGCTCGAACTTTGCCTGTTCGAGCCAAGGGAGATGAGGACGCGGGGGCTAACCGGCGGTGCGAGCATCCCAACCGAGCATGGCAACCTGCGCTACCGATTCCAGTTCGGCACGGCTGACCTCATCCCGGGCCAGGATCGACATCCCGTTCTGCACGGTCTGCACGAAACGGGCGAGCGCGTGGACATCGGTCGCCGGCGGGATCTCCCCCTCCTCCACGGCTCTGGTCAACCGCGTTTCCAAGTGATGAAGGGTTACGGCCCGTTGTGCCCGCACACGTTGACCAAGCTCCGAATGTCCTTCGCTCCCGACCGAGGAGAGCGTTACCATGCAACCAAGCGGGATGTCGGCGATCGAGCCGGTCAAGGCGGCGGCTGAATCCATCAAATACCCTTCGACGGCAGCGCGGGCCGTGTCGGCCGCGTGGAATTTTGCCCAGACGAGCCCCTCGTAGGTATCGACATAATAGCGCAGGGCTTCGCCATAGAGGGCTTCCTTGGAGCCGAAGGCAGCATAAAGGCTGGGCGAGCCGATCCCCATCACCTCGGTGAGTTCGGAGACCGACGTCGCCTCATATCCCTTCTCCCAAAAAAGACGGGTCGCCCGCGCCAGCGCGGCTTCTCGATCGAACGCGCGGGGCCGCCCGCGGTTTCCGGCAGGTGCTCTCTCCGTCATTTCACAGGGTTCCTTATTTCTGCATCGATCACTAGATAAATTGCTTGACTCGCTATGGCAAGGCTCTTAGGTATTTCTGTGTCGATCGATATATAAATGAACGGGGCGCCCGTCCATCGATAACGCGGGCAATCAATGAAGCTAGGAGAAGAAACATGCTCAAGCGTGTGAAATTTCCCCCGGAAAATCATCCCGGGGTTACGGCGCTCTATGCGCTGAACGAGATCGACGTGAAAGCGCCGGCGGAGGTTGTATGGCAACTCCTCGTCGAGGCGGAGAACTGGTCGAGCTACTTCCCTCCCGAAGATCAGGTCAGGATTTTGGGCGGGGATACAGAGCTGAAGTTGGGCACCCGGTACAGCCGGATCACCGTTGGTTTTTCGATGAGCTGTGTCGTCAGGGAATACGTTCCCTTCCGCAGCCTGTCGTGGTCCACGACGGTCGATGGCGACGAAACCGGTTCGACGGCATTTCACGGCTGGGTCATCACGCCAACGGAAGATGGCTGCCATCTGCTCACCGAGGAAACCCTGCAAGGTGCGTTCTTTCTCGAGGAGATCGGGCGCAAGAACCCGGGTGCGCTTTACAAATACCACCAGGATTGGGTCGAAATGCTCGCCCGCGCCGCAGAGGCGCAAGCCGCGAGCTGATCACCTTCCGCTACCGCAAAACCGGCAGGACGACGACGTTTCGGAGGAGCACCTTTTCCGAGCGGCGAACCTCTCGGCCCCGTCTTGTCGGGCGAGCGAACATCGAACCACATCAATGGAGTTTCAAAAATGAGAGTATCCAGGCTATTCGCTATGGGGGCGGCCCTGGCCCTTATGTTGCCGGTGACCGTGGCCGCGCAGGTGACCGACAAGGGGAACCCCTACGAAGGCATCGACGTCTCGGACGAGACCCTGGTCGGCGAGTTGAAGGGATTTAAAAGTAGCTTTGCCGAGGTCAACGGCATTCGAATGCACTACGTAGAAGGCGGCGAAGGCACGCCCGTCCTCATGATGCCGGGCTGGCCGCAGACATGGTGGGCATTCCACAAGATCATGCCTGAGATCGCCAAAAACCATCGCGTGATTGCTGTCGACATTCGCGGCATGGGCGCGACGGACAAGCCGGAGGCCGGTTACGACAAGAAGAACATGGCCAAGGATATCCATGAACTTCTGAAAACACTTGGGCATGACGAAGCGCATATCGTTGGTCACGATATCGGATCGCAGGTCGCCTATGCCTATGCGGCCAACTATCCGGATGCAACGACATCGGTGACCTTCCTGGACGTCTCGGCGCAACCCCAAAGCACGCGCGACATGCGGCTCGTTCCGGCGCGCGCCCTCACGGGAAACTTCCAGGAGGACTTCTTCCTGTGGTGGTTCGCCTTCAACCAGGTGCATGACATGCCCGAAGAGTTGATCGAAGGCCGCGCCCATATTTACCAGAACTGGTTCTGGAACTCGCTGCTCTACAAGAAAGATGCGCTGACGGAACGCGACCGGGCGGTCTACGCTGCGGCCTACAACACCAAAGACGGCATTCGTGGCGGCAATGGCTGGTACCAGGCCTACGCTCAGGACCTCGATGATCAGTTGACGTATCCGGATCGACTGACGGTTCCCTCACTTGGAATCGGCGGCCTCGGGAACGGATTGCTGGTGGAATTCATGAACAGAAGGTTCGCCGATCCACAACTCGAACATCTGCCGGAAAGCGGGCACTACATCGCCGAGGAGGCACCCGAGCAAGTGACGGACTTCTTGACGGGATTCCTCCAATCCGTCGAAAGCCAATAGACTCCTGGCGACAAACTCTTGGCAGCGGTCGTCCCCGGACGGCCGCTGCCCGCGCCAGTGATTGCAGGAGAATGACCGAGGTCTCTCATGCGGGTTTGGCGAGGCCGCCATTTGGAACCTTTCACGCTCGTTCGTCCGGGCGGGATAATCACCCGGCTTGCCCGCAGTGCGGCCGGTTTCGCTAACCTCATGAGCTTCAGCAGAAGGTGCGCTTATCGGCAGACGGAAACCGGCCCCCGTCCAAAACCGCGCGGTTTTACCCGGAAGGCCCGAAAGTTTCAAAGTGGATATGGCCGGGCGGCACGCCTCCGGCTTCAAGGCCCGTGCGAATATCCGCAAGGAAGCGCGCCGGTCCGCAGAGCATGTAGTGGGCTTCCGCACCTGCCCGAAGCGCCAGCAAATCTTTCGCCGTTACGCGTCCGGTCGCGTCGAAGCCGACATCCGGAACATCCGTCTCGCGCGGCGCGCTGTAGACGATTCTGCGCATGATGTTTGCATGCATCCCGATGAGCGCATCAACCTCGGTTCTGAAGGCATGACTCCGCCCGTCGCGCGCGCCATGGATGAACCAGACCCACCGGCCGGGGTGGTTGGTCACGGCGTCGTGCAACATGGAAAGCATCGGTGTCACCCCGACGCCCGCGCTGACGAGCACCACCGGAGCCTGACCGCCGGGAAGGATGAAATCGCCTGCAGGAGGGCGTGCCTCGATCGTGTCTCCGATCTCGACCCCGGCGTGAAGGAAGGTCGAGGCGATACCGCGATCCTCGCGCTTGACGCTGATCCGGTAGGTTCCGATGTGCGGCGAACCGGACAGCGAATAGGTTCGTCTGATCCGGTCTGGCTGACCCGGCACCTTCCGTTCGACAGGCAGATGTTGGCCAGCCTCGAAAGGCGGGAGCGCCGCGTCATCCGGTGAGGCCAGATGGAACGAGGTAATCCGGTCGCTCTCCGCCACCTTGTCGATAACCTTCAACGGCCGGAGTTCCGCGCCCTCTTCGCTCCACCGGAGCGCCAGTGCGGCCGGGCGATCGATGACCTTCTCGACCGCGACCTCGATCATCCGCAGCGCATTCGGATCATGACTGTTCTTCGGCGCCCAATCGATCCTGGCCCGGCCGATGATATGCAGAAGGCCGCCCGTCGCAAAATCGACGAAGAGCAGGCCGACGCGCGGATCCCGGACCAGATTGCCGATCGTATTGAAATACTTATTGCCCGCATAATCGGGAATGCGCAGCAGCATTCCATCGTCGGACACGCGGACGAAACCGCGCGATCCGCCACGGTGAGAGGCGTCATAGCCGTCGGAAGACCGATCGCCGCCTGTGCTGTGGCCGGAGCCGATGAACAGGGTATCCGCCGCCGCGATCCGAACTTGCTGATCCGGATCGAGCCGGTGCGAGATGCGGGATTTTGCTGCCCGCCCCGTTTCGACGCGGCGCCAGGCGCGCTCGTGAATGTATTGCGGGCAGTTGCCGAAACTCTGCCGAACCTCGATGACGAAGCCGTCATCGGTCGCGCGGACCACGCCGTTCAACCGATTGCGCCGCCGTGTCGCCAGCTCGATCCCCAGGATCCCTATCCCCGCACCGGGCGAGAGTGCGCCCGACAGAGGGTCCTGCGGGTGCAGCCTTGCCGCTACCGAAAGCCTGCGCGGATCAGGCGAACTCGCGAACCCGGCCGGTCCTTCGATGATCGTGACCCACGGCCACCCCTCCCCGTCGCCACCCGCGACGACGAGAAACGGCAGTGCCGCAAAGAAGTCGCGGTGCTGATCGGGCATGTGATCCCGGATGAAGCTGCCGGCCCAGGATGCGACGTCACCCACTTTGGCACGGCGCTGCGCCTCCAGTTCGCCGGCATGGAAAGGCGATTTTTCGAGAACCATGGTTGGGCTGCTTCCGTTTTGCGGTCCCCGAATTCAGGCCAGTTCGGGAGAGCGCGCCATGCCCACGAAGCCCGGCAGCGCTTCGATGCGTGTAAGCCAGGCCCGTATCGAGGGATAGGGAGACAGGCTCACCCCGCCTTCGGGCGCGTGCGCGATGTAGCTGTAGCCGGCGATATCGGCGAGTGTCGGGTGGTGTGTTGAAGCCAGCCAATCGCGATCGTTCAGATGCGCCTCCATGACAGCGAAAAGGGCATGCGCCCTGGCCTTCGCCGCCTCATGGTCGAGATCGGCGTCGAACAGCGTGACCAGTCGTGCGGCGCAGGGACCCGATGCGATCTCTCCGGCCGCGATGGAAAGCCAGCGCTGCACTTCCGCCTTTTCCAGCGGATCGGCACCCCTCCAGATGGTGGTATCGCCGTAGCGTTCGACCAGATAGGTGAGGATGGCGTTCGAGTCCGACAGGGCCACGCCATTGTCCTTGATCGCCGGAACCTGCCCAAGCGGGCTGATCCTGAGATATTCCGGCGCTTTGTGCGCCCCGTTTGCCATGTCGAGATCGATAGTCTCGTAAGGAATATCCAGCAGCGCGAGCATCAGCTCGACCCGGTGGCAATGGCCGGATTTCGGATTGCGATAGAGGGTCACGGGCGCGCCATTGCGGGCATTCGCATCGGACATGGAAATCTCCTTTCAAACCGGGAGGTGGGGCTGCCGGAGCAGCGCGTATCGGTAGACGGCAACATAGAGATGAGCTAAACGTGAAAGAATAGACTCATTTTGAAATCCAGTATTTTGATTTCTGCAATAATCGAGGATGCATGGATCGCTTGCAAAGCCTGAGAGTGTTCGTTGCGGTGGCAGAGGCCGAGAGCTTTGCCGCCGGTGCCCGCGCCGTGGGTTTGAGTGCGCCGTCCGCGACGCGCGGTGTGAGCGCGCTCGAAGCCGCGCTCGGCGCCCGGTTGTTCACGCGCACGACGCGGCGGGTGAGGCTGACGGATGTAGGGCGGGCCTATCTGCAGGACGTGCGCGAAATTCTGGCCAATCTCCAGGCTGCCGGCGAAGCGGCCACCGGTGCGGCCCAAACGCCCGTCGGGCAGCTTCGCATCACCTGTCCGCAGGAATTCGGGCGGATCTACGTTTCTCCCATCCTGACCGAGTTTCTCGATCGCCATCCCGGCGTGAGTGCTGACGTGCTGATGATCGATCGGGTCGTGAACATCGTCGAGGAAGGCTTCGATATCGCCGTGCGCATCGGTCCACAGCCGTCATCGGGCCTTGCCGCCATCCGGGTCGGGCAGGTCCGCCGCGTCGTCTGTGGTGCTCCAGGCTATTTCGCCGGGCGGGGCTGCCCGCAGGATCCGGCCGAGTTGGCCTCGCACCGTGTCGTGTCGGTGGCGCCGCTCAATACGGGTCGGCAATGGCGCTTCGGGCCGGGTGGTGAGCGGATGGTCAGGGTGGATCCCAGGCTCAGCGTCAGCAGCGTGGCCGCCGCCATCGAGATCGCGCGGCGTGGATGGGGCATCTGCCAGGCCCTTTCCTACCAGATCGGCCCCGATCTGGAGGCGGGAACGCTGCGGACGATGCTTGAAGATTGGGAGCCCGAACCGCTGCCAATTCATCTGGTCCATATCGAGGGGCGCCGTGCTGCGCCGAAAGTCCGCGCATTCATAGATTTCGCAGCAGAGCGTCTACGCCAAACTGACGGGTTGAACTGGAAGAGCTAGCGGCAATGCACCGAAAGCGGCTCCGGTTTCCCCGGAACAAGCGTGTCCAGCGTTACATCTCTGAATCGCTCCACCAACAGTGCTTCCGCTCGTGCCATCGTATCCGCCATAGCGGCGTTGACGTTCCTTTCGACAAGGCAATCAGGATGATCGCTGCGGTTTCCAATGGCGAAGAGATTGGGCCGGCCAAGCGCTTCATAAACGGCCAGGAGACTGATCTCGTGTAAGGGGCGCGCCAACTGCCAGCCGCCGCCGTGTCCCTTGCCGGACCGGACGTGACCTGCCCTCCTCAAG
This sequence comes from Phyllobacterium phragmitis, assembly GCF_002980495.1. Lineage (GTDB taxonomy): Bacteria > Pseudomonadota > Alphaproteobacteria > Rhizobiales > Rhizobiaceae > Paramesorhizobium > Paramesorhizobium phragmitis. The sequence goes on from NZ_PVBR01000011.1 coordinate 168,176, forward strand.
CCTGCCATGGTCCGCCGGAACACGGCCGGATTTGTGCCCATGCTTCTCGCCAGAACCTCGGACGTCACCGGCTCTGTAACTTGCCCCAGGTGCAGCAGCACATGCAGCACGTCCGATAGCCTGGTGTCCTTGTTCATCTCCTGAACCTTCAAATAATGCGCCGCTCGTCACCGTTGCATGAGGTACCGCATGGATCGTTGACAGGATGCGAGTTAATTCGTATCTGTTGAAGATACATGAGTTACCTGTTCTTCCGTAGCTCCATCTGATACATGCCCCGGAGTTCCCGTGTCCACACCAAACGACGCCAACACGAAAAGCCCAAGGCCATTCTCGAACCCTTCTATGGTCGCAACCTATGCGGACGATACGCCACGCAAGGTGCCGGGGCTGGCCGATCTCCATCGCATGGCGATGCTGCTCCTGAGCGAGCGAACCGAGCAAGCGGCGAGCATTCTCGTGGTCGGTGCGGGAGGGGGCATGGAGATGAAGGCGATGGCTGAAGCCCGGCGCGAATGGACATTCACCGGCGTCGATCCCTCCGCCGCCATGCTCGACCTTGCGCGACGCTATATCGAGCCGTTCAATGATCGGATCGCGTTGATAGAGGGTACCGTCGGGACGGCACCGTCAGGCCCGTTCGACGGAGCGACCTGTCTGCTCACGCTGCACTTTCTCGACAGACACGAGCGGCTGCTAACGCTGAAGGAGATCCATCGTCGACTGAAGCCCGACGCGCGCCTCGTTGTCGCCCATCACAGCGTGCCAAGTGGAGGTGCGGAACGCTGGATGGCGCGTTCGGCGGCATTTGCCGACCGCGCCAGCGTTGATTGGGAGAAGGCCACGGCCACCGCCACGAGAATGGCTGGACTGCCCCTGCTTCCCGCTGCTGAAGAGGAAGCACTGCTTCGCGAAGCCGGATTCTCGGATGTCGAGCTCTTCTATGCCGCCTTCTCGTTCCGTGGCTGGATGGCAACGGCAAGCGCGACCTGAACGCCTCCAGCGTCCGCGAACGGGGTAAATCCCACTGATGTCGGACGGCAGAAATGGGGTCGGAAGCGATCTTTATTGCGCTGAAACAGCTTATAACCGCAACAAGATATATCGGGCTGTAGCGTAGAATCGGGGGGTCGCGATGCCGCTTGGTGTCATGCGGTGATCGGCGGGAATGTCGGGCCATAGAGGGCAATCGGCGGCGTTTGGCGGGGCGAGAGGGATTTGAACTCTGCAAGATCACTGCTCTACGATCCGCAGAATCACACTGGAAATGCCTTTAGCCGCACGGGCAAACCATCCTTTTTATACGCCACGGCATCCTATTCGCCGCACGATCGCGATCGGGGGCTTTTCTTCTGAAGCTGGACAGTTCTTCGATGGTGTCGGCCCCTTTCGGGCTAGGATTTTCGGAGGCAATGGCGCTCAAACGGGACAGGATCAGCATTGAGGTCTTCGCAACTGATCCAGCTCACCAACGGCGGGGTGGCTGAGGTGCGTCAGGCTTGATTTCCGGCTAGCCTCGCGTGTTCGCCTCAACTTCTGCTCTCGAGATTCCGGTTTAACCGGTCAGGGGAATCGCTTGAAAAATCATTTGTGTGCTGCGGTTATTGCGGTTTCGAGATAATCGTCGTCCCATCCGAGCGTTTTCCGTCTGACCTTGAGGCTGGCCTTGTCGTTGATGGAGCGGATGAG